>NZ_JBIVXV010000016.1:133531-167544 GCF_044769385.1 Streptomyces sp. NPDC090445 | reverse complement strand
ACCCGTACTACGCGGCCGAACGCGGCCTCGTCGACGACGTCATCGACCCCGCCGAGACCCGCGAGACGCTGATCGGCGCCCTCGCGATGCTCCGCGGCAAGCACGCCGATCTGCCGTCCCGCAAGCACGGCAACCCGCCGCAGTGACCCCTGGAAAGGCACAGATCGCACCATGACCGCCCAGCCCAACGGCGTGACCCCGCCGCTGCCGCCGACCGAGACCGACAGGACGCTGCACTTCGCCGGTCAGGCCACGTTCGGCCGGATCCCCCGCCTCGACCAGGTGGAGAAGGCGGACATCGCCGTGGTCGGCGTCCCGTTCGACGGCGGTGTCACCTACCGCCCCGGCGCCCGCTTCGGCGGCAACGCCATCCGCGAGGCGTCCCGCACCCTGCGCCCCTACAACCCGGCCCAGGACGTCTACCCCTTCCACTACAGCCAGGTCGCGGACGCCGGCGACATCAGCGCCAACCCGTTCAACACGGCCGAGGCGGTGGAGACGATCGAAGCCGCCGCCGACGAACTGCTCGCCGACGGAGCACGGTTGATGACGCTGGGCGGCGACCACACGATCGCGCTGCCCCTGCTGCGCTCCGTGGCCAAGAAGCACGGGCCCGTCGCCGTCCTGCACTTCGATGCCCACCTGGACACCTGGGACGACTACTTCGGCCAGCAGTACACCCACGGGATGCCCTTCCGCCGGGCCGTGGAAGAGGGCGTCATCGACACCTCCGCCCTCTGCCACGTCGGCACCCGCGGCCCGATCTACGGCAAGAAGGACCTCGACGAGGACGCCAAGCTCGGCTTCGGCATCGTCACCTCGGCGGACGTGATGCGGCGCGGGGTGGACGAGATAGCCCAGCAGCTGCGCGAGCGGGTCGGCGACCGGCCCCTCTACGTCTCCATCGACATCGACGTCCTCGACCCGGCGCACGCCCCCGGCACCGGCACGCCCGAGGCGGGCGGCATGACCTCCCGCGAACTGCTGGAGATCCTGCGCGGGCTGTCCGACTGCCGGCTGGTCTCCGCCGACATCGTGGAGGTCGCGCCCGCGTACGACCACGCGGGCATCACCTCGATCGCGGCCTCGCACGCCGCCTACGAGCTCATCACCATCATGTCCAAGCAGATCGCCCCGGTCCGCTGGGGGATGGGCGGATAACCCCGCCGAAGGCGCGGCCGGCACGATCCGTGCCGGCCGCGCTTGCGTTTCGTCAATTCGCCGTGCCGAAACCGTCAAGACGCCGCGCAACCGGAATTTCCCGGCCCTGTTCTTTCCCCGGGTGCGGTGGCGGCCCTATCCCGGCCGCCAATAGATTTCGTGCGCGCCTCTCGTGCAAACAGAAAGCAGCAAAACAGGCGGAAACTTGTCATGGCCGCGGTGGAAATTCGCGTCCATGGCGGCATGCCGCAGCCGAATTTCGGCCTGCCGCCCGGCCCGGATCCGGGCACCGTGGGGGAGAGCCCGGACCACCCGACCCGGACGCGGCCCGGTGCGTCACCGCTCGGCGTTCCGGCGGTAACGTCCCCTCAGACGATGGCCCGGCGAGGGCACCCCGGTCATCCTTTCGTTCATAGAGTTCACGACCCGTCGCACCCATGGGCGCTCCTTCGCCCGGGGGATCCCGTCAGACCGCCGATGACTTTGAGCCGGCGCGCTCGGCGTGCCCCTGCCCGGCCCCCTGCCCGTGCCTCTGCCCGGGCTCGGGCGCGGGCACGATGCGGTAGCGCCGGTACGCGCTGGCGAGCGGGCGCCGGTGCCGGTCGGTGAAGACTCCGTGGACCTCGTAGGCACCGATCGCGGCGTGCCCCATGGGAAGGCGCTCGGGCTGCAGGTGGATCTCGTACGGGCCGCCCGCCCGGAACCCGCCGAGCTGGGTCTCCTGCGCCGCCTCGACGGTGCCGTCCCGGACCCGGGTCTCGGTGTAGGCGAGCCCGTCCACGTCACGGCCCAACCGGAAGACGATGCACAGCGTGACCAGCGCCCCTTCGGGCAGCTCGACCGGATCGGACCGCTCCGGGCGGGGGCCGGTGCCCGGGCACCCCTCGCCCTCGGCGTGCAGGGCCATGTCCACGAGGTGGAAGTCGGTGGTGCTTCGCGAATCATCCATGGCCCGCCCCTGCCCCGGACGGCCATCGGGAAACGGGAAACGGCACGGCCCGCCGATGCCCCGGAACGGCGCCGGCACCCGGACCGCTCGGGCAGGACCCCTGCGGGCCCTCCGGACGCCGCCGGGAGCGGTCCCGCACGGCGGTGACCCGGCACGATACGTCCGTACACCCTCCGGCATCACCTCCGGCAGGCGGCCGGCAGCGGAGAGGCGACGACCTGCCCTGCCCGGTCACCGGCCTGCTCCGGCGTCATCCGGAGTCCTCCCCCGGGGCGCGGGCGTCCTCGTCCTCCTCCGGCTCAAGCTCCTCGATCACATGGATGGCGGCCTCCTCGGCCGCCGCCGCACCCCCGTCGATGCCCACGTCGCTCGCGCGAACGGCGAGGCGCCGCCCCGCCTCGGCGTCGTACACCGGGACCAGGCGGCCGGCGCGCGCGGTGCCGGCCTGCGGGTCCATCGGTTCGCCCTCGCCGCCCGGGAGGTCGCCGACTCCGTCGTCGTCACCGGGCTGCGTCGGGTCGGGTTCCGGGACCTCCCGGGCCAGGCGCTGGTCCAGGCTCTCCCCGGTGTGCTGCTCGCGCAGGGTCGTGCCGTGGTTCGCGGCCGCGTACGGGCGCTCGGGTGGCGACTCGCCGGTGTCGAGCCGCTCGTCGAGATCGGGCTCGGCGAGGGCGTTCTCCAGGTCCGGCTGCATTTCACCGGGCTGGTCGGGGTTCGGCAGCTGGTACACGTTGTCGCCTGTGGGGTCGGTGTCGCTCATGGTGTGCGCCTTTCACTGTGTGCGCCTCTTTCCGTGTGTGCGCCTTTCGCTGGGGCCTCCCGGGGCGTCCGCCGCTTCCTGCCCTGCCCTGCGGCTACCCGCGCCGGACGCCCCTTACCACCCTCCCGGAATCCGGCCCCGACCGCCCCCGCATGGGACGGACCCGGCCGGGCAGACGCCGGAGGCGCGACGGGGCGGAAGGGGGGCGGACAGGGGTGGCCGGGGGCGGAACGCCGGGGCGGACGGGGGCGGAACCGATCGGACCCGATCTCAAGGGAGCAGGACGATGAAAGTTGCCGACTACGTGTTGCAGCGACTGCGTGAGTGGCGCGTGAAGTACGTCTTCGCCTACCCGGGGGACGGCATCAACGGACTCCTCGCCGCCTGGGGACGGGCCGAGGACCGGCCGCGGTTCATCCAGGCGCGGCACGAGGAGATGTCCGCCCTCCAGGCCGTCGGCTACGCCAAGTTCTCCGGGCGGACCGGGGTCTGCGCCGCCACCTCCGGACCCGGCGCGATCCACCTCCTGAACGGCCTGTACGACGCGAAGCTCGACCACGTGCCCGTCGTCGCCATCGTCGGGCAGACCGACCGCAGCGCCATGGGCGGCTCCTACCAGCAGGAAGTCGACCTGCTGTCCCTGTTCAAGGACGTCGCCTCCGCCTTCTGCGAGATGGTCACCGTCCCCGAGCAGCTGCCCAACGTCCTGGACCGGGCCATGCGCATCGCCGCCACCGGCCGCACCCCGACCGCGCTGATCATCCCCGCCGACGTGCAGGAACTGGACTACGAGCCGCCCTCCCACGCCTTCAAGCAGGTCCCCTCCAGCCTGGGCGTCGGCCACTACGCCCCCGTGCCCGCCGACGAGGACCTCGCGCGGGCCGCGGACATCCTCAACGCCGGCGAGAAGCCGGCGATCCTCATCGGGCAGGGCGCCCGGCACGCCCGGGCCGAGGTCGAGCAGGTCGCCGGCCTCCTCGGCGCGGGCGTCGCCAAGGCGCTGCTCGGCAAGGACGCACTGCCCGACACCCTCCCGTACGTCACCGGCGCGATCGGGCTGCTCGGCACCAGGCCGTCGTACGAGATGATGCGGGACTGCGACACCCTCCTCGTGGTCGGCTCCAGCTTCCCCTACACGCAGTTCCTGCCGGAGTTCGACCAGGCCCGCGCCGTGCAGATCGACATCGATCCGGCCATGGTCGGCCTGCGCTACCCGTTCGAGCTCAATCTCGTCGGTGACGCGGCCCAGACGCTGCGCCGTCTCGCACCGCTGCTGGACCGCCGCAGGGACGGCGCCTGGCGCGAGACCATCGAGAAGGGCACCGCGCGCTGGTGGGAGGTCATGGAGCGGCGGGCCGAGGTCCCGGCCGAACCGCTCAACCCCGAGTACGTGGTGCACGCCCTGGACGGGCTGCTGCCCGACGACGCGATCATCACCGCGGACTCCGGGTCCGCCGCGAACTGGTACGCGCGTCACCTGCGGATGCGCGACGGCATGCGCGGCTCCCTGTCGGGCACCCTCGCCACGATGGGCCCCGGTGTGCCGTACGCGATCGGCGCGAAGTTCGCCCACCCCGACCGGCCGGCGATCGCGCTCGTCGGGGACGGCGCGATGCAGATGAACGGCCTGGCCGAACTCCTGACCGCGGCGAAGTACTTCCACCAGTGGACCGACCCCCGGCTGGTCGTCGCGGTGCTGAACAACCAGGACCTCAACCAGGTCACCTGGGAGATGCGCGCCCTGCAGGGCGCCCCGCAGTTCGAACCCTCGCAGAGCATCCCCGACGTGCCCTACGCCGAGGTCGCCGCCCTGTTCGGCCTCGACGGCGAGCGGGTGGAGACGCCGGGGACGGTGACACCGGCCTGGCGCAGTGCGCTGGCCGCGGACCGGCCGTACGTCATCGACTTCCGGACGGACCCGGCCGTGCCGCCGATCCCGCCGCACGCCTCCTGGGACCAGATCAGGTCCGCCGCCGCCTCGGTGCTGCGCGGGGACAGCGACCGGGCCGCCGTGGTCCGGCAGGGGCTCAAGGCGAAGCTCCAGGAGTTCCTGCCGGGCGGCGGAGGCGGCTGACCGTGCCCCTGCGCCGCGTGGCACGGGCAGGGCTACGGCACGGCGAGGGTCGCCCACACGGTTTTGCCGTCGGGCCGCTGCGTGACGCCCCAGGCCGCGGCGAGGGCGTCGACGATGTGCATGCCGTGCCCGTGCGGCTCGGCAGGCCGGTACGGCCGCAGGAGCGGCACCCGGCTGCTGGGATCGGACACACTGACGGTGAGCCGTCCGCCCTCGGGGTCGAGTTCCAGGTCGATGCCGGTGGGCCCGCACGTGTGGCCGGAGGCGTTGGTGAGCAGCTCGCACGCCACCAGGACGGCATTCTGGGTCACTTCCCCGCCCAGCCGGTCGGCGATCTCCGACAGCCTGCTCCGGACGAAGTCCAGCCCGGCCCGGGGCCTGCCGGCGGGGGCGGACCCGAGATCACGGTGGTAGTGCAGGCGATGTCCGACCATGACTGCTCCCGTTCCGCGCGTTCCCCCGCCCCACCCCGGCAGCCCCGTATCCGCCCGACAACCCCCGCCCCTTCCGAAAGCGCCTGCCCGCCTCCCCGCAGTGCACTCCCGATCCGGGGAAGCCGGACGGAAGACGGTTGCACCGGCCGCTCGCGGGGCAGGCGCAGGCGGTCCGGGACACCGGACGACGGAGACCCCGGGAGGCACAGCCGTGAAGGGCAACGACGACAAGCGGCGGAAGCCGGACACGGGCCGCGAGGAGCAGCCGCAGAAGCATCCCGGTCCGGATCCGGTTCACCCCGAGGCCAGCAAGCCGGTCGCCGGCAAGAGCCCCGAGGAACTGAGAAGGCGGCAGGAACGGAAGATGGCCGAAGGACGCGCCGACGACGCCGAGTGACCCCTCTCGGACCGCTCGGACCCCTCGGACCCGTGCGGAGCGGAGAGGCCTACGGCCCCTCGTCGTACATTCCTGCCTCGACCTCCAGGGCCAGTTCCTGCAGGACCTCGATCGACGAGACGTCCGTCCGCCCGCCGTCGTGTGCGATCGCCAGGCTGGTGAACGCCAGGCTGAACCCCGAGACCATCGTGTGCAGGGCGGGGCCGAGCGCCTTGGACACGTGCGCCGCCACCTGCTGCGGAGACGCGTCGGCCGGCACGCGGATCGACGGCAGCATCTCGTTCAGGAGCAGCGTGGCCACGCCGTTCGCCGCCGGAGCCTCGATGTCCTGACCGGCCTCCGCGGCCAGGCGGATGTCCTGCGCCTCGGTGAGGATGCCGATCACTCGCTTGAGTATCTCTGCACGTTCCATCTTGCGGAGCGTAGCTCCGCGCCCCGTGGACCGCCGCCGGAGCCCGCCCGGGCCGGCACCGTCCGTGTCCGTGCGGCCACGGACGGGCCGCAGCGCGCGGTGGCGGGCGCGGGTGGATGCTGGAGGAGGACCGAACCCGTTCCGGCCGCAGGGAGGAGCCCGTCATGAGCAGCACGGAGGTGACCGTGGTGGTCAGCGACTGCGCCGAGGAGGACGCCCGCGCCGTCTTCGCGACACTGGACGCGGCCTTCACGGCGGAGAAGGCGGAGAAGACGACCGGGCCGCGGTCGGGCAGCGGGGCGACGGTCTGGGCATCCGCCTACGACGTGGCCGCCCCCGCCGAAGCGACCCCGGCGGCCGTGGCCCCCCTGGCACACCAGGTGAGCGTCGAGGCCCAGGGCGGCTACCGGGCAGTGGACCGTGTTGTCGCCGTGCTGGACTCGGCCTTCGTGATCGACACGGTGGGGACCGCCGCCGGCGACCAGGAGAAGGACATCCACCTGCGGATCCACGGCCGCGCAGGAGTGTGAAACACCCGTTGCGGGGCAGGGGACCCGATGACAACGACTTTCCCGAAGGGCCGCGCGGTGGGCACCCCTTCTCCTCGTGCCGCGCGGCCGACGGGCTGAAGGGCCGTCCCTTCAGCCCGTCTTCCCTGTGCCGGGCAGGGCGGCCCGCCCCACACCCGCCGACCCGGAGCCGGAGCACCGCGCATCCGGGCCGCGCCTGACCCCGAACGCGCACCGCATGGTGCCGAAGCCGAAGCCGATGCCGAAGGAGCCCCTGGTGGAATCCGCGTCCGGAACGCCGTCCCTGCCGACCCGCAGCGAACAGGTGGCCCGCGCCCTCGCCGCGGCCGGGATCACGGGCCGCGTGCGCGAGCTCTCCGCATCCGCGCGCACCGCTGCCGACGCCGCCGCCGCACTGGGCTGCGAGGTGGGCGCCATCGCCAACAGCCTGGTGTTCCTGTCGGGCGAAGAACCCGTACTGGTGCTCACCAGCGGCCGCCACAAGGTCGACACCGGGGCCCTCGCCGACCGCTGGGGCCGCCCGGCACTCCGGCGGGCCACACCCGACCAGGTCCGCCTGGCCACCGGTCAGGCCATCGGAGGCGTCGCCCCCGCCGGCCACCCCCGCCCGCTCCCCACCGTCGTCGACGAAGCCCTCACCGCGTACCCCCGCGTCTGGGCCGCCGCCGGAACGCCCCACACCGTCTTCCCCACCACAGCGGACGAACTGCTCCGCCTCACCGGCGGCCGACTTCTCCCCGTCGGCCCGTAGGAAACGAACGCCCCGCGCCCCGCCCGCCCCGGCCGGGATCAAAGCGGTCCTGCAGGGCTGCCCGAGGCGTGACCCGCGTACACCGGACCGACCGACCGACCATCCGTCCGTCAGCGTCGGCCGACCGTGTCGAGCAGCAGCCGTACCCGCGCCGCCGTGGTGCACGGCGGCGGCCACCCGCCGGAACAGGGCCTGCTGGTTGACCTCGCCGACGACGAAGCAGTCGTCCCGGTCGTCGACCGGGGCCGGATCGGCCCACCCACGGGCCACGACCACGCGACGGCCCTGCGCCCGGACCGCCTCGACGGCCGCCCGGTCTGGCCGACGTCGAAGCCCGGGTCCCCCTGCCACGGGTCCAGGACCGGCTCCGTCGCCAGCCTCGACGCCCGCGCCGACGGCCCGGAGTTCCCTCGGGTCGTCCGCCTTCAGCAGGAACCCGTCCGCGCCCTCCTCCAGGGCCCGGGTCACGTACTCGTCCTGCCCGAACGTCGTCAGCATGATCACACCGACCGCCGGCAGCTCCGCGTGGAGCCGCGCCACCGCCGTCAGCCCGTCCACGACGGGCATCTGGATGTCCGACAGGACCACGTCCGGCCGGTGCCGCCGGGCGAGCACGACGGCCTCGCGCCCGTCGCCCGCCTCGGCGACCACGTCGACCTGCGGATCCCGGGCCAGAATCGCCCGCACCCCGGCCCGGAGCGCTGGAACTCTCTCCCGACCTCACCGACCGCGACCGCCCCGACCTCGCCGAACTGCGCGCCACGATCGCCGACGCCGTCGAGCAGCTGCGGGAGACCGTCGCCGTGCTGCGCGACCCGCCCGCGGCGGACGCGGGCACGGGGACGGGCACGGGCCTGCCCGTCGGCGACACGGTCGAGGACCTCCTCGGCCGCGCGGTCGCCTCCGGAGTGCCCGTACGGTGGGAGCGGCGCGGGCCGGTGCCGCCCCTGTCCCCCCTGGTCGAACGCGGGATGTACCGCGTGGTGCAGGAGTCCCTCACCAACGCCGTGAAGCATGCCCCGGGCGGCGAGGTCCGGGTCGGCATCACCCACGAGGCCAGCCGCACCCGCGTCACCGTCCTCCCGCACCAGGCCCCGGCCCGCCCCGCGCCCCCGGCGGCGGACGGCACGGCCCCCCGCACGCACCCGGACACGCACACCGAAACGGCCACGGCCACGGCCAAAGCCACCGCCACGACCACGGCCAAAGCCACGGCCAAGGCCACGGCCAAGGCCACGGCCAAAGCCACGGACACCGGCACCGTCCTCGAATCCGCCCGGCGGCTGGCCGACGTCCGGCGCGCCGCCCGCAGCCGTTCCGTCGTCGCCTTCGCGGCCCCGTCGCGGCGGCCGCGTTCTTCGTGCCCGCCGCCCTCTACATGGCCTGGCAGCTGACGACGAGCGTGCTGCCGCCGTCCCGCATCGACCAGTTGGAGACCGGCCGCCCCCGTGCGGAACTCGCCCGGCTGCTGCCGGCCCGCTCCTTCCCCCACCCGCCCGACCACGCCCGCTCCGCACCCCGGCCGCCCGGCACCGTCTGCGGGTTCTACCGCTCGGGCCGCGACGTCCTGGACCAGGTCGACCTCTACCGCCTCTGCTGGGACGGCGACACCTTGGTGGCCAAGGACACCCTGCCCGCCGACCGCCCTTGACCCGTCAGGCCCAGGGGAGGGTGCGCCAGGGGCTGGCGGGGTCGGTGGTCAGGACGCGGTGGACGCGGAGCACCGTCTCGTACCACTCCCCGAACTGCTCCTCGTCGAAGTGCAGGCAGCGGCCGAGTACGTACGCGGCCGAGAAGTCCTCCCAGGAGCGGTAGTTGGCGTGGACGAGGCGGCCGGCGCGGACGACCGCCGCCTCCGCCTCCTGCAGGGAGCACAGGCGGGCGGCCAGGCCCCAGCGGGCCATGCCGGAGGCCCGGCCGTGGTCCCAGGCCTCGATGGTGCGCACGTAGCCGCGTTCCGGCAGCAGCCCGTCGGCGCGGAACCGGGCCTCGTAGCGGGTGATCCGGCCGATGAGCCGCTGTACGCGCTCGACGCCGGACTCGACCTCGGACGCGGTCACGACCCGGCCCCGGTCCACCCCGTCGGGGGTCAGCTCCGGCTCGGCGGCCTCCTCCGCCCGGCGGCGTACGACGTGGGCGGCGGCCGTGCGCCAGTGGTCGGCGTCGACGGGACCGGCGAAGTCCAGGGCCATTTCGCGCCGCAGCCGGAGGACGAACTGCCAGAGGCCGCTGACCAGGCGGGCGCCCAGCAGCTGCTCCTGCGTCTCCAGCCAGTCCTCCCGGGTGGTGACGCCCCACCACTCTTCGAGGGTCTCCCGTTCGGCGGTGTAGCCGCTGCCGTGGTAGGCCAGCGCGTTCCAGAACCGGCCGTTGCGGACGGAGATGTGCGCGCCGACGGCCAGGCCGAAGGCCACCCGGCCGTGCCGCGGGCCGCCGATCTCAAGGGTGTGGACGGCATCCCGCGCGAGGCCGCGCCGCTCCACCTTCGCGTAGTGCCGCCGCCACAGCTCCCGGCCCTCGGGGCCGGTGGGCAGCACTCCCTCGCAGGGGCTGCCCGGGTTCACCACGAGGTACGGCGGGTCGCCGGCCTCCCACACGCCCGCGAACCAGCCCAGGGAGTAGGCGTTGAAGACCGGGTCGGGTGCGGGCGGCGGGAGCATGCCGGCGGTGTAGACGGCCAGACAGTAGGTGCCGGTCTGCGGGTTCCAGTACCGGTGGAAGCGGCTGGTCCCGCGGTTGGCGTCCACCGCAGCCTTGGACTGCATCATGAACAGGTCGGCCTGGGCCACGAGGTCGTAGTACGCGGGCCAGTCGCCCCGCATCCTCGCCTCGTACAGCCCGCGCTCGACGGCGCTGGGCGCCTGCCACTCCCGGAGTCCGGGCGAAGTACCCCCTTCGCGCCCCACTGTCCATCCCATGGCGCAAACCCTACGCGGCCGGCGACCCTTCTTGATCACGGCCCCGCCGCCCCGCCCCGAGGCGCCGGGGCCCGGCGACGAGGGCCGGCACGTGGTCGAGGGCTGCACGGCGGGCCGCGCCCCAACGGGGTGGTGCGAGAACTCACGAGGAGCTCACGGTCGGTCTTGGTCCGCAATCGGAGGGGAATCAGGGATGCCGCCGGTTCGGGAGGCCCGGGCGCGGCAGGCGGAGAGCAGCGGATGGCCGGGGGACACGGCCCCCTCCAGGACGGCGACGGCACGGCGCACGAGCGGGAGCGCCTCCGACCGCCGGCCGCGGTCCTCCACGACGAGGGCCAGGTTGTGCAGGGTCACGGCCAGCTCCGGGTGGTCCGGGCCGAGGACCGTCTCCTTGACGGCCAGCGCGCGGCGGAAGAGCTGCTCGGCCTCGGCGAGGCGGCCGCGCCGGTAGGCGAGGCAGGCCAGGTTGTGGCAGGTGACGGCGGTCTCGTGGTGCCCGGGGCCGAGGACCCGGCCGAACACCGCCAGGGCCTCCCGCAACAGCCGCTCCGCCTCCTCGCGCCGGCCCAGCCCGTCCAGGATCGCCGCGAGGGCGGCACGGTCGGCGGCCACGGCGGGGTGGTCGGGGCCCAGGGTGCGCTCGCTCAGGGCCACCGAGCGGCGGGCCGGCGGCTCGGCGGCGGCGAAGTCCCCGCGGGCGTGCGCCAGGCCCGCGAGGTTGTGCCAGACCGTGGCCAGCTCCGGGTGGGCGGGCCCGCCGGCCTCCACCAGCACCGCCCACACCCGCCGGTAGAGCCGCTCGGCCTCGTCGAACTCGCCGGTGTACTTGCAGGTGACGGCCAACTCGTTGAGCAGATCCGCCAGTTCCGGCAGGCCATCGGACGCCGGGTCGCCCTCGGCACGCTCCAGGGCCGTACGCAGCAGGGCCTGCGCCCTCCGATAGCGGCCCCGCAGCCGGTACACGGCGGCGAGCCCGCATTGCGCCCGGGCCAGCAGCCGGGCCGCCTGCCCGCCGGACTGCGCCGGCCGCCCGGCCAGGGCGAGGGCCTGCCGCAGGACGTGCTCGGCCTGTTCCAGGTCGCCCCGCGCCCGGTGCAGGCCGCCTTCGACGAGCAGGGCCCCGACCAGCGCCTCGTCCTCGGCGTCGGCCGAGGCGTGGAGCCGGACGGGGCCTTCCTTCTGCTCGGTGTCCGTGCAGCCGGTGCGCTCAGTCACGGGTCAGGACGGTTTCGTTGTGGTTCTTGCTCAGCCCTTCGAGCGGCCCGGGGACGCGGAGCTCGGGGCTGCCGATCACGGTCGGGTGGTCGCCGAGGGCATGGGTCTGGGCCTGGGCGGGGGCGCCCAGCACCGCGGCCGCGCCGCCGGCCAGGGCCAGAGCGGCCATGGTCGTGGCGAGCCGGCGCCGCGCGTCCGCTGCGGGGTTCTTGTCGAGTCCGGACATTGCTGTTCTCGCTTTCTTCCTCGGGGCACATGGGGGAGTGCCCTTCAGGAAACGGCAGCGCGGCCGGCGGATCCAGTCACGTGATCCCGTGGCTTGACAGGCGCAGCAGGGCGTGGGGCGGCGCGGCGTCCCTGACGGCCCGGTCGGGCGGGTTCAGCGGCCCAGCGCCCGCAACACCGCCTCGGCCATGGCGCGCTGGCCGGTGGTGTTGGGGTGCAGCGGCGCGGCGGGCGAGGTGGGCAGGACTCCCTCGATCCAGGGCGACGGGGAGCAGCTGTCGTGGCCCCTGGTCGGGCCGAGGGTGTCGACGTACGCGGCGCCCGCCGCGGTGGCGGCTCGGGCCGTCTTCTCGTTGAGTTCACCGATGACCGACCGCAGGAAGCGGAGGTCGCCGGTCGTGACGGGCAGCTTGCCCAGGCACGTCAGCGGGTTGTCGGGGAGCACCGACGGGTAGCCGACGACGACCACCTTCGCGCGGGGCGCCTTGGCGGACAGTGTGCGGAGGCCGTCGGTCAGCCGTGCCCCCGCCGAGTCGAGCCGCCTGCTGAGCGTGTCGCCGTAGAAGTCCCGGCAGGGCGATCCGAGGGGATCGGTCAGGGCGAGGCTCGTGCAGACGGCCACGACGTCCACGAAGCCGACGTCGGAGGTGCCCATGTCGTTGCCGCCGAGCGTGAGGGTGACCAGGGACGTGTCGGGGGTGACGGCATCGAGCTGCGGGCCGTTGACGACGGTCCCGGCGTCCGTCTGGGGCGTGGTGAGGGCGCTCACCTTGGCTCCGGTGCAGGTCCTGTCCACGTACGCGGACGGGGCGAGGGCCGCGGCGACGAGGCGGCCGTAGTTGCGGTCGGAGCGCAGGCACAGGCCGCCGGACTGGGCGGGGACCCCCGCCCCGGCGGCGTACGAGTCCCCGAGGGCCACGTACCGGGCCGTCCCGGCGGGCGCCGAGGGCGGGGCAGGGTCCGCGGCCTGCGCGGAGGCGGCGGCGGTGGCCAGGGTGAGGGCGGAGCCGAGGAGCGCGGCACCGCCCAGGACGGACGCACGGCGGGCGGCACGGCGGGCAGCGCGGTGGGTGGTGTGGGGTGTTGTGCGGCGGGTGGTGTGGGGTGTGGCGCGGCGGGTGGTGTGGGGTGTTGCGGCTGTGGACACGGTTCCCCCTGAGGAGGCAGCACGACGGAATGCGGTCCGATACCGGCCGGTAACGTCCTCGTATCGTGCTGGCCGGACCCGGCCGCGGGCCATGTGCCCGCACACACACCCGCCCCGCCCCCCGTTGTCCCCGGGCACAATGCGCCCCCTGCCGCGCACGGCCGTTTGTAGCCTGCGGGCATGAGCCGCACTCCCGACGCACCCGCCGAGATCGCGCCCGTGGCGGCCGCGCTGCTCACGCGCACCGAGGAACTGGGCACGCGGATGGCCCGCCGCATCCGTGCCGAAGTGGCGTACTACCGGGGCGACGAGCACGTCCCCTTCGCGGAGCTGGCCGCATCCTGCCGGGGCAACTGCGAGCAGGTGCTCCGGCAGCTCGTCGACGGCCGGTGCGGGGACGGGGCGTCGGCGCAGGAGACCGGCCGCCGGCGGGCACGCCAGGGAGCCCCGCTGGCCGAGCTGCTGCACGCCTACCGCGTCGGCTCCGAGGTCCTGTGGGCCGCCATCGCCGCCGAGGCCCGCTCCACCCAGGGCCTCACCACCGAAACGATCATGTCGCTGGCCGCCTGGTGGGTGAACGGAGGCCTCGCGGCGTCGGCGAGCGACGCGTACCGGGAGGAGGCCGCCGAGATGGTGCTGCAACGCGAACGGGAACGTTCGGCCATGGTCGAGGCCCTGTTCACGGGCCTGCTCACCGACCGCACCACCCTCTGGGAAGCCGCCGACGTACTCGGCCTGCCCACCGGCGGCCCCTACGTCGTGGTCGCCGCCGAGGTCCCCGGCCCCGGCCGGGAGGCACTGCCCGGGATCGAGGCGCACCTCCTCGCCGAACACCTGCGGTCGGCCTGGCGCCTGCTGCCGGACCTCCACGTCGGCGTGGTGGCCGTCCGCCGCCCGGGAGCCGACGACGCGGTCCTGCACGTCCTGCACCGGGCGGCGGCGGCCGTCCGCGTCGGCGTCAGCCCCCCGTACCGCGACCTGCGGGACACCCCCAGGGCCCTCAGGCTCGCCCGCCTGGCGCTCACCGGTGCCCGCGGCCGCCCCGCCGGCGTCGCACGCTTCGACAACAGCCCGGCCGCCCTGCTGGTGGCCGCGGCCCCGGACGAGGCCGGCCGGATAGCCCGCGCCGTCCTCGAAGGCGTCCTGCGGCTGCCTGCCGACGAGCGGGACCGCCTGCTCGCGACCCTGGAGTGCTGGTTCGCCGCGGCAGGCTCGACGGCCGACGCGGCGCGGCTCCTGTACTGCCACCGCAACACCGTCCGCTACCGCCTGCACCGGCTGGAGGAGCTGACGGGGCGCTCACTGCGCGACCCCCGCGCGATCACCGACCTCGCCGTGGCACTGCACGCCCTGCGGCTGATGCCCGACACCTGACCCCGCCCCGCAGGGGCGCCGCTGCGGTACGGGCCGGAGGACGCCGGTCGTGGACTCGCTGACGCCGGTCGTGGACTCGGTGACCAGGCCGAGGCCGACGAGATCCGGCGCGGAGCCGGCCGCCCCGGCGGTGCCGCCCGTGCGCAGCAGCTGCCGGTGGGCGTCCCCGGCCTCCGGCGGCACCCCAGGAACTCCAGGTCCGGTTCTGTCATCGCTCCTCCACCGCAGTGATCATCCGAGCGGACCCCAACCCTCGGCCGGGGCAGCCCCCTCGGCGCCCTTTGCCGGCCGCGTCCAGTCGTTGTCACCCGAGACCGGTCCGCAGTAGCTTCGGGCCTCCGGGCGGCGGGTGGCCGAGGACGTTCGCGTACAGGGGTGGGGAGTTGGCGGCGGAGGAAACCGACCTGGAGCTGAGCGACGGTCGCGTGCTGCACGTCTACGACACCGGCGCCCACGCGCCCGGCGGCGAACGCCTCACCGTCGTCTGGCACCACGGCACGCCGAACATCGGCGCACCGCCCGTGCCCCTCTTCCCCGCCGCCGACCGGCTCGGCATCCGCTGGGTGTCGTACGACCGGCCGGGCTACGGCGGGTCCACCCCGCGTCCCGGCCGGGACGTCGCCTCGGCCGCCGCCGACGTGGCCGCCGTCACCGACGCGCTGGGCGTCGACCGCTTCGCGGTCATGGGCCACTCCGGTGGCGGCCCGCACGCTCTGGCCTGCGGGGCCCTGCTGGCCGACCGGGTCCTCGCGGTGGTCTGCGCAGCCGGACTGGCCCCGCTCGGCGCCGAAGGGCTCGACTGGTACGCGGGCATGACGGAAGCCGGCGCCGCGTCCCTGCGGGCAGCCGCCGCAGGGCGCGCCGCAAAAGAGCAGTACGAGGCGAGTGCCGTGTTCGACCCGGGCATGTTCACGCCCGCGGACGACGCCGCGCTCTCCGGCGACTGGTCCTGGTTCGGCGACGTCGTCGGTCCTGCCGTGGAGGCCGGCCCGGGCGGGCTGATCGACGACGACCTGGCCTTCGTCGCCCCCTGGGGAGCCGATCCGGCGCGGGTTCCGGCGCCGGTCCTCCTCCTGCACGGCGGCCGGGACCGGGTCGTGCCGAGCGGGCACAGCCAGTGGCTCGTTCGCCACTGCCCGGCCGCGGAACTGCGGCTGAGCCCGTCCGACGGGCACATCTCCGTCCTCGGTGCCGGCCCGGCCGCCCTCGACTGGCTCGTGGACCGCGCCGCCCGCCGCTGACCGGCCCGACGGGGGTGCGTAGGGTGCCGGGGACGACACCGGGTCAGTGACGGGAACGGGACATGGGCGACGCGGTAGTCACCCTCTGGGAGGAGCTCGAAACGTGGGCGCGTACGCGCGCGGGCCGCTCGCTCCGCCTCCGGCCCGGCACATCACCGGAACGCATCGAGAAGGCGGAGAAGGCGATGGGGGTGACCTTTCCGAGCGACCTCCGGGAGTCCTTCCTCCACCATGACGGCCAGGACCCCGCCGCCGACGAACCCTTCGAATGGCTGCCCGGGTGCAGTCCGACCTGTTCGCCGCGTGGAGGGCGCAGACGCGCTGACCGCCGCGGCAGCCCGCCCGCGAAGCTACGTGCGTACCGCGCTCAGTTGCGCCGCGGTCGATGCCATGCGGCTCGGGGGTTCCCAGGTCCACGTGCGGACGGAGCCGAACCCGGCCGCGACGACCACGCCGGCGAGCGCGGGGAGGCCGGCGGGGAGCCACTTCTCGTGGGCGGAGAGGACCAGACGGCCGCCCGGTCGCAGGACGCGGTGGAGTTCGGCCAGGGCGGCGGGTACGTCGGGCCAGAGGTGGAGGTTGTTGACGGAGATGACGACGTCGGCGGAGGCGTCGGGTTCACCGGTGCGGGCGGCGGTGCCGAGGGCGAGGCGGAGCCGGCCCCGGGCGATCGGGGCCGCGCAGCGGCGGCGGGCGGTGGCGAGCATGAGCTCGGAGGGGTCGATGCCGACGACGTGGGCCGAGCACCGGGCGGCGGCTTCGAGCCCGACGCCCGGGCCCGGGCCGATGACGACGACGACGTCGTGTTCGGCGGGCGCGGCGACGGCGACCGCACGGCGCTCGGTGGCGGCGTTGCCGTGGGCCATGAGCCGGCCGCCGAGACGGCCCGGCAAGCCGCTCGGCAGGCCGAACCCCTTGGCCAGGAGCTGCCGTGCGATGCTCTCCACGCCCTCATCGAAGCACACGCCGCCCCGCCGACGCGCGATCCCGCACCAGCGAATGATCACAAGCGGTCTGTACCATTCCGCCCGTTTTCCCGGCAGTATGTGGCTCGTACATGCCACAACCAGGGGGATTCTCCGTATGCGGAAGAGCATGGCCGCGGCTGCGGCCGCCGTCGCACTTGCAGGACTGATCACAGCCGCGGGGCCGGCCGGTGCCGCGGGCTGCGCACCGGAACTCCGGACGCTGGACGCACTGTCGGCCGACGGGCCGACACGCAGCGGGACGGTGCACGGCCTGGGCCGCGGCGACCTCGCGGTCGGCACGAGCAACGGCGTGCCGGTCTACTGGACCGGGACCACCGCGCACGCCGTGCCGATGCCCGACGGCTGGACCGGGGGCACGGTCACCTCCGTCAGCGACAACGGCCTGATGGCCGGCACGCTGACGCGCGACATCGACACCAAGGCCGCGTTCAGCTACCGGCCGGGCGACGCCGCCGTCCGGCTGCTGACCACCCCGGGCCGGTACGGCGCGGCCGCCGCGGTCAGCGCCACCGGCCGCGTGGTCACCAGCGAGAACGGTGTCGCGAAGGAGTGGGCGAACGGCTCGGTGGTCCGCGAACTCCCGGCACCCGCCGACGCCTACCCGAACAGCAGGCTCTCCGTCAGCTCGATCAACAAGCGCGGGGACATCCTCGGCAACCTGTACAGCGAGTACTGGAACCAGGAGACCGACGAGATCATCCTGCGCTCCTACCCGGTGGTCTGGCCGGCCGGCGGCTACCCGCCGTACAGCCTCCAGGCGTGGAACCAGGAGGCGCAGATGTACTCCACGATCGGCAGCGCCATCGACAACCGCGGCCGGGTGGTCGGCCACGAGTGGACGGCCTGGCGCGAACTGCAGCACTTCCGGGCGGCGACCTGGAAGCAGCCGTACGACGCGCTCCCCGCCGAGCCCGGCCGGCTGGCCGGTGAGGAGGACCTGTCCCTGGATGCGACCAGCCCCACCAGCGGGGCGGTGGTCGGCGCGGCCGTCTCGTTCGAGGAGGGCTGGCGCAAGAGCACGCAGCCCGCGTACTGGCCCGGGAAGGGCCCGGTGCTGGCCCTCCCCGGCGGCTCCGGTCCGCGCCGCGGCAGCGCCCACGCGGTCACCGACGACGACCGGGTCGGCGGCAGCGTCCTCGACGAGAACGGGGTCGGCCGGGCCACGGTGTGGACCTGTGCGAGCAAGCAGGCGTTCCTGCCGAAGGCCTGACGGCCCCACCGCAATCCGGGTCCGCGGACCGGCTCGCCAGGCAGACAGGCAGACAGCAGGTCGGCCGGCCGGCGGGCGGGGGGCGGGCGGCTACGGGCCAGGGCGTCGAAAGCCCTCGGCCCGGGCCGCCCACCGGCCCGCGTCACGCGGCGGACACGCGGCGGATGCGAGACGGGTGCGCGGACGCGCGGCGGTGCGGGTTGGGCCGGGCGGGGGTCGGCGAATCGATCCTGCGCGCCCGGGGGAGTGACGCCGGGCCTGATCGGGGTGGCGGGCGGGGAACGGTGCGCGGGACAGCCGCAGCACGCCCCGCGAGGAAGGTGACCGGGAAATGCCCGTGCCCGAAACGATCGACCACCACGCCAAGACCTACAGCCTGCCGCTGGCCTACAGCATGGTCCGGGCCGCCGAGCTGGCGTACAAGGACGAAGCCACCATCGAACGCCAGGCCCGTGAGTGGGGCTTCGACCGGGTACGCCACCACCACACCCGGTTCACCCCTCCCTTCCCGCTGGCGGACACCCAGGCGTACACCATGGCCAGCGACCACATGATCATCACCGCGTTCCGCGGCACCGAGCCCGCCCAAATCCGCGACTGGCTCTCCGACGCCACCACCCCGCCCTGGCCCGGCCCGGCCCGGACGGGCTACATCCACTACGGCTTCGGCCAGGCCCTCGACTCCGTCTTCCCCGCCGTCCGGGACACCCTGGAAGAGCTGCGCGACAACGGGCAGAGCGTCTGGTTCACCGGGCACAGCCTCGGCGGTGCCCTCGCCATGCTCGCCGGCTGCCGCATGTACCTGGAAGAGCCCCGGCTGCAGGCGGACGGCATCTACACCTTCGGCCAGCCCCGCACCTGCGACCGGCTCCTCGCCGCCGCCTGCAACAAGGGGTTCAAGGACCGCCTGCACCGGTTCGTCAACAACAACGACATCGTCCCCCAGCTGCCGCCCGAGCCGGTCTACACGCACGCCGAGACCCTGCGCTACATCGACTCCACCGGCAAGGTCCGCTCGTCCATGCCCCTGGCCGGAGCACTCACCGACCGCGTCAAGGGCGCCACCGCCGACCTCCTCGCCCCGGCCGGCGACGCGCTCCGCGACCACCCGGTCAAGCAGTACGTCCACGCCCTGGAGAAGAACCTCGCCTGAGCCGCCCACGGCCCCTCGGGGTAGGGGAAACCCGACCCCGAAGTGTCCGTCTGGGTGGGCAGACCCGGAGGGGTGGCCGCGGCTGCAATGGGGGCATGAACTCCTCCCGACCCTCCTGGTGGGCCTTCGGCTGGCTGTGCGCGGCCGCCTGGGCACTGTCGTTCCCGCTGGTGTCCACGCTGGCCACGCACCGGCTGTGGGGGTGGTGCGCGGCCGCCGGATACCTCGGCGCCGCCTGCGCCACCGGGCTGCGGCGGCCCCGCGCCGCCCTCGCGCTCGCGCTGGCCGGAGCGGTCGCCGTCCCGCTGCTGTACCTGGTGTGGACCGGGCAGGGCCAGTCGGAGGTCGCCGTCATCGAACGGTCCGGCCGCCTGCTGCTGGACTCCGGCAGCCCGTACGTCGACCGGCCCGGCCGGGTCGAGGAGTACACCCCGTACCTGCCGGGCATGGCGCTGTTCGGGATACCGCGGGCGCTGCTCGGGGAATCCGGCGGGCTGCCCCGGCTGCTCGGGGACGCCCGGATCTGGTGTGCCGCAGCGCTGCTCGGCGGGATGTACGGCGGGCGACGGCTCCTCGGCGAACGCGGCGCCGGGCTGCGGGGGCTGACCCCGGTGCTGGTCGCCTCCCCGGTGGTGGCGCTGCCGCTGGCGGTGAGCGGGGTGGACCTGCCGTTGGCGGGGCTGTGCTGCCTGGCGCTGGCCGCCGCCGCGACCGGACGGCCGGTGCTCGCCGGCATCGTGCTGGCCGGTGCGTGTGCGGTGAAGTGGACGGCCTGGCCGGCCGTCCCGGTCGCGGTGGTGCTGCTGGCCGCGGTGTACGGGTGGCGTGCGGCCGTGCGGTGCGGGGCGATCGCGGCGGCGGGAACGGCGGTGGCGGTGCTGCCGGCGGCCCTGCTGCAGCCCGCCGAACTGGTCCGGCAGGTGTTCGCGTTCCCGACCGGGCGGGCCGAGGTGGCGACTCCGGCGAGGAGCCCGCTGCCCGGCCACCTGATCAGCGAACTCGGGCCGTGGGGCTGGTGGGTGACGGTGGCCCTGCTGCTCCTCGGCGGTGCGGCGGTGGCCGCGTCGCTGGTGCTGCGGCCGCCGCGGACCGTCGTCGCCGCCGCCGACCGGCTGGCCATCGGCCTGACGGTGGCGTTCCTGCTGGCCCCCGCGGGGCGGTTCGGGTACCTGGCGCTGCCGGTCCTGCTGGTGCTGTGGGCGCGGTCGGCGGCTCCGGCCGCGGTGCCGTCGCCGCTGCCGTCCCGGATCATCGCCTCCTCGTCGGCACCCGCGCATGCGGCGCCGGCCGGACCGCGGCGCGCACCGGCCGGACCGGACTGCGCACGGACCGGACCGTACCGCGCGCCGACCGGCCGCTGAGCACCCGGGCCGGGCCGCTGAGCACCCGAGCCGGCCGCTGAGCACCCGGGCCGGCCGTCCCGCGGCGGCCGTCAGCCGGCGGAGCCCCGCAGGTGGGCGAGGACGGCCAGGACCCGCCGGTTGCCCTCCGCAGGGTCGAGCGCCAGCTTCATGAAGATGCTGCTCGCGTGCTTCACCACGGCCGCCTCGGTCACGAACAGCCGGGCCGCCACGGCCTGGTTGTTGAGCCCCTCCGCCATCAGCGCCAGCACCTCCCGTTCCCGCGGGGTGAGCCGGCCCAGCGGGTGGTCCGCCGGACGGTGGTTCAGCAGCACGCGGATCACCTCCGGATCCAGCACGGTCTGCCCGCCGGCCACCCGTTCCAGCGCGTCGAGGAACTCGTCGACCTCGCCGACGCGGTCCTTCAGCAGGTAGCCGAGCCCGCCCACGGCACCCGTACCGCCCGTACCGCCCGTCCCGCCGGCGCTCCCGTCGAACAGGCGCGCCGCGTACGCCGTCGCCACGTACTGGGACAGCACCAGCACCGGCAACGACGGATCGGCGGCGCGCAGTTCCAGGACCGCTCGCAGACCCTCGTCCCGGAAGTCGGGCGGCATCCGCACGTCGGTGACCACCACGTCGGGCCGTTCCGCGGCCACGGCCCGCATCAGCGCCTCCGCGTCGCCGACGGCCGCGACCACCTCGTGCCCGCTGCGGGACAGCACCTCGGTCAGCCCGGCCCGCAACAGCACGGAATCCTCGGCCAGGATCAGCCGGAGCACGGCACCTCCACCCGCAGTACGGTCGGCCCGCCCACCGGACTCGACACCACCAGTCTGCCCCGCAGCACGGCCAGCCGGTCCGCCAGCCCCACCAGGCCCGCCCCGGCGGCCGGTTCGGCCCCGCCGCGGCCGTCGTCCGTGACCGTGAGGGCCAGCTTCCCGTCCACGACCCGGCCCGCGACCTCCACCCGGCCGGCCCCGCTGTGCTTGGCCGCGTTGGCCAGGGCCTCCGCCACGCAGAAGTACGCGGTGGCCTCGACCGCGTCGGGCAGCCGCGGCAGCCCGTCCAGGTCGGCCGTCACCGGAACCGGGTGCCGCAGCGCGAGCTCCGTGACCGCCGCCGCCAGTCCGTGATCGGTCAGCACCTGCGGATGGATGCCCCGCACCAGCTCCCGGAGTTGAGCCAGTGCCTGCTTGGCCTCCGCCCGCCCCCGGGCGACCAGTTCGGCCGTCCTCGCCGCCTCCGGCACCCCGCGCAGCTCCCGTTCGGCCAGCCCCAGGGTCATGCTCAGGGCCACCAGCTGCTGCTGGGCGCCGTCGTGCAAGTCCCGTTCGATCCGCCGCCGTTCGGCCTCGAAGGCGTCGACGAGCCGGATCCGGGAGCGGGTCAGCTCCACCACCCGGACGTCCTCCTCGCGCGGCCCGAGCAGGGCCCGCGCCAGACGCACCTGCGTGCCGGCGATCAGTCCGGCCGTGTACGCCGCGAGGACCAGCCCGAGCAGCCCGGCGGCGGTGCCGCCCAGGGCCTCCAGGGGGCCGGAGACCGCGCGCCCGGGGATCAGCATCACGGTTTCCGGTGCCAGGGCCCACACGATGACGGGGCTCGCGACCAGCATCGTGGAGAAGGCGAGCAGGGCGGTCACCCCGAGCCCGGCCGGCCCGAACACCGCCGCGAGCAGGGCGGCGTACCCCAGCTCGCGCCAGGTGGCCCGTTCCCGGAGCCGGGTCCGCAGCCGGCTCATCGGCCCGGCGCCGGCTGCCGGGGCGTGCGGGTCCGCGATCCGCTCCGGCTCCACCAGGAGCAGCCGCCGCCGCTCCAGCGCGCCGACGGGTACGGCGGTCAGGACCGCCGCGGTGAGCAGCAACAGCCCGATGCCCAGCCAGGACAACAGCACCCCGGCGCCGATCAGCACGGCGAGCACGACCAGCACCACGTACCCCACCAAGGCCCCGGAGGCCAGGTGGAGCCAGCAGCGCCACGGCCACCACGACAGCAGGAACCGTCGGGGCCCGCTCCTCACCGCCGTCCCGAGCCGGACGGGCGCGGGCAGTTCGGGCATGCGTTGGTCCTTCGATGCGGCGGCTGGTCTCACCGTGACCCTACGTCAGGGCTCCGGCGCCAGGAGCGGCGGGCGGGGTCGCCGCACGGCACCATGCCGGAGCACGACGTGCGGCGGCCGTCAGGCGCGGCGGGGGCGGCCACCCCCTGTGGTCGCGACGGTCCACGGCCGCGGGGGTGCTGCTCCCGCAACAGCGAGGGCACCGTCTCCTCGTCGACGTCGACGAGGACATCGCCCATGCACGACGACCCTGCTCGTCGGTAGCGGCCTGCGGGCGGGCACGTTCAGCCGCGGGCCGGCGCGGGCGCGTCACCCGGACGGCGCCCCACCGGGGGCGGCGTGTCGTGCGGCCCGTCACAGTGTGGTCGCGTCCTGTTTTTTGCTCGGTCGCCGGGAAGGAGCGCACACGACCTCCGCCCCGATCGGATGAAAGGAAGACCATGATGCGGAACGACTACGCCAGCACGGACCAGCCCGAAGAGGCCAGGCGCACCACCCCTCGTCCCGGGCCGGCCGAGAGCGTCCGCCGCAGCGCCGAGAACAGGCCGGAGCCCGCGGTCGAGGAGCACATCATCCTGGGCGAGGACTGACCCACCGCCGTCCGTCCGCCGTCCGTCCGCGGTCCGTCCGCGGTCCGTCCGCCGTCCGGCGGGCGGACGGACCGCGCTCCCGGCGGCCGTCGGGATGTGAGGGGCGCGCACCGTGTCGTCGGCCGTCCTTGATCGTTTGAGGGGGTGTGGAATGCAGCGCTGCCCGGGTGCGGGCGATCGGCCGGACAGCGGCGGGTCTCGTGCTGGCCGTGCTGTGCGCCGCGGGCTGCGCGGCAGCGCCCCGGCCGGCCCTCCCCACCTCGGAGCAGGGCCGCAGTGACCTGATCAAAGCGGCCCAGCAGGTACTGGTCGACCGCTGCCTCACCGCACGCGGCGCGGCCGGCCCGCCTCCCCGGGAGGAGGCACTGTTCGGCTCCGACCCCGCCGAACTGTCGATCACGCTGGCCACCGGCCACACCGTACGCACCCACACCGACGGCTGCCTCCCCGAGGCGCACCGCTACCTCTACGGCGACCAGGCCCGCTGGTTCCGCGCCGAGGTCACCGTCAACAACCTGCGCGCCGAGGCCCAGGCCCGGCTCCGCGAGGACCCCGCGTACCGGGAGGCCCTCGCCCGCAGGGCGGCGTGCGGAGACCGGGACACCGACTGCATCCGCAGGAGCGGCCTGGAGGGGCTGCGGAACCGGCTGGAGCCCGCCCGGCTCGCCCAGGTCCGCGCCGCGCACCGCGAGGAACTCACCACCTACGACCGGCTGCGCGACCGCGCACTGCACCGCGCGGCCGGCCTGCTGGCCGACCGCTCCACCCCTCACCGGAAAGGCAACGTCTCCTGATGAACCGCATGAAGAAGAGCAAGCTGCTCACCGCCGCCGCCGCGGCCTTCCTCGTCCTCACCGGCGGCCTGGCCGCGGCCGGACCGGCCGGGGCGGCGGACTGCCCGAGCGGCGAGTTCTGCGCCTGGGAGCACGCCGACTTCAAGGGCCAGCGCGCCAACTGGAGCGGCGACGACGGCTGGTGGGAGAGCTGGATCGCCGACGAGGACTCCTCCTGGGCCAACCACGGCATCTCCGGCCCCGGCATCAAGGACCACGTGAAGGTGTACTCCAGTGCACAGCAGGGCGGGCACATGACCATCTGCCTCACCCCCGGCCAGGAGGTCGGCTACAACAGCGCGGCCAACGACAACGGCGACTCGCACACCTGGGCCATGGGCTGCTGACCACCGACACCCCGCCGCCGACAGGATCCGGCAGGGCCCCGGCAGGGCCCCGGCAGGGTACGCACATGGGCGAGCCCGCCGGCCGGCAGCGGGTCGGCGGGGGGCGAAGCCGCCGGGCGTGGGCGCGGTGGGCCGGGTTATGCGACTCGGCCCGTCCGCCGGGGCCGCGGGTGCGCCTCCAGGAGCGCCCACACGCGCCGGCCGTCCTCACCGATGTCGCTGCCGCAGGTGTGCACGCTCGGCACGGTCGCGAGGTCGCCGAGCAGCTGCTGCTCACCGCGGCCCCCGTCGACGCGGTGGCTGAGGACGAGGACGAGGACGGACCGGTCCTGGTCCGCGAGGTGCACGCTGACCCGTTTCCCGCCGTCCGCGACGACCGCGCCGACGAGCAGCCGCATCACCTCGTCCAGGTCGTCCGCGTCCAGTTCGCCGTACCCCCAGCCGCGGACCGTGGCCAGGGCCTCCCCGGCGGCCTTGTTCGCCGCCCACTCGTCCGACCGGTACACCAGCGCGGCCGTCTGCCGGTTCCGCACCGCCAGCCGCGCCCGCTCCCGGGAAGGCGGCTTCGGCTTCGCGTCCGGCGTCGGGCCCGTGCCCTCCGCGACATCGCTCATGCGGCCACGCTACGCCGCGGGCGGAGGACGCCGAGGCGAAACCAGCGGATTGGACGCCTCCGGGCTATGTGTCGAGCCGGACCTTGACGCGATCCGCACGCCCCCTGCCGTCCCCGCCTGACCCGAGTCCCCGGACCGATGCCGCCGCCCTGCCGATCCGGCGGCCGCCGTCCAGGGCGATGGCAGTGCCGTGCGGGCCTGGCATCACGTCACATGGGGCTCGAAGCACGCCTCTTCGAGGGCCGCGACGTCCGTCCGGGCTTCGCCCGCGGGTCAGCCGTGTGCCTCTCTGAAGATGCGGTCCAGGTGGTGCTGCAGGACGGCGACGGCCGACTCGGGCGTGCGCTGGCCGACGATGATGCTCGTCCCCATGGTGGCGGTCATGGCGAGCAGGCTGATCGCCTCCGTGCGCGCGTCGATGCCGGGGTTCGCCAGCCCCGCTTCCTGCGCCTTGAGGAGCATGCCGGCCACTGCGTCCTCCGCGGCGTTGGGATTGTCGATGAACGGCTGGGCGGCCAGCCCTTCGTCGGTCACCGACAGGATCGCGTACGAGGTGTACAGGAGGTGGAAGGTGCGGCTCTCCTCGTCGGTGGGCAGGGAGGCGAGCAGCAGCGCCTCGACGGTCGCGCGCGGGCCCGGATCGGGGACGGCGGCGAGGCGCGCGCCGACGCGTGCGGTGTAGCGGCCGGTGAGGTGCTGGAGCCCGTGGAAGAGCAGGTTCTCCTTGGTCTGGAAGTAGTACTGCACGAGCCGCAGGGACACCCCCGCCTCGGCGGCCACGTCGCGCATGCCGACCGCGTGCAGTCCGCGCCGGCCGGCCACGCGGATCAGGGCCTCGGCGATCTGTGTCCGGCGTTCGTCGTGGTCCACGCGTTTCGGCATGTGGTTGTCTCCGCCTGTCCTCGTGCGTCTCGCGCGCCCGGCTCCCCGGGCCCCTTTCATGATACCGCCGTACCATCTTTGTGGTACGTTCGTATTACGAAGAACGGATTCCAGGAGGTACCCGTGACCGGAACCATGACGCGACCCCGCGCCCGCCGTGACGTCGGCCGCTACGTCAACGACACCTTGCGCGACCGCTACTTCGCCGCCTCGGACGTCCTCCTCGCGATGGGCGCCCCCGTCCGCTCCGAGACGGACGTCGAGACGAGCTTCGGCACCACCCACGTCTACCGGTACGGCCCCGCGGACCCCGCCGCCGAGGCGCGCACCCCCGTCGTCCTGATCCACGGCTCGGGCGGCTGCTCCGCGATGTGGTACCCCAACACCCCCGCGCTCGGCGCCGAACGCCCGGTCTACGCCCTCGACACCCCCGGCGATCCCGGCCGAAGCGTCCACCGCGAGCCGATGTGGCAGCCCGAGCGCGCTGCCCAGTGGCTCGACGAGGCCCTCGACGCACTCGGCCTCGACCGCGTCCACCTCGTCGGCTCCTCCTACGGCGGCTGGCTCGTCGTCAACCAGGCCCACCTCAGGCCCGGCCGGCTCGCCTCGGTCACCGCCCTCGACCCGGGCGGCCTGGAGAAGGTCGGCCTGCGGTTCTTCGTGTGGATCTTCGCCAGCCTCTTCGCCACCTTCGCCCCGAAGGCGCTGCGCCCGGCTCTGGCCAAGTGGCTGGAGCAGCCGGTCATCATCGTTCCCGAGCTGCGCGCGTGGATCCACGCGGGCGTGAAGGCCTTCCGGATCCGCCGGCCTGCACCGCTGCCGCTGACCGAGGACGAGCTGCGCTCCATCCGGACGCCGTTCTACCTGATCATGGGCAAGCGCAGCCTGCTCCTGCGGCCGAAGGTGCAGCTGGAGCGCGTGCCGCGGCTGATCTCCGGCGCTCGCGCCGAGATCATCGCCCAGACGGGCCACGGACCGTCGATCGACCACCCCGACGTGGTCAACGCCCGGATGCTGAGCTTCATGGAGGACGCCGACTCCCTCGACCCGGCGCCGGCCCGCGGTCCCGTGCAGGCCTGACGGGCAGCAGCGGATCGGCCCCCGCAACCGGCCGTCACACGGCAGTCGGGCCGCACCGGACCTGACGGCCTCTGCCGGGCCCGGCGCGGCTGCGGCCGCCCGCGCCGCCTACCCGCCGCCCGCGCCGCCTACCGTTCGTACGGGTCGGAGCCCGCGCGCACCTGCCCGGCACCGTTGCAGATCGGGCATATTCGCCGGGTGGAGCACAGCGGGCAGCGCCCCAGCCGGTTGGGGTCCCGCGGTCTGGACCCCGCGCCCCAGCCGGGGCGGCCGCCGAGGACCCAGCCCTCCCCTTCGCAGGCGGGGCACCACCCCAGGCCGTCGCACTCGTGGCAGAGCTCGTGCCCGGCCCACAGCGTCTCCGGCGTCGCCGACGGTTCGGGCTGCACGTGCGGCTCCGGCTCGTACAGGGCGACGTCCGCGGTCCGCCCCTCGTACAGCACCGAGCTCCGGTGGGCGGAAACACAGACGCGGACCCACGCCCCGCCCCGCAGCACGCCCCTCACCTCCCGGCCCTCCGCATCGGGCTGCTGCCCGCCGGTGTCCCAGCCGTCGGCGGCGAGCAGGACGGCGGCCGCACGCGCCGCGAGTCCGGGCTCGTACGCATTCCGCGGCGGCCGCGCCTCGCGGGCCTCCACGCGCTCGATGAACGCGTGGTGGTAGGTGGCGGGCGCCGTCCCGCCGTCCCTGAACGGCTTGCGGGACACGGCGAACCCGGGTTCCTGACCCGGCGTCAACTGCTCCGCGAGCGCCCGCAGGCACCCCCGTACGGCCTCTGCCTCCCGATGGAGTCTGTCGCGTGCGCCCGCGATCTCTCCCATGTCTTCCTCCCCGCCGCGATCGGTCGCGCCCTGTGTTCACAACGCCGCAACCCCACCCGCCGGTTCCGCCGGGAGTCCGCCGGAAGGTCCCCTGCACCGCACGGTGATAAAATGACCTTTGTTCTGCTTTGCCCCCGCTCGCGGTTCGGGGTTGCCGCGCATGAAGGCTGCGAGGCCGACATGACGAACTCCCGAAGGACGGCGCGCACCGTCCGCCGTGCGGCCCTCCCCGCCGCGTGCACGGCCCTGCTGGTCGCGGGCCTCGCCCTGCCGGCGGCCGGCGCGGACTGCGCAGCCCCCTCCGCCGTTCCGGTTGCGACGGCAGCGAGCACCCCCGACCCCACCCCGTCCGGGCCCGCACTGAAGACCATCGACCCGGCCGCGCTCCGGAACGCCGTGGAAGCCGCGACGAAGAAGATGACGGTTCCCGGCGCCCTCGTCCTGCTCACCACCCCGCAGGGAACGTTCGAGGTGGGTGTCGGCACCGCGGAGCTGGACAAGAGCCGGACGCCCACCGCGGCCGACCACTTCCGGATCGCGTCCAACACCAAGACGATGACCTCGGCGCTGATCCTCCTCCTCGCCCAGGACGGCAGACTCCGGCTGAGCGACCCGGTGTCCGACTACGTCCGGGACGTGCCCAACGGGCAGAACATCACCCTCATCCAGCTGCTGAAGATGCGCAGCGGGCTGTACAACTACACCGACTCGCCCGAGCTCGCGGCCTCCCTGGACGCCGAACCCGCCGCAGCGCGCACGCCCCGGCAGATGCTGGACATCGCCTTCGCGCAGCCGCCGAACTCCGCGCCCGGCGCCGAGTACGAGTACAACAACACCAACTACGTGCTCCTGGGCCTCGTCGCCGAGAAGGCGGGCGGCGCCCCGCTGGCCCAACAGCTCCAGGACCGGCTGTACACACCCCTCGGCCTCGGCCGGACGTCGTTCCCCGCCATCCACGACACGTCCGTCCCCACCCCGTACAGCCACGGCTACATGTACGGAGGAACCGGCTACGCCCTCGTAGACAAGCCCTACCCGGCGGACCTCCGGGCAGCCGCCCGCTCGGGGAAGCTGAAGCCGATCGACTACACGCACCAGAACCCCTCCTACGCCGCCGGAGCCGGAGCCGCCATCTCCAGCGCGGACGACGCGGCCACCTGGATCCGCTCCCTCACGACCGGCAAGGTCCTCGGTCCCGCGACGCAGCAGCAGTGGCTGGACAGCCCGCAGGCCGAGGACCCGGCCGCACCCGACGGGCAGAAGTACGGGTACGGCATCGCCCACCAGCGGTTCGGCCCGCGGGCAGCGATGTACTTCCACGGCGGCGAGCTGCCCGGCTACAACTCCTTCATCGGCCACGACCCCGACAACGGGGTCACCCTCGTCGTCTGGACCAACCTCACCGTCTCCCCGGACGGCAAGGCCACGGCCAACGCCCTGCTGCCGACCGTCCTCAACCAGGTCTACGCCGGCCTCGCCCTCCCCTCCGCCGTCTGAGCCACGGCCCGGGGAGGGCGACCGGGAGAAGGCTCCGGGGCTCCGGGGCTCCTACAACGATTCGTCGGCCGCCCGGTCCATGAGCGTCTGCAACGCCGCCGGCTGCTGCCGGACCGCCTCGTCGAACGCGGCGCCGGTCTTCTTCACATCGACGCCTTCCGGCCCCTCGACGTACCTGTCGGTCGCGATCTCCCCCACACGAGCCGACAGGGCACCGACCTTCTCCAGGTCGCGCCTGCCGTTCCCGGTCGTCACGAGGCGTACGGTCGTGACCGCCCGCGCCAGGTCGGTGTTGGCCGGCGCGTACCTGTCCTCGAACTGACGCCGTCGGTCGTCCGCGCTCTTGGTGGGGTCGAGGCTGACGCTCAGCAGCTGGGTGGCCTGCTGCACGTACTTGTTCGTGCTCGCCGCGAGCTCGACGCAGGCGGCCCGCCGGATGTCCGCCCGCCGGGCTTCGGCTTCGGCACGGTGGGTGTCCTTGGCCTCGAAGTAGGCGAGCATGCTGCCCGTGAGACCGGCCAGGGCCCCGATCAGGGTCCCGGCGAGCGCCGCGAAGACGGTTCCCCGCTGCGGCCTCGGGGCCGCTCGCCGCTCCGGCCGTCACCTGCCTTGTCCTTCTTCTGCGTCATGCAGTACCCGTACCGCGGCAGCAAGACCCGCCACCCGCAACCACCTGTAGGCAGCAACGAGCACCGGGCGTCCGCACCCGCCCCCGCCTGCCCGCGCCTTCACCGGTCGGGGCTTCGCCGGGGTCAGGGTTCGATGAGGCCCACGCGGATGGCGTAGCGGGTGAGCTCCAGGCGGTCGTTCAGGCCCAGCTTCTGGAGCATGTTGGCGCGGTGGCGTTCGACCGTTTTCGGGCTGATGACGAGGAGGTCGGCGATCTGCTTGGAGGTGTGGCCCTCGGCGACGAGCTTGAGGATCTCCTCCTCGCGGTCGGTGATCGGCCTGTCGGGCAGCGACGCCCCGGAGCGGGCCCGTTCGAGGTAGCTGCGGATCAGGGCCGACTCCGCGCCCGGGTAGATGAAGGGCTCGTCGCGCAGGGCGGCCCGGCAGGCCTCCACGAGGTCGCGGTCGGCGACGGACTTGGGGACGTACCCGTTGGCGCCGACCCGCAGCGCCTCGAAGAAGTACTGCTCGTTGTCGTACATGGTCAGCATCAGGATCCGCAGGCCGGGCCGGATGCGGGCCAGCTCGCGGGCCGCCTGGAGACCGGTGGTGCGGGGCATGGCGATGTCGAGGACGGCGAGGTCCAGGCCGGAGTCCGCGCGGGCGGCCGCGATGGCCTCCGTGCCGTCACCCGCTTCGGCGACGACCTCCAGGTCGGGTTCCGCATTCAGGATCAGCCGCACACCGCTCCGTACGAGCGCGTGGTCGTCGACGAGGAGGATCCGGGCGGGCCGGCCGGCAGCGGGTGCAGTCATCGCTCGTTTCCTGGAGTGGATGCGGGGTCGGGGTCGGGGGTGGGCGCGGGCGGGGCGATGTTCAGGCGGACGTCCGTGCCGCTGCCCTCGGCTCCGGGCCCGATCAGGAGTTCGGCGCCGATGAGCAGGGCGCGTTCCCGCATGCCGCTGATCCCGGCTCCTTCGGGTGCCGTTCCCCGTCCGCGTCCGTTGTCGCGCACGAGGAGGACGGTACCGCCACCCGGCAGCGGTCCCAGCCGCAGCTCCACCCGGGACGCGCCGGAGTGGCGGGCCGAGTTGGTCAGGGCCTCCTGCGCGACCCGGTAGACGACGAGCTCCGTCGCCGGGTCGAGCCCGGGCAGGCCGGGCACGATGTGCACGGCCACGGACAGCCGGTGGGCGGTGAACTCGGAGCCCAGGGAGCGCAGCGCGCTGTGCAGGCCGAGTTCCTCGAGGACGCCGGGCCGCAGGCGCCGCGCGATGCGGCGGATCTCCTCCAGGCTGGCCCGGGTGGTCTCCTGGGCCTGGTGCAGGTCCTCGCGCACGTCCGGCGGCGCATGGCGGGCGGCGTGCCCCAGCTGTAGCAGGACGGCGGTGAGGGTCTGCCCGATCTCGTCGTGGAGTTCCTGGGCGATGCGCTGCCGTTCGGCTTCGAGGGCGGTCAGGACCCGCCCGCTGCTGGCGGCGCGCTCGGCCTCCAGCCGGTCGAGCATGGCGTTGAAGGTGCCGGTGAGGCGGGCGATCTCGCCCTGCCCGCTGACCTGCGGCCGTTCCCCGGGGTGGAGGAGGTCCGCCGTGGCCATGGCCCGGTTCAGCCTGCCCAGCGGCGCCAGGCCGACGCGGAGCAGGACCGCGTTCAGCACCAGCATCACGACCAGCCCGCAGATCAGGACGATCCCCTCGCCGAAGAGCACCGGCGTGGAGACGGTGACCGGCCCGAAGAGCAGGGCGACGCTGAGGACGAGAACGGCCGCGTTCAGCAGGAAGATCCGCCAGTACAGTGACACCGTCCGTCCCATGCCCTTCCCGGCGTGCCCGACCCTCTCCGGTACCACTCCCGCCATCCCCTCCGGTACCGCTCCCGCCGTCCTCTTCCGGAACCGGTCCCGCCCGCGACGGAGCCTGCTTCCCCGCCCCATCCTCGACCGGCCCGGGCACCCCTGTCCATCCGTGGCGGCACCCATATTCCCGCAGCTCACAAGATGGCAGCATGTTCCCGCCGCGGCCCGGGATCCTTCCGCAGGACATCCCGCGACACACCGCTGCCGCATTCTGCACGGAACGACACGAGGGGGATGGGCTGTGCCTGCTCCACGGATGAGGACCACGCCGCTGCCCGGCATCGGGGTCCAGTACGACCTCACCACCCGCGAACGCCGGCACCTGTCGGTGATCGCCCACCGCGACGGCACCCGCAGCGTGAACGTCTACCGCGCCGACGACCCGGACGACTGCCTGCAGTCGCTCCACCTCACCTCGGGCGAGAGCGCGGCCCTGATCGACGCGCTGATGCCCGCCCACCACAGCCCGAACCTCCTCCACACGACCGAGCTGGGTCTGGTCGCCGAGCGCATCGAACTGTCCGGGCAGTCGCACTGGAACGGCCGCGTGCTGGGCGAGACGCGGATGCGGACCGAGACGGGCGTGTCGGTCGTCGCCGTCCTGCGGCGGGCGGAGGCCAGGCCGTCCCCGGGGCCGGACTTCCGGCTGGCCGGCGGGGACACCCTGATCGTCATCGGCACCCGCGAGGGCGTCGACGCGGCCGCCGCGATACTCGGACGGGAGTGAGGCGCCCGTGCACTCCGCCCTCTTCCTGATCGAGTTCGGTGCGATCCTCCTCGGCCTGGGCCTGCTCGGCCGGGTCGCGGGCCGGCTGAGGTTCTCGCCGATCCCCCTCTACCTGCTGGCCGGCCTGGCCTTCGGCACCGGCGGCCTGCTCCCGCTGGGCGCGAGCGAGGAGTTCGTCGCCATCGGCGCCGAGATCGGCGTCATCCTCCTGCTGCTGATGCTGGGCCTGGAGTACACCGCCAACGACCTCGTGTCGAACCTGCGCACCCAGTACCCGGCCGGCCTCGTCGACTGCGCCCTCAACGCCCTGCCCGGCGCCGCCGCCGCGCTGCTGATGGGCTGGGGGCCGGTCGCGGCCGTGGTCCTGGCCGGCGTCACCTGGATCTCCTCCTCCGGCGTCATCGCCAAGGTCATGGGAGACCTCGGCCGGCTCGGCAACCGCGAGACCCCGGTCATCCTGAGCATCCTGGTCCTCGAAGACCTCGCCATGGCGGTCTACCTGCCCATCATCACCGCCCTCCTGGCCGGGGTCGGCCTCGCCGCGGGCAGCGCCACCCTCGCCATCGCGCTCGGCGTGGCCGGTGCCGTGCTCTTCGTCGCCGTCCGCTACGGGCGGGTCATCTCCCGCTTCGTCTCCAGCGACGACCCCGAGAAGCTCCTGCTCGTCGTCCTCGGTCTGACCCTGCTCGTCGCGGGCATCGCCCAGCAGCTCCAGGTCTCCGCGGCCGTCGGCGCCTTCCTCGTCGGCATAGCCCTCTCCGGCGAGGTCGCCGAGGGCACGCACACCCTGCTCAGCCCGCTGCGGGACCTCTTCGCCGCCGTGTTCTTCGTCTTCTTCGGCCTGCACACGGACCCCGCCAGCATCCCGCCGGTGCTGCTGCCCGCGCTCGCGCTGGCCGTGGTCACCGCCGGCACGAAGATCGCGACCGGCTACTGGGCCGCGAAGCGCGCCGGGATCGGGGCCAACGGCCGCTGGCGGGCCGGCGGCACCCTGGTGGCCCGCGGCGAGTTCTCCATCGTCATCGCCGGACTCGCCGTCACCGCCGGCATCGAGCCCGCGCTGGGCCCGCTCGCGACCGCGTACGTCCTCATCCTCGTCATACTCGGCCCCCTGTCGGCCCGCTACACCCAGCCCATCGCGGCATGGATCACCTCCCGCCGGGCAGGCGGTACTGCGGCCGCCGGGGAAGGCCACCGCACGGCGCAGCGGCCCGTTGGCCCACAGGTCGCCGCCGAGGGCGCCGGCGGCGACCGTGAGGAGGAGAACGAGCAGCTCCGGCAGACGTCCTGACGGTCCCGCACCGATCGCAGGGCGCATCAACTTTCGATGACACGGCCCTCATCCGTTCGGAGTACATCCAGGGATTAAGCGGCCATTAGCGTTGTGGTCATGACAGAGGAAAAGGTGGAGCAGACCGGTGAGCCCGCACGCTGGAAGACCGCCGTGGGCGTTGCCGTCGGCATTCTCGTCGGCCTTGGCGCTCTCGCCCTCGTGTGGCGGATGGACTGGCACGTGCCGTTCCTGACCGGTTGGCTGTCCCTCAAGCTGGCGGTGAAGGCCGGCGCCCTCACCGTGGGCGGGCTCGTCGCCTTCGTGGCATGGCGCGCCCAGCGCGGCAAGGAGTCGTAACCCGCGCACGTCACGCGCGCCGGCGGACCGGACGCCCGGTGGGGTCGCCGGTGAGCCAGGATCCGTCGCCGAGGGGCTGCACATCGTAGGCGTGCAGGGCGTGGGGGGGGGGGGCCCCCCGGAACACCCCCGCCCCCCGGCCCCCCCCCCCCGGCCCCGGGGGGGGGGAGAGGAAGAGAACCCCCC
>NZ_JBIVXV010000016.1:0-133521 GCF_044769385.1 Streptomyces sp. NPDC090445 | reverse complement strand
GGGGGGCGGCGGGGCGGGGGGGGGGGGGGGGGGGGGGGTTGGTGGGGGGGGGGGGGGGGCCCCGGGGGGGGGGGGGGGGGGGGGGGGGGACCCGCCCCCCCCCCCCCCCCACGCCGGCGGCGACGTCCTCCTGACCGTGGTGGACGGTCATGAACTGCTCCCCGCCCGGTGCCAGACCGATCAGGCAGCGGTCCCACCACGGGTAGGTGGTGAAGACCGGCACACCATCGTCTCCGGGCGTCGCCCGGTGGATGACCGAACCGTCCTGGCCCTCACCGACGTCCAGGAGCGCGCTGCCGTCCGCCGGATGCGGGAACCGGCTCCCGCCCTGGCCGACCGTGCCGAGGCCCGTACGGGCCACGACCGCACCGGTCCCGGCGTCGAGGGCGACCCACTGGTCGTCCATGTCCCTGCCCGCCATCGCGTCAGGCTGGTAGACCCACACCACCCGGCCGTCCGACGACAGCACGCACCCGGGCCAGTGCCCGTGCGGCCGGTCCGAGTGCGGTTCGAGCGGCGCCCGCCACACCGGATCCCCCGTACCCGCCACGCACACCACCGCGTTCAGGGTCGTGTGGATCCACACCGGGTTGGGGCTCGGGTCACGCGGCGGCGTGCTGCAGCACCAAGACGCTCCACCGCACGCCGTCGCGGCCGTGGAGGTCGGGCCGCTCGCTCCGGTGGACCGCCCGAAGCCCGTACGCGGCGCCCAGCTCGACCGTCTCGGCGGCGGACACGTCGAACATGTGGCGGCCGGCGGGCACGGGGCCGTGGCGCAGGTTGACGAAGAACCGGCCGCCGGGCTCCAGCAGGGCGCAGACCCTGGCCATCGCACGCCGGCGCTCCCCGGCGTCCAGATGCATCCACACGGCGGTGGCGAACACCGCGTCGAACCGGCCCGGGTGCCGGCTCAGCGCCAGATCCGGCAGGACGTCGTCGACCCAGTCCATCCCGCTGCCCGCATGGATCCGCCGGCCGTGGGCCCGCAGCTCGGCGGTCGGCTCGACCGCCACGACGCGGTGCCCGCGGGCCGCCAGGGCGGCGGCATCCCGTCCGGTTCCCGCGCCGACGTCCAGGATGCGGGCGGGCTCCGCGGGAACGAGGTGAAGCACGTCGCCGTGCACCCCGGCGAAGCCGACCTCCTCGTACTGGACGGCCAGCGCGTCCGCGGCCTCCGCATACCCGGCGGTGCCCCTCGGGCGGCCGAGGCCGTCCCCGGCAGAACTGAACAGCCCACTCATGGCCAAAGGTTAGCGCTCCGCCGTCGCCGAACGCGCCGACTGCCGGGAAGGGGCGAAGCCGGCCGGAATCGAACCGGCGTCCTCGCAGTTTTGGAGACCGCGCGCGACGACCTCTGCGCTACGGCTCCGCCCCGACCGGCATTGTAGGAGACCGCGACGGCGGGGCCCGCCGGTCATGCCGGCGGCTGCGAAGACACCCCCTGGGACGCCGATTCCGGGGCCAGGGGTACGCGGGCAGCCGCCGTGGCTTGCGGGAGCTGCGCGTCATGCGGGTTCAGGCGCAACCAGGCCGACAGCGCGGCCTGCAGATCCGCGACCTCCTGTCGGGTGAGGGCCTCGCCCGCAGGACCCACGTGCAGACGGACCCCGCCGGTGGTGATCCGCCACCCGACGCGGCGCCGTGGCGGCGAGCTGATGGCACCCCCGCGGGCCAGGGCGCGCAGGGCCTGTTCGACGCGGGGCGGGAGCGGCCGCAGCGACCCTCCCAGCGGAACGGGATTGCGGGGCTTGGACGGAATGCCGACCGCGGAGTAGAAGGCGCGGATCGCCTCGTCGAGCGGCATCGAGCGGGCGGGCGCCAGCCCGACGAACTCCTCGACCAGCTCCGGATGCGGCGGCGGCGCGTTCCCCCCGTACGGCTTGGCGTGCAGCGGATGCTCGTCGGTGTCCAGCCGTACGCAGGCGGGCGGGACCAGTACCCGGCTGAACCCGGCACCGGTCAGCTCGGCGTGCAGTTTCCGCAGCTTGGCGGCCTGCCGGGGTACGGGGTGGGGGTCCACGGACGCGGGAGCGTCGGGCCGGCCCGGCTTCGGCGTCGACCCCAGGGGCCCGTTGGAGCGGTGGAGGACACCGGACTCGGTCAGAACGATGGTTGCCTGCCGGTTCCGCGCATCGCAGCCGAGTCGGAACCCCACCACGGTCGTTGGCACTGGACCTCCACTGGGCGGTGACACGGCCACCGTAGCGGGGCCCGCGACCGCGCCGTACCGGAATCTGCATTTCCGCCCCGAAGGGCGACTGATGCCACGTCACACGCCGGTACCACGACGCACGTTCGACGACAGGTACGGTTTCGGCATGGACGACAACGCGATATCGGAAGCCGTGATCAAGGATGCCGCCCGCAGCATGCTGCCGCGCCTGGGGGCCGGAGGGCTGTCCCCGGATGCAGTGGCCGGCGACGGCGGCTTTGCCCTCGCCGACGTGGAGGCCGTCTTCCCGCACCGGGACGACCTGCTGACCGCACTGGTCATCGACGCCTACGACGCCTCCGGCGCCGCGATGGAGGAGGCCGACCGGGCCGCCGCGGACGCCGGCGCGCCGGCGGGCGCGCGGCTCCTCGCCGTCACCCGTGCGCTGCGGCAGTGGTCCTTCGCCCACCCCGGCGAGTTCACGCTGATCTACGGCTCTCCCGTCCCCGGCTACCACGCCCCGCAGGACACGGTCCTGCCCGCGTCCCGCACCCCCGCGGTGCTCGCCGGCATCGTGCGGTCGGCGCTGGAGGCGGGCGAACTCATCCCGCCGCGGCGGGCGCCGTCCGGGACACCGCTGCTGCTGCCGGCGGCGGTCGAGCTGTTCGGCGGCGTGCCCGAAGCCCCGTTCTCGGACATCATCGAGCGCGGCATCGTCCTGTGGAGCAACCTGATCGGCCTCCTGGTCTTCCAGGTCTTCAGCCGCACCCACGACAGCGTCAAGGACGAAGCCGCGTTCTTCGACTACGCCGTCGCGGTGGCAGCCGAGAGCATCGGACTCACGGTCCCGCTGGACGAACACCCCACCTCCTGACCCGCCCGCCACGGCGCGTACCCGCCCGGCCGGACCGAGCCGGCCGGGATGCCGCGAACGACCTGTGCGAACCGGCTGCCGGGGCGGGGGTGCAGCAGCCCTCGGCAAGACTTCGGAAGGCGGCTGCCACCTGACGAAGTGACACTGCGGCGATGGACCGGCGGCGCCCGGTCGCGTTCTGATCGGCGTGCGCCCGGCGCCGCAGCACATCAGCCGGGAGCCTCGCACTACCCCCAGGAGGAAACGTGCCGACGCACTCCGGTATCCCGACGGTGACCGTCTGGTCCGACATCGGCTGCCCGTGGGCGAGCCTCGCCCTGCACACCCTGAACGCCGCCACCGAACGCCGGCAGCTGCCCCTGCAGATAGACCACCGGGCCTTCCCGCTGGAGCTGTTCAACCGCGAACCCACCCCGAAGTTCATCGTCGACCCGGAGATCATGACCATCGCCGCGCACCGGCCCGAGCTCGGCTGGCGCCTGTGGCACGGCCGGCCGGAGGCGTTCCCGGTCACGATGCTGCCCGCCATGGAGGCCGTCCAGGCGGCCAAGGACCCGGCGATCGGCGGGCTGCGCGGCAGCGACGAACTGGACCGCGCGCTGCGCAAGGCGTTCTACGCCGACAGCAAGTGCATCAGCATCCACTCGGTGATCCTCGACCTCGCCGAGGACTGCGAGCACGTGGACGCCGAGGCCCTGGCCGCCGCCCTGGCCCGCGGCAGCGGCCGCACCGAGGTCTACGAGCAGTGGCGGATCGCCCAGGGCCCGGAGATCCAGGGCAGCCCGCACCTGTTCGCCGCCGACGGCTACGCCACCCACAACCCCGGCGCCGCCTTCACCTGGACCCGCTCCCCGTACGAGGGCGGCTTCCCGAGGCTGGATGCGTACAGCACCGCCTGGGCCGACGAGCTCCTCGACGCCCTGTACGCAGACGCACCGGACGCCCGGGCGGTCACGGCAACGGGCGCCTGACCGAACCCTGCACGCGCCGGCCAGGGGCCTCGGCCTCCACACGCCGACCCCCACCGCTGCCACGCCGAGCATCAGCCCGCCCACCCTGCGACGTACTCCGACATCGGGAAGGGCATGTGCCGGCATGCTTCCCGCTGCCGGTCGGCCCACTCTTACCCGATGTCTTCGGTGTGCAGCGAGGTGACCACACCGGCCGCGGTCATGAGGGGCACCGGCAGTGCCGTGATCGTCATGGCGGGCGACACGGCGCGCAGGCGCGCCTCCTCGACGGGCGCGGGGGAGGAAGGTGAGGCGCCTCCTGCGCTCTGTCGCACGTAGTACGTCTTGATGCCTGTGTCCGCGCAGAAGCTCTGAAGTTGCTCAACCCGCGCTTGGAAGCGCCCCCGAGGCGGGCATCGTGCTCGCACAACCGGAACGAGAGGAACGGGGGCAGGCGATGGAAGTCGTGCTGACCATGGCATTGGTCATCGTCGTGGTGGCTTTCCAGGTGCTGCGGGGGCCCAAGCGGTCGAGGCGGCGCAAGATCTCGTGGGGTGACGGTGGCGACTCCTGCGGCGGCGGCTCGTCCTGCGGCTCGTCGTGCGGGGGCGGTGGCGGTGGCGGCGGTGGCGGCGGGGGTGACTGACCCGGAGCGGAGCACGGGGCCCGCGCCTGCGCTTGCCGGCCGTTAATCCGATATCGTAATATCCGAAATCGTGAGTCCTGAATCCTTGCCCCCCGAACGGTCGGTGCTCCTCGCCCTGCAGCGTGCGACCCACGCCACGCTGCACCTCATCACCACCGAGCTGGCGGACCTTGACCTGACCGCCGCCGAGATCAATGCACTGGCCAACCTCGCCGACGGCCAAGGCCGGACCGTCTCCCGGCTCGGTGCCGCCGTCGGCAGCCGTCCCACCACGCTGACCAGCGTGCTGGACCGACTGGAGCGGCGCGGACACATCGTCCGCGCCAAGCAGGCCGGCGACCGCCGCTCCGTGCGCATCGAGCTCACCGAGTCCGGGCGCGCGGCGGCATCCCTGATCCGCCGCACGCTGGCCGATCTCGAAAACCGCGCATTGAACGGCCTGTCCGCCGAGACCGTCGCCGGCTTCCACACCGTTCTGGACGCGCTGATCGAGGAGAGGTCATGACCGACGAAACCCCGCAGGCACACGACGAGCGTTCCCCGTTCGCACAGCTCATGGCAGAGGTCATGGCCACCGCCGACCACTTCGGGCATCGCCAGCACGTCCACCTGACCTGGCTGGCCGTCCGCCGCTACGGAACCGACGCGGCGGTGGACCTGGTCAGCGACGGCATCCAGCGCACCGCCCGCTACGCGGGCAAGCCGCAGAAGTACCACGCCACCGTCAGCCGGGCCTGGGTCGAGCTGGTGGGCCACCACGCCGACGGGACGAACACCGTCGAGTTCGACGCCTTCGCCGCCCGGCATCCGGCACTGCTCGACAAGAAGCTGCTCACCCGCTTCTACCACTCCTCCACACTGGCCGGCACCCAGGCCAGGACCGGCTGGGTGCGGCCCGACCGGGCTCCTTTCCCCTGGCAGCAGGTCGACGTCTGAGCCCGGGGCGGCCTTCCACGGCCAGCGCCTGACCGTGCTCCTCCGCGACCATGGCCAGTGCCGGGGTCCGGCACCGCCGTGACCGCGTGACCCCGGCACACGTACTCTCCACCCCATGTTCGAAGCCCGACTTGATGCCCGTCTCGACGCCGCCCTCGCCGCCACCTTCTACTGGATCGCGTTCGAGAAACTGGTCGCCGACCCACCCGGCGGCCCGGGCGTACTGGCCGCGCACGCGGGGGCGCGCTACGCGGGCGCGAGCGAGACCGAGCGCCGGATGCTCCGGCACCTCCTCGGCCTGCTCCGCGAGGACGGCGACCCGGTCGTGCTCGACCTGCTGGCGCGGCTCGGGTCGGAAGAGCTGCTGTTGCTGGCGGCGCAGCGCCGCTTGGCGGTGCCCGCGCCGGTGCTCGACGGGCTGACGGCGCGGCTGGGGTACACGCCGATCGTCGTCGACGCGCTCGGACTGTCCGGGGACCCGAACCGCGCGGCGGCGCTCGGGGCGCTGCTGCGGACGGACGCCGTGTCCGGCCGGGCGGCGCTCGCGCTGGCGTGCCTCGGCGCGCGTGAGTGGACGGTGCCGATCGCCCGGCGCCTGCCCGAGGTCACCGGGCTCACCCACGTCGCGTTCACGGTCGCGCTGGAGGAGATGGGCGATCCGGCGGCCGTGCCGCACCTGCTCGACTGGCTTTCCCACGGCCCTGACCGGCCCGCCGGCGATGTCCACCGTGCTCTTGTCCGCCTCACCGGGCACGACCCGCTCATCCCCGAGTGGGGCACGGCGCAGGAGTACTCCGCACACGTCCGCCGCGTCTGGCCGGGCCTCGACCTCGCCGCGCCGCCGGTGCCGGAAGTGCGCGACGTGGTTGCCGATTCGCCGAGGAGCCTGCGCTTCGCCTTGGACGAGGGACGCGGGCGGGTCCGCGTCGACTACGACCCGCCGGAGCCGGGTTCGTCGTGGCCGCGATGGGACAAGACCCTGCACGTCGGCCGACATGCGCTCTACCGCGTCGGCTCGGACTGCGACACCTGTGAGACGACGATGCACCTGCTCGGCTTCCCGCCCGCCGACGCAAGGACCGGTGCGGCGCGCGTGCGCGAAACGCTCGCCGACCCGCGCGACATCACCGCCGCGACCGTACGCGCCCTCGAACCGCTGATCCACGACCTGGAAACCGGCCACTACCGGGCACACCTGGTCGACTTTCCCCTCGAACGCGTCGGGGAGCCGAGGCAGTCGTGGTGGCTGCGGCGAGTCGCCGCGCGCGGGGAAGGGGACGCGGGTGGGGAAGGGGATGCGGGCGGGGAAGGGGTCGCGGACGAGATGGGGTGGCCGGGTACCGAGCACTTCCAGGTGCCGCGGATGATCGCCGGCGGTCCGCCGACCTACGGCAGCATCCTGCCGTCGCAGCCGCTGTCCGCCCTCGACCCGGCAACGGTCGAACGGCACGCGTCGGCGATCGCGCGGGGGCAGCGTCCGGCCGCGCTCCTGCTGGGCTGGAGGGAGGACCGCTACGTCTCGGCCGAGTGGGAGGAATGCTTCCTGCTCGGTGTCGTCCTCGACGGCCACCACCGACTCGCCGCCTACGCGGCCGCGGACGTGCCGGCACGCGTGCTCGTACTCGAACGGACCGAAACGGGCGGGGCAACGGGGACGACACTGGAGGAGATACTCGACGCCCTGTGAGGCCCCGGGCGCCCGGCGCGGCGGCCGTCTCCCCGCGGCGGCCGTCCCCCCGCGTGGGATCAGTGGCTGGCGACTGCCTTGACCAAGGCCACCGCGGTTCCGATCGCCGCGTCGATGACACCGGCCACCAGGGCGAACAGGGTTCCGCTCCCCATGCGGATGCCGCCGTAGCAGCCCCAGGCGAAGAGGGTGGCGACGTTCACCGCGGCGGCCGTCACCAGGGCCGTGCTCAGCGCCATCACCCCGAGCGCCGAGATGCCGATCAGCAGGAGCGGGCCCACCGCGGACAGCAGGAGCGGGCTGTTGACGAACAGTACGGAGCGCAGCTCCCGTCCGGTGGCCAGGGCCCCGTGCACGACCCGGTGCGCCTGCTGGTCGGCCACGAGCGCGGCCAGCCACAGGCCCACCGAGGCGGTGATGACCGTCGCCGCTGCGCCCACCGCGTCCACATGGCCGCTGGCGCCGAGGCCGATGACCACGGAGATCATGGTGATCGTCGCGTACAGCCGTTCCTTCAGCCGGGCCGCCGCCTCCTCGACGGTCGTCGGCACGTCGGTCACGTGCACACCGTGTCGGTCATGTGCACACCGTAGGGGTTCGTTCCGCGCGGACGCCGGAAGGAGCGCTGCCCGTACGGACGCGCCGCCGCCACGCGGGCCCGCCCGCTCACGTGCCGCCGCCGTCGCGACGCCGGCCCGGCAGCCGTGACGCGAGGCGGCGGCTGGGCCGGGTACGGGTGTGGCGGTCGAGCTCTTCCAGCAGCCGCTGGGAGCGCTTGTCCACGCCGAGTTCGTCGAGCACCCGGTCGATCTCGGCCAGCAGCGCGCCCTGCAGCTGCCACTGGGCCTTGTCCTCCCCGATCCGGGCCAGCAGGAGGTCCGCGAACCGGTCCCGGCTCGCCCGGGCCACGACGAGCTCGGCGGCCAGCCGGGCCTCCGCCTTCTCGGCGTTGGCGCTGACCTGGGCGGTGATGAGCTGGGCGAAGCTCTCCACCGCCGTGGCCGTGTGCGCGAGGACCTCCCGCAGCGCAGCCCTGACCTCGGCCGTGAACAGCGGGCTGTCGGGGCGGGCCTTGGCGAGGTCGGTCAGCGTGCGGCAGGCGACGCGGAGGACGACTGCGCAGATCTCCAACGTGTCCAGGCCGGTCCGCAGCACCAGCCGGGAGAGCAGGCCCTCCTTGACCCGGGGGTTGAGGCGGAGGCTGTCCTCGGCCTGCCGGAGGGCGGTGTCCACCAGCGCGATGTCGTTGTCGAGCCGCCGCGCCTCGTGGAGGCGGGCCGCGGCCTGCTCCACCTTGGCGGGCCCGGGCGGTTCCTCGCCGAGGTGCTTCAGGAGCCGGCTCATGCGCGCCGCGAGGTCGGTGATCGCGGCGCTTGCCGGGCCGACCCAGACCGGCGGCGCGACGAGCAGGTTGACCAGCATGCCGACGGCCGCGCCGATCAGGGTCTCCAGGACCCGGTCCCACGCGGTGTCCGCGACCTGGGTGACGCCGAGGACGAGCATGGCGCTGATCGCGACCTCGGGGACGAACTCGTCCACACGCACCAGGTGGCCGACGAGCAGGGACGCCAGGATGACCAGGCCCAGGCTCCACCAGGTGAGTCCCACCAGTGCGCTGAAGCCGATGGCGATCAGGACGCCGGCGACCACGGAGTTCACCCTGCGGACGCCCGTGGTCAGCGTCGAGTAGAGGGTGACCTGGACGACGAGCAGTGCGGTGAGCGGCGCGGTCAGCGGGGCCGGCTCGCTGCTCAGCCGTAGCGCGATCACGTAGCTGATGACGGCTGCCGCGGTGGAGCGCAGGGCCTGGACCGCGACCGGCTCCCGGCGGCGGCCGGCGATACGGGTGAGGGTGCTGATCATTTCCGGCATACCTGCGCGCATTCCCCGGTCGGCACCCCGTGACGCAGCCGAGTCAACCGGATAGCCCATCCGAATACGTGTTACGGTCGCACTCGAAGCGGATGATCTATCCGGATGTCTGCTCGGATGGATGGAGGAGCGCATGAGGAAGACAGCGGTGATCACCGCCGGAACGGCCGGCATCGGCGGGGAGACGGCGCTGGGACTGGCCGCCGCCGGGTACGCCGTCACCGTGGTCGGACGCAGCCCCGACCGCGGTGCCCGGGCGGTCGACCGCATCAACGCGGCACACCCGGCACACCCGGCCCGGTTCCTGCCCGCCGATCTCGCCTCGCTCGACGACGTGCGCGCACTCGCCGACCGGATCGCCTCCGACCACGCTGCCTCGGGCGAGCCGCTGTCCGTCCTGGTCAACAACGTCGGGGCGATGTTCCCGCAGCGGCGGACCCTGGACGGAGTCGAGGCGTCCTTCGTCGTCAACCACCTCTCGCCGTACCTGCTGACGGAACTGCTGCTGCCCACGCTGACGGCCGGTGCGCCGAGCCGGATCGTCAACGTCACCTCGGGCGCCGTCGGCGTCGCCAAGCGGGTGTTCGACGCCGTCGAGCCGCCCGGCGGCTACTACGGCTTCCACTGGTACGGCCGCGCCAACCTCGCCTACACCCTCGACCTGGCCGCGCGACTCGACGGCACGGGCGTCTCGGTCTTCGCCGCCGACCCCGGAGGTGCCGCGACCGACATGACCAACGGCACCCTGGCCGACCCGAAGATCGTCTCGCCCGCCCTTCGGCTGCTGTGGCCGCTGGTGCGGCGCACGTTCCGGCGCTCGACCGCCGGTCCGGCGTCCGCGGCCGCCCGGCCCTCCATCGTCGCCGCCACCGACGACGCCCTGACCGGGCGGACCGGCATCGTCATCGGCGCCCGGGCGCTCCCGGTGCCGCCGATCCGCACCGCGACCGACCCGCGCGTCACCGAAGCCGTACGCCGGCTCAGCGCACGGTACGCGCCACTCGCAGCCGCCTGACCCTCGCATCGCATCTGCCCGACGGCGGCACCGGCGCCGGCATCCGTATCGGTGCCGGCGCCGGCACAGGCGGCGGGGGCCATCCATCCGGATCGACCATCCGATTAGCATGTCCCCCATGACGACCCCCCTGCGCAAGGACGCGGCCCGCAACTGGGACCGGATCGTCTCCGTCGCCCGTGCCCTGGTCGACCAGGGCACACCGCTCCAGCTCAACGACGTCGCCCGCCGCGCCGGACTCGGAGTCGGCACCGTCTACCGGCACTTCGCCACCCCCGAGGCATTGCTGGAGACCGTCGCCGCCCCGTGTCTGGAAGCCCTGACCGCGCACGGCGAGCAGGCACTGGCCGACCCCGACCCCTGGCGGGCGCTGGAGGGCTTCCTCTTCCGCACCGTCGAAGCACAGGTCACCGACGCCTCCCTGGCCCCCGTCGCCGCAGCGGCCACGGACACCCTGCCGCGCACCACGGAACTCAAGACGACGCTCCGGTCGGTCGGCACCACCCTCCTCGACCGGGCCCGCGACGCCGGGGCGGTCCGCCCCGACCTGGCCCCCGCCGACCTGGTCCCGCTCATGTGCGGCATCGCGTACGCCGTCAACGTCCACGGCGGCCCTCCCGCCGACCGCATCGGCACCGCCCACCGCTACCTGGCCGCCCTGCTCGGCGGCCTGCGCGCCGCACCGCACCACGCCTGAGCCGCCTCCCGTGCCGCAGCCCCCTGCTCCCGGTGGCGCTGCGGGTCGCGGGTGGTGAGGTCGAGGGTGAGGCCCTCGGGCTGGAGGATGGTGCGCGTGCCGAACGCGGGTGTGGTGCCCGGGGTCCGGGTGAGGTGGTAGCGGCTGGTCAGGGCCGCGGTGGTGACGACCATGGCGACGGTGGCGAAGTGTGCCCCGAGGCAGGTTCGCGGTCCTCCGCCGAAGGGCATGAAGGCGTACTTGGGCAAGGGGGCGGCGGCAGGGCGGTTGATCCACCGGTCGGGCCGGAACTCCGTCGGCCGGTCGTAGTGGCGCGGGTCCCGTTGCAGTACGAAGGGGCTGACGGCGACGCGCTGGCCGGGGCGCAGCGGGTAGCCGGCGAGCTCGGTGGGCTGGTCGACGGCCCGCTCCAGCAGCCAGAGCGGCGGGTAGAGGCGGAGCGTCTCCTTCACGACCGCTTCGGTCACGGCCAGCCGGGGCAGATCGGCCGCGGTCGGGAGTCCGCCCGCCAGTTCCCGGTCGGCTTCGTCCCGTACCTGCCGCTGCACGTGCGGGTGCCGGTCGAGGAGCAGGAAGAGCCAGGCCAGTGCGGCCGCGGTGGTCTCGTGGGCGGCGAACAGGTTGGCGACGACGATGCTGACCGCGCCTTCGTGGGTGAGGGCGCCTTCGTCGCACGCGGTGTTGAGGAGGTCCGCGACCGCGGCGGGGGAGCCTTCCCGGCGCGTTCTGCGCCGGACGATCAGACGGGACACCTCGGCGGCCAGGTCGCGGCCGACGCGGTGCAGGCGCCGTCTGCGCAGCGGCCGGCCGCCGGGGAGGGGCAGCGAGCCCGGCAGCCGTGCGTCCTGCAGGCGGGCCACCAGGGCGGGGACCCGGCCCGTCTCCGGGCCCAGGCAGAACTCGGCGATGAGATCGGCGCTGAGTTCCTCCAGCGCGGGGATCGCATCGATCCTGCCGCGGGCGTTCCAGGTTTCGGCGTGCCGGACCGCCGTCGCCGCGAGGCGGTCCTCCGCGGCGCGCAGACTGCTCCGGTTCAGACCGCGTCCTGCCAGGCTGCGGGCGTGCATCCAGCGGGCCAGGTCCTCCGAGGCGCGGCCTCCGTCGGCCTCGTCACCCAGCAGGTCACGGGTGATGGTGTAGGTGGTGTTGGTGTGTTTGAGGACGTCCTCCGCGAGGGCGGGTGAGTTGACGATGTACAGCTCGTCGTCGAAGCGGACGAGGTCGCCGTATCGCCGCTGGTCGAGCAGGAAGGCGAGCGGGTCACGCTCGTAGGCGCGTTTGTTGCCCTGCCGCCCGGCCCCGACGGGGCCGGGCGGCACACGGACCGGAGTCACGGTCACTGCCCCTGCACGTAGTAGTAATACGTATTGAGGCGGTCCTGGGAGCCCAGCATGCTCTTGACCGAGCTGGTGCGCTGGACCTTCGCCCCGGAGGGGTCATCGGCCAGGGGTGCGGAGCTCGATGCGGCGAAGGCCGAACCGCCGCCGAGGAGCGCGGCGACGGCGGAGACCACCACGAGGAGCGACTTGCGCAGGGGGATCAGGGAGGACATCGCTGTTTTCCTTTCGGTCGACCGGACGGCTGGTCCGTCCGGTTCGTGACCACCATTGGGCCAGTTACGGGGACCGGGAGGCACGTCGCGCGTTCTCGTGACGTGCCTCCCGGCCCTCGGCATGGCACAATCACCGCCCCCTCCGGCGGATGGCCGTGCCCGGGAGTCCGGCGGCCTGTCGGCGCCTCCGCGATCCCGCCGCCGCGCGAATGTGACGCAGGTCACGTGTTCGGTACCGATGATGTTGCGCTCCCGCCCCGGTCTACCCATCGACCACACGGAAGCGCCGTGGAGCCCGGTACCCCGGGGCGGCGCAGGAGGAGGGAACGCAATGCCCCGTACGCTCACCGGTCCGCTCGGCGGCGTTCGCGCCGGGTCGCAGTCCTCGCAGTCCTCGCGGCCCTTGCAGCCCTCGCGGTCCGTTTCCCGCGCGACGCGGCTCCTCCCGGCGGGCTGCCTGGTGGCGGGCCCGCTGTTCCTCGGCGCGGGCATCGCCCAGGGGATCGCGCGGGACGGCTTCGACTTCACCCGCCACGCGATCAGCCAGCTCGCCCTCGGCGGCCCGGGCTGGATCCAGACGGTGAACTTCCTGCTCGCCGGAGCCCTGCTCGGCGCCGGCGCCATCGGGCTCCGCCGGGTGCTCCGTGGGGGAGCCGGGACCGGAGCCGGGACCGGAGCCGGGACCGGAGTCGGAGCCGGGGCCGGGCCCGGGGCGACCTGGGGGCCCGTCCTGATCGGCGTGTTCGGCGCCTCGTTCCTGGCGGCCGCGGCCTTCCCGGCCGACGCCGGGGCCGGATTCCCGGCCGGTGCTCCGGATGCCGCATCGCTCAGCGCGCACGGTGCCGCACACATGATCGGCGGCATGGTCGGCTACCTCGCCCTGTGTGCCGCGCTCCTCGTCCTGGCCCGCCCCCTCGCCGTCCGGGGGCATCGCGGCTGGGCCGTGGCCTCCCGTCTCGTTCCCCTCGGTGTCCTCGCCGGGTTCGCGGGCTCCGCTGCCACGGTCCTGGCCTTCACCGCCGGCGCGGGGCTCAGCCTGGTGTGGCTGGCCGCGGTGACGGCCCGTCTGCTCGCCGACGCCGCCGACGACTAGACCACCGCGGTCCCGTCCATGAGCATGACCACCATCGAGATCATCCACCGCGTGAAACGGAGTGCGTACCCCATGGTCGACGCAATCAAGGGCCCTGCCAGCTACTTCCCCTCGATCGAGAAGAAGTACGGCCGCCCGATCGCGGAATGGAAGGACCTCATCCGCTCCTCGCCGCTGACCCGGCACATGGAGCTCGTCTCCTGGCTCAAGTCCGAACACGGCCTGGGGCACGGCCACGCGAACGCCCTGGTCGCGCACACGCTCGCCGAGGGTGGCGGCAAGGAGGGGTGACGCCGGGCGGCCCGGGCCCAGGGTCGTAGGCTCGTTTGTCGCCGGTGCGACCGCAGTGGCGACAGGTGCTCCTGCAGGGCAGTTGACGCCGAACGCCCGGGAATTGAACACGTTCAGGCTTGGTGGCAGTATGGCCGTGTGCGGTGTCCTGCGAACAGGAACAGGCAGTGACGTGGCGCCCGTTCGGCGTGCCAGGAGGGGGATCGAACGTGGAAGAGAAGCGGTCCTACGGCCGGATACTGGCGGTCTCGGTTCTGGTGTTGTGGCTGGAGGCCATGCTCGCGGTGGTGATCGGCGTGCTGTACGCCCTGACCCGGGAGCTGCCGCACTTCTTGGGCTCCACGACGGCCGTGATGTCCCTCCTGGCCGTCACCAAGGTCGTCGCGCTCCTGGGGCTGGTGCTGTCGCTGCTGGTGGTGCTGCCGGCCGTCGCGCTGAGCGACCTCCTGGGGCGCGTCATCGGCGGCCGGGACGCCTGGGGTTGGGTGCCGCCGACGGTGGGGGTGGTGCTCTCGCCCCTCGCGGTCTGGGCACGGGCCGGCGGTTGGGAAACGTCCACCGTGCTCGCGACCTGGGGTGTGACCACGGCCGTCCTGTCCGTCGCCGCCCTGCTCGGCCGGCCGCGGCGGAAGGGCCTGTTCGGCCTGGTCGCGAAGCGCGGTACGGCGGTCGTGGTGGGGATCGGCCTCCTGGGCTCCTTCCTGATCTGGACGGAGATCCTGCCCAAGTACCGCCCTCCGTCGATCACCCGGGCCGACGTGGTCGGCACATGGTCCGACAACCGGGGCGGGCGGCTGACCTTCGAGGCGGACGGCCGGGTGACGGCCGGCGGGATCAGCCGGCCCGGGCTCGGCGACGGCACCAGCGACGCCGTACAGGGGTGCTCGGGCTCGGGCACGTGGACCTTCACGGCCGGACGCCGCAACACCTGGGGCCAGCGCGTCGGCACCAGCATCCCGGGCTGCGGACTGCCCGACTGGAGGGTGGCCGGCAAGCCCGGGAGCCCGCAGCTGTACCGGTACGTCGGCGATCCGGATGACGGGCAGCTGTACGAGCTCGACAAGCGCGGCTGACCCACCCGGCGGGCCCGCCATCGCCGCCCCGGCGTCCGCCTGCGGGCCGAGGCCGACCCGCACCACGCCCGGTCGGACGGGAGGTCAGCGCAGCGGCGGGTGCGCGGCGAGCCAGTGACGCGCGATCTGTTCGCGCGTGGCGACCCACGCCCCGCCGAGCTGCGCGACGTGCCGCAGGAAGCCGTCGAGCACGCGGATGCGGCCGGGCCGGCCGATGATCCGGCCGTGCATGCCGACGCTCATCATCCGCGGACGGTCGGCGCCCTCGGCGTGGAGCGCGTCGAACGTGTCGACCAGATACATGAGCATGTCGTCGGCGGTCGTGAAGCCGTGGACGATCAGGAACTTGAAGTCGTTCGCATCCAGGCTGTACGGCACCACCAGATGCGGGCGGCCGGCCGCCTCGACATAGAACGGAAGGTCGTCCGAGTAGTCGTCGGAGTCGTAGAGGAACCCGCCCTCTTCGGCGACGAGACGCCGCGTGCGGGGGCTCGTCCGGCCGGTGTACCAGCCGACGGGCCGACGCCCGACGAGCTGCCCGATGGTCGCGACCGAGCGCGCGATGTCGGCGCGCTCGACCTCCTCGGGCACGTGGCGGTAGTCGATCCAGCGCCAGCCGTGGCTCGCCACCTCCCAGCCGGCGGCGCCCATCGCCCGCGCCGCGTCCGGGTTGCGCGCGAGCGCCTGACCCACGGCGTGGACGGTGAGCGGCGCACCGTGCGCCGCGAGCGTGCGGTGGATGCGCCAGAACCCGGCGCGCGAGCCGTAGGCGAACATCGACTCGGCGTTCAGATCCCGCCCGCCCACCACGGGCGGCACCCCGACGAGCTCGTGCAGATACCCCTCGGAGGCGGGGTCGCCCTCAAGGACGTTCTGCTCGCCGCCCTCCTCGTAGTTCAGTACGAGGCTGACGGCGACGCGGGCGCCGCCGGGCCAGGCGGCGTGCGGCGGCTCGGCGCCGTACCCGACGAGGTCGCGCTGATGCTCGGACACGGCCCGCACCCTACCCCCCTTCGACCGCCCCAGCAGCCCGAAACGGCCCGCGGCGAGGGCGTCGGCCGTCCGTCAGACCTCGTAGGGCCAGACTGCGACGCGGTCCTGTGCCACACGGACCTCCACCCACGACCCATCGACGCCTTCCGGCAGGGGCGGCTCGGCGAGATCGAACAGGATCACAGGGCCGCCCAACTCCAGGACGGCCACTCCGTCCTCGGCGAGGGCCAGCCGTCCACGGAAGAGGATGTGGTCGCCGTCGTCCCGCAGCTCGGGGGTTTCGGAGGCACTCGGCCAGGCATTCCCCGGCCAGGCGATGTCCGTGTCGACGGTCCATTCGACGTGGTGTTCTCGCGCCACGGCCTCGGAGGCCCCCTGCCAGAGCACCACGGCAGTGCCCACAGCCGAGTGCACACGGACCGTCATGGGCCTGGCGGGAGCGGGCTGCAGGGGCTCTGCCATGACCAACACTGCCCCATCATCCCCGATTGGCCCAGCCTCCGCCTTCGGCGAGGGCGTGGGCGCGGGCCGTGGGTGGTGGGGGTGGTTCAGGGGTCTTTGCGCAGGAGGCGGGTCACGGTCCGGCCGTCGGCCGGGGTGAACGGGCCGTCCAGCGGGTGGCCGAGGGCCTCGGCGAGGGCGGTGGCATTCAGGTCGACCGTGCGCTCCACGAGCTGCGCCAGGTGCTCGACGGCGGTCCGGCCGCGCCACCAGCCCAGGACCGCTGCAGCCGCGCCCGCGAGGGCGGCCGGCCACCACCAGACGCCGAGCGCGAGGTACAGGGCGCCCCAGGCCGCGGTGCGGGCGGCCGTGGTGAACGCCGCCTGGGCCGCGGCCAGCGGAGTGCGGCCCTCCTCCGGAAGCGTCAGCCACAGGCACGGCCAGACGGTGGCCAGGTCCAGCTCGTACGCGGCCCGGACCCGTACGTCCGCACTGCGCATCCGGTCGGCCATCCAGGTCGGCAGCCGCGGCTCGGTCAGGGCGATGCGGTCGCGGGCGGCGGCCAGCGCAGCGGTGTCCGGCAGCGGCACGGTGTCCGGCAGCGGCACGGTGTCCGGCGGCAGCACGGTGTCCGGAGGAAGTGCGGGGTTCGGCGGCGTGGCGCCGTTGGCGGCTGCCGGCCGGGCTCGGCGCAGCAGCAGCCGGGCCTTCTCCCGCAGCGCGTCCTCGTAGCGGGCCGTCGCGGCCGTCCAGCGGCGCCTGCGCCAGGCGGCGAGCGGTGCGCCGGCCCGGCCCCAGTCCTCCGTCCACACCCGGGCCAGGAGTCCGCCCAGGGCCGCCGCCGCGCCCGCGGCCGCCACGGCGAGCGCGACCGCCGCGAGGGCGCCGACCAGCAGCGCCCCGTTGCTCCGTGATACCGGCGAGGCGGCGAACGCGTCGACGGCGTCCCGCAGCCGGGCCGGGTCCGTCGCGTGCGCGTCCCCGAGCCGGACCGCCACCGCGATGCAGCAGACGTAGAGCACCCCCGGGAACACCAGGACGGCCAGCCAGCGTTCGGCGAGCCGCCCGCCCAGCGAGGCGAGCACCCCGGTCACGGCCGGTCCATCCGGAAGCGGCTCAGCCCGGTCGCCCACACGGCGCAGCCCGGCGCCGCCGTACCGGCCCGCGGGATCTCGACCCGGTCGCACAGTCCGCCGGGGCAGATCAGGACCACCTCCTGCGGGCGGGCCCTGCCCAGCCCGGGCAGCGGCCGGTAGTCCGGCCCCGGCCCGGGTTCCGCCGGGCCCCGCGCCACGCCGCCCGAGCCCACCACGCCGTGCCGCCGCAGCAGGTCCTCCAGCTCCGCCAGGACGGAACCCACCTGCTCCTCCGAAGCCCCCGGGGCGCGAAGGCGCGCGAGGAGGGGGCGCGCCCCGTCCCCGAGGAGGTCCTCCAGCTCGGCCAGATCGGCGCACATCCGGGAGACCCGGCCGGCGGTCGCCTCGGACAACGGGACCGGCGGAACGCGGCGTTCACGGCTCATGCCCTGCCCCCTGCCCTTCCGGCAGCGGAACCATCCGTCTACTGCCTCCCGTTCCAGGGTAGTTGACCCGGGGGAACCGCACAGGGAGATCGCCGGGGAGGGGCCGTGGCACATGCCGCAGGTGAGCACGGGCACGGGCAGGAGTACCGGCACGGGCAAGGGGACGGGCTCGACGCGGAGATCGCCCGGCGCCGGGCGGCCCTGGTACGGGAACCGCCGTACACGGCGGCCGGGGCCGGCCACGCCGCCGGCCTCGGTTCCGCCCTGCTCGCCCGGTTCCGCCGCGGCCACGACCCGGTCGACCTCGACGAGGCGGTGCAGCATCTGCGCGCCGCCGTGGCCGCGACCCCGCGCGCCGAGGACGCTGCCGTACCCCGCCTGGTCCTGCTGTGCGAGGCACTGGAGCGGGCGGCCCGCCGGACCGGCAGCGCCGCGCCCCTGACCGAGGCCGTACAGCTCCTGGACGACGCACTCGACGCCCGTCCCGCACACCACCCCGACCGGGCGGTGCTGCTCCTGAAGGGCACCCAGGCCCTGATCGACCGCTACGCGTTCGAGTCCCGACCGGACGTGCTGGACCTGGCGATCACCCGGGGCCGGGCGGCCGCCGCGGCCGCGACGGCGGACGACCCGGTCAACGAGGGCGCGGCCCGCGGCATCCTGGGGTCCGCCCTGCACGACCGCTACCAGCGCACCCACCGCACCGCCGACCTCGACGAGGCCGTCACCCTGCTGGAGCGGGCCGCCGCCCTCGCGACCGGCGGCAACCGCGCCACGGCGACCGCCGAGCTGGCGCGCTGCCTGCTCACCCGGGCCCGTACCACCCGGCACACCGGGGACGTCGACCACGCCGCCCGCGTCCTGCGGGCCGCACTGGACCGGCCGCCCGCCGGCGGCTGGAGCCGCTCCGCCGCCCACCTGCTGCTGGCCGAACTCGGCAAGGCCATGGTCCGCCGTCACGAACGAACCGGCGGGAACGAGGCCCTCGAAGCCGCGCGGCAGGTGACGCAGGCCGCCCTCGACCTGCTGCCCGCGCAGCATCCGGGCCGCCCCGCAGCGGTGGCCAACCTGGGCTCCGTACTGGAGCGGGCCCACCGCGAGACCGGCGATCCGGCCCCCCTCGAACAGGCGGTGGGGCTCTACCGGCACGCGCTGGCACAGCTGCCCGACGCCGGCCCCCCGCGCCGGTACTTCCTCGACGGCCTCGGCTACGGGCTGCGCACACTGTACGACGCCTACGGGGACCCGGCCGACCTGCACGAGTCGATCGGCCTGCTGCGGCAGGCGGCCGCCGCCTTCCCCGAGGACGACCCCGACCAGATGGCGACGCGGTACTCCCTCGTACAGGCGCTGCGGGCCGAGCACCAGCGCACCGGCGACCGCAGCGCGCTGCGCGAGGCCGCCGGCGTGGCGGCCGCGGCCGTCGCGGTGCGCACGGCCTCCGTGGGCCGGCGGATCGAAGCGCTCGCCGCGCAGGGACACGTCCGGGCCGGCCTGAAGGACTGGCCGGGGGCCGCGGACTCCCTCCGGCAGGCCGTCGCCCTCGTGCCGCGGCTGGCCACCCGCGACCGGCTGCTGATGGACCAGCTCCACGACCTGGGCGACACGTCCGGACTCCCCTCGGCCGCGGCCGCCTGCGCACTGAACGCCCGACGGCCCGAACGCGCCCTGGAACTCCTGGAGCACGGCCGCGGGGTGGTGCTGTCCCGCCGCCTCACCGCCCGCGGCGGCCTGGCCCCGCTCTGGCAGGCGGATCCGGAACTGGCACGGGAGTACGTCCGGTTGCGCCGCGCCTTCGACCCGCCGCAACCCGCCGCCCGGCCGGACCTCGCCACCCCGCCGGGCCGGACGCAGCCGGCCCCCGCCGGCGCCCCCTCCGGCCCCGGCGCGCCGCGGCCGGAGGACCGGGAGGCCGAGTGGGGCGCCCTGCTGCGGCGCATCCGGGCCCTGCCGGGGCTGGCTGGCTTCCTCGTACCCGCCACCGCGGCGGAGCTGTTGGCGGACGCGGGCCCGGACCCCGTCGTGCTCGTCGTCCCCTCCTGGTACCGGTGCGACGCGCTGCTGCTGCGCAACGGGCGCCTGGACGTTCTGCGGCTGCCCCGTCTGACGTTCCGGGCGGCGGTCGACCGGGCCGCCGTCCTGCAGGAGGCCACCGAGGCGGCCCACGACCCGGCCGTCGGGGTACGGGAGCGGCTGGCCGCCCAGCAGACCGTCGCGGGAGTCCTGGACTGGCTGTGGCACACCACCGTGCACCCCGTCCTGAAGCGCCTCCGGCTCGACGCCGCACCCGCCCCGGGCACGGCGAGGCCGAGGCTGTGGTGGTGCCCGACCGGGCCGATGGCACTGCTGCCCCTGCACGCGGCCGCCCCCGCCGAGGACGGCGGCCGCCGGTGGCTTCGGGCACCGCGGTCGGACGGCGGCGCGCTGGACCGGGTGGTGTCCTCGTACACCCCCAGCGTGGAGGCCCTGCGGCGGGTCCGGTCGCGGCCGCCCGCCGATCCGGCCACCGCCTCGTCCTGCGTGGTGGCGATGGGCCGGACCGGGGACGGCCACGCGCCCCTGCCGTCCGCCGCCGCGGAGGCCGCCCTGGCCGCGGCGGCCCTGCCCGCCGCCACGGTCGCCGCCGACGACGCCGCCCGTCGGGACCGCGTCATCGGCCTCCTCGCCCACGCCACCCACGCGCACTTCGCCTGCCACGCCGTCGACGACCCGGGCCGGCCCGCCGAGAGCCGGCTGCTGACCGCGGGCCACCGCGAACGGCCCCTGACCGTCGCCGACATCTCCGCCCTCGGCCTGGAACACGCCGAGCTGGCCTTCCTCTCCGCTTGCTCCACCGCCCGCGGCGCCGCCCGCCTCGCCGACGAATCGGTGCACATCACCGGCGCGTTCCTGCTCGCCGGATTCCGGCACGTGGTGGGCACGCTGTGGCAGGTCGACGACACCGCCTCCCTTGAGATCACGCGCCTGTTCTACGAGGGAACCCGCTCCAGCCGCCCGGTCGGCGCGGGTCCGACGGGCGCGGGTCCGACGGGCGCGGGTGCGGCACCGTACGCCCTGCACGAGGCCGTCCGCGCGCTGCGGGACCGCTACCCGCGCACGCCCACCCTGTGGGCGGCCCACACCCACACCGGCGCCTGACGGCACGGCACGACGGGACCCACCGCCCGCACCGGCACCAACCCCCCTGTGGAGTGGCCGGGTTCAGGTCCGGTTCCCGCCGCGGATCCGCCCCAGCAGCGCACGCGCCGCCTCCGTGTCCGGATGGCCGGGGCCCAGCATCCGCTCGCGCCCGGCCAGGCAGGCGCGGGCCTCCCGCGCGGCCCGCTCCGGTTCCCCGCCGGCGGCCAGGGCCTCGGCCAGGCCCTGCCGCGCCGCGAGGGTGAGCGGATGGTCGGCTCCGCAGGTCCGGGTGTAGCCCGCGACGGTGGCCTCCAGCACGGCCGTGGCCTCCCGCGGCCTGCCCGACCGGGAGAGCGCGTCGGCCAGTCCGTGCCGGGCGTGCAGGGTCACCGTGTGGTCGGCGCCGAGGGCGCGCTCGGCATCGGCGGCGACGGCCTTCGCCGCGGGCAGTGCCTCGGCCGTCCGGTCCAGGGACAGCAGGGCAGTGACGTGGTTGCTGCGGGCCTGGAGGGCGGTGACGGAGGAGGGTCCCTCGACCCGCGCGAAGGCGTCGACCAGGTGGGCGATGAGCCGTTCGGTCTCGACCGGCCGGCCCAGCGCCCGCAGGACGGCGGCGAGCCGCATCAGGCAGTGCAGTGTCTCCGGGGCGTCCGGGCCCAGGGCCCGTTCCGCGGCCTCGGCGGCGGCGAGCTGTACCTCCCCGGACTCGTTGAGACGGCCGAGGCGGAACAGCAGCTCGCCCAGGTTGCCCCCGCTGGCCACCGTGTCCGGGTGGTCGGAGCCGAGCACGGCGCGGCGCCTGTCGTACACCGCGCGCTGCACCGCCTCGGCCTCGGCGTACGAGCCCTGCACGTACAGCGCGAAGGCGAGGCTGTGCCCGCTCGCCAGGGTGTCCGGATGGTCCGGGCCCTGGGAAGCCGACCGCAGCGCCACGATCTCGCGGTAGGCCTCGACGGCGTGGGCCACCTCGTGGTTCTGCATCAGGTGGCGGGCGTGACCGGTGCGGATCTCCAGGGCGCGGGGGTCGGTGCGCCCGTACTTCGCGAGCTCTGCGGAGACCTGCAGCGCCGTCGACATCACGGGGCCGAGCCTGATGCTGATGACGGGCGTGCCGTCCGCCTTCTCCCCCGTGGTGACGGTGAAGGGCTCCGCCTCCGGCCCGCCGAGCCCCGCCGGCGGGGGCAGCGGACCGGGCCGGGCCCGCCCCGACAGGCGCCGCCGTAATCGTGCCCACACGCTCTCACCCATCGAGTCCCCCGATCCCGCGGCAGGTTTGAGGCCGTCCCGAAGGATACGTCCGCCGGCCGGAGTTGCCGCCCTCTCGTGCGGGTGCGGGCCGGCCGCGTCCGGCACGGCCTCGGTGCGGAACTCGATAGTGGCCTTGTGACCTGCTCTGTTACGGTCATGGGGCCGGCCGCGGGACTCCGGTGCGACTTCCGGAACCTGCCTCTGAAGCAATGATTCGCAGCTCGCGCCCCCATTCCCCGGCCGGCATCCGCACTCACGGGGAAAGATCTGGATGGACACCTACGGGGACCTCGTCGCAGCCGAAGACGTACTGCTCTTCGTCAACGCGGCGATCACCGCCACCGGCCAGCGGGAATTCCACAGCGATGCGGACGAGCAGCGGCTGTCCTTGGACTTCCTCCACACGTACATGCTGGGGAACTACCGCGACCTGTACGCCGGGGTCCTCGCGCTCGACATCAACGACCACAACGCGGTCATCGTCATCCGACGGCTGCTGGAGACCGCCGGTGAGGCCACTGCCGACCGGCGCCGCAGCGAGGGCCGTCTGATCGCGTCCCGGCTGGCGGTGCTGCCGCCACAGCGCGTGTACGGACTCTTCGACGCGCTGAGCCGGGCCGGGGTGAACAACCGCCGCACGCGCGCGATCATGCGTGACTGGCTGTCCGCCCGCCGGGACCTGGCGTTCGACGCGGTGAAGTACCGCAGCAGCCTCAAACGCGCCCTTCGCCACGCACACCTGGCCCCCGCCACCGAAGAGCTGGGCACGTTCCTGTTCGCGCCGCTGACCCGAACGCACTATGCGACACCCCTGCTGGAGGCGTGGCGCCGCGCGCACCACGAGCAGGCAGCCCTGTACGAGCTGCCCTACACGGCTGCCGAGGGCTTCGCCGCGAAACACGGCATACGCCGGGACGTCTTCCTGGAGCGCATCGCCCCGCGGATGACCCGCCTGGAAACCCTGCGGCTGCAGGCGTCCGCGCACAGGCGCGGGACCACGGCAGTGCAGGCGGACCTCGCCGGGATGCCGCTGACCCGGTTGGCGACCCATGTGCTGTCGCTGCCGGTCGAGGACCGCCGGCGGCGGCGTGCCGAGCTCACCCAGGCCCTGGAGGCGGCCGCAGGCCGGGTGGCCGGCTCCCACCGGGGGACCTGGGGCAAGGTCACCGCCGTCCTGGACGACAGCTTTTCCGCCTTCGGCTCGGTGCAGAAGCGCCGCCGGCCGCTGGCCGTCGCCCTGGCCTGCCACCACCTGCTCGCGGCCCTCGCCGCCGACTACACCGGCCTGTGGACGTCCGGGCGGACCGACGCACTGCTGGCCCGTCCGCACGGGCCGACCCCGCTCGGGCGGCGGATCCTCGACGCGCTGGACACCGCCCCGTCCAGGCTGGTGATCGTCTCCGACGGATGGGACAACGCACCTCCCGGCCTGGCGGCCGAGGTGCTGCGCGTCTGGCGGACCCGGCTCGACCCCGAGCGGCGTACCGGCATCGTCCATCTCAACCCCGTCTACGACGCGGCCGATTTCGACGTGCGCCGGCTGGCCCCGTCCGTGCCCACCGCGGGCATCCGTGACGCCGAGGACCTTCCCGCACTGGTGGAACTGGCCCAGTTCGCGGAAGGCCGGACCGGCCTGGCCGAACTGATCACCTACATGGACACCCGTGCGGCCGGCATGACGAGCGGACGCGACCAGGAGCAGGCGCGATGACCACCCCGGACCCGACCATGCTGGACCTGACCGGTCTTGCCCCCCGTCCCGCCCAGGTATGGGGCGCCGTCCGCCTGGTTCCGCTCGTGCGCGACGAACCCCTCCACGACCTCCGTCTGCGCCCGGAGCTCTACGGCGATGCGGCCGGTCAGGCCGAGGCCGACCCGCCCCCTGCCCACCTCTCCTACGTCCCGCACGGGTTCGTCGCCACGTGGACCGGTGACGGTACGCCGGCAGCCGCCTTCGGCACCCAGCTCTCCGCCGACGGCAACTCGGCCCCCACCGCCACGATGGGCCTGCGCTTCCACCGCCGGACGGCCCGCCGCCAGGCCAAGGACCGGCTGCGGTTCCTCCCCGCGCACCTGGCGCTGGAGGGCTACCTGGCACTGCACTTCGGCGGCCCCACGATCGCCTGGGAGGAATGGTCGCAGCGGGCGATCCGCCAGGGGCTCTCCCCGCGCGTCGAGGAAGCCTACGCGGGAGCCGAAGTGCGCGGACTCGCCGACGCACTGCGCATCTTCGAGATCCACCCCGGCCAGTGCGGTGTTCTGCTCTACGTCGCCGACGCGCTCGCCGCCGCGTTCGCGGTCCCGCATCCCGACGACTACCGGGCACTCCACCCCACCCTCCTGCAGGACCTGTACGGGGAGCTGATCCACCACTACGCCACGCTGATGCCGCCGGTGCCGGACTTCCGCGCCCGCATCCCCGACGCGCAGATCCGCTCCCTGGCCCATCTGCGCACGGCGGTTGCCGAGCAGGAAAGCGCCTGGGCGCACTTCCACGACACGACCATGGCCACCGGACTGCTGGAGCAGGCGTACACCTGGCAGAGGGTCTACCGGATGGGACGCTTCACGCTCTCCCGGTTCCTGCCGCTGTTCCGTCCCAAGCAGGAGAACCACATCGGTGAGGCCATCACCGACGACCGGGGCCGGATCGCCTTCCTCAAGACGTTCCGCCTGTCGGAGGCCCAGGTCCGCCGCGGCCACCTGCTGAGCAGGCTCGCCGACAACGACTGGCACCTGGCGGACACCGCAGCCGGTCTCGGCATCGACAAGGCCCGGTTGGGGCTGCGGCTGGCATCCGCCGGCTTCGGTTACCTGCTCCGCCAGGACGTCTTGGACGGCTACCGCAGGCAAGCGCGGCTCCGCAGGGCATGAACGCAGCGCGTGAGCGCGATGCGGTGGCGGCAGGGCAGCGCGGAAGGTTGGCCTTGACCTTGACCTTGGGTCAGGGATCAGACTCGATCGCATGCCGCCTCGCAAGGGCCGGCAGCCGCAGGGGCTGCCGCTGAGCCTTCGAGCCGCGCCGAATCCGTACTCCCGCGAGACAAGGAATGACCCATGGGTGAGTCCCACCGCACCGTCGTGGACAGCCGCGCCGTGACCGAGGCCGCTGCCGGGCAGGACCGTCCGGAACTGCGGGAAGCCATAAGGGAGTTCGCCGATGCAGGCTTCGCCGGGATACAGGTGCGGGTGCATGACGAGCAGGGCGACTGGGCCGGCAGCGCCGGCGTGCGCGAGCTGGGCGGGACCGCCGAGCCGTCGACGAACGGGGCGTTCCGGGTGGGGAGCTCCACCAAGACCTTCGTCTCGACGGTGGTGCTGCAACTGGCGGCCGAGGGCAAGGTCGGGCTGGACGCCCCGGCCGCCGACCACCTGCCCGGGTTCGGGCTGGACCGGCGGATCACGGTGCGGATGCTGCTGCAGCACACCAGCGGCCTGTTCAGCTTCACCGGCGAGTACTACCCCGACGGGACGATCGTGCCGGGCATCCCCTGGCAGGGCGGGGAGTGGGTGGAGAAGCGGTTCCACACCTACCGGCCGGAGGAATTGGTACGGCTGTCGTTGTCCAAGCCGGTGCGGTTCGAGCCGGGGGCCGACTGGAGCTACTCCAACACCAACTACGTGCTGGCCGCGCTGCTGATCGAGCGCATCACCGGCCGCCCCTACGGCGAGGAGATGGAGCGGCGGATCCTGCGGCCGCTCGGGCTGCGGGACACCCTGGTGCCGGGCACCCGGGCGGACATCCCCGGGCCGCACGCCCACGGCTACCACCGCTACCAGGACGCCGCCGGCCAGTGGAAGACGCTCGACGTCAGCCGCCAGAACCCCTCCTGGATCTCCGCCGGCGGCGAGATGATCTCGACCGCCAAGGACCTCGGCACGTTCATGTCCGCGCTGGCGGGCGGCAGGATCCTCCCGGCCCCGCTGCTCGCCGAGATGCGCACGCCGCACCCCAAGAGCGGCGAACACCACTACGGCCTGGGGCTGTTCGTGCAGGACCTGAGCCCGGAGTGCGGCGTCACCGTCCTCCACCACAACGGCGGCCTCAACGGCTACGCGACGTTGATGTACAGCACCCCCGACGGCAGGACGACGCTCACCGCCTCGGTGACCACCGGGGACGCCGCGCTCGACCCGGCAGGGGAGTTCCCGAAGCTGCGGGACAGGCTCGTCAACGAGGTGTTCTGCGGCGGACAGGCCACGGGCTGACGGCACGGGCACGCGATACCCTCGACCCGGCGCCCGCGCGGTACCCGTACCCCACCGCCTGCGGCCGCCCGCGACCAGGAGGTTGGCTCAGCACATGACGGGGAAGACGACCGGCGGCATCACGATCGGCCAGGCAGCGGCATTCGCCGGCGTCACGGTGAAGACCGTGCGGCACTACCACCGGCACGGCCTGATCGACGAACCACGACGCGACAGCTCCGGATACCGGCGGTACGGATCGGCCGACCTGCTGCGGCTGATCCAGGTCCGGACCCTGGCCGCAGCCGGCGTCCCGCTGGCCGAGGTCGGGCCCCTGCTCGACGCCGACACCGAGCAGTTCGCCGCCGGGCTCGACGACGTCGAGCAACGGCTCACCGACCGGATCGCCGAGCTGACCGCCCGCCGCGACACCCTGCGGCAGCTCACCGACGGCGACCGGCTCCTGCTGCCCGGCCGTGCTCTCGCGATCCTGGACCGGTTCGCCGATCTCGGCTTCGACCCCGAGTACACGGCCGGCCAGCGGGAAGCCCTGGTGCTGGCCAGGGCACTGGCGCCGGAGGTCTTCGACAGCCTGCTGCCCCAGCTCGAACACCGGCTGGACGACCCCGAGTACGTCGAACTGACCAAGCGCTGCCGGGAGGCCGAGGCCTGGCCGGCGGACGACCCGCGCATCGAGGAGCTGGCGTCCGCCCTGGCCGACAACCTGCTGGCCAACCGCGAACTGCTGGCCATGTCGCCGGACTTCCTCGCCCAGCCCGACGCCGCCGCCCGGTACGGGCTGATCAACTCCCACCGGGAGGACGAATGGCCGGCCTCGGCCCGGTTGACCGCGCTGGTCGAGGAGAGGCTGCGCGCCGCCGGCTTCGGCATCCCCCACCGGTGACCTGACGGGACGGCGGCAGGCGCAGCCCCCGGTCAGCCCGCGGTGTCCTCCAGGGCGCTGTCGGGCACCCAGGAGCCGTGGACCCCCGCGGGCACCCGGTGGGGCAGGTGCACGGTGGCGATCGGGTTCAGGCCGGAGGCGTCGAGGACCAGCAGCTGCGAGGCGTCCTGCTTGAGGTCGGAGACGACGGTCAGCAGATAGCCGTCGTCCTCGCACGTCGCAAGGGCGGCAGGGACGAAGACGGCCTCGCCGGGCAGGCGGGCGTCACCGACCCGGTGGATGCGGCGGGCGCCGGTGGTGCGGTCGTACTTGACGATGCCGTAGCTGCCGAAGCCCTTCTCGTCGGGGAAGGAGATGGCGTACTGGTAGCGGTTCTCGGTGCCCAGGTACTCCTCGTTGAGGGTCGGGAACTCCACCGGCAGGTCGTCGATGATCTGCTCGCCGACGCTGCCGTCGGTCAGGTCGACGACCCAGCGGCGGGTGTAGGAGCGGGCGTTGGGCTCGCTGCCGCGCCCGGGTGCGCCGACCCACCAGTTCCAGGAGAGCCGGAAGCCCTCGCGGTCCACGGTGGGGCCTTCCAGGATGATGCGGCCCCGGTCGTCCTCGAAGGCGTTGGAGACGTGCAGCATGTTGCCCGGCTCGATGGAGAACCAGCGGATCTGCCGGGAGCCGTCGTCTCCCCGCGGCATGACACCGATGCGGGCCGGCTGCCGGTCACTCCAGCCGTACGGGATGCCGGAGCGCTCGGCGGGGTCGAACGTGACGTTGCCCTCCATGAAGACGACGTGGCGGCGGGTGACGGCGAAGTCGTGCTTGAGCGCGGCGGTGGCTCCCGGAACCTCGCTGCCGTGGACGATCCGGCCCTTGGCGTCCGAGACGTAGTACGTCAGGAACGGCGGGAACGGCGAGGACCCGAAGAAGTGGAGCTCCCCGGTTCGCGGGTCTTCCTTGGGGTGGGCGGTCATCGCGCTGCGCAGCTTGCCGTCGAAGTCGTGGGCGCCGACCGTCTCCAGCTCCGGGGTGAGCTCGAAGGGGAAGTTCGACTCGCACAGGGCCAGGAGGCGTCCGCCGTGTTCGATGACGTGGGTGCCGGCGGTGCTGGCGGTCAGGTCGGGGCCGTGCTCGGTCATGTAGGGGGCGCCGTCGAGGGCGGGGGTGTGGACCCAGCGGTTGCGGTACCACTCGGCGCGGCCGTCGCGCAGGCGGATGCCGTGGACCATGCCGCTGCCCTTGAACCAGTGGGTGGGCGTGATGCCGGGCTTGGGGTTGTGTCCGTTGCGGAGCAGCCGGCCCGTCAGCTCGGGCGGCAGCGTGCCCTCCACGGTGAGTTCGGTGGTGGTGACCTCCTCGACGACGGGGGTGTAGTGGCCGGTCAGGTACGGCTTGGCGGCAGCGGCGGTGGCAGTGGTGGCGGCAGACACGGCAGGGATCTCCTTCGGTGGACGGGTACGGCGGATGGGTCAGGCGGCCTGTTCGGCGCGGGACTTGAGGTGGGAGAGCCAGCTCTTCAGCGAGTCGTGGAGGGCCTTGCCGAGCGCGTCGGCCGCGGCCTCGACCGGGGCGCCGCTCCAGGACTCCTCGGTGCGGACGGTGACGCGGTCGCCGTCCTGCTCGAACATCCACACGTGGACGCCGGTGATGCCGCCGGCGGGGCCGCCCCAGACGATGCACTGTCCGGGGACCAGTTCGTGCACGGTGGAGGTGATGTCCAGACCGCCGGTGCTCCAGCTGAAGGAACCGCCGGGCGCCAGCGGGCCGTGGGGCCGCGCCCGGTCGATGTCCGGATTCCAGGACGGCCAGGCGGCGATGTCGGTGTGCAGCTCCCACACCGTCGCGAGCGGGGCGTCGATCACGGTGCTCAGCCGGACGATGGCGGGAGCGGTTTCGTCGATGGTGACCATGGTGGTGCCTTCTGTCGTCGGTATGACACGGGCGGGTGGTGCGCGGCCGGCTATCGGTCCGGCCGCAGTCGGGAGAGCCGGGAGGTTGCCGGGCCGGAAGCCCGGCGGGTGGACGGGGTGGCCGTACGCGCCCCGGTGCCGCGGGTGAGGAGCAGAGCGAGGACCACCGTCGCGGCCAGGACCGCGGCCGAGACCGCGAACGCGGTGCGGTAGCCGGCGGTGAGGGCTTCCAGAGCGGGCCGGTGGCCGGCTGCGTGGGCGGTGACGGAGGCGGCCAGGGTGGTCAGGGCGGCCAGGCCGATCGCGCCGCCGACCTGCCGGGTGGTGTTCACCAGTCCGCCGGCCAGGCCCGCGTCCTGCGGCGGTACGCCGTCCACGGCGAGCGCGGTGAGCTGGACGAACGCGACGCTCAGGCCCAGGCCGACCAGGATGCTCGGGCCGAGGACGTCGGCGGCGTAGCTGCCGTCGGCGCTCATCCGGGACAGCCACAGCAGTCCGGCGGCCTCGGTGAGCAGGGCCGCGGTCACGGCCGCCGGGGCGCCGATGCGCCGCAGGACGCGCGGGGCGAGGGAGGCGCCGAGCATGTTCGCCGCGGCGAAGGGGAGTTGCCCCGCGCCGGTGGCCAGCGGGCCCGAGCCGAGGACCTGCTGCTGGTAGAGCGGCAGGAAGAAGAACAGGGCGATCCACACGGACCCCAGCAGAGCCATCAGCAGGTTCCCCGCGGCGACCCGGCCCGTGGTGAACAGCCGCGGCGGTACCAGCGCGTCCGGCCGGCGGCGCTCGATCACGGCGAAGGCCGCCAGCAGCGCGGCGGCGGCGCCGAGGGCGCCCAGCACCCGGGCGTCGGCCCAGCCGGTGTCCCGTGCCGTGGTCAGGCCCCAGACCAGGCAGGTCAGGGCCAGCGTGACGGTGACGGTGCCCGGCAGGTCGAACCGCCCGGCCTGCTGCCCTCCGGCCGCACCCGGTACGAGCGCCACCACGCCGGCGAGGACCAGCCCCGACCCGAGCGCGACCGCGTGGAAGATCCAGGGCCAGCCCCACGCCTGGGTGAGCGCACCGCCCAGCAGGACCCCACCCGCCCCGCCCGCACCGGAGACCGCCCCCCACACGCCCAGCGCCCTGCCGCGCCCGGGCCCGGACGGGAACAGCCCCATTGCCAGGGCGAGCGAGGCCGGGGCGATGGCCGCGGCGCCGAGGCCCTGGACGGCGCGCGCCGCGATCAGTACGCCGGCCGAGGCGGCGAGTCCCGCCGCCAGCGAGGCCAGGGCGAACAGGGCGAGCCCGGCGATCAGCACCCGGCGGCGGCCGAACAGGTCGGCGACCCGTCCGCCCGCCAGGAGCAGCGCCCCGAACGCCAGGCCGTAGGCGTTGACCACCCAGGTGGTCCCGCCGTCCGAGAGGCCCGCCCCGGCACGGATCTGCGGGAGCGCCACGTTGACGATCGACGTGGCGAGCATGACGGTGAACTGGGCCGCGGCGAGCGCCGCGAGCACCGCCCCCGGCCGGGGAGCCCGGCGTGCCGCCCGGTCCGTCTGTGTGCGTGCTGCGTTCATGGCGCACACACTGGTGCCGGACGCTGTCCACTCTCCAGGCCCGACCGGGACGGGCACTGTCCACGGCTGTCCACACCTGTCCACCCGGCCCTGCCGGGGGCGTGCGTCCGCGGCGGCTACCGCGGATCGTGCAGCTCCTGCTGCCACAGGGCTTCGCAGAGGAGGTCCAGGCCCTGGCGCAGGTGACGGCGGTACGTACCGTACGGAAGGCCGAGCCGGCGGGCGGCGGCCTCCTGGGTGGGCGCCCCGGAGAAGTAGCCCGCGGTCAGGGCCTCGCGGGCGCGCACCCCGCGCGGGTCACGGGCGAGGTCGTCGGCGGCCCCGCGCAGCAGGGCACGCAACTCACCGACGGGCTCGCCGAGGTCCGCCGCGAGACGGGACCGCATCAGGGCACAGGCGGCGAAGGCACTCGCATCACGCCAGTGCGCCAACGCCTCACGCACGGCCTGGTCGAACGCGGAACGCGAGACGGGCGACGGCCCCGACCGGACGGGCTCCGCCTCGTCCGTGGCCGATATGAACCGCATGAGCCACGCCTCCACGGGCACCTGGCGCCAGTCGACGCCGAACAACCCGTACGTGTGCGCACCGACCCGGGGGCGCGCCCCGGTGTCGACGAGCGTCCCCCGGACGCGCTCGGCCCAGGTCTCGGCGTCCCGGAAGACGGCGAAGCCGTACGCGCGCCCGCGGGCCCGGGCGCTCTCCGCATGGGCCCGGGAACTGCTCAGGTCGATGACGCGCGAGGGGACCTGGTACCGCTCGGGGTAGATCGAGAAGCGGCTGATGCCGATGTGCTCGCCGGGTCTCACCGGCGCAGCGGCACCGGTGTACTGCCATGCGGCGGCGACGACCGGGTCGGTGGCCAGGTCCCGGGGGTCGGGAGGGGCCGACAGTGCCAGCCGGGCCGTGAACGCCACGATCCGGCCCGTGCTCACGAGGCGGTAGACGCTGAAGGCCTGCGGCTGGCGCCGCGCCCAGTAGCGGACCAGCTCCGCGGAGGCGGAGCCCTCGGTCTCCTCGGCCATGCGCAGGACGACATCGAGGTCGTCCGGACGCAGCGGACGGTCGTGCACCTCGTCCTCGCGGGACCAGGTGCGCAGCCTGGCCAGGGTCTTCCCTTCCCGGAACAGGTGGAACAGGTCGTCGGTGACCGTCCACACCCGGTCCTCGGGCGCCTCGCGCAGGATCCGCAGGTATTCGTCCGACAGGCGCCGGCGCATCGTCTCGAAGGCGTTGGGCGCACGCCAGCGCAGGTCGGCGACGAGCGTCTCACGGGCGGCGTCGTGCGGGTGGAGCCCCCGCGGCGTGGACTCCATGAAGGGCAGGTCCCTCAGCCAGGAGAAGAGCAGATGGGTGTCCTCCCCGGTCAGGACCGCGGCGAGCAGTTCCTCGGACGTCGAGTGGGCCTGTGCCGCCACCTCCAGCGCCCGGCGGTGGGCCGCCGTGGGCACCTCACCGATCAAGCCCGCCAGCAGGGTGCGCAGGACGTCCGCCGAAGGGGCCCAGAGCATTTCCTCCCCGCTGCAGCCCGGCGACCCCGCCGAGGCCGCGAGGGACAGGGCCAGCGGATTGCCGCCGGCGAAGCGCAGCACCCGGTCCCGCAACTCGGGCCGGATCCCCGCCGCGACCAGCAGGTCCCGGGCCTGCTCCGTCGAGAACGGCTGCAGCTCGGTGACGTGGAGGAGCCCGGACCAGGCGGGGTCGGCGGTCCACTGCGGCTGCGGAGCACGCCGCCCGGCCAGCACGACCAGCGCGTCGTCCGCGGCGCGCGGCAGGAAGTGGTGCCACAGCCAGCTCTCCAGCCACTGGCAGTGCTCGAAGGAGTCCACGAACAGGACCGTGCCCGGAACGTCGAGGAAAGGGCCGGCAGCACGCTCGAAATCGGCCGGGTCCCGGCTGACGAACCGGCCGTCGAGTTCGACGAGGAGCCGGCCCGCCGCCCGGGCGTGGTCCGCCAGGCGCCGCAGCAGCGTCGACTTCCCGATCCCGCCCGGCCCGCACACGTAGAACGCGAACGGCGCCTGCGGATCACCGGCCAAAGCCTCCCCGAAGCGCCCGAGTTCCTCGTCCCGGCCGATGAAGGCCCGTACGCGCGCTCTGCTCAGTCTCTCCCCGACGGACGCCATTGCTGCTCCCGACTCCCCCTGTTTCCACGTCACTTGATGGTTCCGAGGTTCCGGTCGTCGGCGTGGCCGTCGACCAGGAGGGTGGTCTCCTCGACACGCCGGAAACGGCCGTCGGGGGCCATCTCCGCGAAGAGGTAGACCTCGGTGCGGGAGGTGCTGCCTTTGTGGCGGCTGAGGGTGACGGTGTGGCGGTCGGCGTACCGCAGGCCGTCGCGGAGTTCCTCGTGGACCTCGATGTGTCCGCTGCGGACGAGGGAGCGCAGCCGTGCCATGTGCCGGGTGAAGGCGGCGCGGTCGCTCCACTCACCGTTGGTGCGCTGGCGGTAGTCCGGGGCGAAGTGCCGGTCGATGGCTTCGTCGAGGTCGAGGCCAGGGGTGAACAGCAGGTCGTTGACGGCGCTGGTGATGTCGGTCGGTGTCATGGCTGCCTTCGCGTGGGGGAGTGGGGGGTGTGCGGTGTTCCCGGCTCGTGGAGCCGGGCGATCAGGGGGCCGGACGGGGGGTGAAGTCCAGCGGCAGTGCGACGGGGGCCAGGATGCCGAACGGGTGACGGACCACGGGCATGGGGGGACCTCTCGACGTGCGCGGCGCGGGAAGTGCAAGAGAGGGGGACCACCCGGCGACGCCGAAGCGAGGCAGCAGGCGCGGGGGAGCCTCCCGTGCTACAGGACGGGCGAACGGCCGTACGGGTTCAGTCCGTTGCCCCGCCAATCGACGCCCGCGCGCCGGACCGCGCAGCGGTCGGCGTGCCCGGGCAGCCGCAGCGGGCCGACCGGGCATGCGGCAGCTCCGGCCGTCAGCCGATCCGGCGGGCCCCGGGCGACGGTACGGCCTCCAGCACGGCCGGCGCCGCGAAGCCGGCCGCCGCGAAGGCGTCCGTCACGGCCCGGGCCACGGACGCGGCATCCCCGGCCGGGACCAGGGCGATCACCGAACCGCCGAACCCGCCGCCGGTCATCCGGGCGCCCAGCGCTCCCGCCGCGACCGCGGCCTCCACCGCCAGGTCGGTCTCCGGGCAGGAGACCCGGTAGTCGTCCCGGAGCGAGGCGTGCCCCTCGGTCAGCAGCGGGCCCAGGGCCTCGGGTTCGCCCGCCGCCAGCCGCTCGACGGCCCGCTCCACCCGCGCGTTCTCGGTGACCACGTGCCGGACCAGCGGGACGAGGTCGGCGGGCAGCCGCACCAGCGTCGCGGGCAGCTCCGCCCCGGCCAGGTCCCGCAGGGCGGGCAGGCCCAGCAGGCCGGCGGCCCGCTCGCACCCGGCCCGCAGGGCCGCGTAGGCCCCGTCGGCGAGGTCGTGCTTGACCCGGGTGTCGAGCACCAGCAGGCGCAGCCCGTGCCCGGTGAGGTCGAGGGGCACCTGCCGCACCTCCAGGCTGCGGCTGTCGAGGTGGAGCGCATGGCCGCCGGTGCAGCACACCGAGGCCATCTGGTCCATGACCCCGCAGGGCACCCCGGCGTAGGCGTTTTCGGCGTACTGGGCCACCCGCGCCAGCTCCGGCCGGGACAGGCCCAGCCCGTACACGTCGTTGTACGCGACGGCCACCGCGCACTCCAGGGCCGCGGAGGAGGACAGTCCGGCGCCCGTGGGAACCGAGCTGTCCAGGTGCAGGTCGGCGCCGCCGACCGGCAGGCCCCGCTCGCGCAGCGCCCACACCACGCCGGCCGGGTAGCGGGTCCAGCCGGGCGTTCCGCCCGGGGCGAGGCCCGCGACCCGCAGTTCGGTGGTCCGGCCGTCGCCCTGGGCGCTGTGCAGCCGCAGCAGGCCGTCCTCGCGGCGGCGGGCGGCGAGCACGGCGGCCTGCGGCAGCGCCATGGGCAGGGCGAAGCCGTCGTTGTAGTCGGTGTGTTCGCCGATCAGGTTGACCCGGCCGGGCGCGGCCCAGACCCCCTCAGGGTCGCTGCCGTGGACCCGCCGGAACCCCGCGCGCACGGCTGCGGACGCGGCGGCCGGGGTCATCGCACCTCCCGCAGGCGCTGCGCAGCCGTCTCGGGGGCCACGTCGTTCATGAAGGCCTCCATGCCGGACTCGGTCCCGGCCAGGTACTTGAGCTTGTCGGCGGTCCGCCGGACGGTGAACAGCTCCAGGTGCAGGGCGAGTTCCCCGCCCCCGGTGAGCGGGGCCTGGTGCCACGCGGCGATGTACGGGGTGGGCCGGTCCAGCCCGAAGAGGCGGTCGAAGCGGCGCAGCAGGTCCAGGTAGAGGACCGGGAACTCGGCGCGCTCCGCCTCGGTGAGCCCCGTCAGGTCGGGGACCCGGCGGTGCGGGTAGAGGTGCACCTCGTACGGCCAGCGTGCCGCGTACGGGACGAAGGCGGTCCAGTGCTCCCCGGCGAGGACCACGCGCCCGGTGGCCGCGCGGGCCTCGGCGAGCAGGTCCTCGAACAGGTTCCGGCCGGTCGCGGCACGGTGCGCGGCCGCGGCGGCGAGGTGCTTGGCGGTCCGCGGCGCGGTGGCGGTGAACGCGTAGATCTGGCCGTGCGGATGGGGCAGGGTCACCCCGATCTCGGCGCCCCGGTTCTCGAAGCAGTACACCTGGACCACACCGGGCCGGGCGGACAGCGCGGCGGTCCGGTCGGTCCAGGCGTCCAGCACCAGCCGGGCCCGCTCGGGGGTGAGGTCGGCGAAGCCGGCGTCGTGGTCCGGAGTGAAGCACACCACCTCGCAGCGGCCGGTCGGACCGGACAGGGACGGGAAGCGGTTCTCGAAGACGGCCACCTCGTAGTCGGCGGCCGGGACCTCGCTCTCCCGGCCCTCCCGCGAGGGGCAGAGCGGGCAGGAGTCCGCGGGCGGATGGTGGATACGGGACTGCCGGTGGGCGGCGATCGCGACCCAGTCGCCGGTGGCCGGGTCCCGGCGCAGCTCGGGAACGCTCTCCACGCGGTCCAGCGGTCGCCGGTCCGGGGCGCGGCGGTCCCGGCCGGGGGCGCTGTCGTAGTAGATGAGCTCGCGGCCGTCCGCGAGTTCGGTGACGGTCCTGTACACGTCCTCGCCTGATCTGTCGGGGGTACGGGGATACGCGGGCGGGTGGCGGCCGCTCAGCCGCCGGCGGGAGCGGGAACGGTGGCGGGTGCCGGGGCGGTGGAGGCGCGGACGACCAGCTCGGGGTCGAACAGCAGCTCCCCGGTGGGCACGTCCCGGTTGCCGACCAGCGCCAGCACGCTGCGGCCGACCTCCAGCGCCAGCCGGTCGGCGGGCTGCCGGACGGTGGTCAGCGGCGGGTCGGTGAACTCGGTGACGCCCGTGCCGTCGTAGCCGACCACCGACACGTCCTCCGGGACGGAGCGGCCCAGCCGGCGGATCCCGCGGATCGCCCCGAGAGCCATCCAGTCACTGGCGGCGACGACCGCGGTGGCCCCGAGCTCCAGCAGGGGTGCGACGGCGGCCTGTCCGCCCTCCACCGTGTACGACTGGCGGATCACCCAGCGCCCGGCGTCCTCGATCCCGCGCCGCGCCATGGCCGTCAGGAAGCCCTGGACGCGCCGGTCGGCGGGACGGTTGCCCGCCGGCCCGGAGGCCATGCCGATCCTGCGGTGGCCCAGCCGGTACAGGTGGTCGACGGCGAGCTCGGCGGCGAGCAGGTCGTCGGTGGAGAACACCGGGACCGCCACCCCGTCCGCGAACTCGCCGTTGACGCCCACGTACGGCACCCGGCGCTGGCGCAGCAGCTCGTACGCCTCGGTGTCGGCGCCCTCGACGGTGTTGGACGCGGACAGGAAGACCACGGCCGCGATGCCCTTGTCCACCAGGGAGGACACGAAGTCGTACTCCTGCACACCGCCCGCGAAGGCCGGGCAGAGCACCGTCTTCAGGCCGTGCGGGGCGAGGGCGGACTCGATGCGCTCGGCGACGTCGGCGAAGAAGGGGTTCGACACGTGGTCGGTGACCACGGCCACCAGCCGGCCCTGGGTGGTGCGCTCGTAGCCGAGCTCGGCCATCGCCTGCTCGACCGCGTCCCGGGTCTTGCGGGCCACGCCCTGGCGGCGGTTGATGACCCGGCTGACCGTCGCCTCGCTGACCTGTGCGCGGGCCGCGATGTCGGTGATGCCGACCCTCATCGCCGTCCTTCCGTGACCGTGATCGTGAGCGAGGCCAGGCCGCCGCGGGGGACGGCCAGGGTGTGCGGCCCTTCCCCGTACCGGGCCGACGTGGACTCGATGATACGGCCGTCCGGGGCGTGGACCACCCGGGTGATCTCGGCCGGACCGCCCCGCACGGCGAGGGTCAGCAGGTCCCCGGCGGACCCGTTGACCAGCTCCACGCGGCGGTGGGCGGCCGGGTCGAGGGGGACGACCAGGTCGCCGTGCACGCTGATCAGGCAGCGGTCCCCGGCCGTGGCCCGCACCAGCGGGTACAGCTCGTCGGGGCGGCCGGGCTCCACCTCGCCGTCGAGCAGCAGATCGCGGTTCTCGTGCCAGCGGCGCAGCCAGAAGCCGATGGCCGCGCGGTGCGCCTCGGGGATCCGGTCGAGGCGCACCGACAGCTGCGGGACGGCGTGCAGGGCGCCGATCAGCTGCCGGGCCACCGTTTCCACGGGTGCCTGCGCGGACCACAGCAGCATGTCGGAGTGGACGGCGCCGCCGACCGCGAGCAGTGCGGTGTCGAGGGTGCGGACCCGGTTTGCGGCGGCGTCGGCCGGGCAGTCGTAGGAGCGCAGCAGGTTCCCGAAGGGGGCGGTGCCGGGGCCGGTGTAGGGCTGGCGGAGCTCCAGCAGCAGCCCTTCCGGGCGTACGTCCTCCAGGGCGGCCCGGACCTCGGCGAGCAGGCCGGCCATGGCCCGGCCGATGTCGCCGCCGCCGTCGCCCGCGTAGACCATGGCCTGGTCGAGGAAGTCGAGCTTCAGGCCGTCCAGTCCGTGGTCGCGGACGAGGCGGGTGCACACGTCGACGATGTGGCGGCGGACCTCGGGCCGGCGCGGGTCGAGGACGTGGGCGCCGGGCACGGTCGCCGGGGCGGGTGCGTACGGGGCCCAGCGGGCGTGGCAGTCGGCGCCCGGGCCGAGCAGCAGGGGGGCGGTCCAGGCCAGGTAGCGCAGGCCCAGGGCGCGGACGGCGGCGACGTGGCCCGTGAAGTCGGGGAACTTGACGGGGTCGGGCCGCCAGTCGCCGAGGCCCGTGTAGCCCCGCCCGTGGCCGTGGCGCTGCCAGCCGTCGTCGAGGATGAGGGTGCCGCAGCCCAGCGGGGCGGCGAGCGCGGCCTGGGCCTCGACCTCCTCGGCGGTGACGTCCTGGTTGAAGGCGTACCAGGTGGAGTAGACGGGGGTGCGGGCGCCCTCGGGGACCGGCATCGGGGGCAGTGCGCGGGCGTACCAGGCGCGCAGCGGCCGCAGGGCGGCGGCCACGGAGGGGGCGCTCGGGACGAGCAGGACCCGGTGGGTCCGGCGGGCGGGATCGGCGGGCAGCCGGAGGTGCACGACGTGGGTGTCGTTCTCCTCGGAGACCCCGAAGCGGAGGGTGGTTTCGGGGGCCGGGTCGGCGGCGGCGAAGGTGAGCCGGGTGGCGCCGGAGTGGTCGTAGAGGCAGCCCGCGGCGAGGCCGTCGACCAGGGAGACCGCGGCCCTGCCCTCCCAGTCGGCGACCAGGGTGCGGCGCCAGCCGCCCTGCGGGTGCCAGTAGCCGGCGGCGTCGCCGAGCGGCACGGAGAAGCGGATCTCGGCGGGGGCGCCGCCGGCCGCCACCTCCAGCATGCGCAGGCCGTCCGGGAGGGCGGTCAGGGTCCAGGGGGCCGCGGCGGGCTCGGCACCCGGGGGGAGGGCGAGCACCGCCACCTGGACGCCGTCGAGCAGGGGCGCGTACGGCACGGGCGGCAGCCCGGCCGTGGTCACGGGGTCCGGGTCCGGGGCCGGGTCCGGGGCGACGGCGAGGCTGTCGGTGTCGGTGTCGGTGTCGGTGTCGGTGTCGGTCGGCATGGCTACTCCTTCACGGCTCCGGCGAGCAGGCCGGAGACGAAATGGCGCTGGAGCGCGAGGAATACGACGGCCATGGGCAGGGCCGCGACGGAGGTTCCGGCGAGGATCGCGCCGTAGTCGGTCTCGTCCAGGCCCTGGAGGGAGGCGAGGGCCACCGGGATGGTGAACGAGGAGCCGTCGCGGAGCACGATCAGCGGCCAGACGAAGTCGTTCCACTGGTAGAGGAAGAGGAAGACGGCCAGGGCGGCGAGCGCGGGCCGCATGGCCGGCAGGGCCACGCTGAGGAAGAGCCGCAGTTCGCCGCAGCCGTCCATCCTGCCGGAGTCGAGCAGGGCCGGGGGCAGGGCGGCCATGGACTGGCGCATCAGGAAGATCCCGAAGGGCAGCGCCAGGTTGGGCAGGACCACCGCCTGGTAGGTGCCCAGCCAGGCCAGGTCGGCCATCATCCGGAACAGCGGGACCAGGGTGACCTGGGCGGGTACCACCAGGCCGAGCATGAGCAGGCCGAACAGGGCGTCGCGGCCGCGGAAGCGGAAGACGGCGAACCCGTAGCCGGCCAGGGTGCACACGACCCCGGCGCCGAGGGTGTAGACGGTGGACACCAGCAGGGAGTTGAGGAGGACCCGGCCGAACTGCGCCGACTCCTGGAGGGACCGCAGGTTCTCCGCCAGGTGGCCGCCGGGGAGGAGCGGCGGCGGGCTGCCGAAGATCTCCTGAGAGCTGTGGGTGGCGCCCACGACCAGCCAGTGGAACGGGACGAGGACGGCGGCCACGGTGATGGCGAGCCCCGAGGTCAGCAGCAGGCCCCGGGCGCGGCGGCGGGCGGTGCGGGGCGGCGGCGCGGCGGGGGTCATTCCTTCTCTCCCAGGACGCGGAACTGGATCAGCCCGAGGATTCCGATGAGGACGGCGAGGGCGTACGCGATGGCGGAGGCGTAGCCGAAGTCGAAGTACGTGAAGGCGTTCTGGTAGAGGTACACGCCGATGGTGAGGGTGGCGTTGTCCGGGCCGCCGCCGGTGAGGACGTACGGCTCGTCGAAGAGCTGGAGGGTGCCGATGGTGGAGAGGACGGCGGTGAGGAGCAGGGCCGGGCGCAGGCCGGGCAGGGTGACGTGGCGGAAGGCCTGCCAGGCGCCGGCGCCGTCGACGGCGGCGGCGTCGTACAGCTCGGCGGGGACGCTCTGCAGCCGGGCGAGCAGGATGACCGCGTTGTAGCCGGTGTAGTGCCAGGTCAGGGCGAGGCCGAGGGAGACCTTCGCCCACAGCGGGTCGGTCAGCCAGGGCACCGGGCCGGCGCCGACGCGGGCGAGCAGCCAGTTGACCAGGCCGTAGTCCTTGTTGAGCAGGACGGAGAACACGATCCCGTAGGCGACCAGGCCGGTGACCACGGGGAGGAAGAACCCCAGCCGGAGGATGCTCCGGCCGTGCAGCAGCCGGGAGTTCAGGGCGACGGCGAGACCGGTGGCGAGGGCCAGCATCAGCGGGACCTGGACGGCCAGGATCACCGCGGTGTTCCCCAGTGCGGTCCGGAAGAGCGGGTCGTGCAGCAGCCGGGTGTAGTTGCCGGCGCCGACGAAGGTCTCGGTGCCGCCGACGGTCCGGTGCAGGCTGAGGACGAAGGACGAGCCGATCGGGTACAGCTTGAAGACCGCGAAGAGCAGCAGGGCGGGCAGGACGAAGAGGTACGGGGCGGGGCGGCGCCGCGGGCGGCGGCTGCCCGGCGCGGGCCGGGCGGGGGCGGCGGCACCACGGCCGGTGGAGGGCGTGGCGGTTGTGGCGGCCGCGGCCGCGGCCGGGGTCGCCGGGGTCGCCGGAGTCGGCGGAGTCGGCGGAGTCACCGGGCGACCTTGCGGCCCGTCTGCCGGGCGAGCTGGTCGGCCGCCTCCCTCAGCGCGCGGGCGGGGTCGGCGCCCTTGAGGAGCACCTTGGACTGGGCGTCGGTGACCAGCTTCAGGGCGCGGGCGTAGTCGGCGGTGTAGTGGAAGGCGGGCTGCGGGGCCTTGAGGGCGGCGAGGAAGATCTCGCCCTTCCGCTGGCCGCCGAAGAACGCGGACGGCTCGTGGAAGACGGTGTCCTCGTAGGCGGCCATCAGGGCGGGGGCGATGCCCTTGCTGCGGTAGATCCGCACCTGGGAGGCCGGCCGGGTCAGGACGAACTCGATGAAGGTCCAGGCGGCGGCCCGGTGCCTGCTGCTGCCGGCCACGGCGAGGTGGGTGGAGTTCACGGTGGCGGCGGAGGAGCCGCCGCGCCGGACGGCCGGGGGAAGGCGGACTTTCCACTTCCCGGCCTGGTCGGGCACCTGCTCCTCGATGATCCCGCCGAACCAGGTGGGCCAGGGGTAGACCGCGGTGGTGCCCTGCTTCAGGGAGCCCATCAGCGCGTTCCAGCCGCCGGCCAGGTCGCTGACCAGCCCGGCGTCGTTCAGCGTCTTGATCAGAGTGAGGGCCTTGACGGCCTCGGGGGAGTCGAGGGTGATCCGCCCGTCGAGGTCGAAGCAGAAGGCGCCCTGGAGCTGGAGCAGCATCTGGAAGAAGTTCGCGGCGTCGGCCTGCGAGGCGGGCTTGTCGATGCCGAGGAGGAAGGCCCCGGTCCTGGCCTTGAGCTGCTTTCCGGCCTCGACCGTGTCGTCCCAGGTCTGCAGGGCCTCGGCGTCCAGGCCGGCCCGCTCGAAGAGGTCGGCCCGGTAGTGGAACCCGGCCGAGTTCGCCTCCCAGGGCAGGGCGTTGACCCGCTTGCCGTCGGGGGAGACGGTCTGCCACAGGCCGGGGGCGAAGGCGTCGCGGTGGGCTCCGGCACCGAGCGGGGCCAGGTCGGCGAGGCCGCCGGGGAACTTCTCGACGTAGCCGGGGAGGTAGTCGACCCCGATGTGCAGGACGTCCGCGAGGCCCTGGCCGCCGGCCGCCAGACCGGTGGTGATCTTGTCCCAGATGGCCGGGTTGCCGATGTCCTCGACGGTCACCCCGATCCCCGGGTACACCTTGTTGAACTCCGGTACCAGTGCCTTGAGTTCGGCGGCCGGGCCCTGCCAGGACCAGACGGTGATCCGGCCCCTGTCCTTCTCCCCGGCGGCCCCGCCGGCCGCCGCATCCGCGCCGCTGCCGGAGCAGCCGGCCGTACCGGCGAGTCCGAGGCCGGCGGTGAGCGCGCCGCCCATGCCCAGCAGTCGTCGACGCCCAAGTCCCATGGGGATCACCTCTGTTGCCCACTCGCGGGGAAGCTGACGGGCCGGAACTCAACCACGCGACTGACCGACTTGCAAGACATCGATGAAAACTTTCAGTTCGGTCGCGCAGTCAACTGCGCCTGATTCATTGCAAGTTCTCCATGCGGCTTGCTAGCGTGCCCGCGCCCTCCTCGCAGCAGACGAGGAACAGCCACCCGGGAGAACCCGATGACGCGTTCCCGCACCACCCTGCTCACGGCACTGGCCCTGCTCGCCCCGCTCCTCCCGCTCACCCTCGGCGGGACCCCTGCCGCCGCCCGGGACGGCGGGGCCGGCCACCCGGACCGCGCGGCGGCGCCCGCACCGCTCGCCGTGGCCAACCCGGGCTTCGAACAGGGCGCAACCGGCTGGCGGTTCACCGCCGGGACCGGCGTGGCCGCGAACCGTCCGCACGGCGGGAAGCAGCTGGTCTACCTGGACGCCGGAGCCGGGAAGAAGGTCTCGCAGACCCTCACCGCGACCGGGCGCGGCACCTACGACATCTCCGCATGGATCGCGACCGGCGGCGCGCGCGGCCGGTTCACCGCCCGCGTCAACGGCACCGAACGGGCCGCACAGGACCTGCCCGCCGGATCCGCCTACCGGCGCCGGACCCTCAGCCGGATCACCCTCGCCGCCGGCGACCGGCTGGAGATCGCCTTTGAGTCGGGCGACGGCTGGGTCAACGCCGACGACCTGATGCTGTCCCCGGCCTCCCCGGCCGACCCGCGGGTCACCTCGTCCGACCCGAAGGTCGTCGAGATGTTCGACTGGGCCAAGCGGAAGGCCAACAGCTGGGTGCACCTCGCGGGCACCGAGGGCCCGCTGAACGTGGACGAGAACAACACCTCGGGCAGCGGCGCCGCCGCCTACGGGCCCTCGTACTGGGCGGGCTACGCCAACCGCAGCGGCTACTACTCCCGCGACATGGCGCACCAGCTGGCCGGTGCGGGCGTACTGGGCCTGCACGCCGAGAACAGGGCCATGCTCCGCACCTTCGCCGGGTCCGCCACCGCCGAGCACAAGTTCTACCCGGTCTGGGCGCTCAACTTCGACAACCGCAGCCCCCTCTCCATCGACTACCGGAGCCCGTCCCTCTTCGTCCGCGAGGTCCCGGCCACGTTCGAACTGGTGCAGAAGGCCGAGGAGGCGTACCGCTGGAGCGGGGACCGCCGCTACCTCACCGACCCGGTGCTGTGGGACTTCTACCGGCACGCCACCCGGGAGTTCGTCGATCTGCACGACGGGCTGAAGGACAACGGCACCGTCAAGGTCGCCGAGGGCACCGGCCAGGGCATCTTCCGGGGCACCGCCAGCTACAACGAGCAGAGCGACGAGCCGCTCGCCGAGGCCGGCGACGGCATCGGCGCCCAGTACCGCGCCTACACCGCGATGGCCTCCCTCGCCCGCGCCAAGGGGGACACCGCGCTCGCCGCCGCGTACGACACCCGGGCCCGCGACCTGAAGGCCTACTTCAACACGGTGTGGAGCGGCACCGGCTCCGGCCCCGACACGATCCGCGGCTGGACCACCGACGGGCGCCCGCTGACCGGCTGGGGCAAGGAGAACAGCTGGTTCATGCCGCTGAAGCAGATCATGGAACCGGGCCCGCGCCGGGAGGCGTACCTCGACTACATCGACCGGCAGGCCTCCGGCGAAGGCCGCCCCGACAACATCGAGGCCCTCACCTACCTGCCGGACACGTTCTTCACCAACAACCGCGCGGACACCGCCTGGAAGTGGATGCGGCACGTCTACGACCGGAAGGACGTCCAGCACGTCAACGCCGCCCAGGGCGCCAACGGCGACTACCCGGAGGTCTCCTTCAGCCTCCTCGGCCAGACCGTCGAGGGCCTCCTCGGCGTCACACCGGACGCCCCCGCCCACCGGCTCACCACCCAGTCCCGGCTGCCGTCCGGCATGGACTGGGTGAAGATCGACGACCTGCGCGTGGGCCGCTCCGGCTTCTCCCTGCGCCACGACGGCACCCGCAGGTCCGTGCTCACGAACGCCTCCGGCACCGACCGCTGGACCTGGGAGGCCCGCTTCCCGGGCACCTGGTCCTCGATCACGGTGAACGGGGTACCGGTGCCGGTCCGCACCAAGGTGGTGGACGGGGCGACGTACACGTACGCCACCCCGTCCGTCGCCCCGGGCCGCACGGTGACGGTCCAGGTGCGCTGATCATCGCGTAGGCTTGCGCCATGTGAAATTTCACATGGCGCAACGATGTCCGGGCTCCCCGGGCACGCCCACACGACAAGGAGAATCCCCATGAACCACCGCTTAGCCGCCCTCGCGATCGGCGTCGCAGGCCTGACCGCCCTCACGACCGCTCCGGCCGCCGCGATGCCTTCCGCCGTCATCCCTCCCGGCGCCACCACCGAGACCGTCACCTCCTGTGGGAACTCGGCTCTCCAGGCAGGCCTGACCACCAGGCTGTGCGCAGACGTCACCGGTGACGTCGTCGAGTTCTACGGCCGGGTCAGCCTCGCCGGCCCGCCCTCTTCCGGCAGCCCGGCGCCCGCGCCGAAGGAGCTGTTCACCACGCTCTCCGCCGCGGTCGCGGACGGCACCTCGCCCGAGACGCTGGACAGGCGGGTCGTCTTCACCTCCACGACGATCGAGGTACGCGGCCTGGTGACCACCGCCGCCTGTGGCGCGACCGTCCGCGGTGCTTTCGGCGTGGCCTCGTTCCCCTGGGCGGCCCGGCCCGTCGCCCACGAGGTCACCATCAGCTGCTGACCGGTGAACACGGCTGCCTGCGACGCGGGGCCGGTGTGAGGGACGCGTGTACGCCAGCCGGTGCCGACACGGCCGCCTCCGGCGCATATGCCGGGGCCCCGGTGAACCGAATGCTAGTGATGACGTGCAAACGCACCGCACACAGGAGGTATGCAATGCGTGCACGTCTTCTCCGGTTCACCGTCGTACTGGGCGCCGCCGCGGCCCTCGGTCTCGGCGGGGCCACAGCGGCCAGCGCCGGAGGCATCGGCAACTCGGGCGTCGGAAACTCCGGTATCGGGAACGCGGGTATCGGCAACATGGGCATCGGCAACGCCGGCATCGGCAACATGGGCATCGCCAATGCCGGCATCGGCAACTCGGGTATCGGGAACTCCGGCATCGGCAACTAGCGAGTGACACGGAAGGCTCGGCTCGGGGCGCGCTGCCCGTACGGGCGGGGGCTGCGGGCCGAGCCGGTGAGCAGGCTCCCGGCCGTCAGGGCGTGAGGTGCCACCACTGATCGTCGAACTCGTCGCTGCAGGACACCTGCGCCGCGGGCCGGCCCGCGGCGCGTCCCTGCACCACCAGGCACTTGGCATGGCCGATGCTGCGGAGCGCGAAGTGCCCGGCCCTGCGGCCGGTGCCCCACAGCATTTCCCAGCGCCGCCCTTCGAGCGGGCCGGTGCAGGCGAGCTGGTGGGCGGGGGCGAAGTCCTCCTTGCCCGTCACGGTCACGCAGCGGCCGCTGGAGCCGTTCCGCAGCGTACGGGTGGCGCCGCCGTCCTGCCGGTCCAGCGTCCAGGTGCGGTCCGCGGCCGCGGTGCAGGTGTCCTGCACCGGCACGACGCCGTCCTCGGAGCCGGTCACCCGCAGGCACAGCCCGCTGTCGTCGTTGACCAGCCGCCCGGTGAGCACCGACGGGTCCGCCCCGCCCGTGCCCGGATCGGGGGCGGGCGCCGTCGCCGTGTGCGAGGGCGGGGCGGCCGCCTCCGTCCCCGGATCACCGCCGACCCGGACGGCGATCACCGTGGCCACGCACACCAGGGCGACCGCACAGGCCGAGAGGATGCCCGCGCGGTGCTCGTGGACATTGACCTGGAGGTTCCCGCTGCCGCGCTGCACACCGGCCGGGCCGTGGTAGGCCTCCCCGCGGCGGCCGCCCTCGCGCGGACCGTCGCCCCCGCCGGACTCGGCGCCGGTCACGGGCGGGAGCCGAACCGGTTCACCTGGACGTTGCCGTCCCCGGACTGGACCGCCGTCGGCCCGAGGAACACGTTCCCCGCGACACCCCCGGCGGCCGGGCGCACGACTTCCGGCGCGACCCCGTCGAGCAGCGCGCGGAGCTCCGCCGCGACCGCGGCCCGCTCCTCCGGCTCCAACTGCTCCAGCAGGTCCTCGGTACGGGTCCGCCAGGCCGCACCGTGCCTGCTCCGCTGCCCGGCGGCGCCGCCCTCCGGCCCGTCGTCGTCCCGTGCGGCCACCGCCAGTTCGGCGGCGGTCCGGTCCAGGCGTTCCGACTGGGCGGCCTCCTGCTGCCGGTTCCCGCGGCCGAGCAGTCGGGCCAGCCGGTCGCGGAACACCCGCCAGCCGTCCGTCCCGGCGGCGTGTACGACGCCCGAGCCCACCGACGCCGCCAGCGCGACCGTCGCCTCGTCCAGCATGACGCTCCCCCTTCGCCGTCCCCGCGCAGTGCCGCCACGGTAGCCCCGCCCACCGCAGCCGCGACAGCCGCGCGGGCGCCGGATCCGGCCGGGTCCAGGGCCTGTTCGCCCACGCGTCCCCGGCATGCCCAAAACCGGTTGACCCGTGGTGGAGGATGAGACCGTGATCGTCAAGGAACGCGCCGTCGAGCTCGTCGAGTCCTACCTGGCCCGAGAGCTGCCTGCGCGGCGATGGGAGGGGCCGCCCCCCACGCCGGAGATCTACGCCGTGGAGGAACGCGAGGTCGGCTGGGTCGTCCACTGGCGCTCGGCGGAGCAGGCCCGCGCCCGCAGGGCGACCGGCAGCTTCGTCGGCGGCCACTACCTGGTGGACCGCCACGACGGGAGCATCCACTACGTGCCCGCCGTGTGGTGGGACGGCGAGGGCTGGGAGGACCGGTACCTCCGGGAGGTCAAGGGCACCGGGCGGCCCGATCCACTGGCCGCCGCCGTGCGCGAGCTCGTGCACTCCTCCGGGGCCGTGGCAGCCATGGGCCACCTGCGCAGGCAGGCCCCACGGCTGGGCCTGCAGGAGGCGAAGGCCTACGTCGCGGCAGTCCGGGACGGCGCCGAACCACCGGAAGAGCTGGCGAGCCTCACCCGGCAGGAGGCGCTCCGGCCGGATCCCCCCATCGAAACGGTGGCCGGCCCGGTCCGGTAGAGGTCCGGGGCCCCCGGTCAGCGGCGCCGGGTGAGGGCGTCCACCTCGCGGACCAGGAACGTCTCCCGGCACAGCTCGAAATGGTCCACCCGCCGCAGGTCGAACACCCGCCGCACGCCGCGCTGCCGGGCCAGCCCCACCACCTCGTTGAAATGCCGCTCGAAGTGCGTGGAGAAGAAGATCTTCACGGTTCCGGACAGGGCCTGGAGCTGGTCGTAGCGCCGGAAGAACAGGTCGTACCGGCCCTCCGGCTCCCAGTCCGTCCACAGCTCCGAGGCATAGCGCTGGACCTGGTGCAGGTCCTTCTCGGTGATCTTGTGGAGGTACTCGCAGACGTTCTGGAACTCCACCGGGGAACGCGGGATGTTGGCGATCCGCTTGAGCTCCGCCAGCGGATCGTCCGGGTTCATCTGCGCCACGCTCCCCGTGATGATCATCGTGGAGTGGTTGATGTTGGGGTCCAGCAGCAGGGCGGCGGTCACCTTCGGCCTGCGGTCCGGGTGCGCGGTCCACAGTGCGGCCAGCCGGAACAGCATGTCCGCCCCGACCGAGAACCCCACCAGGGTCAGCTTCTTGTGCGGGTACTGCCGGCACAGGTTGTTGATGGCCCCGTTGATCAGATCGGCGTGGGTGGCCAGCCCGATCGGACCGTACCGGCTGTCCCGGGCCTCGTCCGCGTTGTGCCCGAACGCGGTGATGGCGACGGTGTGCTGCCGCGCCCTGTTCATGTACGGGCGGAAGTCCTCGGCGTCCAGGCCGAGACCGTGCAGCAGGACCACCAAGTGCGAGGAGGACGTACGCCGTTCGAGGTAGCGCAGTTCGCGGCCGATGACGGCCTGGTCCGACGGGAGGTCGCCGTCGAAGTCGTCGGCACGGATCTCGAACGACTGCGGGGTGACCTCGCGTTGGCCCTCCCGGCGCCGTTCCAGCCGGCCGCGCGCCCACCAGGCCGTGGAGAACACGGCGGCGACTCCGGCGGCAACGAGCGTTCCGCCGGCGGCCACATGGGTCCAGGTCCACGCGAGCATGGCGCGTGCCTCGTCGCTGTAGATCCCGACGAGCAGGCTGGCGGCCCCGCCGGCCACCGCCAGCGGTGCCTTCCACCGGGTGGCGAAGGCGGTCAGCCGTGCGGTGTCGATTCCTCTCATCGGCCGGGGCCGTCCAGACCGGTGAGTTCGGTGAAGCCGGGGCCGGCCGTGACCCTCCCGACGACGTGGGCGTCGGAGACGTCCGCGACGTGGAGCGGGCCGGCGCTGCCGGTCAGATGGGCCTCCACCCGGGCTCCCATCCGGCGCAGCCCGTCACGCGGCTCCATGCCGAGCAGCAGCCCGGGCGGGGCCAGGGCTTCCCTGATCGTGTCGACGACCTGGCCGCGGGTGGCCGCGTCGTACTGGTAGAGGACGAAGTTGCAGGTCACCACGTTGATCCGGTGGGTGCGGAGGTACCGGGCCAGCGCTTGCAGGTCGAGCACGTCGAGGGCGGAGACCGTGAAGGTGCCGTCGGCGGACTCCGTCTGCTCCAGTGACCACAGCACCTCGGAGAAGCGGTCGTCGTAATAGGCGGAGGGCCCGTGGCAGGTGCGGACCCACTCCAGGGTGGGCAGCGGCGGGGCATCGACCCCGTGCCGCGCATCCAGCGGCAGCGTCCGGTACGGCAGCGGGCAGGGGCTCCATTCGAGATCGGGGGCGAACCGGTCGAAGACCGCCTTGTTGTTGAGCTGGCGCAGCATGAGTCCGATCCCCGTGCCCACGTCCAGCAGGCGCATTCCGTCGATGCCGTGGCACGCGGCCCAGGAGCCGAGGAGCAGCTGGGGTATGAGGAACCGGCGGGCCCCCGTGAAGGAGTTGGAGCGGCCGGTGAGCACGGCCGTGATCGGCTCGTGGTGTTCCCGGAGCGTCCCGGAGAGGAGCTCGGCCCGGTCGGCGGGCGGGAGTCCGGGCGAGAAGAGCGCCGCGGCCCGCGGGTCCTGCGCGGCCACGGTGCGCAGGGCGATGCCGATGAGGGTGATGAGGTGCGAGGTGCTCATCCGGGGCCGGGTGCGGCGTACGGACTCCAGCAGCCGGTCCAGCTCGGCGGCGGAGCCGGAGCCGGCCAGCAGGGCCATCGACTCGTGCACCACCGACCAGCCGTGATTGCCCTGCTCGTGCCGCTGCATATCGCCCAACGTGCGTACCAGGAGCTCCTTGCCGTCGGACATCACCGAAGCGTCCCCCTCTTGTTCGGCTGACTGGACTGCGTGCCGGAATCAACGGTTCGATTCTTGTCCCGTTCGGTAGCCGTGCGCGTGCCACCCCATTAAGCTGGACATTCCCGGGTGGTGTCCAGAACGCAGACGGGTCCCCGCTCCGCCGACGCCGGATGGTGGTCTTACCCATTCCGGCACATGCCATGCGGTGTTGGTCTAGAGTCACTCACGACTTGCCGCACACATCTGCCAGAGGGTGGTCCGTATGACCTCTGCGTTGGCTTTCGGTCAGGTGACCGAAGGACGAACGTCGACCGGATTGAGGTACCTGGAACGAAAGTCGGACTCCGACACGCTCACGTTCTTCTTCCACGGTCTGGGCCTCGATGCGACGGACTACCTCGGCTACCTCAGCACCACGGACACCCATGGCATCGCCCTGAACCTGCGCGGCTACGAACCGGACCGATCGGCCGGGATCCCGCCGGTCCCCCTGGCCTCGCACATCCTGCTGGCCGCCGCCTTCGTCGAGCAGGTCAGCAGGGAGAACGCGGGCAAGGAGGTCGTGCTGCTGGGCTTCTCGCTCGGCGCGGACCTGATCCTGCAGCTGGCGGAGCACTGGCAGAGCGGGGGTCGGGGCGAGGTCCCGGCGGTGCGTGCCGCCCTGCTCCTCGATCCCAATGTCAATCAATCGACCATGACCATTTCCCGACTGTTCGCGAAGGCGGATCCGGCAGATCCGGTATCGGCTTTCAAGGAACTGGTCAATCTCGCTCCGGACAAGGACGGGTTCCGGTCACTCTGCCATTATCTGACGAAAGTCGCGCCAAAGGATTTTGGACAGGTGGCGCAGCTGTCCCGCGATATGATCACCTACTGGCGGCCCGACGGCTACGACCAATTCGGGGCCCGGCTGCACAATGTGACCCGTGTGGCAGAACACGTACGACTGGTTCTCTCCGCTTCCTATGGAGAGCACCTGTCCGCCATGCGCACGGCCATGGGACGGCACGGGGACGCCGACACCGTTTCCGTGGAACTCACCGGCGTCGATCACTTCGATCTGATCGACGAGGACCGCCTCGCCTCGGTCCTCGCCCCCTTCACAGGCCGATCCGGTCAGGTTTCCTCGCGTCGCGCGACCAGCCGGTAGGCGTTGGTCAGGCCCCACCGCCCGGCGAGCGGCCTCGCCACCGTCCGGTCCAGCACGGTGGCCGCCAGCAGCAGCGGCACCCCGGCCAGCAGGGTCGCGGCGCGCAGCGCACGGCGCACCGCCCCGGGCGGCTCCGGCAGCCAGGGCAGGTCCTCACCGGGTGCCACGGCGTCCAGGGCCAGCCAGGCCGCCGCCACCAGGTCCACGGCGTCGTGCGCCTCGGCGTGTTCCTCCGCCACCACCGTGAAACCGGTCTCGGCCAGCCTCCGGCGCAGGTTGGCCACCGGCACCAGGTGCAGGTGCTGCGGCTGGAGCCACGGCAGCCACCACCGGCCCAGCAGCCGGGCCCAGCGGCTCTCCGGATCCGGTACGTCGATCACCAGCAGCCCGCCCGGCCGCAGTACGGCGTGCGCCGCCTCCAACTCGCCCTGCGGGTCGGTGGAGTGCTCCAGGTAGTGGAACATGCTCACCACGTCGTACGCCCCGGGCATCGCCGCCGCCAGTTCCGTGAACGACCCGCGGTGCCCCTGCCGTACCCGTCCGGCCTGCCGGGCGAGCTCCGCGCCGTCGGAGCGGTCGAGGCCGTCGAAGACCACCTCGGGCAGGACCTCCGCGGCGCTCGCGCAGAAGTGCCCGTGCCCGGTCCCCACGTCCAGCCACTCGGCCGGGCGGCCGGCCAGGTGCGGGCGCACCGACGCGGCCCGCGCCCGGTAGGAGGCGGTGCGGCCGGCGAACAGCCCGCCGAGGCGTTCCTCGCCCAGGCCGTCGTAGAAGTCCCGGTAGTAGAAGGCGAGTCCGCGCTCGCTGAGCCGGGGGTTCTGGAAGACGTGCCCGCAGTCGTGGCAGCGGTCCAGGCGGAACTCGCCCGGCTTGTGCTGCAGGAGGTCGGTGGTGTGCAGCCGGCCGCCTAGCCGGGCCGAGCCGCACCAGGGACACCGGTGCTGCCGGGCCTCGAAGAAGACACCGGTGCCCTCCGCGAGTTCCCGCCGGTAGGCGGCGCGCAGCGCGGCCACCCGGGCGGCGCGTTCCCTGTGCCGCCGCGTACGGCCGGTGGCGGGAGGGGCGCCGGTGCCGCGGGGGTCGCGCGTGCCGTCTGCGTGGGGTGCGGAGCTCATACGGGGGCCTCCTGCCCTGCCAGCCGTTCGAGATGGTCCGCCGCGGCGGTCGCGCCTCCTGCCGCACGGAAGGCGGCGGAGACCTTCGCGGCCGCCCCGCGGACGTGCGGCTCGCCCAGTACGGTGTCCAGCGCCGCGCCGATCGCGGCGGCACCGGCCCGCCCGAAGCGGATCCGCACCCCCACCCCGGCCTCCGCCACCTGTGCGGCGATCACCGGCTGGTCGTCGCGGATGGGCGCCACGACCAGCGGCACCCCGTACCACAGCGCCTCGCACACGGTGTTGTGGCCCGCGTGGCAGACCACCGCGGCCGCGCGCTCCAGCAGGTCCAGCTGCGGGACGTGGGGCAGCGCGATGACGTCCGGGTCGCCCGGCCGCCCGCCGAGCACGCCCTCCGGATCGGCCACCACGGCCTGCACCCTCCCGGCCCGGGCCCGTACCGCGCTCGCCGCCTCGGTGAGGAAACGCCCGCCGGCGCCGGCGTTCGCGGTGCCGAGCGTCACCAGCACCAGGGCCCGGCCCGGATCGAGCCGGTCCCAGGGGAACGCGGCGGGGCGGGGCCGTGCGGCCAGCGAAGGGCCGACCCAGCGGACCCGGTCGCCGCCGCGCGGGGTGGGACCGGCCAGTTCGGGGGTGCTGAACGCGAGGACGAGGTGCGGGGAGAACCGGGGGTCGCCGGTGCCGCCCGGGCGCCCGATCCGTGCACGCAATTCCCTGAGCAGCGTGTCGTTCCAGGCGGCGACCCGCGGCATCGAGGCGAGCGCGTCCGCGAACTCCGCCGATGTCGTCGCCGACGTGGCCCACGGCAGCCCCAGGTCCTCGGCCACCAGGGCTCCGGCGAGCGCCTGCTGGTCGGCGACGACCACGTCCGGCCGGAAGGCGCCGACCGCCTGCCGCACCCCCGGCGCCATCGCCTCGGCGAGCGGGACCAGGAAGCGCTCCCACAGGAAGCGCAGCGCCTCGGGACCGCGCAGGTCCGGCGGCCGGACGGCACCACCGGCCACGCCCTCGCCCGGCCCGGCAGGCCCTGCCGGCCCGCCCTGCCCGCCCGGCTCGCCCGGGCTGTCCGGCGCGTCCGGCGTGCCCGGCTCCTCCGGCGGGCACGGGTGGACGGTCGCGTCCGGTCCGGCCAGTCGGCGGATCAGCGCGGGTTCGCCCGCCCAGGCCACCTGATGGCCGCGGGCGGCGAGCGCGGAAGCCACCCCGACGAGCGGGTTGACGTGCCCGACCAGCGGCGGCACGACGAACAGGAAGGAACTCACCGGGCACGCACCTCCGGCCCGGCCGCGACCGGCTCCCTCGGGACACGGTCCGGGCCGTGGCGGCCGACCCAGTCCAGGATCGCGTCCCGCACCCGCCCCGGCGCCTCCACCAGCACCGAGTGGCGCAGGCCCGGCACCAGCTCGGTGGTGCAGTGCGGCAGCAGCGCCCGCATCCGGGGCGCCTGTTCGGCCAGGTCGGAGTCGGCACCGTAGAGCGCGAGGACGGGACAGCGGACGGTGCGGATCTGCGCGTCGTCGAGCACGGGGCTGGCCGGGATGTCCCGGGCGAGGGTCGTGTCCCGCACCAGCCGCCCGGCGGACCTCGCCAGGCGGGCGGTGTGGCCGCCGTGGTGGGCGGCGATCCAGTCGAGGGCGGCGCCCTCGTTGACGCTCATCTCGTGGCGGACCCGCTCCAGCAGCCCGGCCAGCTTGACCGCCCACGCGGCGGTGGCGGGTTCCGACTCGACGACCAGCAGGCTCGCCACCCGCTCCGGGCGCCGCCGCGCGTAGGCGAAGGCGACCGTCCCGCCGTACGAGTTGCCCACCAGGTGCACCGGTCCGGGCAGCCGGAGCCCGGTGAGCAGGGCGTCCAGGTCGTCGGTGGCGTCGTCGAGGCCGTATCCGGAAAAGGGGCGGCCGCTGCGGCCGTGTCCCCGCTGGTCGTACATGACCACGTCGAGCCCGGCGGCGGCGAGGGCCGGCGCCACGGTGAAGTAGTAGCTGGCGAGGCTGTCGGTGAGCAGGCCGTGGACCAGGACCACGGTGGCCCGCGCCCGTCCGCCGTCCGCGGGCGCGAGGCGCTGCACGTGCAGCCGGACCCGGCCGGTGTCGAGGACGGTCATCGCGGGCCGGCCCCGCCCGCGGCCTTCAGGCACAGGCAGATGTGCTCGACCAGCCGGCCCACGTCCAGGTCGATGATCTCCTCCAGCTCCATGCCGGCCACGAACTCGGCGAAGTTCACCGCACGGCCGTAGCGCTCCTCCAGCAGGCCGGCGAGCGCCACCAGGTCGATGCTCTCCAGTTCCAGATCGCTTCCGAAGCGGGTCCGCATGGTGACCTCCCCCTCCTCCAGCTCGTACCCGTCCAGTACCTGCCGGATCATGGAGGTCAGTTCGGCGAGCACCTCCGCCTCGTCGGCGCCCTCGGACACGCCGGGCCGGCTGGTCGTCACGACTCGCTCCCCTCGTCACGGTCGTCGCCCGCGCCCGGCGGTTCCGGGTCCGGGCCTTTCGTCCACGCCACGACGTACGCGCGCGGTGGCAGTCCGGGCGGATTGGCGACCCGTACGCAGTCCACCCGGTACACGCGGGCGGCCGGGACCCCCGGCGCGTCCGCATGGCCCGTACCGCCCGTACCGCCCGGATCGTCCGGTGCCCCGAGGGCCCGTGGTGTGTGCGGCCGGCGGACGCGGACCGTCAGCCGGTCCGGGTCCGCGGCCGTCACCGCGATGTCCCTGGGACGGCCCGCGAAGCCCGTGCCCTCCGCCTTGGCGACGGCCTCCTTGGCCGCCCAGAAGCGGGTGAACCACACCTCCGGCGCCTCCTCGGAGCCCGCCTGGCAGGCCGTCAGGAGTGCCCGCTCCTCCGGTCCGCACACCGTCGCCACGGTCGCCTCGGCCGGCACGGCGATCTGCTCGATGTCGATTCCCGGCCCCGGCCCCCGTCCGGGGCGGGCGAGTGCGACGCCCGCCTCGGCGCAGTGCGCCAACGACACCTCCAGCGGCGGCAGCGTACGGCCGTGCCGCCCGCCGACCCTCGGCCTCCCGGACGACGCGTTGTCCACGAGGAGTTCGGCGGGGAAGACGGACCCCTCGCCGGCCTCCCACAGCAGGCGGCGCACGGCATCCTTCGCGGCGATCCGGCCCAGCAGCCACTGCCGGCGGCCGCGCGGCGGCCGGGCGGCGTAGGCGGCACGCTCGGGTCCGCCCAACACGTTACGCATGATCAACTCGCGGGAGGCCAGGTCGGGCCAGCGCTCGAACACCAGCGACCAGCCGCCCGGCGTGGCCGCCGAGAGCGTGTTGCGGTCGGGGAAGCGTTCCACCGGCCGGGTGTGCGGATCGTTGTCGAAGCGGCGGTCCTGCCAGCCGGTCAGCTCCGCCCACACCCGGCCCGCCACGGTGAGCACCGCGTCGGCCTCCAGGACCGTCTCCGTGAGGGAGGTGATCCGTACCAGGCACTCCACCGGCGTGCCGGGCCGCGGGGACGGGCCGAAGAAGCGCATGTGCCGCATCCGCACAGGGAAGACCACGGTCCGGTCGGTACGGGTCGCCATGATCCAGTAGCCGAGGACCTGGCCGACGTTGTCCAGCAGCGCGCCCGGCGCGGGCGGTGTGGTGAGGGTGGCGCGTACGTGCCGGTCGCCGATGGCGGTGAGCCGGCTCATGCCCCGGTAGGCCGGGCCGTGGAACATCCAGCGCTCGCGGTAGACCTGCTCGGCGGTGTGGTCGGGCACCCGCTCGGCAGCGGGGTCCGGCGGTCCGGGCGGCAGCGGCGCCGCGGGGTGACGGCCGGCCAGCTCCACGACGGCGCGCGCCTGCGGTCCGAAGGACACCGCCACCCGGCCCGGCCCGCGCGGGGTGACGGTGACGTCGACGTCCAGCGGCTCGGCTGCCGTCAGCCACCGGTCGAAGCACGCGTCGTGCACCGCCACGGCCACCTGTCCCGGTACGGCACGCTCCGCCGCCGCCGTCATGAGCGCCACGATCGTCGTCGCCGGCACCACCGGCCACCGGTCCGCGACGTCCGGCCAGTCCGCGCGCTGCGGAAAGAAGCAGTGGTCCAGCAGGTACGGCATGTCGTCCACCGAGACCCGCACGGTCTCGGACCGGGCGGCGGGCGGCCAAGGCCCCGACCCCGGCCCCGGTACCGGCCCCGGTGGTTGCGCGGGCCCGGCGCCGGGACGGTGCCGGTCGCCGGAACGGGGTGCGGCCGGGGCGGCCGGGGGGCCGGCCGCGGGGTGTGCTTCCGGAAGTCGCCCGCGGGCGGCGGGCATCGGACCGCGACCCGGCCGTGCAACGGGCGCCGACGTCGACGCCGGCGCCGGACGGCGTACGGTCGGGGCCGGACGGGCCGCGGTGAGCAGTGCGGCGGCGGCCTGCGCGGCCTGCGCGGTCTCGTGCAGCAGAGCCGACAGCTCCGCCGCCACGGATCCGGTGGCCGCCGACGCAGGCCCTTCCCCGGGCTGCCCGGGCTGCCCGGCGGAAGGGGCGCCGACTGCCGGGCGCGCGGCATCAGGCACGGCGCCCGGCGCGGCGGGCACAGCAGTGGGTGAGGGCCACGGGGTCAGGGCCGGCCGGGCCGACGGCGGCAGGCTCACCAGCGCACTGCCCAGGTCCAGCCGCACCGGACGCCCGAGCCGGGGGCCGCCGGGGCCGACGGAGCCGGGCCGCCCGGCGCGCCCGGACACGGTCGGCGCGTCCACCGCCTGCGGGCCGGTGCGGGAGCCCGCCGTCCACAGGGCGGTGGCCACCCGCCGGAGCTGGTCCAGCCCCCCGCGCCGAGGGGAGTTGGCGGCCACCACGAGATGGTCCCGCCCGGCCAGAGTGTCCCCGACCAGGGAGCCCAGCTGTCCCGGCCCCGCCTGGACGAAGACGCGGAACCCCGCCTCGTACAGAGCCCCGGTCAGCATGCGGAAGCGGACCGGTTCGAGCAGGTGGCGTACGAACAGTTCCCGGATCCCCGCCTCGTCGGCCGGGAACGGCGCCCCCGTGGTCCCGGACCAGACGGGGGTGTGCGGGGCGCGCAGCGGCAGGCGTTCGGCAGCCTCCCGGAACGGCCCGACACAGGGGGCGAGCATCGGGGTGTGGAAGCCGGAGCGGAACGGCAGCGTGCGCACCAGCACGCCCTCGGCGCGCAGCGCGGCGGCGAACCGCTCCACCGCGGTGGGCGGTCCGCACACCATGCACTGGTGGGGCGCGTTGTCGTGCGAGACGACCACCCCGGGGTGGTCTCCGGCGGCCAGCAGTCCGGCCACCCGGTCGGCGTGTGTGCCGACTGCCGCGTACGCCAGGTCGGCGGCCCTGACCGTCTCCGGGTCCAGGGCGGCCATGAGCGCGTCCACCGCCTCCTCCTCGTACAGACCGCCCGCGACCATCGCCGTCCACTCGCCGACGCTGTGTCCGGCGACCGCGTCGGGGACGACGCCGATGCGGCGCAGCGCGGCGTCCAGCAGCCGGCCGACGGCGACGACGCCGAGCCCGTGCCGGCCGAGCAGGCCTGCGCTGCCCGGTCCGCCCGGTCCGCCCGGTCCGCCCGGTCCGCGCGGCGCGCCGCCCGGGGCGCCGTCGGGTGCGGCCGGGGGCCGGGGCAGGCCGAACCGGTCGGCGATGTCCTCGACCCGGGGCGCGAAATCGGCCTCCAGACCGGGGAAGAGGAAGACCGTCCGGCCGGCCTCGGGTGCGCCGGCGCCGAGCAGCGGGCGCGGGCGGAACCAGATGTCGCCGCGCCCGTGCCACGGCTCGCCCTTGGCGACGGCCCGCCGGGCCAGGGCGAGCCGCTCGGGGGTGGGGCCGACGATGCCCAGCCGTACCGGCCCGGCTTCCACGCCGGCCGGGGCCCGGCCCGACGCCCCGCCCGCCGGCCCCGACGCCCCGCGCTCGTCGAGGACGCCCGCGAGGGCTTCGGGTGTCGCGGCGGCCAGGAGCAGGACGCGTTCCGGCTCGTCGACCACGGCCCGCTCCCGCGGCGCGGGCGGGGCGGGGACGCGGGCCGGTGCGGTGCCCGCGCCGTGCGGGGCCTGTTCGAGGACGACGTGGGCGTTGATCCCGCCGAACCCGAACGCGTTGACCGCCGCCCGGCGCGGCCCGCCGTCCGGCCCCGGCTCCCAGGGGGCCGCCTGCGCGAGCGGACGGAAACGGGTCCCGGCCAGCGCCGGATGCGGATCCTCGCAGTGGAGGGTGGGCAGCAGCACGCCGTGGTGGACGGCGAGCGCCGCCTTGACGAGCCCGGCGACGCCCGCGGCGGGCATGGCGTGCCCGATCATCGACTTCACCGACCCGATCACGGGCCGGTACGCCGACGGGTGCCCGGGTTCCGCCGGGCCGAACACCTCGCGTACGGTCGCCAGTTCGGCGGCGTCCCCGGCCGGGGTCGCCGTGCCGTGCGCCTCCAGCAGCCCCAGCGAGCCGGGTGCCGCCGGGTCCAGGCCGGCGGCCCGCCAGGCCGCCCGCACCGCCCGCGCCTGCCCGGCCGGATCGGGGTTCACCAGGCCCGAGGTACGGCCGTCGCTGCTGACCCCGGTCCCGCGGATCACGGCGTAGACCCGGTCGCCGTCGCGCTCCGCGTCGGCGAGGCGCTTGAGCACCACCACCCCGGTGCCCTCACCGATGAGGAGACCGTCGGCACCGCGGTGGAAGGGGCGGATCCGCTCGCTGGGCGAGAGGGCGCGCAGCTGCGAGAACACGCTCCACAGGGTGATGTCGTGGCAGTGGTGCACGCCTCCGGCCAGCATCAGGTCGCACCGGCCGGAGACCAGTGCGGCGACCGCCTGGTCCACGGCCAGCAGCGACGACGCGCACGCGGCGTCGACCGTGTACGCGGGCCCCCGCAGGTCCAGGCGGTTGGCGACCCGGGAGGCGGCGAGGTTGGGCACCAGCCCGATGGCGTCCTCCGGCCGGTCGGGACCCAGCCGTTCGGTGAACGCCGCCCGCACCCGCTCCAGCTGGTCCGCATCCAGGCCCGGCAGCAGCTCGCCGAGGGTGCGCACCAGCTGGCCGGCGGTGCGGACGCGCTGGTCGAGGCGGACCAGGCCGGGCGTGAGGTAGCCGCCGCGCCCCAGGACGATCCCGATGCGGTCGCGGTCGGGAAGCCGGTCGGTGCCGCCGGCGTCGGCCAGCGCGTTCGCCGCCACGTGCAGCGCGATCAGCTGGTCCGGTTCGGTGCCGGGCACGGAGGACGGCATGACGCCCCAGCGGGTGACGTCCACCTCCGCGACGGCGTCCACGAACCCGCCGCGCCGGCAGTACACCCGGTCGGCCGCCGCCGGCTCCGGTGCACTGCCCGGGCGGTAGTAGGCGGCGTCCCAGCGCCCGGGCGGGACCTCGCCGATGACGTCCACACCCGTGCGCAGGTTGTGCCAGTACGCGGCCAGGTCGGGTGCGCCCGGCAGCAGCACGGCCATGCCGGTGATGGCGACGGGGACGGCACGTACGGCGGGTACGGCGGGGACAGAGGGTACGGCGGGGACAGAGGATGCGGCGGGGACAGAGGATGCGGCGGGGACAGAGGATGCGGCGGGGACAGAGGATGCGGCGGGTGCGGCGGGAATCGCGCCCGAGCCGGACCCGTACGGGGGGCGTGTCACGTCACCACTCCGAGGCGGTCAGGACGACGGCCCGCTCCGCCGGGTCACCCCAGGCCAGCTCCCGCAGCAGGGCCAGGGCTCCCTCCTCCGGATCGATCAGCCGGATCCCGCGCCGGCCGTAGTGCCGGGCCAGCTCCGGGCCGACCATGCCGCTGTGGCCCTCGGAGGGGGCCCACGGCCCCCAGTGCACGGTCAGCGCGCGCCGCCCGGTGCGGGCGGCCCAGGCGGCACCGTACGCCTCCAGCGCGTCGTTGGCCGCCGCGTAGTCGGCCTGGCCGCGGTTGCCGAGCACGGCCGCGATACTGCCGAACAGGACGACGAACGACAGGTGTTCGGCCTGCGGCAGCTCCTCGACCGCCGCGAGCAGCGCGGCCGCGCCCTCCGCCTTGGTGCCGTGGACGCGGCGGAACGACGCCTCCGACTTGTCCTCGATCAGCTGGTCCTCGACGACTCCGGCGGCGTGGACCACCCCGTCGACGCGGCCGTGCTCGGAGTGGATCTCCTTGAGGGCCTGGAGCACGACGGCCGCGTCCCGGCAGTCGACACTGCGGTACCGGCCCCGGCCGCCCGCGGCCCGTACGGCGTCCAGCGTCGCGGTGACCTCGCGCTGGGCCAGGATCAGGTCGGCGGCGCTGTCGACGGCGGCGGGCGAGGCGTAGCGGCCGGTACGGGCGAGCAGGCCCCGCAGCGCGGCGCGGTCCGGTGCGGCAGCGGTCACCGGGTCCTCGGGCCCGGCAGGCACCGGGGTACGGCCGAGGAGTTCGATCCGGCAGCGGGCGGCGGCCGCCAGCACGGCCACGCACCGCGCGGTGATCCCACGGGCCCCGCCGACGACGACCACGACGCCGTCCCGGTCAAGCCCCAGCGCCTCCGCCTCGGCGGCACCCTCCCCGGCCGGTCCCGCACCGGTCCCGGCGAGCGGGCCGAGCGGCGCCTCGGCGAGCACCGGCGCGAACCGTCCGGCGGACGTGCGCACGACCACGGGCTCGCTGCCGCCCGCCAGCAGTTCCTCGAACAGCGCCTCCGCGGCCGCCACCGGCCCGGGCAGCCCACCCGGATCGAGCGCGACGCAGCGCACCGCCACGCCGGGATACTCGCGGGCCGCGGACCGCACCAGCCCGTCCGTCCCGGCCGCCCGCATCCCGTACCCCGCCTCCCGGACGACCAGCAGGCGCCGCGGGGCACCGCGCAGGGCGGCCCGTACGACAGGGAAGCCGGCCGGCAGGAACGGCGGACCGCCGCTCTCGCCCAGCGCGCTCAGGACGACGACACCGTCCACGGGCCCGTCCGCCGCCGCGGGATCCGTGTCCGCCGGCGGCATCGCCGACACCGCCTGCGCGCCGCGCGCGGCCAGCAGCTCCCGCAGTTCGCCGGCGGTCCCGCGCCAGGCCCCGGCGCCGTCGCCGAGCAGCACCCACCGGGTACCGGCGAGGTCCGCCGCCGTACCGGCCGCGCCCGCCAGCCGCGCCCGCACCACCCGGTACCGCCGGGGAGCGGCCACGACGGGCTCGGCCGCGTCGGCCGCCGCACCGGGATCGCCGACAGTGCCCGAGCCGGGCGCGGGCTCCTCTGCCCGGGGCTCCCGGTACGCGCTCGGGTTGGGCTCCGAGCCGTCGGGGACCGGGGCGGGGGCGGGGAAGGCCGGGCCGTACGCCGCCGGGACGTCGCCCTGAGCCGCGCCGGAGGCCCCGGCTGCGGCCGGGACCTCGGCCGGGACCTCGGCCGGGACCGGGACCTCGGCCTCGGCCGGGACCGGCGGTGCCGCGGCCGCGCCGGAGGCCGTCGCGCGGGCTACGAGCCAGCGGGCGATGGCGGCCGCGGTCCGCGCCCGCGTCAGCTCCTCCAGCTCGGCGTCGTCCAGTACCGCCGGGACGGGGCCGCCGCCCGAGCCGCCGAGACGATGCGCGAGTTCCCCCGCGATCTCGGCGCGTTTGATCGAGTCCACGCTGAGGTCGGCTTCCAGATCGAGTCCCGGCTCGACCATGTCCAGGGGGTACCCCGTACGTTCGCTGATCAGCTCCAGGACCGCTCGAAGAATCGTTTCCCCGGTGAACTCCGCGGACTGCGGCGCAGGCGCGGAGACATCCGGCGCAGCGAGGTCCGATGCGTCGGCGCCGACCGCCGACCCGGGCCCGTACTCCGGCTGCGGCAGCGGCTGCGGCAGTGGCAGTGGCAGTGGCAGCAGCGTCGGCGTCGGCGTCGGCGTCGGCACGGCAGCACCGGCCGCGGTCCCGTCCGGCACACCGCCGAGGTACGCCAGCAGCACGTCGCGCTGAGCGGCGATCATCTCCCGGCTGCTGCGCAGGAACTCGGCGATCAGTGCGTCCGGCGCGCCGGACGCCGCCTCACCGGGGTTCGTCGTCACGGGTGCCTCCACGACTCGTCGGGCCGGCGCGAGAGCGCCGGGAAGCGGCTCGCCGGACGCGGTACGGACGAGGTGCCCGTCCACGGTCCAGCCGGGCACGCGCGGGGCGGGGGCCCGGTCGATGTCGACGGCGTCCCGTCCCCGGAACATCCAGTCGTTGACCACCGGCAGTCCGGCGGCCGCCAGCCGGGCGAGCGCGTCGAGGAAACCCGCCAGACCGCCGTCGGCGCGCGGTTCCAGCGCGACGACAAGGTGCGGCCGGTCACCCAGGACGTCCGCGACGAGCCGGGTCAGCACCCGCCCGGGCCCGACCTCGACGAAGGTCCGGGCCCCGGCGCCGTACATCGCCTCGATCTGTGCCGCGAACCGCACCGGAGCCCCGACCTGCGCGGCGAGTTCCCCGCGCACCGCCTCGGAGCCGGCCCCGTAGGGGAGGGCGGTGCGATTGGCCCACACCTCGAACTCCGGCTCCCGCAGCGGCATTTGCTCCAGGATCCGGCCGAAGGCCGGACCGGCCGCGGCCACGACCGGACTGTGGAAGGCGCATGCCACCGGCAGCCGCTTCACCGCCTGCCCGGCCTCCCGCAGCCGGCGCACCGCCGCCTCGACCGCGCGGGTCGGCCCCGACAGGACGCTCTGCCGCGGCGCGTTGTGGTTGGCGATGACCAGCCCGTCCGGCAGCGGCGGGCCGCCCAGCACCCGCCCGATGTCCTCGGGGGCGGCGGCCACCGCGGCCATGGCGCCGGGGTCGTCACCGGCCGCGTCCAGAATCGCCGCGGCACGGGCCGCACTCAGCCGCGGCAGCGACCCGGCGTCGATGACGCCCGCGGCGCACAGGGCGACCAGCTCGCCGTAGCTGTGGCCGGCCGCCATGTCGGGCCGGATCCCGCACCGGGTGAGCAGTTCGTACGCCGCCAGCTCCACCATGCCCAGCGCCGGCTGCGCGGCCCGGGTGTCGGTGAGCGCCCGCCGCGTCTCCTCCCGGGCCGCGTCGTCGAAGGCGGCCGGCGGGTACAAGGCCCGGACGGCCCGTCCGTCCGCCTCAGCGTCCGCGCCCGCGCCCGCGTCCGGGCCCGTGTCCGCGTCCCCGCCGAGGAGCCGGCCGAGGTCGGGGAAGGCGGTGAAGAGGTGGGCGGACATCCCGGGCCGCTGACTGCCCTGCCCCGGGAAGAGGAAGGCCGTACGCCCGGCCCCCTCGCCTCCCTCGGCCGCCCGGTACACCCTGCCTCCCGCGCGGGCGGCGCCCCCCGCACCCGCGCCCGCGTCCGTACCCGGACCCGCCCCGCCGTCCGCCTCTGCTGCCGCCGCCCGCAGCAGGCGGCACAGCTCCTCCAGGTCCCGGGCGGCGAAGGCGATCCGGACGTTCCCGCGGTCCCGCGCCGCGCGCCGGGACGCGGTCGCGGCCAGGTCGCGCAGCCGCCAGGGGGCGTCGCCGCGGAGGGCCGCGCCGGCCAGGTCCAGCAGCCCGGCCGCCGCGCGCCGGGCGGCGGCCGGGTCGTTCCCCCGGAACAGGAACAGTTCGGCCGGCCACTCGTCCCGGGCATGCGGGGGCGGCGGCCCGTCCCCGCCGTGGGCGGCCAGTACGACGTGGAAGTTGGTGCCGCCGAAGCCGAAGGCGCTCACCCCCGCGTACCGCCGCTCCGGGGCGGCCGGCCACGGCAGGGCCTCCCGGTGGAAGACGAAGGGGCCGGCGCCGGCCTGCCAGGCAGGATTCGGTCTCTCCAGGTGCAGGGTGGGCGGCCGCACCCCGGTGTACAGGGCCAGTGCGGTCTTGATGAGCCCGGCCAGGCCCGCCGCGCACTTCGTGTGCCCGATCTGCGACTTCACCGAGCCGAGCACACACCTCCCGGCGCCGGCCCCCGCCGCGTCGAAGACCTCCGTCAGCACGCCCAGTTCGGTGCGGTCGCCGACCACGGTCCCGGTGCCGTGCGCCTCCACCAGCCCGACCTCGGCGGGGGAGATTCCGGCGCCCCGGTACGCACGTTCCAGGGCGGTCCGCTGGCCCTCCGGCCGGGGCGCGGTCAGCCCCAGGGAGCGCCCATCGCTCGAAGCGCCGACTCCCTTGATCACCCCGTACACCCGGTCGCCGTCCCGTTCGGCGTCCGCGAGGCGTTTGAGGACGAGGCAGGCGACCCCCTCCCCGAGGGCGATGCCGTCGGCCGCGGAGTCGAAGGCGCGGGAGCGGCCGGTCGGGGACAGCGCGTGCACGGAGGTGAAGAGGGCGTAGTCGTTGATGCCGTTGTGCAGGTCCGCGCCGCCGCACAGCATCACGTCGCTGGTGCCGAGGACGAGCTCCTTGCACGCCACGTCCACGGCCGCCAGCGAGGAGGCGCAGGCGGCGTCCACCGTGTAGTTGGGGCCGCGCAGGTCCAGCCGGTTGGCCACCCGGCCGGCGACGACGTTGGCGAGCAGGCCGGGGAAGGTGTCCTCGGTGAGCCGGGGCAGCTGCCCGTCCAGCCCCGCGGGCACCTGCCCGTAGTAGGAGGGCAGCACGGCGCGCAGCGTGGTGGCGTTGGACAGGTCGCTGCCGGCCTCGGTGCCGAACACCACCCCGGTCCGCGAGCGGTCGAAGGTGCGGCCGTCCTCACCGTAGCCGGCGTCCTCCAGGGCGCGCCGGGACGCTTCGAGCGCGAGCAGCTGCACCGGTTCGATGCTGCCGAGCGACGCCGGCGGGATGCCGTAGCGCAGCGGATCGAAGGGGATGCGGGGCAGGAAACCGCCCCATCGGGACGCGCTGGCCGGGCCGGAGCCGTCCGGGCCGGGGGAGCAGTGCACCTCGGGATCCCAGCGCTCCGGGGGCACTTCGGTGACGGCGTCGCGGCCGTCCAGCACCCGGGCCCAGAAGGCCGCCAGGTCCGGAGCCTGCGGGAACATGCAGGCCATGCCGACGACGGCCACGTCCAGCGGAGCGGGTGCCCGGGGGCCGTCATCGACCCGTTCCGGACCCTGCCCCGCTGCCCGCAGGACGGCGCGCCGCCGTTCCAGGAAGGAGGCGGCGCCGTCGGTGACGGAGGCGTGCAGCGCGGCGATGCCGGTGGTGGCATCGCGCAGCACCGCCACCTGGCCGGCCATGAACATCCCCTCGGCGTACTGCCGTTGCTCGTCCACCGCGGCCAGGGCACCGGTTCCGGTGCGCTCGACGCCCTTGCTCGCCAGCCGCAGCCTGCCGACGTTCAGGCGCTCCAGCCGCTCCCACACCTCGCGGTCGGGAACGCCCTCCGCGCGCAGGCCCGCCGCCAAGTCCCGGAAGCCCTCGCTGAATGGGCTCGGTACGCACCGCGTGGCGTGCCCGGGAGCCGTCCGCAGCAGCGCGGTGCTTTCGGCGGCCAGCACCTGCCGCTGGAACAGGGGGCGTACGGCGCCGTGGGCGACGGCCTCCCGGGTGAACAGGTAGGCGGTGCCCATCAGCACGCCCACCGCGCACCCGCGGGCGGTGAGGGGCGCGGCCAGGACCGCCACCATGGCGGCGGAGCGGGCGTCGTGCACACCGCCCGCGAAGAACACCTCGATGTCCGGCGCAGCGCCCGGATCCTCCGCCACGTGGTCGAGCAGGACGCCGATCTGCGCCTCCCACAGCGGAAAGCTGTTGCGGGGGCCGACATGGCCCCCGCACTCGGCGCCCTCGAAGACGAACCGGCGTGCGCCCTCGCCGAGGTACTGGCGCAGCAGCCCGGGGGAGGGCACGTGCAGGAAGGTCCGGATGCCGTCGGCCTCCAGGGCCCGGGCCTGCGAGGGCCGGCCCCCGGCGATGACGGCGTGGCTGGGCCGGTGCGCCCGTACGGCTTCGAGCTGTGCGGCACGGGTCTCCTCCGGCGCGAAGCCGAGGATCCCCACCCCCCAGGGGCGGCCGTTGAGCGCTGCGGCGGCCTCGGCGAGCAGGGCGCCGGCCTGTTCCCGGCCGGCGAGCGCGAGGGCGAGGAAGGGCAGGGCTCCGCCGTCGGAGACCGCGCGGGCGAAGTCGGCCCCGTCGCTGACCCGGGTCATCGGGCCCTGGGCGACGGGCAGCAGGGTGCCGAGTGCGCGGCTCATGGGCGATCCGGCGGCCAGGCTGCGGGCGGCGGTGTCGTCCTCGGCCGCGGCCCGGACCGCTTCGGTGACGGCGCGGACCGCGCCGGCGGCATCCCGGTGGCGGTCGGCGAAACGGGCGGCGAGAAAGGCGTCCTGCCCGACCGGCAGCAGCCGGTCGTCCGGGTTCCGCCCGCCCACCGGGCCGGCCACCCGGCCCCGGTCGTCGGGCGGTTCCGTGACCGGCGGGGCGCCGGGACCGCGGCGGCGCAGAACGCGGTGGCCGCCCAGCACCGTGGTCTCGGAGCCGTCCACCGACCGCAGGACCGTCGCGACGGACGCGGGGAGCGCCGACTCCGCGAGGAGGGCCAGCTGGGTGTCGAGCACCACTCCCGCGGCCCCGCCGACGACGGCGGCCGCGGCCGTACCCGGTGCGATGCCCCCGCAGGCCCACACCGGCGGCCCGTCGGGGCCGGTGGCGTCGAGGAGCTGCTGCAGCAGCACGAACGTACCGAGGTCGCCGATCCGGCCGCCGGATTCGCTGCCCCGGGCGACGAGTCCGTGCGCGCCGTCGTCCAGGGCGGCCCGGGCCTCCGCCAGGCAGGTGGCCTCGGCCAGCACCTGCACGCCGGACGGCAGGTCGGCGCACCGCACGGCCGCCCCGACACCGAGGAGTACGGTACGGGGCCCGCCGGGCCCGCCGAGCAGTCCGGCCAGCTCCCCGGGGCGTAATCGGCACGGGGGCCCGATGCGCACCCCGTACCGTCCGGGGAGCCATCCCCGCAGGTCGGCGAGGGCTTCGCGGGCGGCCCGGTCACCGGCCCCCAGATCCAGGACGCCGAGTCCGCCGCCGCGGGTGACCGCGGCCGCGAGGCGGGCGTCGGGTTCGCCGAAAGGGGTCAGTCCGATGACTTGCACTACCGACGTCATAATTCTCCGAATGTGCGATGGCGTTGCCCGGTGGGGGAATTTCGGCCCTGACACAGGCCGCGGGAAGGCACAAGGTCGCGCAGGCCCGGAACGGGAATTCGGGCCTTTCGGTGAACGAAGCGAAACTAGCGCCAAGTTACTGAAGGGTCAACGCTGAGTCGCTGATCCGGCCCCGAGGCCGCCGGACCGGCCGCGGGAGCGGACACCCACCGCGAGAACGCCGCGCGAAGCACCTCGCGAAATGAACGGCGCGAATGCGCCGTTCCGCAGCGGGTGCGGCCCCAGCCGAAAGTACTGGTCAGTAGCGCCGAAGACCGCCGAGCCTGCTCCACCGCGACCGGCGAATGTCCGAATCGAGACGGCAAAAACCACCCCGGTCGCCCCTCGGCCCGCCGAACGGGCCGAGGGCGCCGGCCGCCGCGTGCGACCTGTCGCCCCGCGCTCCCGGTTCGGGCGGATGGGCCGGAGCCCCCGTGCACGCCGCGGCCTTCGGTAGTTCGGCATCCGCATGCACCGGTGGCCGCGGCCCGAAGAACCACCGTCAGGTGAGCAGCGGGGTCCGGTTCCGCAAAGGGAGGGGCGCCCACCTGCAAAGGCGGGCGCCCCTCCTGATGCTCCGGCACCCGGCGCAGGCGGGACGCGTACGTCCGGGGCGCCCCCAGTGCCCCTGCCGGCCGGCTGGGCCGCCGCGGGGCCACCGGCGGTTGATCTTCGCTAGTGCATCGCGAAGTGATGTACATGTGGCGGTCGTTCGGAGAGTGTGATCGTTCCGAGGGGCTGACGAGGAGATTTTCTCAAGAAACCTTGTCGAACAGGGCTGACGGCCCGGGCGGCCTTGAATCGCCTCTGCGAATCGGTCAGGGTTTCGAACCAGCCCCAGGAGATCCTTCGGCTCCAACGGGGTTGCGCGACAACGCTTTGACGCCCCACACGTCAACCCAAGGAGAACCCTCCTCATGTCAACTCACCGGCATGCCCGCGTACGTTCACGCGGCCTCCGCATTCTGGCCGTGGCCACGGGAGTCACCACCACCGCCGGCCTCTGCATGCTGTTATCGCCGTTCGCCGGTGCGACCGCACCCGCCGAGGGCACGGTGTACGGCCTCGGCGCCCCCGGAGCGCTCCCCGGCAGCTACATCGTCATCCTCGACCAGGACGCGGACAAGCAGGCCCTCGCCAAGAAGTACGGCGGCGAACTGAAGCGCACGTACACGTCCGCGGTCAACGGCTTCTCCGCGGCCGGGCTTTCGGAGACCGGAGCCAAGCGCCTCGCCGCCGACCCGGCGGTGGCCAAGGTCGTCCAGAACAAGAAGTTCTCCATCAACACCACCCAGGACGACCCGCCGTCCTGGGGCCTCGACCGCGTCGACCAGACGGAGACGGCCGGGGACAAGAAGTTCACCTACCCCGACGCGGGCGGGGAGGGCGTCACGGCGTACGTCATCGACACCGGAGTCCGGATCAGCCACAAGGACTTCGGCGGCCGGGCCCAGCACGGCTTCGACGCCGTGGACAACGACCAGGGCGCCGACGACGGCAACGGACACGGCACGCACGTCGCCGGGACCATAGCCGGGCAGTCGCACGGGGTGGCGAAGGCCGCAAAGATCGTCGCCGTCCGCGTCCTCGACGACGAGGGGTCGGGCAGCACCGAGCAGGTCGTGGCCGGGATCGACTGGGTGACGCAGCACCACAGCGGCCCCTCGGTGGCGAACATGAGCCTCGGCGGCGGTGCCGACGAGGCGCTCGACGAGGCCGTGCGCCGTGCGATCGCGGCGGGCGTCACCTTCGCGGTCGCCGCGGGCAACGACTCGGCCGACGCCGGGCAGGGCTCGCCCTCCCGCGTCCGGGAGGCGATCACCGTCGCCTCCAGCACCGCCGCCGACGCCCAGTCGCCCTTCTCCAACTTCGGCGCCGTCGTCGACCTGTACGCACCGGGCTCGGACATCACCTCCACCTGGAACGACAGCGACACGGGCACGAAGACGATCTCCGGTACGTCCATGGCGAGCCCGCACGTCGCGGGGGCCGCCGCGCTGTACCTGGCCGGCCACAAGGACGCCACCCCCGCGCAGATCGCCGAGGCACTGACGGCGGGCGCGACCCCGGGGAAGATCACCAACCCGAGCAGCGGTACGCCGAACAAGCTGCTGAAGATATCCGACCGGTAACCGGATCACCCGAGGGCCATCCGCCCGCACCACAAACACCGAGGCCGCCGCACCCGAGGGGGGGATGCGGCGGCCTCGGTCGCAGCCGGACCGGCGGGCAGCGCGGCGGGGTACACGTCGTTCCTTCCCGGCGAGCGAGACCGGCTCGGCGACCGGTGACGGAGGTTCAGGAACCGGTGGAGCGGGCGGAGCCGGTGCTCGTGCCGTTGGCGGTGCCCAGGAAGCAGGTGACCTCGCGGTCGCCGAGGGTCCAGCTGCTGGCCTGCGGGTAGTAGTAGAACACCTCCAGCGTCTTCGGGAGCTTCGAGGCCTTGCCCACGTAGTCGGTCAGCGCCTTTCCGCCGCACTTCTCCTCGGCGATCGCGATGACCTTGTCCTCTCCGGGGAACGTACCGTTCTCCAGGTTGAAGACGTCGTACGCCTCACCCTCGTGGGGCTGGTCGCAGGGCACGGTCCGCACCGAGAAGCGGGCCTGGGTGCCCTCCTGCTCCTGGGTCTTCGCCAGATCGTCATCGGTGTTGAAGCAGTCGCCCTTGCGGATGTCCTGCACGTCGCTGGAGCCGGGGGTGGTGACCTGGCCATTGGTGTCGAGCCGCGGTGAAGCGCCGTCGCCCAGCGCTCCGGACAGCCCGAGCACCAGCAGGAGCACGATGAACGCGAGCGACACGGCGTGGATGACGATGGCCGCGATGGCCAGCCCCTTGCCCTTCTCGCCGGTCTTGCGGATCTGGGAGAGGGCGACGAGGCCGAGGACCAGCGGGACCGTCGGCACCGCGCAGACGAGCGACATCACGAACGCCACGATGGCCGGCACGTTGGTCTTCTGCGGCGGCGGGTACCAGCCCTGCTGACCGCCGTACGGCGCCGCAGGCCCGGGCTGCCCGGGATATCCCGGTTGGCCGGGCTGCCCGTACGGCCCCGACGGCGGGTACGGCTGTGGGGACGAGGGCGGCTGCGGGGGTATCGACATGCGTGGGGTGCTCCTCGCGAGAGGGTGGGTTGGGGCCAGCAGCCGGGCGGTGACGCCGCCGGTGGGGGACTGATGGGCGGATGATGTTCGGATCAGCCGCGCCCCAGTATCCCCCGGCCGGGCACCGCGAGGATCCCCGAGCCGGGGCAGTCCGGGAAGGGCAGCTCTACGGGCGTTCGAAGAGCTGGAGGATGCCGCCGACGGAGAAGCAGAGGGCGCCGGTGAGGGTGCCCCAGTTCGCGATGTCGACGTTGACCGGGCTGCCGGTGGCCGGCCGGGTGAACGCGGCGAGCGCGGAAACCATGAAGAGGACGGACCCGAGCTGGTTCACCCCGACGATCCACCAGCCGAGGTTGCGCAGGAGGACGCGGGGCCGTCCGTGGCACACCTCGAGGAGGGCGAGGTGCCCGGAAGCCAGGAAGAGCAGGCAGCCCACCACGTCGGGTACCCAGATCAGCCGGTTGACCTGCTGGACGCTCAGCCCCTGCAGGAACGAGTCCAGCAGGTTCACGCCGAACACCAGCGTGCCCGTGAACAGAAGGAAGGCGCTCAGCCAGTCCAGCCGCATCGGCTCGTAACTCCACCACCGCCAGCGGTGGGTGACCAGCACCCGGCCGCCGGCCGTGTGGCGGGGCGCGTTGACCGCCTGCAGGAGCGAGGCGTAGCCGCCGGTGTTGAAGAAGAGGCCGCCGGCGAAGTAGATCGAGGCGCTTTCCATGGCGTTGCCGGACCCGAACTGGGCGACGCCGGCGCCGGCCGCGAAGAGGGCCCCGCCGATGATGAACGCGGTCGCGGCGATGGAGTTGAGCCTGCGCAGCCGACCGATCGCCACCTCGCCGGCACGGGCGTGCCGGTCGTGGTCCGCCCCCGGCGCACGGACGGCGAGCGCTCCTCGCCGCCGGGCGAGACGTGACTCCCAGACCGCCGTCCCGCCACCGGGCAGTTGCCAGGTGACCCGGGTGGTGAACGGTCCGAAGCCTTCGACGCGCTGCTCGGGTTGCGGCACGGGCCGAGCCTAGACGGACGGGCGGGCCGCCTCGTGGACGAAACGCCCTCCCTGCCGCAGCAGATCACCACTCTGCGACCCGCTGCCTATAATCTTTAGGTAATCTCATATACACCTTAGGCGGTTGTCGCAGTCCCAGGGAAGGAAGGAGACACGGGTGGCAGGACGTGTCGGGCTCACGGCGGATCGACTGGTGCGGGCCGGCGCGGAGCTGGCGGACGAGATCGGCTTCGAGCACGTGACGCTCTCGGAACTCGCCCGGAGGTTCGACGTCAAGGTCGCGAGCCTGTACTCGCACCTGCGCAACTCCCACGACCTGAAAACCCGGATCGCGCTGTTCTGCCTGGAGGAGCTCGCCGACCGCGCCGCCGACGCCCTCGCCGGACGGTCCGGCAAGGACGCCCTCGGGGCGTACGCGAACGTCTTCCGCGATTACGCCCGCCGGCACCCCGGCCGTTACACCGCGACCCGGTTCCCGCTGGATACCGACACCGCTCTGGCGAGCGCAGGCGTACGCCACGCGCGGATGACGCGGGCCATCCTGCGCGGCTACGACCTGGCGGAACCGGAAGAGACCCACGCCGTCCGCATGCTCGGCAGCGTCTTCCACGGCTACGTCAGCCTGGAGATGGCCGGCGGCTTCAGCCACAGCTCTCCCGACAGCCAGGAGAGCTGGGACCGCATCCTCGACGCCCTCGACGCCCTGCTGCGCGACTGGCCCACACCGTGAGCGCCGACCCGCAGCCCGCCCCCGCACCGACCGACAGGAGCACCGCCATGCCCTCAGACCCCTCAGGCCCCTCACACCCCCGCGAACGCGAACACCTCACACCACACTGGATCACCACCCCGATCACCGACTCCCTGATACGCGGCGCCATCGAGCTGGAGCGCACGGCCCGCGGACTGCTGCCGCACCGGCTGCCCGCCCGGGCCCGGGCCCAGTGCGCCGACGGACAGCTCGCCATGGCCGAGGCCCAGCCGTCCGGCGTACGGCTCGCCTTCCGCACCGGGGCCACCGCGATCGAGCTCGACACCGTGCCCACCAAACGCGTCTACACGGGCGCGCCTCCCCGGCCGGACGGCGTGTACGACCTGCTGGTCGACGGCCGGCTCACCGCGCAGGGCACCGCCCACGGCGGCGACACCCTCGTCATCGACATGACGGACTGGAGCACCGAGCACCGCCCCGGCCCGCCGACCGCCATCCGCTTCACCGGCCTGCCGTCGGGAGCGAAGGACGTCGAGATCTGGCTGCCGCACGACGAAACCACCGAGCTCGTCGCGCTGCGCACCGACGCCCCCGTGGAGCCGCTGCCTCACCGTGGCCGTCCCGTCTGGCTGCACCACGGCAGTTCGATCAGCCACGGCTCCGATGCCGCGAGCCCCAGCACCACCTGGCCCGCCCTCGCCGCTTCGCTCGGCGGAGCGGAACTGATCAATCTGGGGTTCGGCGGCAGCGCGCTGCTCGACCCCTTCACCGCCCGCACGATCCGCGACACCCCCGCCGACCTGATCAGCGTCAAGCTCGGCATCAACGTGGTCAACCTCGACCTGATGAGGCTGCGGGCCTTCGGCCCGGCCGTGCACGGCTTCCTCGACACGATCCGCGAAGGCCACCCGACGGCACCGCTGCTCGTCGTCTCGCCGATCCTGTGCCCCGTACACGAGGACACCCCAGGCCCGTGCGTGCCCGACCCGGACGCCCTCGCCACCGGGCAGCTGAAGTTCCGCGCCACGGGCGACCCTCGTGAAGTCGCCGGCGGAAAGCTGACCCTCACCGTCATCCGGGACGAGCTGGCCCGTATCGTCCGCGAGCGCTCCGCCGACGACCCGAACCTGTACCACCTCGACGGACGCGACCTGTACGGACCGTCGGACGAGGCCGCCATGCCCCTGCCCGACCACCTCCACCCGGACCCCGAAACCCACCGCCTCATCGGCGCACGCTTCGCGCAGCACGCCTTCACCACCGGCGGCCCGTTCAACCAGCCCGCCACTCCCTGACGCGGAAGCCGGGACGCGAACGTGTGCGCCTGTTCGTCGGGGGCGGCGGTGGGCGGCGGCGTGCCGAAGGCGGAGGAAGCCCCGCCGGTCTGACCCGGCGGGGCTTCCAAGGCGTCAGGCCATGAGCAGGAGCCGCGTGTTCGGCACCAGCTTCCGGTTCACGCTGGTGCTCTGCACGAAGATCGTGAAGTCGTCGTTGTGGTCCGGCTTGACGCGCACTTCGGTGTCCGGCAGGCCGAGCAGGGCGCGGGCCTCCGGCCCCGTGTATATCCGGTCCGTCTTCTTCTCCAGGACCGCAATCTGCTTCCGTGCCTGGATCTTCTCCGACTTGCTCAGCTGATAGAACGCACAACCGGTCCGGTACGTGTGCCCGCATTCGACGACCCACTCCCGGATCGCCACTTCGCGAGACACGGGAATGAGCTGATACTTCGACGCATCCACCGGGGTGAGGCCGGCCGCCTCGATGGTGTCCTTGTTGACTGCTTCTGCACCCACGGAGAACACCGCCCGCGATCCCCGGATTCCCTTGGTGCGGCCCACCATGAATTTCTCGGTGGCCTGCTGGATGACATGGCCGGCCTCCTCCAGCCCCTGTGTGCTCGTGGCGTCCCAGATGGCGATGTTGTCCTTCGGGAAGCCGTACTGCATGGCCTCGCGCTTGCCCATCTGGTCCGGCACGAGGACGGCCAGCGTCCAGTTGTCGTCCTGCGTCTCGATCATCGTGGCCACGGCCTGCACCAGTTCACGCTGGTTCGTGGCAGGGGCGTCCGGGCAGCGATGACTTGCGTTCTCCTGTCCGTCGGTCAGCACGAACGTCAGGAAGCTGTGGTCGCCGTACAGCTGAGCGGTCTGGGCCAGCTCCCGCTGCGACTTCAGCGTGGCCGCCAGCAGTGCCGTCATTCCACCGACCCGGTACAACTGCTTCAAGGACGGCATGCGCAGCACGTCCTTGTCGTAGATGACGCATTCCACCTTGTTCGAGAACACGTACACCGTGACACGGGTTTCCTGGTCGAGTTCCTTCGACCGGCGGGCCAGATATGCAATCTGCTGGTCGGCCACTTCGACGACCTTGCGGCTCAGCTGTGACATGGACGAACTGGCGTCCAACACAAGAGCAACGTGATTGATGTAGTTCTGCGTACCGGACATGAGTGCTCCCCCGTTTCCGACTGGATGCTCCGATCCTCCCACCCACCACTGACAATCGACCGTCGCGTCAGGCGGACGCCCTGCGCCCGACGGTCCGATGCGGTGTGGAACGGGGACATCGCGGAGCGCCGGAGACCATCTCCGTTCGGCGCTGCACCACGCCGCGGCGACGACACACCCGCCCGCACGCAGAGCCCGACCCGGCCCCGGACGCTGCCCGCTGCGGCGTCGTCCGGCCGCAGACGCCACGAACCACCACGAGGCATCGCTTCAACAGCTCGCCCGGCAGGCGCCATCGGGCCACGGCCCTTCGCACGGGCCGGGATCAACGGGGCCGGGCCCGCGTGGAATGGCCCGGTCACACCAGTCGCACAACACGGTCACCCGGGCGCCTGCGTCCTCAAGCCGCCCGGCAACCTCCCCCGCGGCCTCGAACCAGTCCGGCTCCGTCACGGCCGCCGGCAAGCGGTCCAGCAGCACCTTGCTGTGCCAGAGGCTGAGGCCCGTCACCGCGCGCACCGCACGGACCAGCTCCGCCTTCCTGCCGTCACCGACGTCCGTCAGCAGTACGCGGAAACCCGGCTCCTCCACACGCCCTCCCCGGCCGGCCGACCAAGCCATCGGCAAGTGAAGCATTCACCGCAGAATCCCCGGGCACGGTCAGTTCTCGCCGCCCTCGTCACCCTGGCGGGGCCAGATCGCCACGGCGACGAGCACGGCCGCCCACACCCCCAGCGGGGCGACAGGCCAGTAGTACGTCAGCTCCCCCTTCTGCAGGCAGCGCACGCCCCAGACCGCCGTCATGAGCACCAGCCCGCCGAGCCAGTACCGCCACTCCCGGAGCCACTCCGCCAAGTCCTTGCGGTCCTGTTCGGCCCGGGTCGGCGTCGGGGCCGGCAGGTCGGCGGTGAGGGCTCCGAGATCGTCGGCGGTGCATGCCCGGAGGGCCGCCTGGACCCGGCTCGCGTGCTCCTGCGCGTCGAGCCGGCCTTCGGCCAGCGCCGCGGCCAGAATGCCGAGGGCCCGGTCACGGTCGGCGTCCGAAACCCGCACCGCCGGTGCCGAGGGCACGGAGGGCACAGAGGGTGTGGAGGGCGCGGAGGGTTTGCTGCGGTCGTCGTTCATCGTCTTCCCCCTTCGTCGTTAGAATACGACTGTATCTCAAAGAGGGAAGGTGTCCCATGCCGAAGACCGTCGACCGGCCCGAGCAGCGCCGGCAGATCGGTGCCGCGCTCCTGCGGCTCGCCGCGGAGCGCGGCCTGGACCAGGTCAGTGTGCGCACCGTGGCCGCGGCCAGCGGCCGGTCCGCCGGTGCCGTACAGAAGTACTTCCGCTCCAAGGAGGAGATGCTGGTCTTTGCCGCCGAACTGGCCGGTGAGCGCGTCGAGGAGCGGATGGCGCTCGTGGACACCGGCCTGCCGCTGCGCCAGGCGTTGCGCGAGCTGGTCCTCACCACGCTCCCGCTGGACGAGGAACGCCGTGCCGAAGCCGCCGCACAGCTCGCCTTCGCCGTGCAGGCGGCCCACCACCCCCGCCTCGCCGCGATCCGGAGCCAGGTCGACCGCGACGTCAGGGAGGTCCTCGCGGCGTGGCTCGAGAGCGTCGGCTGCCCCGCTGCCGGAGCCACCGCCGACGCCGTCATCGCACTCGGCGACGGGCTCGCGCTGCGGATGCTCTACGCCCCCGCCGAGCAGGCCTCACTCCTCGACGCCCTCGACCGCGCGCTCGACGTCCTGACCCCGGACGAGCCGCCGGCGGCCTGAGCCGGAGACCGACGGCACCCGGCTCCCGACCGAGGCCCGGTCCGAGGCCCGGTCCGAGGCCCGGTCCGAGGCCTGGTCCGAGGTCGAGGCCGGGTACGGGTCCGGGGCCGCGGCAGCGGCCGCCGGCGTCGCCGCGGAGGGGTCGGCGTACAGCGTCGCCGCGAACCACATCAGCGTCACGCCGACAAGGACGTGCAGCGCGTTCTTGACCGGCGCATCGGGCAGCGGCGCGAGAAGCGCGAGCAGCGGCACCACGACCGTGTACCCCCAGGACGGCACGCGCGGCCACACCCGGGCGCGGATCGCCGCGGCGCCCAGCAGCGTGCTGCCCGCGGCGAAGACGATCGCCGAGCCCAGCAGGGCGGGCCGTGTCGGCCCGTCGAGCAGCTCCTTGACGATGGTGTCGTCGAGGTGGAAGAGCGCCATGTTGAGCGTGAACGCGGCCCCGCCGAACAGGCCGGCACCGACGAGGTTCACCACGAAGGCGACCTCGCCGAAGCGGCCCGCCACATGGCGCTGCCGCAGGTGCAGGGCCGTGATCAGCGGCAGCGAGAGCGCAGGGGCGAGCCCGAGCAGCCAGCTGGTGACCGCGGTCTCCCCGGTGAACGCCTCGACGAGCGCGGGCAGGGCGATGAGCGCCCCGGACAGCAGTCCGGACAGGGCGAAGAGTCGGGTGGCGGGTCGGTGGGCGGACACCACGGGCACCTCCAAGGCGGTGGGTGTGGACGGTGCCTCCGACGCTAGGAGGCGCCTCCCGGCTCCCACAGATGCGGACCGGGGACTCCTGGCGTCCACCCGGCACGGTCCACCGGGTGCCGTTCGGCACGTGCCGAACGGCCACTTCGTCCGCCGGCGGTCACCGGTCCGCCCGCCGCCCTCGATACCCGGCCTGGCCAGGCCCTAGCCTGGGCCCGGAACGCAGGGGGTGACGCGGTGTCCGCGTGGAATGTGAAGGGATCGACCCGCCCGGTGCCGTGGGTCGCACCCTTGCTGTACGGAGCCGTGCTCGCCGGCGGACTGTATTTCCGGGCCGCCGGACTGGCCCCGGGCACAGGCGGGTCACCGGGCGGCATCCGCACGGCCGGATTCGCCGCCGGGCTCGCGCTGATGTGCGTACTGGACGGCGTCGAGCGGCACCGCTTCCCGGTCCGTACCCCGCGCCGGCCCGCCGCGGTCCTGCTCCTCACACGCCTGGGGCTGACCGCCGGGGTGAACGCCGTGGACGACTCGGGCCTGGCCCGCGCGCTGTTCGTCCTCCTGCCGTTCTGGGCCTGCTTCGCCTTCGGCCACCGGACCGCCCTGGCCCTCGCCGCCCTGTGCACGGGCGGCCTCCTCACCGGCTACGGGGTGTCGGCCCCCGGCTGGTACCGGGACCTGGAGCGTGTCTCCGACGTGCTGATGCTCGGCGTCGGCCTGGTCCTGGCCGTTTCCATGGCGGCCGTGGCGGCCGCCGAACAGGAGGGCCGGGCGCGGCTGGCCTCCTACGCCGCCCGGGTCGGCGACCTGTCCGCCGCAGCGGAGCGCAACCGGCTGGCCCGGGACATCCACGACAGTCTCGGCCACCACCTCACCGCCGCCTCCGTACAGTTGGAGCTGGCCACGGAATTCCGCGGTCTTGACCCGGACGCCGCGCAGCGAGCGGTCGAGGAGGCCAGGCGATCGGTGAAGCTCGCCCTGGGCGACGTACGGCAGTCCGTCCGCGCCCTGCGCGAGGAGCCCGCCTCGCCCTCGCTGTCCGCCGCGCTGGCCGGCCTCGCCCGGGGCCACGGCGGGCGGCCGCTGGTCACCGCCGAGGTCGAAGGCGACGAGAGCGGCTACGGCCCCGCCGCCCTGACCACCCTCTACCGCGCCGCGCAGGAGGGCCTCACCAACGCCCGCCGGCACGCCCGAGCCACCCGGGTGTCGATAACCGTCACACTCGGCACGGAGACCGCCCGGCTGGTGGTCGTCGACGACGGCCGTGGATTCCTCCCCGGCAGCGGTGACGACATCGGATTCGGCCTGCTCGGCATCCGGGAGCGGGCACGGCTGGTGGACGGCAGGGTGGAGCTCGACAGCACCCCCGGAGCCGGCACCCGGCTCACCGTGACCGTCCCGCGCACGCCGGTCACCGGGGCGGCGGCGCCATGACGGTACGCGTCCTGGTCGTCGACGACCAGCAGCTCATCCGCGAAGGCATCGCCGCACTGCTCGGCATCCGGCAGGGCATCACCGTCGTGGGCACGGCGGCGGACGGCAAGGAAGCCGTGGACAAGACACTCGAACTGCGCCCCGACATCGTCCTGATGGACGTCCGCATGCCGGGCATGGACGGCGTCGAGGCCGCCGCCGTCCTGCGCGTCAAAGCCCCGGAATGCCGGACGGTCATGCTGACGACCTTCGACGACGAGCAGTACGTCATCCAAGCCCTGCGCGCCGGGGCGAGCGGCTACCTGCTGAAGGACCTGGCCGCGGAGGAACTGGCCCACGCCCTGCGGCTCGCCCATGCCGGCGTCACCCAGCTCGACTCCTCGGTGGCCGGCCGCCTGGCCGCCGCCCTGCCCCGCCCCGGCCCGGCACCGGACCAGGAAGCGCCCGCACTCAGCCCACGCGAGACCGAGATCCTCCGCCTGGTGGCCGAAGGCCTGACCAACCGGGAGATCTCCACGGCGCTCTTCGTCAGCGAAGGCACCGTCAAGAACCACATCTCCCGCATCCTCGGCCGCCTGAACCTGCGCGACCGCACCCAGGCCGCGATCCGCGCCCGCGACATGGGCCTGCTGTGAGACGGCGACGGCGACACCGCCCGAACCGGCCGCCCGGCGATGGTGCGCACCGACTGCGACGTCGAGGACGTCACGGCATCCGCTCGTTCGCTGTGACCGGTCCGGTCTTGGGAGCCACGCACTTCTCGACGGTGGTCTCCTCGCCGGCCGCTGCGCCCTTCAGACAGAGTCGGCCACCGTCGACGCGCAGGTCGAGGAGGAAGCGCGTGGTCGGGCCGGACTGCTTGAGGTCGTGTATGCGTTCGTCGATGTAGCCGAGGTCGTTCAGGCTCCTCCTGACCCGGTCGGGGGTGGGGTCTGTGAGATCCCAGAGCGCCCGGGCGATGCGCTCTTCGTGACGGGCGCTCGCGCACCAGTCGCGAGCGCCCAACTCCACTTCCGGGCCCGCGGTGGGGGCGAGGGGTGCCTCCAGAGCCTCGGTCGCGGGATCGTCGGTCGGCAGCGTTTCCGCCGCCGGGGCGGTGTCCGAGGGGCAGTGCTACGCAGTCCCGTTCAACATCGCGATGAAAGCCGCCTGTTGACCGGATGCGGCCGGCGCGTCCGTGCGCCGGGCGCTGACGACGTCAGCGGGCCTGCTGTGCGATCCGTCGGCAGCTGTCTGCCGGGTGCCGCAGGCGGCGAGTGCCAGGGCGGCGAGGACGGTTGTCGCGAGGGCGAGCTGCGGGCGCCGTCTGGAGCGGGCAACCGTGCCGGCCGGGGCGGGAATTCGCGTCATGCGCACAGCCTCCGGTCAAGCCTCCCGCTGCACATGAGTATGCGTACTCGAGCAGATCGCGTTCGGCGACGCAGAGCGCACGCCGTACCCCGTTCGACGGCGAGGGTGAGTGCAGCCAGGCCGACGACGACGGCCAGCGCCCCGGGCAGGTCGACCTGCCCGGTAGCGCTCTCATCGCGGGAGTCGGGTACGTAACGCAGGGCGATCAGCAGAGCCGAGGCGCTCAGCGGTGCCAGGAACCAGAAGATCCAACGCCATCCGGGGCCGTCGGTGAGACCGCCGCCGACGAACGGTCCGAGGGCGGTACCCAGGTTGGCGATGCCGAACGTGATGCCCAGGGCCCGGGCCCGGGTGGCGTCGGAGAAGGCGTTGGTGACGACGGCGACCGGGACGGGGAAGATCAGCGCTGCCCCCACCCCCTGTACGACGCGGGCTGCGACGTGGAAGCCCAGGGTGGGTGCCAGGGCACAGCCGACGGAGGCGGCGGCGAACAGGGCCAGCCCGGTCAGCAACACGGCGCGGCGGCCGAGGAGGTCGCCCAGGCGGCCTCCCACGATGAAGAAGCAGCCGATGGCGAGCATGTAGGCGGACAAAGTCCACTGGCTCGCGGAAACCGTCACCCGCATCCCGGCGGTGATGCCGGGAATGGCCAGGTTCAGGGCGAAGAAGTCGACCTGGATGCAGAACAGGGCGATCGAGACCGAGGCCAGAACCCCGGCCCTCCCGGATGCCCCCGCAGGGAGTCGTACGGAGATCGGCCGCATGACACCAGCACACCCCGAGCCGCGCCGCTCGGCCAGCCGGGGCCGCCCGGGCGGTGCCCGCGACAGGGGGAGACGGTCGGATCGGAGCGCGTCGCGTTGCTCGGTCACCCATGCGCAGGGCAGCGCGTCCGCGCCCCTTTCGACGCACGCCCAGCCGCGGTCCGGCCCCGACGGCTGCGGGGACATTCACAGGCGAACCGGAGGCGCCGACATGGCCGTCCGACCCTGCGCCCTGACGGCGCCGGTCAGTTGGCGCGCGTGTAGCGGGCATTCTCCGTCCAGATCTGCTCCAGCCTTACGCGGGTGCCGGGCCGGGGTGCGTGCCAGATCCTGTCATTGCCCGCGTAAATGCCCACGTGGGCAATGGTCGAGCCGGCAGGAAAGAAGACGAGGTCGCCCGCGGTGCGCTGTCTGCGTGAAATGCGCCTGGTGCTCCGGTACTGCTGCTCGGCAGTGCGGGGGAGTGTCCGCCCTGCCTTTCGGAAGGCGTAGAGCGTGAGACCGGAGCAGTCGAATTGCCTGGGCCCCATGGCCCCGTAGACGTATGGGGCGCCCTCCTTGGAGGCGGCGATGACGACGGCTTTGGCGCCGTACGGGGAGGCCGCCTCGGCGGGCGTGGCAGGGGCGGACAGCGTGGCCACGGAAATTATGAGCAGGAAGGCGAAAGAGCGCGGAGCGCCTCGTCGATTTCTGTGCGGGGTGTGATTCTTGTCGGACATATGGTGATCAGCCGTGGAGCAGGGCAATCGTGATCCTCCGCATCCAGGTATGGGAGCGGCCGACAGGGCTGCTCTCCGGTGATATGCGTACTGGCTCTCGACAACGGCCCATTGTTCTCGGCCGATGCGCTGCGGAGGTTTTCGGACACGCCCGGAAATATCTCGGTTGGGTAAAAGCGCCCCGGGAAAAGACGGATGATCTGAAACGGTTGCGCCGGTCGATTCGGAGCGCCGTACGCGCCCGGGAGATCGGTGCTCCGGTCGCAAATCCCCTGCACCCGCCCGACGTTGTTCCTGGTGAGGGGAAGGGTCGTGCGCCGACGTGCGCGCCCCTGTGCGGCTGCTGTCCTGATCGCCCGGGTGTTCTCGCCCATGACCTGCGACCCCGTGCCCCGCCCGTGATCGCCGATAAGCCAAATCCCGTTGCCGGCGGGCGATTTCCGGTCATCGAGTCCTCGCTACTCAGCAAAGGCCCAATCACGCTCATATGATCGGATCATGGGTCCTCTGAAGCCAAATCTCATCGAACTCGTACTCGGCCTGGTCTGCTTCCTGTCGGTCTTCGCAATCATGGCCAAGGTCCTGGTGCCGCGGATCGGGAAGACCCTTGGGGAGCGAGAAGCCGCCACTGAGGGCGCGCTGGAACGTGCCGAGGAAGTCCGGCTGGAGGCGCAGCGCGTCCGTGACCGTTACCTGGCCGAGTTGAGTGCCGCCCGCCACGAGGCCCTGAAGATACGACAGGCTGCACACGAGGAGGGTGTGGCGCTGCTGGCTGTCGTTCGTGCAGAGGGACAGAAGGTGCGCGATGAACTGGTCGCTGCGTCCTCCGTCCAGCTCGAGGCGGACCGGGTCATTGCCGAGGCCGAGCTTCGCGAGGGGGTCCTCGCGTTGGCCACTGAGCTTGCCGGCCGCATCCTCGGCGAGCCGCTCACGGACGTCGAGCGCAACCGCACCATTGCTGACGAATTCTTCGCCGACGTCGATGCACGGGCCGCCACCACGAACTGAGTTCAACGGCGAGTCGCGTGTGCCCGGCCCGTCGGCTCGCCGTGGGCCCGGAGCGGGTTGAGGGCGCGGTGCAACGCCACGGCGGCTTCCGCGCCTCGGCCGGTTCTGGGCTGAGTACGCGTACTCATGTGAGCCTGGAAGCCGGCTGCCAAGATCCGCAACATGACGCATAGCAGACGGGCGTTAACGGCCCTGCATCTCTTCCTGGTCTGGGCGGCGATGGTGCTGGTGATGCCGGCGCTCGGTTCCGGGTTGCTCGTGACGGCCTGGGTCGGCGGGACGGGTGCGGCCGTGCCGGTCTTCGCGCTGGGCGCACTGCTGTCGGTGGGTCTGCTGGTCGTCGCGGGTGTGCCGGCGCGGACCGTGGTGCCGTTGTGCGGCTCCATGCCGCGGCGGCTCGGCTGGGCGGCACTGGTCTTCCTCCTCGGCACGCTCGGCAACCTGGCAGGTCTGGCCGCCTACGGTGCGGATGTCGACCTGGGGAGCGCCGGTACCCGGATCGCGTTGACGGGCGTGCCGTACGCCGTTGCCGCGGCGCTCTTCGTGCCGGGCCGGTGGGTGCGGCTGGGGGCGGTGGCCGTACTGGCGGCCGCAGTGGCCTACGGGGGCTTCGTCGGCCCGGATCAGGCGCAGCAGCGCCGGCACGCAGCAGAGGTCGCGCGGTACCGGGAGCGTCCGGAGCTGTTGTACGTGGGCCCTGCGCCGTCCGGCATGGAACTGTCCCGTGCGGAGGTCAGCCCCTCCTACTTCATCGCCGAATACCGCTCCGCCCGCCAGGACGTGTTCGCGTACGTGGGCCTCACGGTGCGCTCGCCGCTCACACCGGCGCCCCGATGCCCCGAGCTCGCGGAGGACGGCGTGACGTGCACGGTGGACGGGCACGGCGAGAAGCGCACGGTCCGCGACCTTTCCGGCGGCGAACGCGAAGTCACGCTCATCCGCCGCCACGGGGACGCGGAGGTCGAGGTCGCCAGCCAGACTCTGGACGAACGCGGGCTGCGCCACCTCCTGGACTCGCTGCAGCCGCTGTCGGACGAGGAGCTGGAGAAGCTGATGCGGGAAGGGAAGATCAACCACATACGCTGAGCCGCCGACGGCGTCGGCGGGCTGCCCCCGGCCTCGGCCCGCGAGGGGTCGAATCGTCGTGAAGCGGACGGAGGTTATCCACAGGGCGCGGTAAGCGAGGTGATCCGGTGCCTCGTTCTGCGTACGCTTTCACCAGAACGGACGTGGTGGGGGCGGTGCACATGAAGACGCAAGCAGCAGCAGGACAGTGGGGGTCGACCCTCGATTCGGTGGTGGTGTACGCACAGGGGGCGCTCTGCCGCCGCCTGGCCCGCGGCAGCGTGCCGCCCGACGGCAAGGTGCGGGTGGCAGGGCTGCCCCGGTCGATGGACCCGGGCTCGCTGCGGGCCCGAGTGTTGGGCGCCCCGGGCGTGCGGGTCACCGAGGCCCGGGTGGAAGTCGAGGCCGGCCCGCCCGGCGTGGGAACGCCCGACGGGTTGCGCCGCGAGGTCGAGCGGCTGACCGACGAGTACGCGGCGGCGCTGGCCCGCCGGGACCGACAGCTCGGCCTGATCGAGGAAGTCCGGGGGCTCAAGCCGGTTCCGCCCGCCCGCAGGAGGGACGACCCGCACCGCCGTACCCCGGTGGACGCGTGGCTGGACCTCGCCGACTTCGTCGACGAGCGGCTGACTCGACTGCACTCCCGCCTCGCCGAGCTGGAGCGGACCGTGAGCACCTTGGAGCACGAGCTCGACGTCGCCGCCGACCGCCTCGCCCGGGCCTCGACCGACGCACCGTCGGCGCACGTGGAGACCACGGTCTGCGCGGTCCTCACCCTTGATCTCACCCTCGATCGCACCGGTGGCACCGGAGCGGCCCCGGGGCCCGACGGCGTCCGGGCGGCCGAGACGGAACCCGAGACGGACGGGGAGCCGGAACTGGAGGTGCAGCTGGAGGTGGAGCTGGAGTACGGAGTGCCGGGCGCGGTGTGGGTGCCGACCTACCGGCTCACCTGCCGTCAAGGCGACAGCGACGGCCGTCTCCTGATGCGCGCCTCGGTCGCCCAGCGCACCGGTGAGGACTGGACCGGCGTACGCATGGCCCTGGCCACCGCCGACCTCCGGCGCGGCAACGACCTGCCCAGGCTCCGCTCGATCCGCCTCGGCCGCCGTCAGGCCGCCCCTGCGCCGTCCGGCTGGCGCGAACCCCCGGCCGGGCTGGCCGGGCTGTTCTCCGGATACGACGCGGCCGGTTCCCGTCCCGCCGTCGGAGCGGCGTCGGTGGCCGCCGGCCGGTCCGCCGTGGTGGCAGGCGGTCCCGTGCCGCGCCCCACCCCGGTCGCCGCCCCGCGGCCCGTACCCCCGCCGTCGGTCCTGCCCCCGGCACCGCAGGGCTACGGCGGCGCAAGTCCCGGCCTTGCGCCGCAGGCCCCCTCGGGACGGCCCGCCGCCCGGGCACGCAGCGGCGGTTCCTCCTTCGCGGGGGCACCCGGCCGCCCGGCCATGCCGCCCGCAGCTCCCGGCAGCGCCCCGCTGCCTCCTCCGCCCCCGCCCCCGGCGGTCGGACCGCCGCGCCCGAACGGCACCGAGCTCGACTACGCCGCCCTCGTCCTGAGCGGACCCGACGAGCCGGGCGCGCACAGGGGCAGACTGTTCCCCGGCGCCCCCTCGGACCTGGTGGCGCAGGAGTACCGCCGCCGCGCCGAAGCGGTGGCCTCGCTGCCGCTCCCCGGCCACGCGGTGAGGCCCCGCGAGTCGGCGGGCTCCTTCGACCACCGGTTCGACGCCGCCGCACGCACCGACATCCCGTCGGACGGAGCCTGGCACACGGTCACGGTCACGGAGATCCCCGTCGGGCTGCGCACCGAATACCTCACCGTCCCGTCCGTGGAACAGACCGTGTACGCCACGCTGGTGCTGTCGAACGCCACCGACCAGGCACTGCTGGCCGGCCCGGTGGAGGTCACCGTCGACGGCGAGTTCCTGCTGACGGCTGCCCTGCCCACGCTCGCTCCCGGCGCCGTCCGCAGGGTCGGGCTCGGCCCCGCCGAGGGCATCCGGGTCATCCGCCGCACCCACCTGAACGAGTCGACGGCGGGCCTGCGCAACAACACCACCGTGCTCGACCACCGCGTCCACGTCGAGCTGGCCAACGGGCTCGCCCGACCCGTCACCGTCGAGGTCCGCGAGCGGATACCCGTCAGCTCCGAGCCGGACGTCCGGATCGAGGAACGGGCCGACTGGACGGCACCCGAGGCAGGCACCGGGCCCGAGAACCACGCCCCCGGCACCCGCCTCTGGCGGCTCGACCTGCCCGCAGGCGCCACCGCCGCCCTCGAAGGCGGCTACGAGATCCGCATCCCGACCGGCAAAGCCCTGGTCGGCGGCAACCGCAGGAGCTGACAACCGCCATGTCCACGGCCCCGAAGCCGATCGCCCTCCCCGTCACCGCCGTCACCTGCCTGGAGGACCGGGCCCACGTCGAACGGTCCGCCGTCCTCGACCTGGAGGCCGGCGTCCAGCGGCTGCGCCTCGGGCCGGTCAGCGCGCTCGCCGTCGACCGGACCCTCCATGCCGGTCTGACCGCCGACTTCCCCGCGACCGTGCTCGACGCACGGATCGTGCGGACCTGGACGCCCCGCGGGCCGCTGCCGTCCACCGAGGACGACTCGGCCCTCCGCCTGCGCGTGCACGAACTGGAGGAGGAACAGAAGACCCTCGAGCGGCGACGGGACCGGCTGCACGCCCGCCTCGACGTCCTCGGCCATCTCGCCACCGACCTGCTGCGGGAGATTTCCGAAGGCGCCGGCACGGGCGAGGCCGACCGGATCCGCTGGGCCGCCGAACTGGACCGGGTGGACGACGAACGCGACACCCACGGAGAACAACTCCGCACCGTCCAGGCCCGCCTCACCGCACTCGACTCCGAACTCGCCGCCACCTGGCGGGCCGTGCACCTGGCCGAGGAGGAGCCGGCCGAGCTGGTCGGCCACATCGACCTGACCGTGCAGACCCAGACCGCCGGCCCGGCGGAACTGCGCCTGACACACCTCACCCCGTGCGCACTGTGGCGGCCCGCCTACCGGGCCGTCCTCGACGGGGACTCCCTGACGCTGGAGACCGACGCGATGGTCTGGCAGCGCACCGGCGAGGACTGGACCGACGTACGACTGACCCTGTCCACGGCCCGCTCGGCGCTGACCACCACCCCGCCGCAGCTGGGCGAGGACAGGCTCACCCTCACCGACCGCTCCGCGGCCGAGCGCCGCACGGTCGACATCGAGCTGCGCGAGGAGGAGATCGGGGACCTCGGCCCCACCCCGGTGCTGGGCCTGCCCGGCGTGGACGACGGCGGCGAGACACGCGTACTGAGCGCCCCCGCACCGGTGACCGTGCCCGGGGACGGCCGCGCCCACCGGGTGCCCCTCTCCGCCTTCACGACGGGCACGACCAGCGAGCACGTCTGCTCACCCGAGATGTCCCCCTTGGTCACCCAAGTGGTGCGGTTCGACAACCTCTCCGGTCACGCCCTGCTCTCCGGCCCGGTGGACCTGGTCCGCGGCAGCGGGTTCAGCGGCCGGGGCACGCTGGACATGACCGCGCCCGGGGCGCCCGTCGAACTCGCCTTCGGCAGCCGCGACGACCATGCGGTGGTCCGGCGCACCGAGGAGTCCCGGGACACCACCGGAATCCTGCAGAAGACCGTGATCACCCGCACGGTGGAGGTGCACCTGTCCCGGTTCTCCGCACCCGGCGAACAGGGCGACCGCGTGGTGGTCCTCCGCGAGCGGATACCGGTCTCCGAGGTTTCGGCCGTGGAGGTCCGGCTGCGCAAGGACGCCTGCTCCCCGGCCCCCGAAGCCGTCGACTCCGAGGGCATCGTCAGCTGGAACGTCCCCCTCCCGCCCGGCGGCCGCAGCACGGTCACCCTGGTGTACGAGCTGTCGGCGAGCTCCAAGGTGACGGGGCTCTGAACCCGGGCGATGCCGCACCGCCCGGCGGCGGCTGCGCATCCTCGTGCTCGCTGTGACGCGCCGCCCGGGAGGGGCAGAGCCGCGACTGACCGGGCTGCGGCACGCCGCGGCCCGGTCAGAGCACGGTGTCCGTCTCGGCGGCCAGCGCGCGCAGGAGACGGTCCTGGAACGCCTCGTCGTGGACCGCGCGGTGCGGCTCCAACAGCTGGCCGTGGTACCAATACCCGCCGGTGACCAGTGCTCGGGCGTCGTCGCTGGAGGCGAGCCACTCCTGTGTCCGATGGCCGAGCTCGAGATCGTCCGGCGCGTTGGGGCCGCCCATCTTCGTCGGCACCCAGCCCGGATCCACGGCGTTGCTCAGCACCCCGGGGCGCAGGCGCGCCACCGCGGCCGCGAGCGTCGTGACGAACAGCTTGCTGTCGGAGTACGAGCCGGGGCTCTCGCCCCGCCAGTCGACGCCTGAGAGTGACGGGTGTCCGCCGAGGTGTGAGCCGCTGCTCACGTACACCAAGCGGCGCGGCCCTCGTAGCAGGGCCGTGAGCAGGTACGGTGCGACGATGTTGACCGGCATGACGGCTGGTCCGCTCCACACGCCGGCGTTGTGGATGACGGCGTCGAGCGGCTTCCCCTCGTTCAACTCGGCGGCGATACGCACGACGGCGTCACGTTCCGTGAAATCGCCGACGACGATGTCCGCGCCACGGTCGACCAACGCGTGGACGGCTGCGGCGCGCTCTCCGTTCCGGGCGTGCACCACGACCTCATGCCCTCCGGACAGCAGCGAGTCCGCCGCAGCGCGTCCGAGACCATCCGCGGAACCGGTCACCAGGATTCGGCTCACGATCGCACCCGTCCTCTCGGCGGCACCGTCCGCGGCGCGGCCGCTCGGCTGCCATGTCCTTTGTCCACACCTCGACGGTACGGCTTGCAGGCGCGAGGAGGGACGTACCGGCAGTCCACCCTCGGCGGGCGACGCGCAGGCGCCGCACGGACAGCCGACTTCCCGCCGGGAAGGGGGCCGTTCGGAGGACGGCAGGCGGGTCCATGACGGTGAAAGCCGGTCGGCTTGCGATCGCGGTGGCTGCCGCGGGGGAAGGACGTCCCGGCAACGACCGTCCCGCAGCCACCGAGGAGCCAACCATGTACGCAGCAGTCCGGCGGTACGAAGGAGTGACCGATCCCGCCGAGGCAGCACGCATCGTGCGAGAGGGGTTCGTGCCGCTGATCCGGCAGGTCCCCGGCTTCGTGGCCTACTACTGGGTCGACGCCGGGAGCGGGGTGATGGTCTCGACCAGCGTCTTCCAGGACCAGGCCGGTGCCGAGGAATCGATCGCGACGGCGGCGGACTTCGTGCGGGACAACCTCGCGTCACTGCTCCCGAACCCCCCTCAGGTCCTGGCCGGGGAGGTCGTGGCCGCCTCGTAGTGCCGCGAGCGTGGTCTCCCGGTCCAGGCGCGGTTCCCGGCCGTGGCGCGGTGAGCACGTACCTCGCCACCGGTCCACCCCCCAAACCCATCGCCCCGGACGGAGCCGCAGATGACCGATACGGCGACGCTCGACCTGCGGCCACAAGCCCGGGTCGTGGCCCGACTCGCGGCGGCAGTCTCGGACGACCGGCTCGCCGCCCCGACGCCCTGCCCGGAGTACGCGGTCGGCGACCTCCTGAGCCACCTCGCACACCTCGCCGTCGCCTTCCGCGACGCAGCCCGCAAGAACCTGGGGCCCACGACCGACACGGCGCCCGACGCCGCAGCCGTGCCCGCCCTGCCCGACCACTGGCGCGAGGAACTGCCCCGCGTCCTCGCCGAAATGGCCGAGGCATGGACCGACCCGGCCGCCTGGACCGGCATGACCCGCGCGGGCGCCGTGGACCTGCCCGGCGACATCGCGGGTGCCGTGGCCGTCGACGAACTGGTGATCCACGGCTGGGACCTTGCCCGGGCCATCGGCCACGCGTACGCCCCCGATGCGGCCGCGCTGCGCGCCGCACACGCGTTCCTGCTGGCGGCCGCCGAGGACGAAAGCCGTGGCGGGGGCATCTTCGGACCCGTCGTGCCCGTACCGGACGACGCTCCACTGCTGGACCGGTCGATCGGGCTGAGCGGACGGGACCCGGGCTGGACGCCGCCGACGTCCCCATGACGCCGTCGCAGCAGCCGACCGCCGGCAGTATGGCGGTATAGCGGCACGGCGCATGGCGGCGCGGCGGCGGGCAGCCTGCTCAAGCCCCGGGAGGCGTCACCAGGCGACGTGCCGGTAGTCCTTCAGAAGGACGCCGTGGACGGGTGCGCCGGCTTGTCCCTGCACGATGGGGTGGTAGATGCGGGCTGCACCGTCGACGACGTCCAGCGGAGGACGCCAGCCGGTGGCGGCGTGCCACTCCCGCGCGGGAAGCGGCTTCTCGTCGGTGATCCAGCCGGTGTCGACACTGCAGGTGTGGATGCCACGGGCAGCCAGGTCGGCGGCACTGGTGCGGGTGAGCATGTTCAGCGCCGCTTTGGCCATGTTGGTGTGCGGGTGGTCACCGGTCTTGTCGCGGACGGTGAACTGGCCTTCGACGGCCGAGACGTTGATCAGGTAGCGGTGCCGGTGCGGGGAGGCGTCCAGCAGGGGCATCAGGCGGTCTGCGAGCAGGAACGGCGCGATGGCGTTGACCAGCTGGACTTCCAGCAGTTCGACCGGGTCGACCTGTCCCAACCGCAGCGTCCAGGAGTTGGTGGCGGACGTGTCGGTCAGCAGGCCCGCCTCGTCGACGGCGGCGTGCGGCAGCAGGGCGGCGGCCGCCGAGGCGGCAGCCGCGTCCGAGGTACCGGCCAGGGCGTGGTGTGCGACGAGCCCGGGGGCGAGCTCCGTCGTCCACGGCAGGGGCGCCGTACGGGGGCCGGGCGCGAGGAATCCCGGAGCGGTCCAGATCCGAGCCGCGGGGAGTGGGGTCTGGTCGGCGGTCTCGGCGGTCTCGCCGGCGGCGAGTGCGCTGTAGGCCTGCGGAGAGCGGCGCAGGGTCTGAGCCGCGTTGTTGATCAGGATGTCCAGGGGCCGGCCCTGCGAGAGCAGGTGGTCCGTGAAGGCAAGGACCTGCCGGGGATCACGCAGGTCGAGGGCGGCGATCTGCAGCCGGTGCCACCAGTCGGCGGCGCCGGGCGCTGCGGCGAAGCGGCGTACCGCGTCGCGGGGGAAGCGGGTGGTCACGGTGAGCTCGGCGCCGTCCCGCAGGAGCATCAGCGCGGTCTGGTAGCCGATCTTGACGCGTCCGCCGGTCAGCAGCGCACGCCGGCCGTTCAGGTCGGTGCGGGCGGTGCGCCGGGTGAAGTTCTCTTCGGCGCACTGGGGGCACAGCTGGTGGTAGAAGGGGTGGACCTGCCGGTAGTGGTTCTTGCACGCGTAGCAGCGCTGCGGGCGGTTCAGCAGCTGCAGAGGCCCGCCGTTGTCCGGGGCGTTGTCCGGCGACGGGCGCTTCGTTCCGGAGCCGGGCTGACTCCTGACGTACTCGCCGACCGTCAGGCCTGGCCGAGTGGCGGGGGTGTTGGTGGGCAGCGCTGCGTCCATGACGCGGTCGGGGGCGCCCGTGGCCGTGGCAGCGAGCAGCTTCGCGTCGGCTGCTGCCCGGGCTGCGCGTGCCTGAGCGCGGCGGCGATGCCGGCCGTCGCGGACGAGAGTGCCGGCGGCCTGTTCCACCAGACGGCGCTGGGCATCGTCCACGGGGAGCTGTCGTGCCCGGTGCAGCAGTTCCAGACAGGTCTGTATGAGCTCGCTGTCCATCGGCGTATCTGCGGCGGGAGTCACCGAAACGGCTGCCTGCACCAGAATTTCCTTACTCGAAACCCGAAAGTCGAACATGTGAGCGCGTCAACGCGGCAATGACCGCCCATGATGCATGAGTGCTGCGACATCCGTCACTCGCATTTGCCCGGCACCAAGTGGACCGGCCACGGCTCGCACCAGTTCCCTGACGTCACGGGCCTGACCGCTGTCGCGGCCGGCGCGCCGGACGACGTGTGGGTGCTGGGCGAGCGCTGGGGCAGGGCGGTCATGACCTACGTCAGCGTGCCGCACCACTGGAACGGCAGCACCTGGACCGCCCGGACCGCGGGCGCCGCCGGAGGCACCCTGACCGCGGAGCGGCGGGAGCTTCACCGCTCGGCTCGTCGGCGGCGGCACCCGGTCGGTCAGCTCCCCGACGACCGCCTCCGGTAGCGGCCGCACCGCACCGGGGTCGACGGGGCTTCACTTCCCCTCGGGGCCGAACCGCCGCCTGTATGCCGACGGGTTGATGCCCGTCTCGCGCCGCATCAGCAGGCGCAGGTTGGCGGCCGTGCCGAGCCCGCTGCGCCGCGCGACCACCTCGAAGCGGGACTCGCCCCGCTCGATCAGCCGGCAGGCCAGGGCGAGGCGTTCCCCCGTGAGCCACGCCAGCGGGGTTGTTCCCAGCTGTGCCCGGAAGCGGCGGTGGAGCGTCGCCGGGCTGACCGCGGCCCGCGTCGCAAGCGCGGACACCGTGAGCGGTGCGTCCAGCCGTTCCTGGGCCCAGGCCAGGACGGGCGCCAGGGACTCGTCGGCCGGGTCGGGCATCGGGCGCTCCACGAACTGCCGCTGCCCGCCGTCCCGGTGCGCCGCGAAGACCAGTCTCCGGCTCACCGCGTTGGCGATCTCCGCGCCGTGGTCGCGGCGCACCACATGCAACCCGAGATCGAGCGCGGCCGCACTGCCCGCGGCGGTGAGGATGTCGCCGTCGTCCACGAACAGCACGTCCGATTCCAGGTGGACGGCGGGGAAGCGGGCTCGGAAGGAATCCGCCCACTGCCAGTGCGCGGTGGCCCGTCGCCCGTCGAGAACGCCGGCCTCGGCCAGGGTGAAGGCGCCGCTGCAGAAGCCGATCAGGCGCGCACCGCGCGCGTGCGCCCGCCGGACGGCATCGAGTACGGCGGGCCTGCGCGGGACCTCGACGTCGGGACGGTTGGGCACGATCAACGTGTCCGCCGTATCGGCCGCTTCCAGACCGGCGACTCCCGTGAGCGTGAAGAACCCGTCCCGCATCAGGGTGCGGGGCTCGGGGGAGCAGAGCCTGAAGTCGTAGAGGTCACGGCCCGTCTCCGGTCTGCGCAGTCCGAAGACCTCGGTCGCGCAGCCGAGCTCGAAGGGGTTCGAGTTCTCGTCCACGATCACGACCACCCGGGGTACGTCCGCCGTGCGCACGGGGTGCGAGGATCCTTTCGACATGTGCAATTCCTAGCACTCACACCGGCCGTGCGAAACGGCTCAGGATGAGCCCATGAACAACCGGCCCATCTCCCTTGAACAGGCTCTGGCTTCTTTCGACGCCCTGTGGAGCCCCCGCATCGTCACACGCGTCAACGACTACGACGTCCGTATCGCCAAGGTCGAGGGCGAGCACATCTGGCACGCGCACGACAACACCGACGAGTTCTTCCTGGTGCTCGACGGTGAACTCCACATCTCCTTGCGCGAGTCCGACGGCGAGCGAACCGTCCGGCTCCCGCGGGGGTCGGCCTTCACCGTCCCCCGCGGCACGGAGCACAAGCCGTACGCCCCCTCCGGCGCGGCGATCCTCATGTTCGAGCCCACCGGGACACCGACGGTCGGAGACCGCCACGACGAGATCCCGGACCACGTGGACGCAACGACCGGACACAGCCTCACCTCCTAACGCGCGCCCCTGGCCGACAATCGGCCAACGCTGCGCCGCCGTAGGGAAACAGTTGTGCGGTTCACGGTTCCTCGTGATACTCACTGTCTCCGCGGGGGCGGTGATCAACGTGCCCCCACACGGAAAAGGGAACAGCAGGGGGTGGAGATGGCGTCTCTCCGCAGCGCGGGGTTGTCGCTCAAGCGCTGGATCGGCAGGTCCGGCGTACAGATGGAGAAGGATTACGGTGACCCCGCGGTGACGCGGATCCGTGAGGCGGCTCAGGCGGGGGACTGGGCCGGCGTACGGGACGGGCTCGGGGCGTTCCCCGAGAGCGGGGACCGTACGTGGATGCTGTGGACGGTGGGTGAGGCCGCCGGGGTGGAGAAGTGGATCCACGAGGCCATGGCGGCGGAGCCGGACTCGGCGCTGCCGCGGCTGGTCGCCGGGGCCCGCTACGTCAACTGGGGTTGGGAAGCCCGGACCGGAGCGCGGGCGAAGGACGTCTCGCGCGAGCAGTTCGAGACGTTCCACGAGCGGCTGCGCAAGGCCGAGACCTGGCTGTACGAGGCGGCGGAGCGGGAGCCCGACTGGACCACGCCCTGGTACGCCCTCCAGGTCACCGGGCGCGGGCTGGAGGTCGGCCCCGACGTGGCCCGGCGCCGGTTCGAGGCGACCGTACGGCGGAGCCCGCACCACCTGGGCGCCCACCAGCAGTACCTGCAGCAGGTGTGCGAGAAGTGGGGCGGCTCGCACGAGCGGATGCACGCCTTCGCCCGCGAGGCGATGCTCGGTGCGCCCGAGGGCAGTCTGCTCGGCCAGCTCGTGGCGGTCGCGCACATCGAGCACTGGCTCTCGCTGGCCAGCGGACCGGACTCCCACTACATCCAGCGCTCCGATGTCATCGGCTCACTGCGCGAGGCCGCCGAACGGTCCGTCCTGCACCCGGATTTCGCGCAGGGCAAGGGCAGGGTCCAGGTCTGCAACACCTTCGCCATGGCCTTCTCGCTGGCCGGGGAGACGGCGGCGGCCCGCCGCTGCTTCGAGGCGACGGAGCGGACCGCCACCGAGTTCCCCTGGTACTACATCAACGGCGCGAACCCGGCCGAGGCGTACCGCAACTACCGCTCGACCGTGGGCGCCTGACTGCCGCCGGCCCCGCTGCCGGCCCCAGTGCCGGCTCCGGTGCCGATCGGGGCCGGCCGGCCCGGCCCGGTCGCCGCGCCCCCGTCTCGAACCGAACCCACACGCCCCGCCGCGGCGGAGTACGCACTGCGCCTTGCCGTGCCGTACCGTGCCGCCCGCTACCGAAGGAACCCGCACAAGGTGCCGCATTCCGAGTCCGCCCACACCTTCCAGGTCGATCTGCGCGGCCTGGTGGACCTGCTGTCCCACCACCTCTACTCCAGCCCCCGCGTCTACCTGCGCGAGCTCCTGCAGAACGCCGTCGACGCCATCACCGCCCGCCGGGCGGCCGACCCCGGCGCCCCCGCGGCCATCACCGTGCGCACCGGGGACACCCTCACCATCACCGACAGCGGCATCGGCCTGACCGAAGCCGACGTGCACCGCTTCCTCGCCACCATCGGCCGCAGTTCCAAGCGCACCACGGACGGCGCCTTGGACGGCGCCGGGCTGGACGCGGCACGAGGCGACTTCATCGGCCAGTTCGGCATCGGTCTCCTCGCCTGCTTCGTCGTCGCCGACGAGATCACCGTGGTCAGCCGGCACGCCACCGACCCCGCCGCGCCCGCCGTCGAATGGCGCGGCCACTCCGACGGCCGCTACACCATCCGCACCCTCCCGGCCGGCGCCGTGCCGGAGCCCGGCACCACCGTGCGGCTCACCCCGCGCGCCGACAACGCCGAATGGACGACTCCCGGCCGGGTCCTCGAACTCGCCCGGCACTACGGGCGCCTGCTGCCCCACGAGGTCACGGTCGTCGACCCGTACGGCGAGCGCACGCGGATCGACGAGACGCCCCCGTGGGAGCAGCCGCACCGCTCGCCGCTCGCCCGGCGCGAGGCACTGGCCGCGTACTGCCGCACCGTCTTCGACTTCACCCCCCTCGACACCATCGAGCTCGACCTGCCGGCCGCCGGCTTGCGCGGCGTCGCCTACGTCCTGCCCACGGCTCTCAGCCCGGCGCAGCGCGCAGGCCACCGCGTCCACCTCAAGGGGATGCTCCTCAGCGACCAGGCGACCGAGCTGCTGCCCGACTGGGCGTTCTTCGTGCGCTGCGTCATCGACACGACCAGCCTGCGGCCCACCGCCTCCCGCGAAGCCCTGTACGAGGACGGCACCCTGTCCGCCGTCCGGGACGCCCTGGGCACCCGGATCCGCGACTGGCTCACCGGCCTCGCCGCGAGCGACCCCGCCCTGCTGCACAGGTTCATCGACACCCACCACCTCGCGGTCAAGGCCCTCGCCCGCTACGACGACGAACTGCTGCGCATCGTGCTCCCGTGGCTGCCGTTCGAGACGACCGACGGCAACGTCACCCTGGAGGAGTTCGCCCGGACCCACGCCACCGTCCTTGTCACCCGCAGCGTCGAGGAGTTCCGCCAGGTCGCCCCCATCGCCTCCGCCGCGGGCCTCGGCGTCGTCAACGGCGGCTACACCTACGACCGCGACCTGGTCCACCGGCTGCCCGAGATCCGGCCCGGCACCGCCGTCACCGACCTGGACCCGGCGACCGTCACCGCACACCTCGACGCCGTCGACCCGTCCGCCGAGATCCGCGCGGCCGCTTTCCTGGCCGTCGCGCGGGAGACCGTCGCCGCCCACGACTGCGACGTCGTCCTGCGCGACTTCCAGCCCGTCTCCGCCCCCGTGCTGCTCCTGGACAACCGGGAGGCCCGCCACGAGCGGACCCGCTCCACCCTGGCCGCCGACAGCGACGACGGCCTGTGGGCCGACATCCTCGGCTCCCTGCGCAGCGAGACCCCCCGCGCCCGGCTCGTCCTCAACCACCTCAACCCGCTGGTCCGCCAGGCCGTCACGATCACCGAGCGCGGGCTCGCCGTCGCCGCCGCCGAGTCCCTGCTCGGCCAGGCGCTGCTGCTCAGCCGCCGCCCCCTCAAGGCGAACGAGAGCGCCCTGCTCAACCGGGCCTTCATCAGCCTGCTCACCCACGCCATGCACCCCGGCGGCACGACGGCCGCACCCGACTCCGAGCCCCGGAAGGAGCAGTAGATGCTGGACACCCCGGAGGCCGTGTTCGAGGCGCTGCGCGAGAACAACGAGCGCCCGCACGGCCTGCAGCGCACCGTCACCGCCGAGGAGCTCGCCGAGGCCGCCGAGCCGTTCGACAAGCCCGATATCCTCGTCACGGCACTGATGGAGCTGATGGCGGCGTACGAGTACACCGGCGAGCACCGCAAGTCGCCCGTGGTCTTCGCCCGCCTGCTCAAGCTGTGGGAGAGCTCCCCCGGAGCGTTCAGCGAATGGGAGGCGCACCAGGTCCTGTGGCGCTTCAAATGGGTGGCGACGTCCCTGCTGCAGGTGCCCGACGTCCCGCTGACCGCGATCGACGGCTGGATCGGGCGCATGCGGGAGCGGTACGAGGCGGACGGCCACGGCGTGCAGCCGGTCGCCGCCATGAGCTACCACGTCGCCGCCCAGACGGGCACCGGCGTGACCGGGGCGTACGACCTGTGGGCGACCCGGCCGCGCACCCGCCTCAGCGACTGCGAGGCGTGCGAGACCCGCCACCACGCGCTGTACCGGGTGCGCTCGGGTGACGACGAGGCGGCGCTGGCCACCTGGCAGCCCGTCCTCGACGCCGCCTCGACGTGCTCCGACGAACCGCAGATGAGCCAGGCGCAGGCGCTGCTGCCGCTGGTGCGGCTGGGCCGCACCGACGAGGCCCGCTCGCACCACCTCGGCGGCTACCGCCGGGTGCGCGGCATGACGGGCATGCAGGAGGAGGTCGGGCTGCACCTGGAGTTCTGCGCGCTCACCCGCAACGAGGGGCGCGGCCTGGAGATCCTGGCCGAGAACCGGCCGCTGTTCGAGGCTGCCGGCGCACCGCTGGCCCGCCTCGGCTTCCTGACCGGAGTCGAGGTACTGCTCGCCCGGCTCGCCGCGGACGGGCACGCCGACACGCCGGTCGCCGGGCCGCCCGGTCGGAACTGGACCGCCGGAGAGCTGCTGGACACCGTACGGTCCGAGGCGGACACCCTGGCCGCCGCCTTCGACGCGCGCAACGGCACGGCGGAGGTCGGCGACCGGCGCCGCGCCCGGCTGGCCGGCACCCCGCTGACAGGCGAACCCCTGCCGCTGGGGCTGCGTACCGTCATGCGCCCGGCCGCCCAGGCACCGGCCGGCGGCACGACCGCCCCGGGTGGTGCCGGTGGTGCGGGTGCTGCCGCCGCTCCGGCCGCTCCCGCGATCCCCGACGACTTCGCCGAGCTGGTCGAGGAGGCGCGGCGGCTGGAGGCGGTGGGGCATCCCGGTGACACGCCGCTGTGGACCCGGATCGCCGCCCTGGCCGGCGAAGCCGGATACGTGCACGACGACCGGCTGGGCCCGGAGGGCCGCCTGCGCGCCGAGATCGCCAAGCAGCACGCGTACGACCTGTACGCGCAGGACCGCGAGCCCGAGGCCGCGGCCGCCATGACCGAGGCCGCCGAACTGTTCGACCGGGCGGGCATGCCCTGGGACATGCTCGCGGCCCGGGCGAGGTCCCTCGCCTGGTCCGCCCCGCTCCGCCCCGGGCGTGAGGCCGGAGCGGCCGCCTCCGAAGGCAGCACCGCACCGGACCCGGCCGGCTCCCCGCAACCTGCCGGCTCCCCGCGCTCCGACGGATCCCCGGAGGACGCCGGATCCCCGAAGGACGCCGGATCCCCGGACGACGCCGGGATCCGTGCGGGCCTCGACGCGGTCCTGCGGGATGCCGAGGCACTGCTCGCCTCGGGCCAGGACGCCGGCCCCGCGTACGCAGGTCGGGGGGACGACGGCAAGGCGCCCGACACCGGACCGGGCTCCCGGGCAGCCGAGCGCTACCTCACCGTGCTCTACTGCCGGGCATACGCCGCCTTCCACGAGGCCATGGGCGAGCTGCCGGAGGTCTCCGCGCCCGCCCTCGAACGGTTCGGCGCGGCGACCGCCGCCCTGAGCTCCGAGGCCGCACGCCTGGTCGTGCCGCAGCACAAGGCCAGCGCCCTGGAGTTCACGGCGAACCTCGCCCTGCGCCGCGGCGAGCCGGACCGCGCGGAGCGGGAGCTGCGGGCCGCGCTGGAGGTGGTCGAGGCCATCGACCGCCCCTGGTCGGGCATCCGCCTGCGGGTCGTGCTCGCCCAGACCCTGATCGTCCGGAGGGAGTACGAGGAGGCCGTCGACCTGCTGCACGAGGCGCTCGCCCTCGCCGTGCGGTACGGGGACTCCGCTTTCCCGATGGCCCCCACGTACGGTCTGCTCGGCCACGCCGCCTGGCATGCCGGGGACGCCGCCGCTGCCGTACGGCACCTCTCCGAGGCGGCCGCCCGCCATGACCGGGACGACGCGCACGACCAGGCAGCCGACATCCGGCTCCAGCTCGCGGACGTGCTCGCGCAGTCCGGCCGGCAGGAGGACGCCGTCGCCGTCCTGGAGTCCGTGGCCGCGGACGAGACCGGCGTCCTGGACGGGCGCCTGCTCGCCCAGGTCCGGCTGACCCTCGCCCGCGGGCTTCGCGAACTGGAGGAACACCGGGCGGCCGCGGAGGAGTTCCTCCGGCTGGCCGACACCGTCGCGGGCTGGGAGGACGACCGGGCGGTGCACACCCTGGTGGCGTCGGAGGCCGCGGTCTCCCTGGCGATGGCCGACCGCTGGGACGCCGCCCGCACGGCGTACGCACGCGCCGTCGACGCCCACGCGGAAGCCCCCAACCCGCCGATGATCATGCGCATGATGTGCGAGTTCGCCCGCCTCACCCAGCGCGCCCAGGGCCCCGAAGGACTGGAGGCGGCGCTCGCCCACCTCGCGGAGGCCGACGCCGTCTGCGCGGCGGTACCGCAGGACACGGAGGGCTTCGCCCGCTCGTACGAGTCCGGCACCGTCCACTACCAGCGGGCCCGCGTCCTGGCGGAAGCCAGTCGCTTCGCCGAGGCCCTGGCGGAGGCCGAAGCATCCGCCGCGGCACACGAACGGGAGGGTGACGGAGGCGAGGTCCCCCGCGCCGAATCCATCCGCTTGGCGGCGGTGATCGAGCACAACGGCCTGGGCCGCACCGACGCGGCGACGGCCCGCCTCACGGAGGCAGCCGCGCGCTGCCGGCAGCACGGCCTCGACGAGGCCGCCCGCATCCTGGACAACCTCCGCAAGGAATTCGGCACCCACCGCACCCACCGCACCCACGACGACCACTGACTCCGGGACGCCACCGCCGCCCGCCGAGTCGGCCCGCGCCCGTCGGGTCCGGCTGCGGTGCGGCGCCGCCCCGGCACGTCTCCCTGACGGCCACCTGGCCTACTCCACCACCCTGCGCGGGCCGGGCTTCCGGGCCGTCGACCTCGGGCAGGGCTCCCCCGCGGCGATGCCCGCCGGGCGGCGGAGCGCATGCCAAGGGGACGGGTGGCGCCGGCCCGGGGCGACAGGCGCGGCCGACGGCAGGATGTGCCCCGATTGGTGGGGGATCGGCTTGCCGGGGTGCGGGCCCCGGTAGAGGATCAGATCACATTTGCCGCTTGTATTTCGTGATGTCACGAGTTGCGGCGTGTCGTTCTGTCTCTGCTCGACCTCATGAGGAGTGGCCATGGAAGACAGCCCGCTCAGCCGTCGACGGCTGTTGTGGGGCGCTGCCGGCGCTGCCGGCGCGGCGGGTACGGCTCTGGCCGTTGCAGGGCTGTCCCGCCTGACGGGGCCCGAGGAGAAGGTGAAGGCGGCGCCGCCGAGCCCCGTGCGCAAGGCTCCCGTCGCCGCGCCGCCTGCGACCCCGCGCCGGGCGGCCCCGACGGACTATGCCCCCGCCGTCTGGATTCCGGCGTCCGAGTCCAACTACATGCCCGCCGACCGTCCCGAGTCCGATCCCATCGAATACGTCGTCATTCACCTGACGACGGACCACTTGCCGATCATGATCGCCACGTTCGAGGACCCCGCCGAGAGGGTGTCCGCGCACTACGTGGTCAGCGCGAACGGCACGCGGATCGCCCAGTGCGTGCGCGAGCGCGACGTGGCCTGGCACTCCGGCAACGTCTGGTACAACCACCGGAGCATCGGCATCGAGCACGAAGGCTGGATCGACCAGCCCGTCTACACCGACCAGATGTACGAGGCATCCGCCATGCTCGCCGCCACGATCTGCGCGAAGTACGACGTGCCGGTCGACCGGGACCACATCCTGGGCCACGTCGAAGTCCCGCTGTCCACGCACGAGGACCCCGGGGACGTGTGGAACTGGGACAAGTACATGAAGCTCGTCGCGACCGCCCGCCGGCGCGTCAGGACCTGACACCGCGTCGCCCCCCATCACGCGGGCTTGCCGTCGCCGTAGAGCCACGAGTCCCAGATCGAGTCGAGGTCCCGGCCTGCCTTGGCCTCCACGTACGCGGTGAAGTCGGCCGTGGAGGCGTGGCCGTGGCGGTGGCGCAGGGTCCAGCCCCGCACCAGGCCGCGGAAGGCCTTGTCGCCCACGGTCTGGCGGATCTTGTGGATCACCATCGCGCCGCGGACGTACACCGGCTGGCCGGAGATGTCCGCGGCGCTCGGCGGCTCGGCGGGCGGGAAATCCCACTCGTCGTCGTCCGCGGCCTTGGCGTGGTTGCGGTCGAAGTGCTCCTGGGCGCTGGCCCCGCCGTGGTCCTCGGTCCACAGCCACTCCGCGTAGGTGGCGAAGCCCTCGTTGAGCCACATGTCCCGCCAGGTCCGCGGGGTGACGGAGTTTCCGAACCACTGGTGGGCCAGTTCGTGCACCACGTTGGTGGTGTGGAAGATGTCGGCCGGAATGATCGGCCTGGTCTGGGTCTCCAGGGCGTAGGGCACATCGGCCGCCTGATCCACGATCACCCCGGCGGCGGAGAAGGGATACGGGCCAAACGTTTCCTCGGCCCATTCCATGATCTCGGGAAAGCGGCCGAGGACCGCCCCGTCCTCGTCCACGCCCGCGGTCGTGTCCATCGCCGACACGACCGGGACGCCCGATCGGGTCCGGGAGGTTTTCACGTCGTAGCTGCCGATGGCCACGGTCGCCACGTAGCTGGCCATGGGCTCGGCCTGGTGCCAGTGGAAGGTGGCGCGGTCGCCGCTGGTGCGCCGGGCGCGCAGCTGCCCGTTGGAGATCGCCTGCACCTCCTTGGGGACCGTGACGGTGATGTCGTACGAGGCCTTGTCCGAGGGGTGGTGGTTGCCCGGGAACCACGACATCGAGCCCGTCGGCTCGCCGAACGCGACCGCTCCGTTGTCCGTCCTCAACCAGCCTTCGCGCCACCCGTGGGCGTGGGTGACCGGCTGCGGTGTGCCCGCGTAGCGCACGACGCTGCGGAAGGCGGCGCCCTTCCTGACGTGATCGTGCGGCTGCAGGGTCAGCTCCTGCCCGTCCCGCCGGACCTGCGCCGTGCGGCCGTCGACGGTGGCGCCGAGCACCTCCATGCCGAGAAGGTCGAGATGGAAGGCACTGAGGTCCTCGGTGGCCTTCGCGGTGATCTCCGCGGTGCCTTCGAGGCGGCCGCTGCCGGGGTCGTAGGCCAGGGTCAGGGCGTAGTGGGTGACGTCGTAGCCGCCGTTGCCGAGCTTCGGGAAGTACGGGTCACCGGCGCCCGCGGCAGCGGGGCGCCCGCCCCGGAACACCCTCCCGGAAGCTCCCGGCTGCGCGGTGACCGCGCCGGCAGGAGCACCTGCCTGCGCGTCTGCCCCGGTACGGGCACGTGCCCCGGGGCGGTCGCGGCCGTCGGACTCCGAGCACGCCGGAAGTGCGGCGAGCAGCCCCGCCACCGCGAGGGCGGTCAGACGTCCGGAGGTCTTCACACCGCCGATCATGCCCCGGCCCCTGGGCACCCCGACCCCGCCACGCCGTGGGATGGCCCCTTCGGCGGGCAAGGCCCCGGATCCCGCCGGACGGGATTGCCCCGACCGGGCGCCCTGGACGGAACGGCACGGCCGCCGGGGCCGGGGGCCGGGAAGCTACGCCCTCCGTTGGGCGACCGCGTGTCGGTCACCCCGCCGGGGAGTCGTCGGTGGGCACAGTGGCGTGCGGGTCCGGCGTCCTGCCCGGGATCCGGTCCGCTTCGCGCCGTGAAGGAGCGTCATGCGTGGCGTCATGCGTGGACGTTCGGCCAGATTCCTGGTGACGGCCGCTGTGGTCCTGGGGAGCATCGCCGCCGGTGCCGCGACGGCGCAGCCCCGGACCTCTCCGGCCGACGACGGGCCCCGGCCGGCCCGCACGGCCGGTGCGAGCAGTGGCCAGGCGCCGACGGCCCGGCGGGTCTGCCCGGACACGCACGATCCCGGCCTGGCGTTCTGCCTGGCGATGATCCGGACCGATGTGCCTGCGACGCGGGCCCTCGGGCCGGGCCGGCAGCCGCCCGGCCTCTCGCCGCAGGACATCCAGAGCGCCTACGATCTGCAGGGGCGCGGCGGGAGCGGGCGGAGGGTCGCCATCGTCGTCGCCTTCGACTACCCCAACGCCGAGCAGGACCTGGCCGTCTACCGCCGCACCTTCCGCCTGCCGCCCTGCACGACGGCCAACGGATGCTTCCGGAAGGTCTACTCGACCGGCGTCAAGCCCCCCGTCGTCGACCCCCTCTGGGCCCTTGAGGCCGCACTCGACATCCAGGCCGTCAGCGCCGCCTGCCCGGACTGCAAGATCACCCTCGTCGAGGCTCCCACAGCCCGCATCGACACTTCTCTCCTGCCGGCCGTCGGTACAGCAAGTGCCCTGCCGGGCGTGACCGCCGTGAACGGCAGTTGGGGAGCCGGCGAGCAACCGGCCGAGGCGGAGTTCGACTTCGTCTTCCGCCCCGGCATCGCCTACACCTTCGCTTCAGGCGACACCGGAGGCCAGACCGTCTACCCTTCCGTCTCCCCGAACGTCACCTCGGTGGGCGGTACCACGCTGATCCCCGCACACCACCGCCACGGCTGGGCCGAAAGCGGCTGGGCCGGCTCCGGAGGCGGCTGCTCGCTGTACGAGCCCAAGCCGTCTTTCCAGCACGACCTGCTGTGCCCCGCCGGCCGCGCCACGCCGGACGTCTCCGCGGTCGCCGACCCCGCCACCGGCCTGGCCGTGTACGCCACGAGCTCCGGCCCCGCCATCCCACCCGGCTGGTACGTTGTCGGCGGCACCAGCCTCTCCGCCCCGCTGGTCGCCGGCATGTACGCCCGGGCCGGCCGGCCCGGCCCGGCCGACCGCCCCAACACCTACCCCTACGCGCGACCCCGGGACTTCCACGACATCGTCATCGGCTGCGCCGGCCCCTACTGCGCGATGCCGGGATACGACCTGGTCACCGGCATCGGCACACCCCACGGCGTCCGCGGACTGCGAGCCCACGCGCGGTAATGCAGCCGAGCGCAGCGCGGCAGCGCGCCGGCCGTGCAACAGGGCTGAGCCAGCCGGCCGACACGGACGACGCCGGACCGTACGGCCGGTGGGCCGATCAGCTGATGCTGATCACGGCGTACGTCTCACCGCTTTCCGGCGGCCGCGTCCAGGATCGGGTGGTGAACGTGTGAAGCCGTCCGACCACGATGGCGTGCTGCGGCAGACAGGCACCGAACTCCCCGGTCACCGCTTCCAGCAGCGCCCGCTCCGCCTCGGCGCCGTCGTCCGAGCGGCCGAAGAACCGGCCCGGGTCCAACGCCCCCGGTACCTCCCCGCTCCACCTGAGCAGGAAGGGCCGCCAGTCGAATGCTGTGGTGTCTGCCCTGTACCGAATGCTGCCACCCGCCACTGACAGTGCTCCGCCGTGCGCGCACCGTGTGGAGCCGTCGGCCGAGGGAAGTGAGACCTCTACCGGACCGAGTGGAGCTGCTTCCGCAGGCCGGCCTCGGCGACGACGATGCGCGTGGTCGCCGGGGTGTCGGAGACCTGCGTCGTGGTGACCGGGCCGCGTGCCTCTCCCGGCGGGCCGGGCTCGCCGGAGACGTATTCGATCACCATGGCGTTCCTGCTGCACATCAGGGATGCCCAGGCCTTCGGCCCACCGCCGCCGGAGACGGTGTTGTAGGGCCCGCCAGGGTGGGAGGTGGTACTTTCCTGCCCCGCGTCCGGCCAGTGCGACACGAGGTGGATTCGGTTCGCCTTCTGGTCATTCACGGAATGTGCCAGAATTCCGCAGGATTCTTTGCCCACGTAGCCGAGAATTCGGCTCTGCCTGTACCGGATGTCGGACAGTATTTTTACGCCCCCGGTCATTCCTGCTAATGGGTCGTCGGCAACGTCGATCGCTGCGAGGCCGCTCAACCTGGTGACGCGAGTGCCACCCGAAGCGGGCCGGTCGCCCTTCGCTTCGCCGCCTCGGCACCCGGCAAGCAAGAAAACGAAGACAGACCCGATGGTCAGAGTGCGAACGGTTCGAGCCACGGTGGCTGCACCTCATTCACGTCGTATCCCGAAGGTTGTGCGGTGCCCCTGATTGAAGCAGACACGCCTACGAGCGCGGCCGCATGATCGGCCTCGGAGCCGGCCGCCCGGCCGGGCCGCACCCGCCTTGTCGCGTACGGTCCGCGCAGCGTAACCGGTGCTCCCGCGTTCCGACTCGCCCGAACGGTCCCGGGCGCGACAGCATGGAGAGAGCGCGATCGGCGGCCGTCCTCTGGAGGAGGCGATACGGACAGTGAACAGGCATCGCTTTGCGTTCTGCGGGGCTGAGCTTGCCGCCGTCTACGTGGTCGCCGAGCAGGACAGCGAACTCCATCTGGCCGAGCTGACCGGAAACCGCGGCGTCCTCTACGGACTGCCCGCGATCCTCTCCGTGGCCGGCCATTCGCCCGCTGCCAACGCCTTCCGCTCCGGCCGCCCGCTGTGGCTGACTCCCATGGAACTCGCCACGTTCGTCGAGGATGACCCCCACCACTTTCCCACCCGGGTCCGGGACGGCGACCCCCACTCGCCGGCAAGGATCTCGCTGGGCGCGCTGCCACTGGGCCACGGCGACCAGGAGCTCGGCTGCCTGATCGTGGCCGGCGAGGTGGGGGACGGGTTCAGCGCCGACGACCGCAGCCTCCTGGAGCTCTACGCCGATCAGGTGGCGGCCGGACTCGAAGCGGTCGCCGCTCGTCTGACCGGGCGAAAGGCCCCGCAGGCACACCTGGGACAGTCCCTGGTGCCCCACCAGGGCGGCGCGTTCATCCTGGAACTGGGCACCGGCCGCATGGAGGCCCACGCGAACGTGCTGGAACTGCTCGGTCTGCCTCCCGAGCAGTTCGACGGCCAGGTGGAGACCCTGCTGGCCTGCGCCGTCCCCGACGACATGCCCGCGCTGATGGCGATCGTGGAGCCGGACCGGCTGGCCGCCGCCGGACAGCAGCTGGCGTTCCGTATCCGCCGCCCGAACGGCGAGCTGCGCTGGCTGGGGCTGCGCTGCCGCGTGGAGGTGGAACCCGATGGCACACCGCAGCGCGTCCTGGGTGTGGTGGCCGACGCCACCTACCTGCGCCCCAGCGCCGACGAGGTCTCCCTCGTGCAGCGGCTGTCGGCCACGCTCGCTGGAGCGGCGACCATCCGAGAGGTCAGCCGACTCGTGGTCGCCGCCCTGCGCGAGCCGCTCGGCGCCTCCCGGGTCGCCGTCGGCGAACTGGAGCCCGAGCGGCTCATCGTCACCGCTCTCGACCCGCCGGAGCCCGACGCCTGGCCCGAGGTCTGGCGCTCGGAATGGCGGTCCGAGTGGCCCGACGTGCCGCTCGGCGACCTGTCCACCCTGCAGAGCGCGCTGCGCGGGGGCCACATGAGTCTGTGGCCGCCGGGCGCGGTTCTCGAGCCCGGCCTCCTGGGGGTCGGGCCCGGCGGTCTCGCGGTGCTGCCGCTGCCCGCCGAAGGCAGGATGGTCGGGGTGTGTCTGGTGGGGTGGGAAACGGAGCACCGGTTCGGACCGGAGGAGCGGTCGCTGCTGACCGTGACCGCGGGGCTGGCGGGGCAGGCCCTGGTGCGCGCCCACGCACTGGACGCGGGCCACGAACTCTCCACCATGCTCCAGCGCAGCCTGCTGCCCCGTAAGCTCCCGGAGCTGCCGGGCGGGGTGGCTGTCGCCCGCTACCTGCCCGCGACGGCGGGACTGGAGGTCGGCGGCGACTGGTACGACGTCATTCCGCTCCGTGAGGGTCATGTGGCCTTCGTCATCGGGGACGTACAGGGGCACAGCGCGGCGGCCGCCACCATCATGGGCCAGATGCGTACGGCGGTCAGGGCCTACGCGGTGGAGGGCCACCCGCCGGACGTGGTGGTCGCTCGGGCCAACCGGCTGCTCGTCGGCATGGAGACCGATCTCTTCGCCACCTGCGGGTATGTGGACCTCGACATGGAGGAGGGCATTGCGAGGGTCGTCCGGGCCGGCCATCTCCCGCCGATCCTGCGCCATCCCGACGGCCTCACCGAGGTGATGGCGATCGAGGGAGGGCCTCCGCTGGGCGTGCTCGCGGACGCCGAATTCCCCATGACCGAGACGGGGCTGGCCCCCGGAACCCTGCTCGTCATGCTGACGGACGGCCTGGTCGAGTCCGCCAAACTGCCCCTGGAGGAGGGCATGCGGAGGGTGTGCGAAGTGCTCGCCGCGGCCGACCCGGCAGGTGCCGGAGGGCTGGCCGACGAGTTGGTCGTCGGCGAGGGCCGCCGCGACGACGACGTGGCGCTGCTGCTGCTGCGCTACGACGGCACGGAGGGCCGGCCGAAGCGCAGCCACTGGACGGTGTGGCGGCTGCCCAAGGCGGTCATGCACGCACGCCGCTTCACCGTGCGCACCCTGCGGTCCTGGGGTGTGGTGGAGGAACTCGACGCGGCTCTGCTGGTCGTGTCCGAGCTGGTCACCAACGCCATCGCGCACACGCAGGGAGAGGTGGGGATGGACCTGATCCTGTCGGCGGACCGGCTGCGGATCGCCGTGAACGACGCGTCCCCGCGCAGCCCCGTCAAACCGGTGTCGGTGAGCTGGGAGTCGACCGGCGGTCGCGGGCTGCTCATCGTCGAGGCGACGACGATGGCCTGGGGCTCGGTGCCGCTCAGCGGCGGCAAGCAGGTGTGGGCCGAGATCCCCCTGCACCGCGCGAGCGGCTGACGCACGGGGTGCGCGCGTCGGCCTGTCCCTTAGGGTGACCCACCGGACGGCCCGTGCACCGCGGGGCCGCAACGGCCTTGGGGACGGGGGAGCTCATGGAGTCACTGCGGCCCGGTGACCCGCCGGAGATCGGCGGATACCGCCTGCTGGCGCGGCTCGGCGAGGGAGGCATGGGCGAGGTGTTCCTGGCCCGTACGGTCTCCGGCCGGCCGCTGGCCCTGAAGACCGTGCACCGCGATCTCAGCCTCCAGCCGGACTTCGCCGAACGGTTCGCCGGGGAGATACGCACCAACGACCGTGTCCGCTGCGCCTGGACGGTCTCCGTGGTGGACTTCAGCCCGCCGGGTACGACACCGCAGTGGCTGGCGACGGAGTACGTCGCCGCGCCGTCGCTGGGGGACTGGGTGCGCACGCACGGGCCGCTTCCCGCGCCCGCCGTGGAGTGCCTGGCCCGCGAGCTGGCGGCCGCACTCGTCGCCGTACGGGCGGCGGGGGTGGTACACCGCGACATCAAACCGGGGAACGTACTGCTCGGTGCGGAGCGGCCCTTCCTCATCGACTTCGGCATCGCCCGCGCAGCGCAGGACCCGCGGCGCACCCGGACGGGCGCGGTGATCGGCACGCCCGGCTTCCTGGCGCCGGAGCAGGCGACCGGCGACGTCGCGGCGGCGCCGGCGGACGTGTTCTCCCTCGCTGCGGTCCTCGTGTACGCGGCCACCGGGCGCAGCCCGTTCCTGGCGGCGGGTGAGGAGCTGGACCTGCCGGCCCTCCTGTACCGGATCGTCCACGACGAGCCCGTGCTCGACGGCGTGCCGGAGGCGATCCTGCCCCTGGTGGGGGAGTGCCTGGCCAAGGATCCGGGCCGGCGTCCGACCGCCGAGGAGATACGGGCCCGGTGCGGCGCCGCCGCCGAGCCGGACTGGAGCGCGGCGGTGCCGACGGCCCTCCCGGCCGAGGTCGCCCGCCGGGAAGCCGAACTCCGGCTCCTCCTCACCGCACCCCGGCGACCCGCCCATGCCCCTTCAGGGACCGGCCCCACACCGGTTCCCCCGCCCCCTCCCGGTGCGCCGCCGGCCGTCCTGGCCACGGCGCCGGAGGCATCACCGGCCCTCCGGGCCTCCCGGGCCTTTCCGGCCGCCTCCGGACGCCTGAGCGGACGGGCATCGCGCCGGCCCCTGCTGCTCGGCGCGGCCGCCGGCGCCGCCGTACTGACCGCCGCCGTCGTCCTCCCGGTCCGATTCCCCTGGAGCGGCGACGACGCCAAGCCCGCGTCCCCTTCGGGCAGTCCGGCACCGTCCCCGTCGGCGCCCACTCCCTCGGTGCAGGCACTGCCCGCGTCGTGGGCGGGCACGTGGTCCGGGGTCGGCCCCGGCACCCCGGACGCCGACGGCATCTCCCGTGCCCGGACGGGGGAGTTCACCGTCACGGTCACCCTCAACCCCGGCGCCGTGGGCGAGGTGGTGGGCCGGCAGGTCAGCGAGGTCAAGGAGACCTCCAGCGGACGCGACCTGGGATGCACGGAGGCCCTCGAACTGCGGCAGGCCGGCCGGAACGCCGCGGTCTTCGCTGCCGTGACCAGCCATCCCACGGACCGTGCGGCGACCTTCGACTGCCCCCGGGGCAACATCTACGTGCTCACCATGGCGGACCCGGACCGGCTGACCCTGGAGTCGGAGGGAGCGCAGTCCGCGGGCGCCCCTGCGGCCTTGACCCGCCACCGCTGAGCCTGAGCCACGCTGCCCCACCCCGGGGACGGCGGCTGCCGGGAACGCGCAAGGACGGATCGACCGCCTCGAACGGTCCTTCACACGGTTGCGGGGGATTCGTCCGGGGACGGGGACGGGGCGAGGGCGTCGATCTTCATTCCCATCCGGCGCAGGGCCTCGCTGTCGGCCACCAGCGGCATGGCCTGCAGCACGGTCCGCTCCACCATGACGAAGGGGAGGTTGTCGTAGGTCACCACGAGCGCGTCGGGCGGCGTCCTGAACTCGATGCGCTGGGCCAGCCCCTTCACCGCGCCCACCACCGGGGACAGGTATTCCTCGATCAGCTTGGCGACGGCCTGGCTCTTCTCCCATCCTTCACGGGCCAGGAGGGCTTCTCGCACCCCGGGCTCGAAGTCGAAGGTGACCCGGTCGTACGGGGCGTCGTCGGGGTTGGTGGGCTCGGTGACGCGGATCAGGCCGCTGCTCAGGATTTCGGAGAGGTCGCCCGGTCCGGCCATGGGGAGCAGCTGTCCGCCGATCAGCTGCATGACGTGCCGGTTCAGCGGTGCGGAGGCGAGGAATCCGGCGAGCTTGGTCGTCTCCGCGGAGGCACTGGCGAGGAACTCGATGACGCGCTTCTCCGCGTCGGCGCCGGGGGCGCGGTCCGGCACGGCGGTGGCCGGGATCTCCGGAGGGCCGTCACGGCCCACCACCAGGGCCTGCTGGCGCACCCATTGGCGGGAGAGCAGCAGGCGGCACCACTGGTCGAGCCATCTCTTGCGGAGCTCCAGCACGGGCACGATGACGTCCCCCGGGTTGACCGGTACGGGGGTGAGCAGCCCGTTCAGCGGTTCCTGGCCGGCGGGCTTCTGCTCCAGCGTCGAGTTGGCGCCGCCGACTTCGGACGAGCGCAGGGGCAGCGTGTGGGTGTGCACCGCGGAGCGGGCCCAGTTCTGGTGCGGCTGGACGTGCAGGATGGCCAGGGGGTGGATGCTCGCCCATTCCCTGGTCTGTTCCCAGACCTCGGACCGCTTCCAGGCCGGCCCGACGCCGTCCGTGATCAGGAATACGATCTTCCGCCGACCGCTGTTGAGTCCGGCGTTCTCCAGCGCGACCTTGTCGAAGATGCTCCGGTCGGGGTCGAAGCCCTGGCTGTGGAGTTTGACGACCTGCACGTCGGTGAAGAGCGGCACTTCGTGGGTGCAGGCGACGAAGGAGTCGATCGTGGGGTACCAGGCGGTCATGGACGCACCGGTGTCGATGACGAGGACGAGGTCCCACGCGGAGGGGTGGTGCGGGGACGTCCGGTGCGTGCCGGGCGCGTTGGGGACGTGCAGGGCGCCGGGCTGGCTGCGGTCGCGGTCCAGCACGCCCAGTGCGTGCAGGGCGCGGGCGGCGGCTCGGGTGCCGGGCACCGGTATGACCTTGGGCCAGGAGGCGGGTGGCGGGCTGAACACGGGTTTGGGCGGGTACACGGGCACGTGCGCTCTGGTGCCGCCGACGGGGCGGCTCTCCTGCGGCATCGTCGTGACGATCCACGGCGTGCCGTTGAACGGGGCCGATGGTGTGGACGGCGTCGGCGGGGTCGACTGGGTCGACGGGGTCGGCGTGGTCACAGTGCCTCACTCGGTGCCACCAGGGCCGGCATGGCCGGCAGGGGCTGGTCGGGGTCGTCCCACAGCAGGCTGATCCCCCGCACCGTCTCCTCGTCCTCGGCGGGGCCGAGCGGTCCGGTCCCCTGGCGCAGGGCGCTGACGCGGGAGGGCAGGTCCTTGAGCGGCCCCTGCTCGATCAGCTGCTGCACGGAGGTCCGGAAGGCCGGGGAGGCGCAGTCCTCGCGGTGCCAGAGGATGGCGGGAGCGCCCTGCCGGATGGCGGTCATGAGCTCGTTGCGCCCGGCCTCGCCGTCGGGCGGGTTGCTGAGGACGACGAGGTCCTGTGGCGGGGCCGGGCGGCGGCTCGGCCCGTCGGGGACGGCGGGCGCGGAGGCGGGGCCGGCGTCGTCCATCAGGTGCTGCCACCGGGTGCGCCACGTCCGGTGCAGGGTCGGGCTCTGCAGGCGGTCCAGGCTGCGTACGACGACGTTCCAGTGCGGCGCTGCCTGCGGAGGGGTGCTCCGGGTGCACCAGTCCCAGACGGGCTGGTTGACGAGGGGCAGCGGCAGCCAGAACTCGACGGACACGGCGGCGGCCGGGCTCGGCCGCCGGGGCCATTTCTGCAGCCATCCGTAGACGGCGTCGGCGATGTCGCGGCGGTCGACCTGCGCGTCCTCGCCCCGCATGGAGGGGCTGTTCTCGGCGTCGGCTTCGCGGTGCCACGTGCGCAGGGTGTAGAGGTCGCTCCGCAGGCCGTCGGGCAGGAACGCGAACATGATCCGGGGTGTCGCGGAGGGGGTGGGGCCCGCATGGCGGGCTGCCGCTTCACGGCAGGCCTGGAGGGCGTCGAGGACGCCCCACTGCCCGGCCTTCTCCTCGGTCCACGCGCGGAGCGGGTCGACGGCCGCCTGGGACTGGGCCGCGGCCAGGTACTCGATGAACGCGAGCAGCGGCGGCAGGCCTCCCGGGAGCACGTTCCGCCGGAGCAGGTGCAGCGCCGTGGGCCACGTCGATGTGCAGTGCTGCGGCAGGGCCGCGGACAGCGGCGGCAGGCAGGCCTGCACGAGCCGGTGCAGGTCGAGGGTCGGGACGGTGCGCGGCTCGACGAGGTGCTGGAGCCGGCGGAGGTCCTCGTCCTCCATGAGGGTCCGGGCGGCCAGCAGGTCCGACAGCATCCGCAGGGTGCCGGCCGCATCCGGCTGCTCCGTGCCCGCGAGGCCGGCGAAGTGCTCCAGGGCGTCGGCGAGTGCGTCCGCCCTGGAGGCGCTCGTGATGCACCAGGCGACCAGCTGGCGGATCAGCCGGTCCGGGGGCGCCGAGCGGTCGACGTCCTTGAGGAGGGGGGCCCGGTTGCGCACGAGGAGGCGCAGCAGGGCCTTGACGTCGAGCACCGGGTTCGCCGAGGCGGGATCCAGCTGCTCCTGGAGTTCACTGCGCAGCGCCGTCAGGGTCGTCGGCGCGGGGTGTGACTGCGTGGGGCCGGGCTGTCCGTGATCCGTCATGGCTGGTCACTCCTGCGACTGGCTCGTGCACGGGGAATTCGCCGATTCGGCCCTCGCGAGCCGGGAAGGTTGGCGACAATGACTGGTCTATGGATGCCAGCGGGTACGCCGCCTGGGCAGCGGCGGCAACGAGCATGGCGACCCTGGTCGTGACGACGGTCGTGCAGGGGCGCCGCGAGCAGCGCACATGGTCCCGGGAGGCGCTGACGGACGCGTTCGTGGCGTTTCTCGCGGCCAGTTGGAAGCATTCCGACATAGCGAAGGCCGCGCCGCCCGGAGACCCGGGGGCCGCGACGGATCTGGCCGTGCAGTACGGGGAGATGCGCAACCACCTCACGCGGCTGCGTCTGCTGTCCACCCACGACGTGCTGGCGGCCGGCGAGCGGCTGCTGCGGCTGCACCGCCACATCCAGGAGGCCGGGACGGCCGAGGAGCTGGAGCGGGCCCTGTCGGCCGCTTCCGAGGGCCGGCGTGTGGTCGTGGCGGCGGGCAAGAAGCACATGGGGCTGGCGTGACGCACGGGATGCGCGGACTGCTTCACCGGACATAGCGCCTCATCGTGAACTCGGCGGTGGAGCGGATGTGGCTGAGGACGGCCCGGGTTTCGGCGGGCAGTTCCTCGTCGCGCTGCCGGTCCCTGATCCACTCGGCGATGTCGGAGGCGACCGAGAGGGCTGCCGACGGGTCCGGGCCGTGCAGCAGGCGGGCCGTGAGGTTCACCGCCGCTTGATGCATGATGGCGTCTTCGGGCCGCAGGGCCGTGCAGATCTCTTCCCAGTCGCCCAGAAAGCCCAACGCGATCAGACGGGCCCGCTCCATGCTGGGGTGCATCCCGGCGGTGGACGCCGCGAGCTGGGTCAGGTCCTTCTGCGCGCGCCGCGTGTTCCTGAACGCGCCGTCGGTGACGGCCAGGGCGCTGAGGTAGCCGTAGGCGCTCAGGGCATGTGCGGCCCTCGACACCTCCACCCGTCCGTGCACCGGATGGGCGTGCAGGAGCGTCCCGCTGCAGTTGGTGACGTTCCAGGCGACGTCCCTGACGAACTCGACGAGTTCGTGCAGGCCCGCGCTGGCCGCCAGCAGGACCAGCCGGTGGGCGTCGAGGCTGGTGGGGTCGCCGACCTCGATCCCCAGGAGCCGCTCCCGCTGCTCGAAGGTGAGCGGTATCGGGTCGAACAGGGGGGCGTCGAGCAGCACGTCGGTCGTTCCCATGAGGGTGAGCAGGTCGGCGTCGCTGAGCTCCCTGCCGAGGAAGAGGCCGGTGTCGAGGTGGTCCGGGATGGCGTCGCGCCAGGCGGCCGCCCACGGCCAGTACATGGCCTGCCGCATGTGCTTCTCGCGGAGGGCGCGCTCGACGCTCAGGGCGATGCCGGGATGGAGTTCGACGCCGCCCTTGCCGACGGCCGCGACGAGGGAGGACAGCGGTTCCAGGTACTCGGGGGTGAGCGAGGGCAGGCAGTGCCCCTCCACGATGCGTTCCACCCCGGAGAGGTCCTGCGGGTCGAGTCCGTGGACGAACGCCGCCAGGGCGAGCAGCCGCTGCGGTGAGGCGTGCACCGCGGCCGCGGTCAGCCGGGATCCGCTGATGACCTCGCCCTGCCTCAGCAGGAAGTGCGCGGCGATCACCGCCATGTCGTCGTCGTCTCCGAACAGCACCTCGTTCCACCGGGTCTCGGCCATGCCGTCGGCGTCGAGGACGAGCTGTGCGCACGCGTCGGAGGGGTCGTCCTTGTGGCGCCTGCCGGCCGCTTCGAGGAGGTGGCGGTGCCACTCGGGGTGGTCGGCCAGGCCGACGCTGAACCGGTGGGCGAGCAGGGTCTCCAGTGAGCCTTCCCTGGCCAGCGCCTCCAGCAGCTCCATGCGTTCGGTGTTGAGGCGGTGGATGGTGGCGTTGTCGGCGCTGCGCCGCAGCTCGGAGCCGACCTCCGTCAGCCGCGCCCGGCAGGCCTCGGCATACACGGCCTCCAGCTGCCTGTCGGGCTCCACCCGGAGCTGGGCGAGCGTCTGCCTGGCCTCCTGTACGACCGGCCAGGGCGCCGAGACCTCCAACCGGGACCAGACGTGTCCGGTGAGGGTCTTCAGATCGGCTGTGGCGATGCTGCGGAGGGCGAGGACGGTCAGGGGCCCGCTGAGTCCGGTGGGCAGGTCGAGGAGTTCCTTCAGGACGGCCGTCAGGGCTGCCTCCGCGCCGGGGACGAACCACTGGTGCATCATGACGAGTCCGGACAGGGCCTGGCCCGCGGCCGGGGCGGCGTCGGCCTGCCGGGCCACGGCCACCAGGACGGCCATGGCCTCGGGGGTTCCGTACCGGGCGAGCGTGTACGAGGCCTCGCGCCAGGCCGGCTCCCCGCTGGTGCTCGATTCCAGGGTCGTCCTGAGCCCGGCGAGCAGGGAGGCGTGCAGCGGGGCGAAGTCCCCGGCGGCGGCCTGGAGGAGCCACGCCCCGTACACCGTATTGGCCTCCAGGGCGGTTTCCAGTACCGCGCGCACCATGTCCGGGTCGGCGTCGGGGTTGGCGACGAGCAGGTGGGCCGCGTCCCGCCACCGGAACCGGGTGATGCTGTCGAGCACCGATTCGAGGTTGGTGGTGGCCTGCGCCTCCAGGTAGCCGGCCGCGCAGAAGGCATGGACGAGGGGGTTGCAGAAGGTGAGCCAGTCGCTGTGGGCGTCGGTTTCGAGGACGCCGGTGCCGACGAGGGCGGCGAGGGTCTGCTCGGTGTCGGTGGGCTGCAGCGCCTGGAGCCGTTCCAGGGCGTCCTGGTAGCGCAGGGTCGACCCGTACTCCTCCATGCTCTGCGTGAGCAGCCTCAGCAGCTGCACCTTGCGGTCGTTCTCCGCCGGGTCCGGGGTCTTGAGCAGGCGCCCCAGGTAGAGGTGGACCAGCATGCCGGGGTTGGAGGCGATCTTCTCCGCCTCGTTGTAGTGCTCGATCAGCATGCTCAGGAACAGCGGCTTGCCCGCCAGGTCGCGCAGGGCGACCGCGCTGAGGTCGTTGAAGATCTGCTCTTCCAGGGGTTTCATCCGCTCGCGCCAGGTCCGGGGGTGCTCCAGGCGCAGCATGTCCTCGATGTAGTCGCGTGCCTGGTGCTTGCGGACCTTGAGCAGGGCCACGGCCTGCCAGCGCAGGAGGTCCGGGTCGTAGTCCCACGCCCGCTGGCACACCACCAGGCGCATCCGCGGATAGGCCTCGGCGATCTTCAGCACCCAGCCGTGGACGACGTCCTTGTCCGCCGCGTCCCCGGTGTGGAGGTCGTCGATGACGAGGTGGAGGGCGCCGAGCCGGGCCAGCCGGTCGATCCTCTCGACGGGGAGACCGGCCGCTTCGGGGCAGCACTGTTCGAGCATGTCGGGCACGGAGGAGTCGCTGCCCTTCTGCCGCAGGTACTCGCTCATCCGGAAGGCGGTCATGGACAGGGGCCAGCAGCCGGCGCGGGGCTCGTTCCCGTGGGGCCGTGAGCCGCCTGAGCCGCCTGAGCCGTCGGATGCGTCGGAGCCGCTTGAGCCGTGGGTGCGGCGCAGGAGCCGGGTCTGGAGTTCCGCGGCGACGGTGGACTTGCCCGTTCCCGTATCGCCGACGATGACGACCCTGGGCAGTTTCAGCAGGAGTTCGACGGCTTCGGGCGGAGCGGGGGTGAGCGCTCCGTCGCCCTGCTGGACCAGGGGTTCTCCGGGGTCGAGCAGCCGCCCGGCGAGGGGGATGTACGGGTTGAGCTGCTCGCGTTCGGGCAGGTGTGCGCGGAGGGGTCCGGTGAGGAGGGCGGAGATCACCGGGTCGTCGTGGCGGCGATCGTGGCAGGGTTCGTCGTCGTCCCGGAGGGCCAGGTGGACGCCGGTCAGGATGTCGACGCAGCCCGGGGGGAGTTGTTCGACGTCCAGCAGGGCGGAGCGCAGTGCTTCGGCCTGGTGGGTGGGCCACTGGTCGAAGAAGGAGTCGTCGAAGCCGTCGAGCGCCTCGGCGGCGACGCCGGCGACGGATGCCGACACCGCGACCTTGTGCTCGCTCTGGTCTTCGTCGGGGAACTTCAGGGCGCGGCAGGCGGAGAGCGTCAGATGTTCCATCAGGTGCCCGTACGCCGCCGGTCCTTGGATTCCCCGGTTGAGGAGGACGGCGGCCCGCCGGATCTCCCACAGCATGGCGAGGCAGCGGGCCGCGACGGGCGAGTTCCGGCGTGCTGCCGCGACCAGCCGGGCGAGGACCCGGTCCGTGTCGGGCTCGTCCAGTTGGGTCGCGAGGGCGCACATGACCGCGAGGATGCGCTGGAGTTGGACGAGCCCTGCGAAGTCGAGCCGGTCGGCCGGCCGGTCGGCGGGCAGGTCGCGGAGCGTGCAGACCTCCAGCCAGGCGTGGTCGGAGAGCGCCGGCTTCCGGGGGTCGGCCACGGCCAGGTCGATCAGGTAGGGGTTCTCCCCGCAGAGCATGATGTTGCGGGGGTTGAGGTCCCCGTGGACGGCGGTGAGGGTCCGGTCAACCGCCCGGTCGTGCAGGATGCGGTGGAGCCGGTGGAGGGGATGCCGTACGCGGACGTCGGCGTGGCTGAGGTGGCCTTCGGCTTCCGTGCATCCGGGGAGGAAGTGCCTGAGGCGCCGCGACCATTCGTGGGCACGGGTGTCGCGGACCTGGCCGCAGATCTCCAGGGACGTGGGTTCGTGCAGGATGTCGGCGAGGGGGCGTTGGCGGGCGGCGTTGACGGCCTCGACCCGGATGGCGGTGTGGCCGGCCCATCCGATCAGGTGGTGTTCGCCGAGTCTGACGTCGTCGAGTCGGAGCGCCACCAGGTCGCGGTCGCCCAGTGACCGGTCGGGGCCGGGCGGGGCCGTGCTGTTGAGGGCGATCTTCGTGCTGTCGCACTGGCTTTCGTTGATCTGGTCGACGGTCAGGGAGCCTTGCGCCAGGTCGACGGGTGAGGTGTCGGGCTGGAACGTGTCGAACGTGACGTACAGGTCGGTGCCCAGAGCCCGGTTGTAGGCGGCCAGGTCCAGCGGCTGCACCTGCGGATCGTGGTGGAGCTGCTTGGCCAGGGCCGTCATGACGCCGCGCAGGGTCCGGCAGGCCGCTTCGGCCTCTGCGTCGCCGGCGAAGCCCGCCGCGACGACGTCCTCGACGGAGCGGAGTTCTCCTCCGGAGGGGTCCCGGTCCAGTACGTGCTGGTAGACGAGGGCCTGGCGGCGCAACAGGGGCCGGTTGGGGGGATTCAGCACGCCTTCGCTGACGGCGAGCAGCGTGGTGTAGATCGGGAATCGGCGGCTGTTGTCGGCTTCCTTGCCCCGCTGCCACTCCAGGGCGGTGCTCTCGGCATCGGCGAGCTTCGCGACCTGCAGCGACGGCCCGTGCGCGGCGTCCTCGACCCGGATCTCCAGCACCTCGGAGCCGCTGCGGCCGCCGGCTAATCGGCGGGTGACGTGCACTTCGGTGACGGTGGACGGCCAGTGGCCCGGCTGCGGAGCGGTGCTCGATGCGATGCCCTGGAGGGCGGTGCGGATCTCGCCCTGGCTGTCCGCGCCGATGTCGTCGGCGGCGTCGAAATGCACAGTCCAGGCCACGGATCGGTTCCTCCCCCCGCCCGGCGCGCACGTCGTCGTGCCTGTGCGTACCGGTCAATGAACGCAGGGCGAGTTTAGCGGCGGAGCGGGGTGCGGGCAGGGGAATGCTCAGATGGCGATGAGGACGGGACGCGTCACCCGGAACGGTCAGGCATCCGTTCCCTCCACGCGCGCGGGGCGGGACCTGTGCTTTCCTGGGCCGCCTCGCAGTGTCGCGAGGCGACCACGTGGAGTGAAGGGGATGCTGTCGTGAGCGTTCTGGACATCAAGCTGGACCGGTCGTTCGACGTCTTCGACTCGGACCGCGACGGGCGGCTGGAGAAGTCGGACGTCATCGGCCTCTCGGACAGGCTCGCCGAGTCGCTCGGTGTTGCCCCGGACGTCGTGGCCGGACTTCGGGACTCGCTGGCGGACCTCTGGGACACCGTCTTCCAGAGGATGGACAGGAACGACGACGGCGGGGTCGACCGGCAGGAGTTCCGGGCGGCGTTCCGGGCGCGGATCGTCACGGACCGGAACAGGATCTGGGAACGGATCAGGAACATGAGCAATGCCTGGACGGAACTCGGCGACCGCGACGGCGACGGCATGCTGAGCCGGGAGGAGTACGCCTCCCTGCTCCACGGCATGTTCCGCCTGCCCCGCGAGACCTTCGAGGAGGCGTTCAACCGGCTGGACGTCGACGGCGACGGGCAGTTGAGCCGTGACGAGATCAGCTCCGCGATGAAGGAGTACTACACCAGCGAGGACTACTCGGCCCGCGGAAACCAGTTCTTCGGGCGTCTCTGAGGTTGCCCGGGGGAGGCCGGGGAGGAGGGGGCCAGGCTGCCCTCCCCTCCTCCCCGGCACCTCTCCCTCCCTGCCCGCCTGCCTTCAGAGGCCTCTCCGGAGCCGATTCGTATGGCGTCCCCGCTCGTTGAACCGGGCGAGGAAGCCGATCGCTCAAGCCCCACTGGAGGACCTCTTGATGGCCGATGCCGCACTGCCGGTGATTGTTCTCTCCGACTCCGACCCGCTCCGCCGGCACGAGACGGCCGAGCTGGTGCAAAGCTGGTACCGGACGTCTTTCCGCGTGCTGCAGGTCGGAGGGCCGGCGGAGGTGGTCCGCGCGCTGCGCTCGCTGGCCGACCGGAAGGTACCGGTGGCAGCCGTGCTCGCCGATGAGGCACCGGACCCGGATGCCGCGCAGCACTCCGGCGTGCGCTGGCTTTCGCTGGCCGGGCACGGCAGCGCGGTGCCCGACGCCCCCGGCGGGGCGGTCCGGAGCGGCGACGACCCGGCCGAGCACCTGCGTGGCGCGCTCGACGATTCCCTGTGCACGTGGAATGCCGACTTCCGTGGTGATCTGCCGACGGCCGAGGTGCGCGGGAGCCGTTTCTCACCCGCCGCCTATGCGGTGCGCGACTTCCTCGGCCGCAGTGGCGTGATCTTCCGCTGGCTGCCCGAGGAGGACGTACGGGACGCCCCGGTGACCGTCCGGCTCGGCAACGGCACCGAGATGGTGGATCCCTCGATCAGTGAGCTGGCCGAGCGGCTCGGTCTCATCCGGCCGGCCGAGCAGGACCACTACGACGTGGCGGTGATCGGCGGTGGCCCGGGAGGTCTGTCCGCGGCGGTGTATGCCGCTGCCGAGGGCATGAGCGTGGTCGTGATCGAGGACGACGCGCCCGGCGGGCAGGCGGGATCGACCTCGCGGATCGAGAACTACCTCGGCTTCCCCGTCGGTCTCACCGGTGGTGATCTCGCGCAGCGCGCCTTGCAGCAGGCCCGCAGGGCCCGCGTCGAGTGGCAGCCCACCCGGGTGGCCAGCCGGGTGACCCCTACGGGCACGGGTGCCCACACCGTCGAGTTCGTCAAGGCGGGTACCGATGAGACGGCCTCGGTGACAGCGGCCGCGGTGGTCGTCGCGACGGGCGTGGACTGGAACCGCCTGACGGCTCCCGGCGTCGACCGCCTGCTCAACTCCGGTGTGTACTACGGCTCGTGTCTGTCCGACGCCCCCTCGGCCGCCGGGGAGGACGTGTACATGGTGGGCGCGGGCAACTCCGCCGGCCAGGCGGCCCTCTACTTCGCGCGCTACGCCCGCAGCGTCACCCTGCTGGTACGGGGCACCGACCTCGGCGCTTCCATGTCGAGCTACCTGGTGCAGCGCATCGAGCGGACCCCGGGCCTGCAGGTCCTCCTGGGGACCGAGGTGGCCGAGTGCCTCGGCGGCCCGACCCTCACCGGGCTCAGGCTGCGCGCCCGCGACGGCGGCGAGCGTACGGTCTCCGCGCACTGCCTGTACGTGTTGATCGGCGGCCACCCGTCGACCGACTGGCTCGGCGGCATGCTGAAGCTCGACGACCGCGGATACGTCCTGACCGGAAGCGGCGCAGCCGGCCCGGACGCGCTGCCGATGGAGACCAGCGTGCCCGGTGTCTTCGCCGTGGGCGATGTGCGCTCCGGCTCCGTCAAGCGGGTCGGCGCCGCCGTGGGCGAAGGGGCCGCAGTCGCCCAGTGCCTGGTGGAGTACCGGCGGCGGTATCCCGAGCGCTTCCGGGACGCGCGAGCGGCCTGCGGCTTCTGACGGCCACCGCCCGGCTGCCGTCACCGCCCGGGGCGGTGACGGCGGGACCGGCCTGCGCCCACGCTCACCCCATCCTGAACAGGAAACTGGCGGAGTTGTAGTAGTTGGGCAGGTGCACGATGCGCGAGCCCGGCCGCGGGGGGTTGGCCTTCGGCCACTCCTGCGGGCCCAGCAGGTGGTCCGGGTAGTCGCTGCGCGGGACCCGTGGCACGAACCAGAGCCGGAACGTGCCGGGCCACGGCTCCTGCTGGAACCTCCAGAGCTGCGTATCGCGGCCCGTGTCGGACCGGCAGGTGCGCAGGGTGACGGCGACGACGTTCCCGCCGGCGGTGGTGCCGTCGAGGCAGGTGCCCGTGCCCGTGTTGCGCATCTGGTAGCTGCCCTGGCCGGCCGGCAGGCGCTGCCAGCCCTGTGAAGCGTTCCCCGTGCACGGCTGGAGCTCCAGCACTCCGCCGGAGCCGCCGGCCACGCCGACGCACAGCCCCGAGCCGACGTTGACCAGCGGGAGTCCGGCCGGACCGGTCGACGGCGACGGCGAGGGCGAGGGCGAGGGCGAGGGCGAGGGGGAGGCCGAGGCCGTCGGGTCGGAGACGGGGGTCGGGGTGGCGGTCGCGGCGCTCGAAGTGGCAGTGGGGAGAGCCGACGCCTGCGCGGTGGCGGATATGAGCGGTGGCTGCGAGGCCGTCGATGCCGTGTCCGCGCCCGCGTCGGGGTTCGGGACGGGACCCGGGCGGGGGCCCACGGCCATGAGGGCGGGCGAGGCCTGCCCCGGCCTGTCGTCGGTCGGCAGCAGGACGACGGCGGTCACCGTCGCACCCGCAACGGCCGCCACCGTCACGGCCCATTTCGCCGTGCCGAACGGCGACGCGGTGAGCTTGGCCCCGCTCAGCTTGGCCGCCGCCAGCTGGGTGCTGTGCCCGCCGGCGGACGACAGGAAGTTGCCAGGGTTCCACAGGAGGATCCCGCCCAGCAGCAGCGCGCCCAGACGGCCGTTGACATCGCGCAGGTCGCGTTCGGCCCGGGTGCAGTCGGCGCACCCCTGGAGGTGCCGCCGCAGATCCCGGGTGACGCGCTTGCCCGGTCGGCGCAGTGAGGTGGCGAGCTGGCCCCCGTAGTGCCGGCACTCATCGCTCGCGGCCTGGTCCAAGTGGGCCCGCAGGTACGCCTCGCGCAGGCCTTCCCGGGCCCGCGCGGCCAGTGAGCCGACGCCTCCCGCCGATATGCCGAGGCGTTGGGCGGTGTCGGCGGCAGGCTCGTGCTCGACGACGGCGTGCCACAGCACGGCCTGCCAGCGCTCCGGCAGGGACCGGTACGCCCGCAACACCAGCGACCCCTCCTCCGCCGACACGACGGCGTCCTCGACGTCCTGGCCGTCGGCGAGGTCCTCCGCCCACTTCTCGAAGTCGTCCGACAACTGGGTCCGGGCGCCGCGGCGTGCCCAGTCGGCCGCCACACGGCGCACACAGGTCAGCAGGTAGGGCCGCCAGGCGTACTCGGGCCCGGCGCCCCAGGCGACGGCCCGGTACGTGCGGGTGAACGCCTCGGCGGCGAGATCGTGGGCGGTGGACTGGTCCCGGCAGCATGTGCGGGCGTACGCGAGCACGGCGGAGTGGTGGCGGGCGAACACCTCGCCCATCACGTCGCTCATCTCGGGCTCCCTCGGCGCCGAGGCGTGCTCCTTGCGCAGCAGGGCGCACAGTTCCGCGTCGCTGCGGCTGCGGAGGTCCTGCTGGCGGGCAGTTGCCGATGTGCTCAACGCTTGCTCCCGTTGACTTACTGGTGGCCGGCGCGGTGAATGCCGGACTTGTCTGCAGTGGGGTGCGACGCTGCGCCCGGCCGGAATTCGCGCAAGTGTGCACGCTGGTAGGGGCTGTGAGCAAACGTCAGTAGCGTTACGCAGGTTGGCTGCTGGCGAGCCAGGTGGGACGGTGTGGAGGTCGCGAGCCCGCCCTCGACCCCCGAGCCGCGGCGGGAGTCGCGGTGTGGCCGAAACCGTACGGTGTGTCCCTCTCGCGGAACCGGTGCGCAGGGCGGCCCGGCGAAGGCGCGGGTAAAGGATCGGCAAAGTCGCGGGAGTGTTTCGCGGCTGCCCGGTCCACCCCCATGGCAACGACACACGAGGAGGCGCAAGTGCCGCACGAGACGGCCCCATCCGCAGCCGCGGCGCACCCCGCCGCCGACGGCCCGGACGGCATACCCGCTGCATCGGCACGTGGACGGCCTCGAAGCCGCTGTGTCCTCGAAGTCGCTGTGCCCTCCCCTTACAGTGAAGCCCCAGGTCAGCGGCCTGGAGCTTTCTCTTCGAGGGAGTGGGGCATGGGGGACACCGGCGCGGCGAGCGCAGCGGCGGAGGGGCTTGAGGCATACCGGGCGGAGCTGACCGGCTACTGCTATCGGATGCTGGGGGCGTACGCCGAGGCCGAGGACGCCGTGCAGGAGACGCTGGTCCGGGCCTGGCGGAAGACCGGGCAGTTCGAAGGGCGGTCATCGCTGCGGTCGTGGGTGTACCGGATCGCCACCAACGTGTGCCTTGACGCTCTCGCCTCCGGCAACCGGAGGGCCCTGCCGATGGACCTCTCCGGTCCGGCGGACGGGGCGTCCCCGCCCGGGCGCCCGCAGGACGCCGCCCTGTGGATCGAGCCCTTTCCGGACGGTGATCCGGAGGCCGCCGCGACGGCGGGCGAGTCGGTGCGGCTGGCGTTCGTCGCCGCGCTCCAGCACCTGCCGCCCAGGCAGCGGGCGACGCTGATCCTGCGGGACGTGCTGGGCTTCTCGGCCCGCGAGGTCGCCGAACTGCACGACTGCACCATCGCCTCGGCGAACAGCGCGCTGCAGCGGGCCCGTACGACGCCGGCCGCGCACCGGGACTCCGCCCGCGACCCCGCGCCCCGGCCGTCCGATGCGGTGCGCCGGGTTCTGGCCGAGCGGTACGCCACGGCCTTCGCGCGCTACGACATGGAGGAGCTGAGCATGCTCCTCCACGTTGACGCCACTCTGTGTCTGCCGCCGTACGCGAAGTGGATGCGCGGTGTCCCCGACATCCAGGCATGGCTGACCGGCCCGGCCGTCGGTTGCCGCGGCTCCCGCCTGGTCCCCGCCATGGCGAACGGCTCTCCCGCCTTCGGCCAGTACCGCCCCCGCCCGGACGGGGCGGGTTACACGCCCTGGGCGCTCCAGGTCGTCGACTTCTCCGGCGACCGCATCACCGGCATCACTGCGTTCCGCGACACCGACCGCCTCTTCCCGCGCTTCGGCCTCCCGAACCACCTGCCCGACCACCCCCGCCGCGCAGCACCGGCCTGACGCCCGGGCCCGGAACGGTCGCAGCTGCTCCCGGTCGTGGGGGAGTTCGTCCAGGAGGTCTTTCTGCGGCGGTCGCCGGTACTGCTCCGGTACGTCGAGCCGGTCGACCCACGGGTGCGCCCCGTACGTTTCGAGGATGGCTGTGGCGAGCCAGGTCCTCTGTGCCGGCGCGAGGGACGGAAGGGCCGCGGCGAGGTCTGTCTCGTCCTTGGGGCGAGGCTTCTTGGCCTTGTAGTAGAGCTGGACTTCGGGAGTCACGTAGGGGATGCCGCCCGCGCTGATGGCTCCGAGTTCTGCGACGGGGCGGTGCACGGCGGTGTCGCGGCGGGACACCCACAGGCCGTCTTGCGCTTCGTCCAGCATGATCTGGATGCGCCACGGCGTTCCGGGCCCGGGGCGGCACCATATGTCGTGGATACCCATGGGCAGGTACTCGTCGGGCTGCCAGGGGCGCAGGGTGCCGGGCGGGTCGGCAGCCCACCACTCCCATCCGGCAAGTACGTGCTGTACGGCGAACTGGTCATCGCGCAGGACCAGGACGTCGATGTCGTCGTGCTTGCGGACGGGGTGCCCGACGGCGAGTTCGATGGCGTGTCCCCCCGCGATCCACCAGGGGGTTTCGGCCCGGCGGAACAGGTCGGCCACCTCGGGCACGGGCGTGGGCTCCCAGGCTGGGTCGTTGGTCATTCCGGGAGCGTAGCGGTGCGGCGACGGGCAGGTTCCTCATGGGCAAGGAGCTCCTGGCGGTGCGCGGGTGCCGAGGAGCTCGCGGCGGACGGCGCGGTGGCACCAGCCGCATGATGACGCGCCAGGGATGCAGCTCAACAGGACAAACATCGACAAACGGCCGGTTGCCGAGTCACTTTGTCGAGACGTCAGCGGGGTTGTCCAGAACCTGGCAACCTGGCTGGACGCTGACCCGCCCGGGAGGACCCGCCATGACCGAAACTCTGATTGACGCCGTCGATTCCGGTGGTGGCGGCGACGACGCCGACCGGGAGGCGGTCGAGCGTGAGCGGGTCGAGATGCGGGAGTTCATCAAGGGGTTGAGCCCGGACGACATCAAGTCGGGCAGCTGGTTCACGAAGCTCAGCGCTCAGGCCATGAGCTCCTACACCGAGAAGGTCGACTGGCAGTACTTCCAGGAGCGGTACCAGGGCGTTCCCGCGGATGCCATTGTCGATCAGCGCATCAAGATGGCGGCTCGGTACGCCGCACTCGAAGGCGGTCTTTCCGCCGGGGCCTACTCGGCGGCCGTCGTCGCCACTCTCGGGAGCCTGGGCGGTGCCTCGCCGGCGACTGTTCCGGCCGCCGTCGCGACCGTCATGGTCGACGTCGCGTTCATCACCCGGCTCCAGCTCCGCCTGGCCTACGACATCTCGGTCCTCTACCGGGTCCCGCTCGACCTGTCCGACCCCGATGACATGTGGAAGCTCATTCGAGTGGCCTTCACGATCAAGAGTGGGGAAGTGGTCCGGGAAGGCGTGGTCAAGGCGGTCCCGGTCATGATGCGACCGTTGATCAAACGCTTCTACTCCGGAGCGGTACTGAGCGCTGCGAAGGGGCTCCCCTTCGTCGGGAAGTTTCTTCTGCAGCGCAACGTCATCAAGATCGGTATTCCCGTGGTCGGCGTTCCCCTTGCGGTGGTGTTGAACCGCTATACGACGCTCCTCGCGGGGCGGCACGCGCAAGCCGTCTTCCGGAACGAGGCGCGGGTGATCGAAATCGCCGAGGGCCTGAGCGAGCGGAGTCGGCACCCGCAGTTGATGCTGTGGGTCGCGTGGCTCGTCATCACGGCGGACCGGAAGATCGCCGACGACGAGGCGCTGTTGATGCGTCACCTGGTGAGGCTGGTCCGGGACCGGCATCAGGTGGTCGATGAACGGCTCGCTCGCCTCGTCGACATCGATCCCGCCGAGGTGTGGCGACACCTGGACGCCGAGCCGGGGGACCTGAGCGACCTCCTCGACGTGGCCGACCGGGTGGCCACGGTGGACGGTGCCGTCAATGCGCGCGAAAAGGCCGTCATCTCCGAGCTTCGAGACCGCTGCCGCCGAGCCTGACGCCGCCACGCTCCCCTTGGGCGGTGCGCCGACCGCAGACTTCACGGCCGCGTGGCGATGAGGGCTTCGGTGTGTACGGCCTCGGCGAAGGCGCCGCCTTCACAGGCAGTTGCAGCCGGTGCCGTAGAGCAACAGGAAGAGAGCTGTCATGGCGATCAGGGTGAATCCGCCCGCGGTCACGGCGGCGAGGCCCCGACGGCGGCCTTTCGCGGGGGCGCGGAAGGTCTGCCAGGCGCCGTGGGCGAGGAAGAGGCTGAGCAGTCCGGCCCCTGCGATGGTCAAGCGCGGGCTGAAGGACCAGCTCAGGTAGGCGATCAGTGCCAGGCAGGCGAGCAGGGCGCAGGCGAGCAGGTTGAGGATCACCTCGGCGACAAGTTCACCAACCGTCTCGATCAGGAAATCGCCGACGCCTTTCGCTGCTCTGCGGCATCCCACGCCCTTCCCCCATCCTGGCATCCGACGTCCCCGCACGGGGCCTGTGGGGAGGACCTGCGCCGGGCCGGAAGGGTTGCTGAGGCGCTCGGGAATGGCCGACAACGACGCTCAGCCGGTTGGCTTTGGAAGCAGGTGTGGCCCGCGCAGCGGGGTTGATTCCCCGTGATCCGATGGGTGATGTCGCCGTTCGGTAAAGGGAAGCACCGTGCCGGGCGCCGTCATAGCGGCTTTCGCGCCAAACGGACGGGCACGCGGTGACGGCGTTCGGTACGGCACGGGCGTGGTGCGATCACCACTGCTCGGCCGGTGCGGCGGGAGCTGTTGCCGCCGGTCAGCGCGCTGGCGCTGCGGGGACGCCCGATGTGCTGGACGATGGGCCTGGCGCAGACCATCTTCAGGGGCCGTCTGCAGCGCTCCTGCGAGGGCGGCCCCTGAGGTGGTCCACGAGATACGAGATCGAACACGTCGGCTTAGGGCGCGTGCGGACGGGCAGGCGCCCCCTATGCCGATCGGCTTGTCCGGCCGGAGCCAACGGGGCACCGACCGCTCACGCACAGGAGTGATGCACATGATGGAGGCGGCCTGGACCCCGGGGGGACGGGCGCCCGCAGTGATGTGGCGGACCCGGGGCGTGAGCGGAGCAAGGGGTGCCGCATGTGTGGCCTGAGCGGAGAAGTCCGTTTCGACGGCCGTCGGCCGGACCTGGCCGCGGTCGAACGCATGACGGACGAGCTGGGGGAGCGGGGTCCTGACGGCAGAGGCCTCTGGTCGCAGCAGTCGGTGGCGCTGGGACACCGCCGACTGCGGATCATCGACCTCTCGGAGCACGCCGCCCAACCCATGATCGATCCGCATCTGGGTATCACGTGCGTCTTCAACGGCTGCATCTACAACTACCGGGAGCTGCGCCGCCGCCTCGAAGGGCTCGGGCACCTGTTCTTCTCCGACTCCGACACGGAGGTGCTCGTCAAGGCCTACGGGCAGTGGGGGCCCGGCTGCGTCGAGCACCTGGTGGGGATGTTCGCGTTCGCCCTGGTGGAGCACCACACCGGTCGCGTCGTACTCGGCCGTGACCGGCTCGGCATCAAGCCGCTGTACCTCACCCGGGACAGCGACCGCCTGCGTTTCGCCTCCTCCCTGCCCGCATTGCTGGCGGGCGGCGGAGTAGACACATCCCTCGACCCGGTGGCTCTCCACCAGTACCTCAGCTGGCACGGCACGGTTCCGGCACCCCGGACGGTGCTGTCCGGCGTGCACAAGCTGCCGCAGGCCACCGTCCGTGTCGTCGAACAGGACGGCACGTACCGCGACCACTGCTACTGGCAGCCCTCGTACACCCGCCGCGCCGAGGACGGCAGCGACCCGGTGCGCTGGCGGGAAGCCGTGCACGAGGCCCTGCGCACGGCGGTGCGGCGGCGCATGGTCGCCGACGTGCCCGTGGGCGTCCTGCTGTCCGGCGGACTGGACTCCAGCCTGATCGTGGCGCTGCTGGCGCAGGAGGGGCAGAGCGACCTGGCCACCTTCGCGATGGGCTTCGAGTCGGAGAGCGGGGAGGAGGGCGACGAATTCAGGTACTCCGACATGATCGCCCGGCAGTTCTCGACCGACCACCACCAGTTCATGATCGCCTCTGACCGGCTTCCCACCGCGCTGGAATCGGCGATCGGCGCGATGAGCGAGCCGATGGTCAGCCACGACGCCGTGGCGTTCCACCTGCTGGCGGAGCAGGTCTCCAAGGACGTCAAGGTGGTGCTGTGCGGGCAGGGCGCGGACGAGGTCTTCGCGGGCTACCACTGGTACCCCCGGATCGCGGCGGCCGGACGCGCCGATGCGCCGGACGCCTACGCGGACGCCTACTTCGACCGCACGCACCGGGACGTGGCCACCCTGCTGCATCCCGACAGGGTTGCCGATCACGATGCCTCGCGGCACTTCGTCCACGCCCACATGGCGGCCCCCGGCGCCCAGAGCGCCCTCGACGCGGCCCTGCGCCTGGACGTCCATGCGCTGATGGCCGACGACCCGGTCAAACGCGTCGACAACATGACGATGGCCTGGGGCCTGGAGGCGCGGGTGCCGTTCCTCGACCAGGAGCTCGTCGAGCTCGCCGCTGCCTGCCCGCCGGAGCTGAAGCTCGCGCAGGACGGCAAGGGGGTGCTCAAGGACATCGGCCGCAGGATCCTCCCCCGTGAGGTCGTCGACCGGCCCAAGGGCTACTTCCCGGTTCCGGCGGTCCGGCACATGGCCGAGCCGGTGCTCACCCGGGTTCGTGACGCCCTGACCGCGCCGGAAGCCCGCCGTCGCCGTCTCTTCGACCAGGACCGGGTGGCCGAGCTGTTGGCCGACCCCGCACGCCACCGCACGAAACGCGGTGCCAGCACCCTGTGGCAGCTGGCGTCGCTGGAGATCTGGTTGCAAGCCCACAACATCAACTGACACCGACATCAACTGACACCGACATCCACTGACGTCGAACACCTACTGGTACCGACATCGACTGGCTGCGACACATCACCCGACACCGAACGGCGAGAGTTCCCGGAAGCCCTCGAAGAGGCCCGACATGCCCCTGGACCGCTCCGAACGGCAGAACCGTTCCCGGCCCGCCGACGCCCCGGCGTCGGTCCGGGCGGACCCGGCACCCGCGGTTGCCGCACGCCCGAGGAGGCCCGGCACGGCGATCGAGGGAAGCACCGGGGGCGGCAGCATCGAGGGCGGCCCGGTGCCGGGTGCGGCAGAGGGGCCCGCAGCGGCTCCCGTGCCGGTCGTGCTGGCCGACATCGTGCTGGCCGACCCGCCCCCGGCGCTCACCGCCCACGGATGCTGGTACCCCTCGGCCGACCCGACGGGTGACCACGTGGCCTACATCTGCGACCGGGCCGGCGTGCCCCAGCTATGGAGCGGTCCGGTCCGCGGCGGCGAGGCCCACGTCCTCGATGCGGACCCGGATCCGGTGACGGAGGTGTCCTGGTCGCCCGACGGCCGCTGGATCGCGTACACCTCTGCCCCGGGCGGCAGCGAGCACACACGCGTGCTGGTCGTCCGGCCGGACGGCACCGGACGGCAGGTGCTGGCGGGCGCCGAACCGGGCGCTTCTGCCCATCTGGGCTGCTGGACCCGCGACGGGGCGGCGCTGGCCGTCACCGTCGCCCAGCCGGTCGCCGTCGGCGCCCACAGCGGCGGGGGCCACATGCCGCAGGACGCCGACCCGGACCTGGCCGGCGGTCCTCTGCCGGAGGGATGGGCCGTACGCGACGGACGCGCGACCCACCTGGGCCCGCCCGCCCCGGCCGACCGCCAGGACACGCCGACCCCGACCGGGACCGAACCCGGGCTGCCGCAGCTGACGCCGATGCCGGCTCGTGCCGCCGTGGCGGCGCCCGCCGGCGCGGGCGCGGCCGCCGGGGCGGAGGAGGCGGGCGGGCGACTGGCCGTCTACCTCCTCGACCCCGACGGTTCCCAGGCACCCGTCCTGCTGTTCAGCGAGGCGGGTGCCGCCTCGCTGCGCGTCTGCGACATCGGCGCCGACAGCCGCTTCGTCCTGCTGCGCCGCGGCCCGCGCGGCCGCCGCGAGGCCCTCCTCCTGGACCGCGTCTCGGGCCGCATCACGTTCCGGCTGCCCGTCGCCGACGGCGATCCCTGGATCGGCCGGTTCTCCGCCGACGCGCGGAGCCTGTGGCTGCGCAGCGACGCCGACCGCGAGTTCGCCGCACTCCTGAGGGCCCGGCTGGACCCGGACGGAGCCCTGCAGGCCCTGTCCGTTGCGGCGGAGCGGGACGAGACCCCGCTCGACCTGCTGACCCTGCCCGACCACGGCCGCTGGGCGCTGCTGGCGTGGAACGTGCTCGGCGCGAGCGAGCTGGAGAGCGTCGGCCTGCCGGGCACCGACGGGGACGACCGCATCGGACCGCACCACCGATCGGCACTGCCGCACGAAGTCGTGACCCGCATGGCGCCCGTCGCGCGCGGCGGGTTGTTCGCGGCCCTGTCCGGCTCCGGGCGCCGGCCCGGGATCTGGGAGGTGAGCGGCAACTTCACCCCGCGGCGGACCGGCTGGACGGCGAGCGACCAGGAGGCGGCTCCGCCCGGGCGGCCTCCCGTCCGACCGGTGCCCCTGCGCTGCCGGGCCCGCGACGGCCTGATGCTCGGCGGCTGGTACTACCGGGCCCCCGAGCGTGACCCGGGGAGGCCGGCCCCGTGCGTGATCCACCTCCACGGCGGTCCGGAGGAGCAGGAGCGGCCGGTGTTCAACCCGCTCTACCACGAGATCCTCGGCCGGGGCATGGACGTCTTCGCCCCGGACGTCCGGGGCTCGTCGGGCTGGGGCCGGTCCTTCGTCGACGCCGACCTGGGCACCGGCCGGTTCGCGGCGATCGAAGACGTCGCGGACTGCGCGGCCCACCTCACGGCCCGGGGGTACGCCGATCCCCTGCGCCTGGCGGTGATGGGCCGCTCGTACGGCGGATACCTCACCATGGCATCGCTGGTCTGGCATCCGGAGCTCTTCCGCACGGGCGTCGCCGTCTGCGGCATGTCGGACTTCGCCACGTTCTTCGCCGACACCGAGCCGTGGATCGCCCGGTCCGCCGCCGCGAAGTACGGCCATCCCGAGCACGACCGGCACCTCTTGCGCGCCCTGTCCCCGATGAGCCGCATCGACCGGCTGCGCGCCCCGGTCCTGGCCATCCACGGTGAGCACGACACCAATGTCCCCCCGGCGGAGTCGGAGCAGTTCGTCCGCGCCGCCCGCGACCACGGGGTGCCGGCCGAGCTGCTGGTCCTCCGCAACGAGGGCCACGACTTCCTCCGGGCGGACAACCGACGCCTCTACCGGCGGGCCGCCGCGGACTGGCTGCAGCAGCACCTCCTGCCCGAACGGAGCAGCCGTTGAGGACCTGCCCCGACCGTCACCGGACCCGGTCGACAGGCCATGGGGGACAGGTCATGGGGGACAGGTCATGGGGGCAGGAACGGCGGCGAGGAGCGGCCCCGCCCGATCGGGGCGGCGGCATTCTCCGTACGCGGCACGGTCAGGAGGGCGCGCCGGAGAGCACCTCCACCTTCCCGGTGTCGAGGGAGTAGTACGCGCCGACCACGGCGAGGGAGCCCTTCTTCACGAGCGGGGCGAGGTCCTGGTTGGAACGCAGGTCGGCCGCGGTGAGGGTGACCTGGGCGCGGGCCATGGTCTCGACCGGGTCGGCGCCGCCGCTTGCGACCGCCTGCCGGTACGCCGGCTCAAGGGCCTCGACAATGGCTTGGAGGTTGCCGGGCAGGGGCTTGCCGTCACGCAGGGACTCGTACGAGGCCTTGACCGCTCCGCAGCGCTCGTGGCCGAGGACCACGATGAGCGGGGTACCGCTGGTCATGGGCCCGTACTCCACGGAACCGGTGACGACCGGGTCGATGGCTTCTCCTCCCGTACGCATGACGTAGAGATCGCCCAGTCCGGTGTCGAAGATGAGCTCGGGCGGCACGCGCGAGTCGATGCAGGCGAGGACCGACCCGAAGGGCTGTTGCTGCTGGGCCACGAGCTGCCGTCGGTCGGGGTCCCGGTCGGGATGTTCGAGGTCTCCGCTCACCCAGCGTGCGTTGCCCGCCATGAGCCGGGCGAACGCCGCGGCCGGGGTGACCGGGCGCGCAGTCGGCGACGCTCCGGCAGCGACCGGGGCGGTGCCGGAAGCCGAGCACGCCGTGAGGGCACCCGCCGCGCCGGCGAGGGCGAAGGCGGCGAGTACGGCTCTGCGGCCGGGACGTCCTGCCGGTTCCATCGCTCGTTCCCCTTGATGCCGCTCGGGCCTGCCCGAATCCCATCGGTCGTGGCGATTGTCGGGCAGGGGAGGGCGGGACGGTGGCAGGCGCACGCGAAGCGCGGACCACTGTGCCGCGCACGGCCCAGAGAAACGGCGCGGAGCGGGCACCGCGGAGGGCACGGCCGGCACAGCCGGCACGGCCGAAGGGCCTGGTCCGCACGGATCGGCGACCGGCCGTGCCGAGCGTGGCCGTCATGCGGCGGGCGCTGTCCGCTGCGGTGGTGCTTCGGGCGGCGGCCCGGCGGGACGCCGGGCGAGCCGGAGCGTGCCGACGTAGGCCACCACCACGGCGACGATCACCAGCGGCATCACGGTCAGACCGTCCGTGCCGAGGAGCAGGGTGACCAGCATCACGGCCGTCATCGGCAGTTTCAGCATCGCCACCGTCATCGCGCCGATCCCGATGGCGAATCCGGCGGTGGTGCCCAGGCCGGGGAGGTGGGAGAGGGCGAGGCCGCCGGCCGCGCCCACGAACAGGGCGGGGAAGACCGGCCCGCCGCGGAAGGCGCTCATCGAGACGCAGTACGCGAGTGACTTGCACACCAGCAGGACGATCAGGGTGGCCGCCGTGTAGCCCGCACTGTCCGCCAGCAGCGGGCCGAGCGCGTCCTGGCCGGAGAACAGCACGCCGGTGGCCGGCCGGTCGGTGATCACGGCGTACAGCAGCGCGATCACGCCGATGGCGAGGCCCATCAGGACGGTGAGCGGCAGCCGGTGGCGGTCGACCAGGCCTTGCAGGGTGAGCGAGGAGCGGCGGATCGCCTCCCCGAGCAGTGCGGCGATGACGCCCGCGACGATCGCCCAGGCGAACGCGCCGACGGTGGGCCGGTCGGCGGTGGGCACGTGGGTCAACGTCAGCGAGTAGGTGCCGAGGCCGGTCCAGGCGTCGAGGCCGGTGAAGATCAGAGACCCGACGCCCGCGGAGAGCAGGCCCGGCACCAGCACCACGCCCATCATCGGGCCGCCCAGCCCGGTGGCCTCCATCAGCAGGAAGGCACCGACCAGCGGGGACCCCAGCAGTTCGCTGATGGCCGCGAAGCTGCCGGCCGCGCCGATCACGGAGACGGCGCTGGGCGGGGCGTCGCGTTTCAGCAGTCTGACCGCACCGACGGCAAGCCCGCCGCCGAGCGCGATCAGCGGGGCCTCCGGGCCGAGGACGACACCCAGGCTGAGCGTGGCGATCGCGGCCATCGCCACGCCCGGCACCGCGGCGAACGAGGGTGTGTCGCCGGTCTTGAGCCCTTCGGCCGGCTTGTGGCCGCCGTTGCCGGGCAGGTAGCGGATCGTCAGTGCGACCAGCACGCCTGCGACCGCGAGCAGCGGGATCGCCCACCAGTCGGGGGTGCCGTGGAAGCCGAGGCTTTTCGGCAGGTCGTCGAAGACCAGCGACTGGAGTGCGGAGACCAGGGCGAGGAACCCGTACGCGCCGGCCGAGATCGGGATGCCGAGCAGGGCCGAGACCACCAACACCGACACGTATCCGCGGGTGCGGACGATCGCCAGCGGGTCCTGCGGCGCTGCAGTGGCCTCGGCGGGTGGTCCGGCCGACATGCGCATCGTCTCCTCGGAGTCCGGCCGCCCGACCGGAACACCGGTCGCACGGGCCTGAGTCTGGTGCTGGCACGGGCATCGGGCCGCCCGGCCCTTCGGCGGCGGCCGGGGCCCGAGCGGGGAGCCGACCCGCCGCCCGGACGGCGCCGACCGGGCCCTGGCCTTCCGCCCGTTCGGAATCGCGGGCTGCCGCTGGTGTGCCCTTGACCGGGTGCGGCCGGCTACTGCGGGGCGGCGTGCGGCGCCGGTATGCCCGTGCTCTGGTCGCCGGCCACCGGCTGTCCCTCCTGCCTGGCTGGGCGGCACCACCGCTCGGCGGCCGGTGCGCATCCGTCCTGTGCATCATCGCGGGCGCGGAGGCTTCCGTACCGCTGCGGCACGCTCGGACCCGTGATCCGCGGCTGCCGCCGGCGCGAGGGCCGGGCTGCGGGCTTCGCCCTCGGCGCCGCGGCCGCCGGCCCGGGAGACGGCATTCTCGTACGCGTACGCGCTGCCGTGCGGCGGCTCTGGATCCGGTGGGGCGGCCGCGGTCAGGCTGAGGTGAAGAGTTGCTCGTGCGCGCCGTCGAGGACGAAGCCGTTGTCGAAGCGGACGCGGACCGTCGCGCGGTGCTGCTGCTCCTGATGGGCCGTCCAGGCAGGTTCCAGCGAGCCGATCTGCTCTTCCAGCTGCCTCCTCGACCCAGGCGGCATCTGGTGGCCGAAGTCGTCGAGGAGCGACTTGAGGCGTACGTACTCGCGCACCTGCTGGTTCTGCGGCCGGTCCCGGTGCTCGTCCACCCGCTCGACCGTGCCCTCGATGCCCGCAGCCAGGTAGAGGACCGGGGAGGCGCCGACGGCGCCGGTGTCTGCCGGGGAGCTCCCGGCCGGGGTGACCGTACCGGCCAGTTCGAGGTCCGCCGCCAGCTTCACCCGCCGGCCCTCCTTCAGCGCCATGGATCCTTCGTCTTTCCGGTAGGTCGTTCGTTCGGTCGTGCGGGCCGTTCCGCCCACGCGTACGGGGCAGCCCGGTTGGTGCCATTATCCGGATCCCGTCTCCGCCGCGTGCGGCCGCCGCCCTCGCCCGCCGTGGAGCCGACGAACGCGGCGAGGCGGGACCGGAGGTTCTGCGTCCGGTCTCGACCGTCGTTCCCCGCGGCAGGGCGCACCCACTTTCGGGGGGGTGCCCCTATCTGTTTGGTCAACCCGTCAGGGTCGCTTCGTGGGGGTTAATCCTGGTTTCCGGGAACGTCCCGCGAAGCGGGACGTTC
>NZ_JBIVXV010000015.1:55196-179908 GCF_044769385.1 Streptomyces sp. NPDC090445 | reverse complement strand
GACGCTTCCTTTGTACTCACCCTCTCGGGCTTTCCTCCGGGCTTTCGTTCTTGCGTTTCCCACTCTATCAGAGTGTTTCGCGCTTCGCTTTCCGGTTCTTCGCTTTCGCGTTTTCCCTTTCGGCTTCCACCACTTTAGCGCTCATCCCGTGCAACTCATAATCGAGCCGTCGGATTCGAATTCGGGCATGCCGAATTCGACCCCGCCAGGGGTGTGCAGTAGGTGGTGGTTTGGCCGCTCCGGGAGCCTGTCGATGACAGTGATCCGTTCAAGCGGCTCGGGCTACGTTAGGCGTCCGCCCAGGGCGAGTCAAGTTGAGCGGCGGCGTGGCTCGTGGGCGCGATAGGGGCTCACCGTCGGATCGTGCGTGATCCAGTAGCGGTAGGGGTGTGCCGCTCCGGCGCCGCCGACTCCGGTGCGGGGGCCGTTGCTCACCAGGTCGGGCGGGGTGGGGGTGCCCGTCAGCAAGGAGAGGGGGGAACGGGGGCCGGCGCAGAGGTCGGCGCCGTCGAGGGAGCGGTCCACCTCCAGGGCCGTCGCGAGGCGGGCCGGGCCTTTGGCCAGTTCCTTGTCGTTTCTAGCCGAAAGTCGACGTTTGCGGGCCAGGTCGGCGCCCGTGGTGATCTCCCCCGCGCGCAGCAGGACCCCGCTCGCATGGCCCGGCGGGCCGCACACCAGGTTAAGACTGAACCACATGCCGTAGATGAAGTAGACGTACGCGTGTCCGGGTGGGCCGAACATCGATGCGTTGCGCTCGGTGCGTCCGCGGTAGGCGTGGGAGCCGGGATCGGCCTCGCCCTCGTACGCCTCGACCTCCGTGATGCGCAGCTCCAGGGGGCCCTCGGAAGTACGGCGGACCAGGATGCGCCCGAGGAGGTCCGGTGCCACCGTGAGGACCTGCCGGTCGAAGAAGGACCGGGGCAGGGGCGTACGGTCGGTGCGCGCGCTCATCCGGTCGAGCGTAGTGGAACGGGCACACCTGCAACCGGGACCTAATGTTCCGCGTTGGTAGGAGTGAGTCGAACGAGTCCTTCAAGGGGAGTCAGAGCATGGGGTTCAAGAAGCTGTTCGCCGCACTGGGTGCCGGTGGTGCCTCGGTGGACACGATCATCACCGAGCCGAACGTCGTGCCTGGCGGGATCGTCCAGGGTGAGGTCCGTATCCAGGGCGGGTCCGTGGAGCAGCAGATCGAGGGCCTGTCCCTGGGTCTGCAGGCGCGGGTCGAGGTCGAGGGCGGCGACCAGGAGTACAAGCAGGACATCGTCTTCACCAAGCAGCGCCTCGGCGGTGCCTTCAAGGTGCAGCCCGGCGCCCTGCACGTGGTGCCATTCGGGCTGGAGATCCCGGCGGAGACCCCGATCACCCACTTCGAGGGCCAGCACCTGCACGGGATGAACATCGGGGTGAGCACCGAGCTGGAGATCGCGCGTGCGGTGGACGCCGGCGACCTCGACCCGATCAACGTCCACCCGGTTCCGGCGCAGCAGGCGATCCTGGACGGGTTCCGCCGGCTGGGCTTCACCTTCCGCAGCGCTGACATGGAGCGCGGGCACATCCGCGGCACCCGGCAGACGCTGCCGTTCTACCAGGAGATCGAGTTCCTGCCGCCGGCGCAGTACCGCGGCCTGAACCAGGTCGAGCTGACCTTCGTCTCGGACGGCAGCGAAATGGACGTCGTCCTGGAGATGGACAAGAAGTCGGGCCTGTTCACGGAGGGCAGCGACACCTACCGCTGCTTCCAGGTGGGCCTGCAGTCGTACCAGGGGACCGACTGGGCGGCGTACCTCAACGAGTGGATCGCCTCCGTGGGTTCGCAGCGCAACTGGTTCTAGGCTCGGGCCGGGTGCCGGGCCGGTCCGGTCCGGCACCCGTTTCCCGATCAGGAGGTTCAGCAGTGGCCGAGCAGAACAGGGCGCCCCTTCCGCACGACTTCCACCCCGAGGTCCACGCGTTCTCGGTGGTGAGCGACGATCTCGAACCGGGTGCCGACCTGGGCGACGCCCAGGTCCTGCAGGGCGGGAACGTCTCGCCGCACCTGCGGTGGGAGGGCTTCCCGGCGGGCACGAAGAGTTTCGCGGTGACGTGCTTCGACCCGGACGCGCCCACGGGCAGCGGGTTCTGGCACTGGGTGCTGTTCGACCTGCCCGCCTCGGTCACCGAGCTGCCTGCGGGGGCGGGCAGCGGGAAGTTCGAGGGACTGCCGGCCGGTGCCGTGCACGTGCGCAACGACTACGGCACGAAGGACTTCGGCGGGGCGGCCCCGCCGGCCGGCGAGCGGCACCGGTATGTGTTCACCGTGTACGCGGTGGACCAGGAGAAGCTCGGCCCGGACGGGGACGTCTCCCCGGCCGTGGTCGGCTTCAACCTGCGCTTCCACGCGCTGGGTCGGGCGCAGCTGATCGGTGAGTACGAGGGCCCCCGGAACTGACCATTCGCCTTCCGTTTGCCCGGTCCTGGTCTGAAGGCGGCCAGGACCGGGCAGTTTTTATTGCGTTGTCCCGCGTGGCGCGCGCGGCCAGAGTGGTTGCGGGCCCTGCAGCCAGGGTGGTCGCGGGCCTGCGCACGGGAGGTGGGCGAGATGCGGGACACGCTGGTGCTGAACGCGAGCTTCGAGCCGCTGTCGACGGTGACGTTGAACCGAGCCGTCGTTCTGGTGCTCCAGGACAAGGCGGTCGTCGAACAGTCGCACCCCGAACTGCGTGTCCGCGCGGCCACCATGGATCTGCCGATGCCACGGGTGATCAGGTTGTGCCGGTATGTCCGGGTTCCGTTCCGAAGACACGCGCCGTGGTCGCGGAGGGGGGTGCTGGTCCGGGACCAGCACCGGTGCGCGTACTGCGGGAAGCGGGCCACGACCGTGGACCATGTGGTGCCGCGGGCGCAGGGCGGTGGGGACAGCTGGCTGAACACGGTCGCGTCCTGCGCCGAGGACAACCACCGCAAAGCGGACCGGACTCCGGAGGAGGCGGGCATGCCGCTGCTGCGCGAGCCGTTCGTGCCGTCGCCGGCGGACGCGATGCTGCTGGCTCTGGGCGTGCGCGGGCAGGAGGCGCTGCCGGAGTGGCTGGGGCGCTCGGCCTGACCGCTCCGCGGGAGCTGCCGCGATGGTCCCGCGATCGTCTGCGGGCCGGCGGGGGCCGGCCGCGCCCACGCGGCGGAGCCGCATATCCGGAGAGCCCCGCGCCCCTGCGGGGCGCGGGGATGCCGGGATCAGCGCAGCAGCAGTTGGGCGATGGCGAGGGTGCCGACCACGACGATCACCGCGCGGAGCGCGGTGGGCGGGAGGCGGCGGCCGACCTTCGCGCCGATCTGGCCGCCTATGGTCGAGCCGACGGCGATGAGGAGCACGGCCGTCCAGTCGAAGTCGGCGACGAAGAGGAAGAAGACGGCGGCGATGCCGTTGACGAGGGCGGCGATGACGTTCTTGACGGCGTTGATGCGCTGCATGTCGTCCTGGAGCAGCAGCCCCATCAGGGCGATGTAGAGCACGCCCTGGGCGGCGCCGAAGTAGCCGCCGTACGCGCTGGCCGCCAGCATCCCGCCGAGGAGGACGGGGCCGCCGTCGGGATGGCCGCCGTCCCGGCCCGCGGCTTCCTGGCGGCGGCGCAGGGCCGCGGCGAGGCGGGGCTGGAGGACGACGAGGACGAGTGCCAGTCCGATGAGGACGGGCACGATCGTGTCGAAGGACTCCGACGGCAGGGTGAGGAGCAGGACGGCTCCGGCGAGTCCGCCGATGAGCGAGACGCTGCCGAGGCGGATGATGCGGCGGCGCTGGCCGCGGAGTTCCTTGCGGTAGCCGAAGGCTCCGCTGAGCGAACCGGGCACCAGGCCGAGGGTGTTGGACACGTTGGCGGTGACCGGGCTGAGCCCGGTGGCGAGCAGCACCGGGAAGGTGATGAGGGTGCCGGAGCCGACGATGGTGTTGATGGTGCCGGCGCCGATGCCGGCCGCGAACACGGCGAGTGATTCCCAGATGGACATGGACATGGACTGGGCCATCCCCTTTGCATGAGTGAGACGCCTCCCCGCCATGAAGGTCGAGGGGCCTCACTGATCATGCAGGAGGGGATGGGCCGTCGGGTCCGCAGGGGTCAGTCGATCGGGGGCTGTTCGCGGCGTTCCGTACCGTTGTTTCCGTTGTGTCCGTGGCCGCCGTTGGTGGAGCCGTTGGCCGGGCCGCTGGTCGAGCCGTTTCCGGCGGCCTTGGCGGCGTTGAGCGGGTTGAAGCCCGAACCGCCGTTCACGGGGCCGAAGTTGCCCATGGCGCCGGAGAGGCCCTTGAGGGCGTCGCCGATCTCGCTGGGCACGATCCAGAGCTTGTTGGCGTCGCCTTCGGCGAGCTTGGGGAGCATCTGGAGGTACTGGTAGGCGAGGAGCTTCTGGTCGGCGTCGCCGGCGTGGATCGACTCGAAGACCGTGCGGATGGCCTGGGCCTCGCCCTCGGCCTTGAGGGCGGCGGCCTTGGCCTCACCCTCGGCGCGGAGGATGGCGGACTGCTTCTCGCCCTCGGCCTTGAGGATCTCGGACTGGCGGACGCCCTCGGCCTGGAGGATGGAGGCGCGCTTGTCGCGGTCGGCGCGCATCTGCTTCTCCATCGAGTCCTGGATGGAGGTCGGCGGGTCGATGGCCTTGAGTTCGACGCGGTTGACGCGGATGCCCCACTTGCCGGTGGCCTCGTCGAGGACGCCGCGCAGGGCCGCGTTGATCTCCTCGCGGGAGGTCAGGGTCCGCTCCAGGTCCATGCCGCCGATGATGTTGCGCAGGGTGGTGACGGTCAGCTGCTCGATGGCCTGGATGTAGCTGGCCACTTCGTACGTCGCGGCGCGGGCGTCGGTCACCTGGTAGTAGATGACGGTGTCGATGTTGACGACCAGGTTGTCCTGGGTGATGACCGGCTGCGGCGGGAACGGCACGACCTGCTCGCGGAGGTCGATGCGGTTGCGGATGGAGTCGATGAACGGGACCACGATGTTGAGGCCCGCGTTGAGTGTGCGCGTGTAGCGGCCGAATCGTTCGACGATGGCTGCGCTGGCCTGCGGGATCACCTGGATCGTCTTGACCAGTGCGATGAAGACCAGAACCACCAGAATGATCAGGACGATGATGATCGGTTGCATGCGGTTCCCCGTACCCTTCCGGCTGTCTGTGCTGCCCCGTTGAAGCGGAGTCTCGCAGACCCCGGGGCTGCGGGTCGGCTGCTTGGGTCAGAAGCTCACATCACGACGGCGGTGGCTCCGTCGATCTCCACGACGTCCACCTGCTGGCCGGGTTCGAAGGTGCTGTCCGCGTCGAGGCTGCGGGCGGACCAGATTTCGCCGGCGAGTTTGATCCGGCCCCCGGTGCCGTCGACGCGTTCGACGACGAGCGCGGTTCTGCCCTTCAACGCGTCGACACCGGTGCGGTGTTGGGGCCGCTCTCGGTGGTGGTTGGCGATCGAGCGGACGACGGCGGTGAGCGCCACCGACACGATCACGAAGACGAGGACCTGGGCGACCACTCCCCCGCCGAGGGCCGCCGTGACGGCGGCCGCGAGCGCGCCGACGGCGAACATGCCGAACTCCGGCATGGCCGTCAGGACGAGGGGGATGCCGAGTCCGACCGCGCCTATGAGCCACCACACCCATGCGTCGATGTTCACATGGTCATGGTAGGTCCGGTGGGCGCGGTCGGGACAGGGTGCGCCTAACGCAGGGGCAGGCCCTGGGCGGTCCAGCGGTCGTTGTCGTGGCGCTCGACGACCAGGGGGAGGCCGAAGCAGAGGGAGAGGTTGCGGGAGGTGAGTTCGAGGTCGATGGGGCCGGCGGTGACGACCTTGCCCTGGCGGATCATCAGGACGTGGGTGAAGCCGGGGGCGATCTCCTCGACGTGGTGCGTGACCATCGCCATGGAGGGGGCGAGGGGGTCGCGGGCGAGGCGGCCGAGGCGGCGCACGAGGTCCTCGCGGCCGCCGAGGTCGAGGCCGGCGGCGGGCTCGTCGAGGAGGAGCAGCTCGGGGTCCGTCATCAGGGCGCGGGCGATCAGGGTGCGCTTGCGCTCGCCCTCGGAGAGGGTGCCGAACTTCCGGTCGAGGTAGTCGGTCATGCCGAGGCGGTCGAGGAAGGCGCGGGCGCGCTGCTCGTCGATCTCCTCGTACTCCTCCTGCCAGGTCGCCGTCATGCCGTACGCGGCGGTGAGGACGGTCTGGAGGACGGTCTGCTTCTTGGGGAGCTTGTCGGCCATCGCGATGCCGGCCACGCCGATGCGGGGGCGCAGCTCGAAGACGTCGACCTTGCCGAGGGTGCTGCCGAGGATGGTGGCGGTGCCCTTGGTGGGGAAGAGGTAGCTGGACGCGATGTTGAGCAGGGTCGTCTTCCCGGCGCCGTTGGGGCCGAGGATGACCCAGCGCTCCCCTTCCTTGACCGACCAGGAGACCTGGTCCACCAGAGCCCGGCCCTCGCGGACCACGGATACGTCCACCAGCTCCAGTACATCGCTCATGAGCGCGTTGTCTCCCCTTGCAGTCTGTTTCGTCAGTGCACCGGCCGGCGCAGCCCCAGGGGAAAACCTACGCCACTCGGAGAGGGCTCCGGGCGCCAGCCCGGCTGCGGGGCCCGATCCGGGCTGATCCGTAGAGTGGGGGAATGCTTTTCGAACCACGTTCAGGGCGGCTGGCCGCCTGGGGGAACGCGCTGCTGGCCGGTCTGGTCTCGCCCGACGAGGCCGCGATGTCGATCGTGGACGAGGACGCCGTGCACCGGGTGGCGGGGCTGCCGGGCGAGGACGGCCCGGTGGGGCTCACGCTGGCGCTGGGCCGGCTGCGCGCGCTGGGGGTGACGGGGCTGCGCGTGGCCTTGCCGGCGCCGGGGCATCCGCTGGGGCTGAGCGGTCCGCCGGAGTTCAATGCGCGGGCGCTGGAGGCCGGGGAGGCGGTCGTCGCGGTGGGGGCGGCGCTGGGTCTGGTGCCGGAGGTCAGCGAGGCGGGGCCGGCCGGGGACGTGCACGTGGAGGTGGTGTGGCGCTGCCTGCCGGTGCGGGAGGCGCCGCCGGCGGACGTACCGTCGCTCGGTGAGGCGGAGCGGGAGCTGGCCGAGGGGATGCGCGAGGCGACGGTCGTGCTGACGCGGCTGGACGTGGCGGCGTCGGGGCCGGCGGCCGAGGCCGCCCTGTCGGCGTACCGGGCGCGGGCGGAGGCCGGGCAGGAGGCGCTGGCCCCGGGGTATCCGGCGCGGGCGGTGCGGGTGCTGGCGCTGGCGCAGCGGGTGGCGCTGCTGGTGTCGCTGGCGTACGAGCGCGGGCACGGGGGTGCGGTGGCGGCCTCGGAGATGGCGGCGCGGGCGGAGGCCCTGCGGCCGGTGGAGCGGGTGGCGCGGCGGGCGCTGGTCGCGGCGTACAACGCGGCGGTGGAGGAGCGCGAGCGCGGCTGACCGCGGAGCCCGGCGGGCCCGGGTCGAACGGGCCGGGGAGTGGTGCGGCCGGGGGACTGGAAGTCTCGGGCGCTTTGAGATTCACGTTGCTGCGGCCCGGGCGGGCCGGGGAGTGGTGCGGCCCCGCCTCCCGGGGAGAGTGGGGGAGGCGGGGCCGGCGGCGGGGGCTGCGGGTCAGTGGTTGACGCCCGTGTTGCCCCAGACGCCGTTCAGCAGGCCGACGGCGGTGACGGTGTTGCCGACCACGTTCACGGGGACGTGCACGGGGGCCTGGACCAGGTTCCCGGAGGCCACGCCGGGCGAGCCCGCGGCCTCGCCGCAGGCCCAGGCGCCGCTGCCGTGCGCAGAGGAGACGCCGGCTCCCGCGGCAAGGAGGCCGCCCGCGATCAGGGTGACGGCAGCAGCCTTCTTGGTGTTCTTCACGTTCTCGTCCTTCCGGGCGTCTGCCGCGGCCGTCCGCCGCGGCACGCCATGGAGAACGTCCGCCCGGCGTGCGGGATACGCCATGTGGGCGACATCCACCCGACAGTATGAATTCCGTAACGGAGCTGGACGCCGTTCCGGGGCCGGACTCCGTCAGGCGGTGGCGCCGTGCCGAACCGCCCACAGGGCCGCCTGGGTCCGGTCCGCGAGGTCCAGCTTCATCAGGATGTTCGAGACGTGCGTCTTGACGGTCTTCTCCGACAGGACGAGCGCGCGGGCGATCTCCCGGTTCGAGCGGCCGTCCGCGATGAGGGCGAGGACCTCCTGCTCCCGCTCGGTCAGCGAGCCGCTGCGGCCGGACGCGGGCTGCTCCTCCTGGGAGAGGAGGGCCTCGGCCACCTCGGGCTGGAGCACGACGTGGCCGGCGTGGACGGAGCGGATGGCTCCGGCCAGGGCGTCGGGGTCGATGTCCTTGTAGACGTATCCCGCGGCGCCCGCGCGCAGGGCGGGGACGACCGTCCGCTGCTCGGTGAAGCTGGTGACGACGAGGACCCGGGCCGGGTTCGCGAGGGCGCGCAGGCGGCGCAGGGCCTCGATGCCGTCGGTGCCCGGCATCTTCACGTCCATGAGGATCACGTCGGGCCGCAGCTCCTCGGCGCGGGCCACCCCTTCCTCCCCGTCGGCGGCCTCGCCGACCACCTCGATGTCGTCCTGGACCTCCAGGAACGTGCGCAGGCCGCGCCGGACCACCTGGTGGTCGTCGACGAGCAGTACTCCGATACGGCTCCGCCCGGGCAGATCAGCCACCGGGCACCTCCATCTCGATCGTGGTGCCCTTGCCGGGCGCCGAGTGCACGGTGAGGCGGCCGCCGACGCCGCCGGCCCGGTCCCGCATGGAGACCAGGCCCAGGTGGCGGCCGGCCGCCCGGACCGCCCGCGGGTCGAAGCCGCGGCCGTTGTCGGCGACGGTGAGGACCGCGCCCGGGCCGCGGCGGGCGAGGACGACCTCGACGCGGTCGGCGTCCGCGTGGCGCAGGGCGTTGTGGAGGGCCTCCTGGGCGACCCGGAGCAGGGCTTCCTCCTGGGAGGCGGGCAGGGCGCGTATGCCGTCGCAGGTGAAGGTGACGTGCGCGGTGTGGGCGCGGTCGAGGACGCGGACCTGGCCGCGGAGGGTGGGGACCAGCCCGTCCTCGTCGAGGCCGGCGGGGCGCAGCTCGGTGACGGCGGCGCGCAGCTCGTCGGCGGCCTCGGCGGCGAGCGCGGCGACCTCGTGGAGCTCCTCCTTGGCGCGGGCCGGGTCGCGGTCGACGAGGGCGGCGGCGGCCTGGGCGGTCAGGCGGAGGGAGAACAGCTTCTGGGCGACGGCGTCGTGCAGCTCGTGGGCGAGGCGGGAGCGCTCCTCGGAGATGGTGAGCTCGCGGCTGCGCTCGTAGAGCCGGGCGTTGGTGAGGGCGATCGCCGCGTGCTGGGCGAGGAGGCCGAGGAGCTCCTCGTCCTCCTCGGTGAAGCCGCCGGGGACGCGCTTGTTGGCGAGGAAGAGGGCGCCGAGGGTCTCCTCGCCGTCCCGGATGGGGCGGCCGAGGAAGTCGGACATCTCGGGGTGGGCGGCGGGCCAGCCCTCGAAGCGGGGGTCGTTGCGTACGTCGGACAGCCGCTCGGCGCCCTCGCGGTGGAGCATCGCGGCGAGGATGCCGTGCTGGCGGGGCAGGGGGCCGATGCGGCGCCACTGGTCCTCGCTGATGCCGTCGACGACGAACTGGGCGAAGCCGCCGTGGTCGTCCGGGACGCCGAGGGCCGCGTAGCGGGCGTCGAGCAGTTCGCGGGCGGAGACGACGATCGTGCGCAGGACGTCGCGCACCTCCAGTCGGCGGCTCATGGCGAGCAGTGCGGTGCTCACGGCGGCGAGCCCGCTGCGCGGTCCGTTGTCCATGGGGTCACCGTACTCGCGGCGCTGACCTGCGGGATCGGGCTGCGGGCCTAGGGCCGGGGACGGGGCGGGGGCGGGTCGGGGTCCTCCTCGGGGAGGAGGGCGGCGGGCGGAAGGGGGCCGTGGGGATGAGGTGGGGGCGGGTTGTGTCGTCCGTACGTCGCAGAAGGCGTGACGGATTGAATTGCACCGGCAACGGATGGTGAGGCTGTTACGTGGCCGATGTGAGCCCGCGCATAGGACCCACATCACTTACGAAGGCGCCTAGTAGAGGCGTAAAGGTCGCGTCAGTGCTGGTCTGGGCAGCACCTGGGTCGAAATTCCGGGCCGGATCGGGCCCCGTGATCCACTAAGCGGGATCGTACGTCACACCTTTGCACCAGAATTTTGCCGCCGCTAAGAATTGCTCTCGCCGCACGGCACCGGGGATCCCCCCCCCGGATCCATCCGGAGCCCTCCTGCGGCCCCCGCGATTCGAAGAGGTTGCAACGCATGTCCAAGACCAGCATTCGTGGCCGTCGTCTGACGAAGGCGCACAAGATGTCCTTCGCCGCCGTCGCCACCATCGGTGCCGCAGCCGTCGCCGCCACTCTCGTTCCCGGCGGGGCCGGCAACACCGGTACGGCCGAGGCGGCCGTCGCCCCCGTGGCACTGACCCAGGTCGTGGACGCGCAGACCAAGGCCGCCCAGAGCAGCCTGGCCGCGCAGGCCGCTGTCGCGCAGCAGGCGGCGGCCGCCGACGCCGCCGCGAAGGCCAAGGCCGAGGCCGCGGCGAAGAAGGCGCGCGAGCAGAAGGAGGCCGCCAGCCGTGCGGCCGCCCGCAAGCCGGTCTTCGCGAACAACCTGGACGGCTGGATCAAGGAAGCCCTCTTCATCATGAAGAAGGAGGGCATCCCGGGCACCTACGCGGGCATCCACAAGAACGTGATGCGCGAGTCCTCGGGCAACCCGATGGCCATCAACAACTGGGACATCAACGCCAAGAACGGCATCCCGTCCAAGGGCCTGCTCCAGGTCATCTACCCGACCTTCAAGACCTACCACGTGAAGGGCACCAAGTTCGACCAGTACGACCCGGTCGCCAACATCGTCGCCGCCTGCAACTACGCGGCCGACCGCTACGGCACCATCGACAACGTGAACAGCGCCTACTAGGCCTCTGGCGGAAGCTTCCGCTGCACCTCTTCGAACGCCTCAGGGCGGTACCCGCGATCCGGATACCGCCCTGAGGTGTTTGTGCGTCACGCGCTGCTAGTTGCGCATGACCTCGGGCTCGTGGCGGCGCAGCAGGCGCTGCACCGCGAAGCCGCAGGCGATGCCGAGGGCGAGCAGGACGATGATGTTCAGCGCCCACTGGCCGCCTGTGGGGTCCCACAGCGGGTCGGTGTTGGTCGGGTTCTCCGGGTCCCACGGCGCCATGAGCTTGCCGAGGTTCAGGGTGGTGCCGGCCGCGGCGATGGCCCAGCGGGACGGCATCAGCCAGGCGAACTGCTCCAGGCCGGGCTTGTCGTAGAGCTGGAACAGGATGCCGGTGAACACGACCTGGACGATCGCGAACATGACCAGCAGCGGCATGGTCTTCTCGGAGGTCTTCACCAGCGCGGAGATGACGAGGCCGAACATCATCGAGGTGAAGCCGAGCGCGACGACCGAGACGCAGAGCTCGGTGGCCGGGTCCATGAACAGGCCCTCGGCGGGGAGCTTGCGCGGGGTGAAGGCGATCAGGCACATGATCACGCACTGGAGGGCGGTGATGACGCCGAGGACGATCACCTTCGACATCAGGTACGCCGAACGGGACAGGCCCGTCGCGCGTTCCCGCTCGTAGATGACCCGCTCCTTGATCAGCTCACGGACCGAGTTGGCGGAACCGGAGAAGCACATGCCGACCGCGAGGATCAGCATGATCGTTCCGGCGTCGCCGTTGAAGCGGCTGGGCGGCGTCGGCGGCGCGAGGCCGAACTTCGCCGGGATCACGGTGGAGACGATGCCGATGATCGCGGGCAGGAGCACCATGAGGGCCATGAAGCCCATGTCCGAGGCGATGACCGACAGGTAGCGGCGGATCAGCGTCCACAGCTGCGAGCCCCAGGCCTGCGGCTTCGGCGGGATCATCTGCTGCGGCGGCATGGCGACGGCCTGCGGGGCGACCGCGTCGAGGTCGGCGGCGTACAGCTGGTAATGCTGCGAGCCCTTCCAGCGGCCGGCCCAGTCGTAGTCGCGGTAGTTCTCGAAGGCCGAGAAGACGTCCGCCCACGTGCTGTAGCCGAAGAAGTTCAGCGCCTCGTCCGGCGGGCCGAAGTAGGCGACCGAACCGCCCGGGGCCATGACCAGCAGCTTGTCGCACAGGCCCAGCTCGGCCACGGAGTGGGTGACGACCAGGACCGTGCGGCCGTCGTCGGCGAGGCCGCGCAGCAGCTGCATGACGTCGCGGTCCATGCCCGGGTCGAGGCCGGAGGTCGGCTCGTCGAGGAAGATCAGCGAGGGCTTGGTGAGCAGCTCCAGGGCCACGGACACGCGCTTGCGCTGACCACCCGAGAGCGCGGTGATCTTCTTGTCCTTGTGGATGTCGAGCTTGAGCTCGCGCAGCACCTCGTCGATGCGGGCGGCGCGCTCGGCCTCGGCGGTGTCGCCGGGGAAGCGGAGCTTGGCCGCGTACTTCAGGGCGGTGGAGACCTTCAGCTCCTTGTGCAGGATGTCGTCCTGCGGGACCAGGCCGATGCGCTGGCGGAGCTCCGCGAACTGCTTGTACAGGTTGCGGTTGTCGTAGAGGACCTCGCCCTCGTTGGCCGGGCGGTAGCCGGTCAGCGCCTTGAGCAGGGTGGACTTGCCGGAACCGGAGGGGCCGATGACGCCGATCAGCGACTTCTCCGGGACGCCGAAGGTGACGTCCTTGAGGATCTGCTTGCCGCCGTCCACCGTGACCGTGAGGTGGCGGGCCGAGAAGGAGACGTCGCCGGAGTCGACGAACTCCTCCAGCCGGTCGCCGACGATCCGGAACGTGGAGTGGCCGACGCCGACGATGTCGTTCGGGCCGAGCATCGCCGAGCCGGACTTGGCCAGCGGCTGGCCGTTGACGTAGGTGCCGTTGTGGCTGCCGAGGTCGTGGATCTCGAAGCGGCCGCCGGTGGAGCGGAACTCCGCGTGGTGCCGCGAGACCTGCAGGTCGGAGACGACGAGCTCGTTCTCCAGGGCACGGCCGATGCGCATGACGCGGCCGACGGCGATCTGGTGGAAGGTCGTCGGGCTGCGGTCGCCGCCGTGGCCGGCGTACGCACCCTGGGCGGGCTGGGCCGCGCCGGCCGCCCCCTGCTGCGGGAAGTGCTGCTGCCGGTCGGGCACCTGCTGCTGCGGCTGCGGCCACGCCTGCTGCTGGGCCGGAGCCTGGTACGCAGGAGCGGCCTGGGCCTGGGCCGGAGCCTGGTAGGCGGGGGCCGGGGCCTGGTAGGCCGGAGCCTGCTGCTGCGGCACGGCGGCCTGCTGCGGCGCACCGGCAACGCTCAGATTCAGCCGCGGGCCGTCGGTGGCATTGCCGAGGTGGACCGGCGTGCCCGGCACGAGCTCCGCCTGCTGGACCCGCGCACCCTGCACGTACGTGCCGTTGGTGCTGCCGTGGTCCTCGATGCCCCAACCCCGGCCGTTCCAAGCGATGGTGGCGTGCCGCCAGGAAACCCGGGCGTCGTCGATCACCATGTCTCCCTGGGGATCGCGCCCCAGCGAGTACGACCTGGACGGATCGAGCGTCCAGGTCCTTCCATTCAATTCCAGTACGAGTTCCGGCACTCCAGCCCCACTTAGGTCCCCCGAGAATCCCCCTGGCCGTCAGGGAGTCCGACGCCAGGGAGTCTAGGGATGGCTAACATCCGGGGGAACTATTTCAGGCCCGCGGCCACATGTGGAATCGGGGCCTTGCCGGGGCGCCTGCGGACTGCGGGCGCAAGTCGCCCGGAGCGTGCGATACGGGACTTCTCGATCACCGGTCCCGGCCGGGCCGCCGCCTCTGAGCGGGGGAAACCCGTTCCGGTGGGTGGGACGGGCCTCCGCCCCCGCGGGACGGGAAGATACGGTGAGGGCACCATGAGCGCTTCGCAGACCTCAGACGTCCCCACCCTCCTCGTCAAGATCTTCGGCAAGGACCGTCCCGGGATCACCGCGGGACTGTTCGACACCCTCGCCGCCTTCTCCGTCGACGTGGTCGACATCGAGCAGGTCGTCACCCGCGGCCGCATCGTCCTGTGCGCCCTCGTCACCACGCCCTCCCACGGCACCGAGGGCGAGCTGCGGGCCACCGTCCACAGCTGGGCCGAGTCGCTCAAGATGCAGGCGGAGATCCTCTCCGGCACCGGTGACAACCGGCCGCGCGGCAGCGGCCGCTCCCACGTCACCGTGCTCGGGCACCCGCTGACCGCCGAGTCCACGGCGGCGGTCGCCTCCCGGATCACCACCACGGGGGGCAACATCGACCGTATCTTCCGGCTCGCCAAATACCCGGTGACGGCGGTCGAGTTCGCCGTGTCCGGCTGCGAGACGGAGCCGCTGCGGACCGCGCTGGCCACCGCCGCCGCGCACATCGGCGTCGACGTGGCGGTGGTCTCGGCCGGACTGCACCGGCGGGCCCAGCGCCTGGTCGTGATGGACGTGGACTCGACCCTGATCCAGGACGAGGTCATCGAGCTGTTCGCCGCGCACGCGGGCTGCGAGGCCGAGGTCGCCGAGGTGACCGAGCGGGCCATGCGCGGGGAGCTGGACTTCGAGCAGTCGCTGCACGCCCGGGTGGCGCTGCTGGCGGGGCTGGACGCCTCGGTGGTGGAGAAGGTCCGGGCCGAGGTGCGGCTGACCCCCGGTGCGCGGACCCTGATCCGCACCCTCAAGCAGCTCGGCTACCAGGTGGGCGTGGTCTCCGGCGGGTTCACGCAGGTCACGGACGACCTGCGGGAGCGGCTGGGGCTGGACTTCGCCTCCGCCAACACCCTGGAGATCGTCGACGGCAGGCTGACCGGCCGGGTCACGGGCGAGATCGTGGACCGGGCCGGCAAGGCCCGGCTGCTGCGCCGCTTCGCGGCGGAGGCCGGCGTACCGCTGGAGCAGACGGTGGCGATCGGCGACGGCGCCAACGACCTGGACATGCTGAACGCGGCCGGGCTGGGGGTGGCGTTCAACGCCAAGCCGGTGGTCCGCGAGGCCGCGCACACCGCGGTGAACGTGCCGTTCCTGGACACCGTGCTGTACCTGCTCGGGATCACCCGCGAGGAGGTCGAGGCCGCCGGCCTGACCTGACCCCGGTCCGCACCCGCGCACGCGCACGGTACGAGAACGGGTACCGGTACGGGGACGGGCCCCGGCGGATCGATCCGCCGGGGCCCGTCCCCGTCCGCGTGAGGCGCGCCGCGGGCCGGTCAGTGGTCCGCGGGGGTCCAGAAATCGAGCAGCGTGGCCACGCCGTGCTCCACGGACTTCCAGGATCCGGTGAAGGAGACGACGGCCAGCGCCCCGGCCGGGAAGCCGCTGCGGTTCATCCGGGCCAGGGCGTCGCCCTCCACACGGCCGGCGAGGGCGTCGGCGAGGGCGTGCATGCCGGGGTTGTGGCCGATGACGAGGAGGTCCCCGACCTCGTCGGGGGTTTCGTTGAGGAGGGCGATGAGCTCGCCGAGCGAGGCCTCGTACAGCCGCTCCTCGTACACGGTCTTCGGGCGGTGCGGCAGTTCCTGGACGGCGAGCTTCCACGTCTCGCGGGTGCGGGTGGCGGTGGAGCAGAGGGCCAGGTCGAAGGCGATGCCGGTCTCGGCCAGCTTCAGTCCGGCGGCCGGTGCCTCCTTGCGGCCGCGTTCCGCCAGCGGGCGGTCGTGGTCGGCCACATCCGGCCAGTCGGCCTTGGCGTGCCGGAGGAGGACGATCCTGCGGGGTGTGTCGGCGCTCATGGCCCCAGCTTCGCACGGATCGGGCCGCGGAGCGGAGGGCGTTGGGGAGCTCGTCCGCGGGCGTTGGGGAGCTCGTCCGCGGGCCGGGGGCGCACCTGCGGCGTGCGCGGCTCGCGCGGACGCGTGGGCCGGATCAGCCCGCGGCACGCAGGAGCTCTTCGCTGACCTTGAGCAGGGGCGCGGTCTCGCCGGTGGCGGCCTGGACCTCGCCGGATCCGGCGAGGAGGAGCAGCAGGAGGCCGAAGGCGAGTGCGGGCAGGGCCAGCGCCCACCAGTGGAGCCGGGCGTCGGCGCCGACGGTGCGGTGGGCGGATGCGGGGGCCGGCACGGGGGCCTTCATGGGGGCTTCCAGGGTGTGTGTCGGGGACGGGCTGCTCCTTCGAATCTAGGGATCCGAAGCAGCCGTTCCCCTCAGGGGCACACCCCATCCGACCCTGAACCCGGCCCCCTAGGGGACGGTGGGGACAGCCCCGCCCCGGTGCCGGGTCAGGGCGAGACGACGGTCGCGATGACGGCGATGATCACGGTGACGGCGAGCATCGCGCCGAGCACGACGCCGAGCTTCTTGCGGCCGTCCTGGGGGTTCGGTTCGAGTACGGGCGACATGCCGTTCAGTCTCGCATGCCGCGTTCGTCCTCGATCGTGCGGTCCCGTCCGGCCAGCACGCCCAGGGCGATCTGCGGGACCAGCAGGCAGGTCATCACGGTCAGCGGCAGGTCCCAGCCTCCGCTGTGCTGGTACAGGGTGCCGATGAGGAGCGGGCCGGGGAGGGAGACGAGGTAGCCGGTGCACTGGGCGAAGGCGGAGAGCCGGACGACGCCGCCCGGGGTCCTCGCACGCAGCCCGATCATGGTGATGGCGAGCGGGAAGGCGCAGTTGGAGATGCCGAGCAGGAGGACCCACGCCCAGGCTCCGGCGGCCGGGGCGAGGTGCAGGCCGGTGTAGCCGGCGATCCCGAAGACGCCGAGGCCGGCGGCGATGGGGCCCTGGTTCCGCATCCGGCCGGCCAGGCTGGGGATGGCGAAGGCCAGCAGGACGCCCATGAACATGGTGGCCGCGAGGAGGACGCCCGCGGTGCCGGCGGAGACCCCGGCGTCGCGGAAGATCTGCGGGAGCCAGCCCATGGTGATGTACGCGCCGGTGGCCTGGAGGCCGAAGTAGCCGGCGAGGGCCCAGGCGGTGCGGCTGCGGGCGACGCCCGGGCCGGCCGGGGCGGGTGCGGAGCGGCCGGCGGCCCGCCGCTCGCGCCGTGCGGAGGCGGCCACGGGCAGCCAGGGCAGTACGGCGGCCACCGCGAGTACGCCCCAGACCAGCAGGCCGGTGCGCCAGCTGCCGCCGAGGGCGGAGGTCAGCGGGACCGTCGCGGCGGCCGCCAGTGAGCTGCCGACGGCCAGAGCCATGGAGTACAGGCCGGTCATGGTGCCGACGCGGTCGGGGAACCAGCGCTTGACGATCACCGGGAGCAGCACGTTGGTCAGGGCGATGCCCGCGAGGGAGAGGGCGCTGGCGGCGAGGAAGCCGGCGGCGCCCGTGGCGAGCGGGCGGATCAGCAGTCCTGCGGCGACGGCGGCCATGCCCGCGCAGACGACGGCGGCCGGGCCGAAGCGGCGGGAGAGCCGGGGTGCGGTGAGGCCGAAGACGGCGAAGCAGAGGGCGGGGACGGAGGTGATCACTCCGGCAACGGTGCCGCTCAGGCCGAGGCCGGTGCGGACCTCCTCGAAGAGGGCGCCGAGGCTGGTGATGGCGGGCCGCAGGTTGAGGGCGGCCAGGATGACGCCGAGGACGAGGACCGGGCCGAGCCATCGGGCCCCGGCGGTTTCGGCGGCGGGGGCGGTGGCGGCTGCGGGGGTGGCCGGGGCGGCGGTGCGGTGGGTCCGGGATGCCGCGGGCGCGCCTGCCGGCCGATCGAGAGCCCGGGTCTCGTCGTTCAACATTCACCCATCATAGAATCATGGGATGATTGACTGTCCAATCGGTTTCAGCCGTCCAGTCCGGAGAGGACTCCCGCCCGCATGCCGCTGACCTCGCCCCGCCGATCCGCCCTGGTCGACCAGGTGATCACCCAGCTCAGGAACCAGATCACGTCCGGCGAGTGGCCGGTCGGCGCCCGCATCCCGACCGAGCCGGAGCTGGTGGAGATGCTGGGGGTCGCCCGCAACACCGTGCGCGAGGCCGTCCGGGCCCTGGCCCACAACGGGCTCCTGGACATCCGCCAGGGGTCGGGTACGTACGTGCTCGCCACGAGCGAGCTGGCCGGAGTGATGCACCGCCGCTTCGCCGGCGCCGACCCGCGGCACATCGCCGAGGTCCGCTCGACGCTGGAGTCGGCGGCGGCCCGGCTGGCGGCGGAACGGCGCACCGAGCGGGACCTGGCGCAGCTGGAGGTGCTGCTGGCGCGGCGCGAGGAGGCCTGGGCGAGCGGGGAGGCGGAGCTGTTCGTGGCGGCGGACGTCGCCCTGCACATGGCGGTGGTGGCGGCCTCGCACAACGAGGTGCTGATCGAGCTGTACGCGGACCTCGGCGACCTGGTGGCCGAGTGGCTGCGCGCGGACGTCGGCGCGGACCTGGATCCGGCGGCGCTCCTGGACCACGCCCGGCTGGTCGAGGCGGTCCGGCGCGGGGACGGGGACACGGCGGCGTCGGAGGCGGCCGGCTACCCGTTCGCCTGCCTCGGCGGGCAGCAGGAGGCCCCGCCGACAGGCGCGCAGGCGGGAGACGCAGGGGCGGGGGATGGCATCACGCCCGCCGGTGGCTGATCCAGGTCGAGCGGACCTCCTTCCAGCACCGGCCGACGAGCTCGGCCCGGCCGGCCGGGCCCACGGCCACGGCGTTGCCGTCCCCGTCCAGGTCCCACCAGCGGTCGCATTCGACGTGCAGCCGGACCAGGTCGGTCCGCGGGTAGCTGTTGTGGCAGTACGCCGTGACCAGCGAGCCGTCGATGACGGTGTCGCAGTCGGCGCCGAACAGGTCCGCGGCCGACGTCGGCGCGGCCGGTACGGCGGGTACGGCGGGTACGGGGGGTTCGGCCGCTATGGGAGGTTCGGCCGGTGCGGGGGGTTCGGCGGGGATCCCGGCGAGGTCGGCCGCGGCGGGGGCCGCCGTCCCGGACCCGGATGCCGGATCGTCGCCCTCGGGCGGGGCGAGCACTCCGGGGATCAGGAATCCCGTCAGGACCGCCGAGGCCACCAGCAGTGACATCGCCCGGCTCGGCCTCGCACGCACGCCCGCACCTCCTCCCCGCAGCAGCCGGGAAGATCCCGACCCGGTCAGTTTGCAGGCTTCTGCCCCGGTTTTCGACTCGGGAAGATCCGGTCGGCCCTCGTAAATCTGATCGAGCGTGAGGTCCGGGCCCTGCCGGAGCCCGTGCCCCGGCACGCCAAACGGCGGCGGCCGCGCCTCCCGGAAGGAGACGCGGCCGCCGCCGTACGCCGTGCGGGTGAGGTTCAGGCACCCATCGCGTGCAGACCGCCGTCCACGTGGACGATCTCGCCGGTGGTCTTCGGGAACCAGTCCGACAGCAGGGCGACGACGCCGCGGCCCGTCGGCTCCGGGTCGCTCATGTCCCACTCCAGCATGGAGCGGTGGTTCCAGGTGTCCGCCAGGTCGGAGAAGCCCGGGATGGACTTGGCGGCCATCGAGCCGAGCGGCCCGGCCGAGACCAGGTTGCAGCGGATGTTCTCCTTGCCCAGGTCGCGGGCGAGGTAGCGGCTGGTGGCCTCCAGCGCGGCCTTGGCCGGGCCCATCCAGTCGTACTGCGGCCAGGCGAACTGCGCGTCGAAGGTGAGGCCGACGATGGCCGCGCCCTCCGCCGGGAACAGCGGCTTGCAGGCCATGGCCAGCGACTTCAGCGAGAACGCCGACACGTGCATGGCGGTGGCGACCGACTCGAACGGGGTGTTCAGGAAGTTGCCGCCGAGGGCGTCCTGCGGGGCGAAGCCGATCGAGTGGACGACGCCGTCGAGGCCGCCGAGCTCGTCGCGGACGAGGCCCTCCAGGCGGGCCAGGTGCTCGTCGTTGGTGACGTCGAGCTCGATGACCTTGACCGGCTTGGGCAGCTTCTTGGCGATGCGCTCGGTCAGCGACGGGCGCGGCCACGCGGTGAGGATGACCTCGGCGCCCTGCTCCTGGGCCAGCTTGGCGGCGTGGAAGGCGATGGAGGACTCCATCAGCACACCCGTGATGAGGATGCGCTTGCCGTCGAGAATTCCGCTCATGGTGATCAGTGACCCATGCCCAATCCGCCGTCAACGGGAATGACGGCTCCGGTGATGTACGCGGCGTCGTCGGACGCCAGGAAGCTGACCGCGGCCGCGATCTCCTCGGGCTGCGCGTAGCGTGCGAGCGGCACGTTCGCCACGATGGCCGCACGCTGCTCGTCGGTGAGCACCTTCGTCATGTCGGTGTCGACGAAGCCGGGGGCGACGACGTTGAAGGTGATGTTCCGCGAGCCCAGCTCACGGGCGAGGGAGCGGGCGAGGCCGACCAGCGCGGCCTTGGAGGCGGCGTAGTTGGCCTGGCCGGCCGAGCCCAGGAGGCCGACGACCGAGGAGATCAGGACGACGCGGCCCTTCTTGGCGCGCAGCATGCCGCGGTTGGCGCGCTTGACCACGCGGAAGGCGCCGGTGAGGTTGGTGTCGAGGACGGAGGTGAAGTCGTCCTCGGACATGCGCATCAGGAGCGTGTCCTTGGTGATGCCGGCGTTGGCCACCAGCACCTCGACCGCCCCGTGCTTTTCCTCGATCTCCTTGTAGGCCTGCTCCACCTGCTCCGAGTCGGTGATGTCGCAGCGGACCGCCAGGACGCCGAGCGCGGTGAGCTCCTGAGGCGGCTCACCCGAGCGGTACGTGATCGCGACCTTGTCGCCGGCCTGCGCGAAGGCACGGGCGATGGCGAGGCCGATGCCCCGGTTACCTCCGGTGACGAGAACCGAGCGGCTCAACGGATCACCCTTTCGACTAGCGGTCTGAGTACCAGAAACCTATAGGCCGCGCATGCCCCGCGCAGAATCGGTCTCCGACAGGGCCTCGGGACGGGCTCTGTCGAGTCCCTACAGAAAGTGGTAGGCACGAACGGCCCGGGCGCGCCATGATCGGGGGGACCGGCCCCGACCCCCGGGAGGACTTCCGTGCCCCATTCCATCGACGCGGCCTTCACCGCGCTGCCCCTGCGGGCGCTCGCCGACGCGGCGCTCGCCCGGGCCCGCGCGCTGGGCTCCGAGCATGCCGACTTCCGGCTGGAGCGGATCCGCAGCGCCTCCTGGCGGCTGCGGGACGCCAAACCGTCGGGCGGGTCCGACACCACCGACCTCGGGTACGCGGTCCGGGTGGTGCACGGGGGCGCCTGGGGCTTCGCCTCCGGTGTGGACCTGACCATGGACGGCGCCGCCCGCGTGGCCTCGCAGGCGGTGGCCATGGCCAAGCTGTCGGCCCAGGTCATCAATGCCGCGGGCGGGGACGAGCGTGTGGAGCTCGCCGACGAGCCCGTGCACGCGGACAAGACGTGGATCTCCGCCTACGACGTGAACCCGTTCGACGTGCCGGACGCGGACAAGGCGGCCCTGCTCGCCGACTGGAGCACGCGGCTGCTCGCCGCCGACGGGGTCGCGCACGTCGACGCCTCGCTGCTCGCCGTGCACGAGAACAAGTTCTACGCGGACACCGCCGGCACCGTGACCACGCAGCAGCGGGTGCGCATCCACCCGCAGCTGACCGCCGTCGCCGTGAACGGCGGCACCGGCGAGTTCGACTCCATGCGGACGATCGCCCCGCCGGCCGGGCGCGGCTGGGAGTACCTGACCGGCACCGGCTGGGACTGGAACGCCGAGCTGGAGGAGATCCCCTCCCTGCTCGCCGAGAAGATGCGGGCGCCGAGCGTCGAGGCCGGCCGGTACGACCTGGTCGTGGACCCGTCCAACCTGTGGCTCACCATCCACGAGTCCATCGGCCACGCCACCGAGCTGGACCGGGCGCTGGGCTACGAGGCGGCGTACGCGGGGACCTCCTTCGCCACCTTCGACCAGCTGGGCACGCTGAAGTACGGCTCCCCGATCATGAACGTGACCGGTGACCGCACCGCCGAGCACGGGCTCGCCACCATCGGCTACGACGACGAGGGCGTCCAGGCGCAGAGCTGGGACCTGGTCAAGGACGGCACCCTGGTCGGCTACCAGCTGGACCGGCGCATCGCGCGGCTGACCGGACTCGGCCGGTCCAACGGCTGCGCCTTCGCCGACTCCCCCGGGCACGTGCCGGTGCAGCGGATGGCGAACGTCTCGCTGCAGCCGGATCCGGGCGGGCTGTCCACGGAGGACCTGATCGGCGGGGTGGAGCGCGGGATCTACGTGGTCGGCGACCGCTCCTGGTCGATCGACATGCAGCGCTACAACTTCCAGTTCACGGGGCAGCGGTTCTTCCGGATCGAGAACGGCCGGCTGGCCGGGCAGCTGCGGGACGTCGCCTACCAGGCCACCACCACCGACTTCTGGGGCTCCATGGAGAAGGTCGGCGGCCCGCAGACGTACGTCCTGGGCGGCGCCTTCAACTGCGGCAAGGCCCAGCCGGGCCAGGTGGCGTCGGTCTCGCACGGCTGCCCGTCCGCGCTGTTCCGCGACGTGAACATCCTTAATACGACCCAGGAGGCCGGCCGATGAGCCGAACGAAGCCCCACGAGATCGTCGAGCGGGCCCTGGAGCTGTCCACCGCCGACGGCTGTGTCGTCATCGCCGACGAGGAGTCGACGGCCAACCTGCGCTGGGCGGGCAACGCGCTCACCACCAACGGCGTCACCCGCGGCCGGACCCTGACGGTCATCGCCACGGTCGACGGCAAGGAGGGCACGGCCTCGGGGGTCGTCTCGCGCTCCGCCGTGACCGCCGAGGACCTGGAGCCGCTGGTCCGGGTCGCCGAGGCCGCGGCCCGGAACGCGAGCCCGGCCGAGGACGCGCAGCCGCTGGTCACCGGGACCCCCGTGTCGCCGGACTTCACCGACGCCCCGGCCGAGACCTCCTCGGCGGTGTTCGCGGACTTCGCCCCGGCGCTCGGCGAGGCCTTCGCCCGGGCCCGGGCGGGCGGCCGGGAGCTGTACGGCTTCGCCAACCACGAGCTGGTCTCCACGTACGTGGGCACCTCGACGGGGCTGCGGCTGCGCCACGACCAGCCGAACGGCACGCTGGAGGTCAACGCCAAGTCCCCGGACCGGCAGCGCTCGGCCTGGGCCGGCCGCTCCACCCGGGACTTCAAGGACGTCGACCCGACCGTGCTGGACGCGGAGCTGGCCGTACGGCTGGGCTGGGCGGAGCGGCGCTTCGACCTGCCGGCCGGGCGGTACGAGACGCTGCTGCCGCCGACGGCCGTGGCGGACCTGCTGATCTACCAGATGTGGTCGGCGGCGGCCCGGGACGCGGTGGAGGGCCGGACGGTGTTCTCCAAGCCGGGCGGCGGCACCCGGCTCGGGGAGAAGCTGTCCCGGCTGCCGCTGACCCTGCGCAGCGACCCGAACGCGCCCGGCCTGGAGTCGGCGCCGTTCGTGATCGCGCACAGCTCGGGCGACGACGCCTCGGTGTTCGACAACGGCCTGCCCGTCCCGCCGACCGACTGGATCAAGGACGGTGAGCTGACCCGGCTGACCACCACCCGGCACAGCGCGGGCCTGACCGGGCTGCCGGTCTCCCCCGGTTTCGGGAACCTGCTCATGGACGCCGGCGGCGACAAGTCGCTGGAGGAGATGGTGGCCGCCACCGGGCGGGGCCTGCTGCTGACCTGCCTGTGGTACATCCGCGAGGTCGACCCGGCGACGCTGCTGCTGACGGGGCTGACCCGGGACGGCGTCTACCTGGTGGAGAACGGGGAGGTCGTCGGCGAGGTGAACAACTTCCGGTTCAACGAGTCCCCGGTGGACCTGCTCTCGCGGGCCTCCGAGGCGGGCCGGCCCGAGAAGACCCTGCCGCGCGAGTGGAGCGACTGGTTCACCCGGGCATCGATGCCCGCGCTGCGGATCCCGGACTTCAACATGAGCTCCGTCAGCAAGGGCGTCTGAGGCCTCCGCGGCCGCCCCGCCCGGCGGCGGCCGCCGCTGCCGGGCGTCGGAGGGGGCTCCCCGCCCGCCTAGACTGGCGGGGAAACCCCTCAGCACCTGTTTCATCTCGTTCAAGGAGAGTCACGACCGTGACGGACATCGTCGACGAACTGAAGTGGCGCGGGCTGTTCGCCCAGTCCACCGACGAAGAAGCGCTGCGCAAGGCGTTCGCGGACGGTCCTGTCACGTTCTATTGCGGGTTCGACCCGACGGCGGCCTCGCTGCACGTGGGCCACCTGGTGCAGGTGCTCACCGTACGCCGCCTGCAGCAGGCCGGGCACCGGCCGCTGGCGCTCGTCGGCGGGGCCACCGGCCAGATCGGCGACCCGCGCCCGACGGCCGAGCGCACCCTGAACGACCCGGAGACCGTGGCGAACTGGGTGACGCGGCTGCGCACGCAGATCGAGCCGTTCCTGTCCTTCGAGGGCGAGAACGCGGCGGTCATGGTGAACAACCTGGACTGGACGGCAGGCCTGTCCGCCATCGAGTTCCTGCGGGACATCGGCAAGCACTTCCGCGTCAACAAGATGCTGACGAAGGACTCCGTGGCCCGCCGCCTGGAGTCGCAGGAGGGCATCAGCTACACCGAGTTCAGCTACCAGCTGCTGCAGGGCATGGACTTCCTGGAGCTGTACCGCCGCCACGGCTGCATCCTCCAGCAGGGCGGGTCCGACCAGTGGGGCAACCTGGTGGCCGGACTCGACCTGATCCACAGGCTGGAGCCGCAGGCGCAGGTGCACGCGCTGGCGACGCCGCTGATGGTCAAGGCGGACGGCACCAAGTTCGGCAAGACCGAGAGCGGGGCCGTCTGGCTGGACCCGGAGATGACCACCCCGTACGCGTTCTACCAGTTCTGGCTGAACGTGGACGACCGGGACGTCTCCACCTACATGCGGATCCTGTCCTTCAAGTCCCGCGAGGAGCTGGAGGCGCTGGAGGCGCAGACCGCCGAGCGGCCGCAGGCGCGCGCCGCCCAGCGCGCGCTGGCGGAGGAGCTGACGACGCTGGTGCACGGCGCCGACCAGTGCGCCGCCGTGATCGCCGCCTCGAAGGCCCTGTTCGGCCAGGGCGAGCTCGCCGAGCTGGACGGGGCCACGCTGGCCGCGGCCCTGTCCGAGCTGCCGCACGCCCGGGTGGCGGAGCTCGCCCCGGTGGTGGACCTGTTCGCGGAGACCGGGCTGGTCGCCAGCAAGTCGGCCGGCCGCCGGACCGTGAAGGAGGGCGGCGCCTACGTGAACAACGTGAAGGTCACCGCCGAGGACGCGGTCCCGGCCGAGGCGGACCTGCTGCACGGGCGCTGGCTGGTGCTGCGCCGCGGCAAGAAGAACCTGGCCGCGGTCGAGGTCACGGGCGCCTGACCCGGGACACGGCCGCACGACCGTACGGCGCAGGGGCCGGTCCGGGCACTCCGTCCGGGCCGGCCCCTGCCGCATCCGCGGTGGTACACGCGCCGGGGTCAGGCCGTACCCCTCTTCCCGCTGCGCACCGACATGTAGATCATCTCGCCGAGGGCGACGACCGCGATCGCACCGGCGAGCTGGAGCAGGTGCCGGGTCCAGTCGATGCCCCGGGTCTCCGCGACGCCGATCCAGCCGGCGACGGCGTTGCCGAGGACGGCGCCGACCATGCCGAAGAGCGTGGTCAGCCAGAGCGGCTGGTGCTGTTTGCCCGGGAGGACGGCCTTGGCGATGAGGCCCAGCACGAAACCGACGATGATCGCCCACAACCACTGCATGTCGAGCCTCCTCGTGGCGCGTGGTGCGCAGCTGGGCCCAGTTTCGACCCGTCCGGCGTACTGCGCATTCCGGACGCGACCGTTCAGGGGCACCCCCTCTCCTGCCCGCCGTGACCTCGGCGTACGGTGGAAGGGTCCGGGCCGCGGAACGCCCGGGAGTCGGATCGGGCGGTGGAGCGTGCTGCGGAGGAAGCAAAGCGGGGCCGAGGTCTTCCGGATCACCGGGGCCCGGATGGGCCTCGACGAGGACGTGCGGGGGCGGCAGCGCCGGTACGTGATCTCGATGGCGGTCCGGACCCTGTCGGTCATCGCGACCGTGCTCCTGTGGAACGTGGAACGGCACCTGGCGGTCGTGACGCTCGTCGCGGGCGCGCTGCTGCCGTACGTGGCCGTGGTCATCGCCAACGCGGGGCGCGAGTCGACGCCGAAGCTGCCGTCGAGTTTCCTGCCGCCACCTGCACGTCCGCCGCTGGAAGCGGGAAACCTCAGCGAAACCTCAGATCAATCATGAAGTTCCGGTGCACCGCACCGGGTCGTGCGTGACATACTGCGTACGCGCTCCGCATCCCCCGTCGGAGCGACGGACCGACGCCGGGCAGCTCCCCCCGTGGCTGCTCGGCGTCGCCCTTTCCCGGGGCCGGTTTGTAGGGTTGAGCCGTGAACTCCCCTGACTCCCCCGAGACTCCCACCTGTTCCGCCAAGGGCTGCCGCGCTGCGGCTGTCTGGGTCCTGGCCTGGAACAACCCGAAGCTGCACACGCCGGAGCGGCGCAAGACCTGGCTCGCCTGCGAGGAGCACCGCGAGCACCTGTCGCAGTTCCTGGGGGTCCGCGGCTTCCTCAAGGACGTGGTGAAGCTGACGGAGTGGGTGCAGCCGGAGGGATCGGAGCGCCGCTAGCCGGAGCGCCGCTGGCCGGAGCGCCGCTGGCCGGAGCGCCGCTGGCCGGAGCGGGCGCCCGGCACCGGCGCCCACCGGCGCGCACCGGCGTCCACTGGTGTTCCCGGCTAGCCGCCGATCGCCGACATCGGGCGGTCGGGCTGGAGGAAGGACGGGTCGTCGAGCCCGGATCCGGCCTTCTTGCCCCACATCGCGGTCTTCCAGAGTCCGGCGATCTCCTCGTCGGGGGCGCCGGAGCGCAGGGCTCCGCGCAGGTCCGTCTCCTCGGTGGCGAACAGGCACGTACGGACCTGCCCGTCGGCGGTGAGCCGGGTGCGGTCGCAGGCGCCGCAGAAGGGCCGGGTCACCGAGGCGATGACCCCGACGGTGGCCGGGCCGCCGTCGACGGTCCAGCGCTCGGCGGGGGCGGAGCCGCGCTCCTCGGAGCCCTCCTCGGTGAGGGTGAAGCGGGTGCGCAGGGAGGCGAGGATGTCGCCTGCCGTGATCATGCCGTCGCGCTTCCAGCCGTGCTGGGCGTCCAGCGGCATCTGCTCGATGAAGCGGAGCTCGTAGCCGTGGTCGACGGCCCAGGCCAGCAGGTCGGGGGCCTCGTCGTCGTTCAGGCCGGGCATCAGGACGGCGTTGACCTTGACCGGGGTCAGGCCGGCCGCGCGGGCGGCGGCCATGCCGTCGAGGACGTCCTGGTGCCGGTCACGCCGGGTGAGGGTCTTGAAGACGTCGGGGCGCAGGGTGTCCAGCGACACGTTCACCCGGTCCAGGCCGGCGGCCTTGAGCGCCTCCGCGGTGCGCTTGAGGCCTATGCCGTTGGTGGTCAGCGACATCTTGGGGCGGGGCTCCAGGGCGGCGCACTGCTCGACGATCCCGACCAGGCCGGGCCGCAGCAGCGGCTCGCCGCCGGTGAAGCGGACGTCGGTGATCCCGAGCCGGGTCACGGCGATGCGAACCAGCCGGACGATCTCCTCATCGGTGAGCAGGTCCGACTTGCCCAGCCACTGCAGGCCTTCCTCGGGCATGCAGTACGTACAGCGCAGATTGCACCGGTCGGTGAGCGAAACGCGCAGGTCAGTGGCCACGCGGCCATAGGTGTCGAGAAGCACTGCGGCCCCTCCCCGGTCCGGTTCCTGTCAGAAGTGCGCCGCCTGCGTGGAGAATGCGAGCGCTGCGATCGAGCCTACGCGAGACAGGCGGCGGGGCGGGATACCCGTTCGAACCAGAGACGGCGTGGCCGTGTCGTACGGACGTACGACACGGCCACGCTGCGTACGCGGTGCGTTCACCCGGGCGGGGTGTCAGTGGGCGCCGGTTCCGGTGAGGGAGCGGACCTCCAGCTCCGCGAACTTCTCGGGGTCGGCCTTCTCCTTGGACAGGACGGTGCCCAGCCAGCCCAGCAGGAAGCCCAGCGGGATGGAGACGATGCCGGGGTTCTCCAGCGGGAACCAGTAGAAGTCGGCGTCCTTGAACATCGACGTGGGCTTGCCGGAGACGACCGGGGAGAACAGCACCAGGACGACCGAGGAGACCAGGCCGCCGTAGATCGACCACAGCGCGCCCCGGGTGGTGAAGCGCTTCCAGAAGAGGCTGTAGAGGATCGTCGGCAGGTTGGCGGAGGCGGCGACCGCGAAGGCGAGGGCGACGAGGCCGGCGACGTTGAGGTCGCGGGCCAGCGCGCCGAGGAAGATGGCGACGGCGCCGATCACGACGGTGGACCAGCGGGCCGCCCGGACCTCTTCCTCCTCGGTGGCGTTGCCCTTGCGGATCACGTTCACGTACAGGTCGTGGGCGAAGGACGAGGACGAGGCGAGGGTGAGCCCGGCGACGACGGCGAGGATGGTGGCGAAGGCGACGGCGGAGATCACGGCGAGCAGGATCGCGCCGCCGGTGGAGCCGGCTCCGCCGCCGAGTTCCTGGGCGACCAGGGGGGCCGCGGTGTTGCCGGCCTTGTTGGAGGCGATGATGTCGGTCCGCTTGAGCAGGGCGGCGGCGCCGAAGCCGAGGGCGATGGTCATCAGGTAGAAGGCGCCGATGATGCCGATGGCCCAGTTCACGGACTTGCGGGCGGCCTTGGCCGTGGGAACGGTGTAGAAGCGGATCAGGATGTGCGGCAGGCCCGCGGTGCCCAGGACGAGGGCGATGCCGAGGGAGATGAAGTCCAGCTTCGAGGTGGAGTCCTTGCCGTACTTCAGCCCCGGCTCCAGGAACTTCGCGCCCTGGCCGCTGTTCTCCGCGGCGGTGCCGAGCAGGTCGGAGATGTTGAAGTTGAACTTGAGCAGCACCAGGAAGGTGATCAGCAGGGCGCCGGCGATCAGCAGCACCGCCTTGATCATCTGGACCCAGGTGGTGCCCTTCATGCCGCCGACGGTCACGTAGACGATCATCAGGACGCCGACCAGCGCGACCACGGCGACCTTGCCGCCGTCGCTGGTGATGCCCAGCAGCAGCGAGACGAGCACGCCCGCGCCCGCCATCTGGGCGAGCAGGTAGAAGATCGACACCACGATGGTGGAGGTGCCGGCGGCGGTGCGCACGGGCCGCTGACGCATCCGGAAGGCCAGGACGTCGCCCATCGTGTAGCGGCCCGAGTTGCGCAGCGGCTCGGCGACCAGCAGCAGCGCCACGAGCCAGGCCACGAGGAAGCCGATGGAGTACAGGAACCCGTCGTAGCCGAAGAGGGCGATGGCGCCGGCGATGCCGAGGAAGGACGCGGCGGACATGTAGTCGCCGGAGATGGCGAGGCCGTTCTGGAAGCCGGTGAACTGGCGTCCGCCGGCGTAGAAGTCGGCGGCGCCCCGGGTCTGGCGGCCCGCCCAGACCGTGATGATCAGCGTGGCGACGACGAACAGGCCGAAGAGGGTGATGATCAGCGGCCGGTGCTCGCCGGCACCGGCCGCGGCCGTGGTGTGCGGCGCCGCGGCCGCCGCGAGGTGCAGCGTGCCGCTCATGCGCCGTTCTCCATCCGCGCCTTGATGGCCTCCGCCTTCGGGTCGAGCTTCTCGGCCGCGTGCCCCGCGTACAGCCAGGCGATGAGGAAGGTCGTCGCGAACTGGCCGAGGCCGAGGACGAGGGCGACGTTGATGTTGCCGAAGAGCTTGGTCCCCATGAAGCCGCCGGCGTAGTTGGACAGCAGGACGTAGAGCAGGTACCAGGCGATGAAGGCGACGGTGAGCGGGAAGGCGAACGAGCGGTGGGAACGGCGCAGCCCGGCGAACTCGGCACTCTGCTGGACGGCGACGAACTGCTCGGCGGTGGGGCTGGCCGTGGACGTTCCCGCGCTGCCCGGCGGCGGCGCTGCTTCGGTGGTCACGGGGGGCTCTCCTTGTGACGCTGGTGCGGTGGGGACGGACAAATCAACCTCCGTGCGGGGGGACGGGCGAACCGGGGCCCCCTGACAACGGCACGGACGGGAGGCCGGGACGGTTCAACGTCCCCGAATTCTTTGGAAACTGATTTCTCGAACTGATGGCGGAGAGGCGAACACCGGCACTAGGTTCACCTGTCATGAACCCGTCGTCCTGCGCGACCGCGCGCGGACGACTTTTTCACGGATGATGTGGAGAACCCATGGCTCATCTGGGATCCGGCCGCCGGCGCCTCGCCGTACCGGTCGGCCTGGCGCTCACCGCCTCGCTCGCCTTCCTGCCCTCGGTCGCGGCCTCCGCCGCCCCGCTGGGCACCACGGCGGACACCGCCGCGGCGGCGAAGGCCGACACGACCGGCCCGAAGCTGTCGTACGTGGCGAACCTGACCGCGTACGGGACGGCGAAGCAGGCCAAGAAGGCCATCGAGGCCGCCGGCGGAACGGTGGTGACGGCCCATGAGCAGATCGGCGTGGTCGTCGCGCACTCCCAGAACCCGGAGTTCGCCAAGACGCTGCGTGCCCAGCGCAGCCTGTTCGTGTCGGTCGGCGCCACCCGCACGGCCCCCCTGCAGGCGGTGCAGACCACCGACGAGGGCGCCACGCAGAAGCTGAGCGCGGCGGACGCCGCCAAGGCCGCCGCGGCGGCCCAGGCGGATCAGGAGCCGCTGGAGCCCAACCAGTGGGACCTGCGGACGATCAAGGCCGACCAGGCTCACAAGATCAACGATGGCAGCCAGGACGTCACCGTGGGTGTCATCGACACGGGTGTCGACGACACCCACCCGGATCTCGCGCCGAACTTCTCCCGGGCACAGTCGGCCAACTGCGTCGGCGGTGTCGCCGACACCTCCGAGGGCGCCTGGCGCCCGTACCCGGACGGCAGCGACCACGGCACCCACGTGGCCGGCACCATAGCCGCGGCCCGCAACGGCATCGGCATCAGCGGTGTCGCCCCGGGCGTCAAGGTCGCCGGCATCAAGGTGAGCGAGCCCGGGACCAGCCTCTTCTACACCGAGGCGGTCGTGTGCGGCTTCATGTTCGCCGCCGAGAAGGGGATCGAGGTGACCAACAACAGCTACTACGTCGACCCGTGGCTCTACAACTGCAAGTCGGACAGCGACCAGGGCGCGCTGGTGGAGGCCCTCTCCCGGGCCACCAAGTACGCCGAGCGCAAGGGCGTCCTCAGCGTCGCCTCGGCCGGCAACTCGAACCACGACCTGGCGGCGGACTCGATCCTCGACGACTCCAGCCCGAACGACACCACCCCGGGCCCGCGCACCATCGACCCGAAGGTCTGCCTGGACCTGCCGACGCAGCTGCCCGGCGTGGTCACGGTGAGCGCGACCGGCGACAAGGGCTTCAAGTCGTACTACTCCAGCTACGGCCTCGGCGTCGTCGACGTGGCCGCCCCCGGCGGCGACAAGTACCAGGTCCCGGCCACCCCGGACGCCAACGGCCGCGTGCTGTCGACCGTCCCGGGCGGCGGCTGGGGCTACAAGCAGGGCACCTCGATGGCCGCCCCGCACGCGGCGGGTGTCGCCGCGCTGCTCAAGAGCGCCCACCCGGAGGCCTCGCCGGCGCAGCTCCAGCGCCTGATGAAGGCCCAGGCCACCAAGGCGGACTGCCCCGCGCAGGTGTACGACGCCACGGGCGCGCTGGTCGACGCCACCACCTGCTCGGCCAAGTGGGGCCAGACGGGCTACTACGGCTACGGCGTGATCGACGCGCTCAAGGCCGTCAAGTAACCGCCTGCCGGCGCCGGTGACACGGGGGCCGGCCGGGGAGCGATCCCCGGCCGGCCCTTCCGCTGTCCGGGGGCGTCAGGGCTTGATGATCACCTTGAGCGCGGTGCGGTCGTCCATCGCGCGGTAGCCGTCCGGGACCTCGTCCAGGACGACGCCGCGGTCGAAGACGGGCGCCGGGTCGATCGCGCCGCTCAGCACGTCCTGGAGCAGCTCCGGGATGTACGCGCGCACCGGGGCCACACCGCCGCGCAGGCTGATGTTGCGGTCGAACATCACGCCGAGGTCGAGGCCGGTGCCGCTGCCGTGCGGGACGCCGACGTAGCCGATGGCGCCGCCGTCGCGGGTGATGCCGACGGCCGTGCGCATCGACTGCTCGGTGCCGACCGCCTCGATCACGGCGTGCGCGCCCTGCCCCCCGGTGAGCTCGCGCACGGCGGCCTCCGCGGCCTCGCCGCGCTCGGCGACGACGTCCGTGGCCCCGAAGAGCTTGGCGATGTCGGTACGGGCCGCGTGCCGGCCCAGGGCAATGATCCGCTCGGCGCCCAGCCGCTTCGCCGCCAGGACACCGCACAGGCCGACCGCGCCGTCGCCGACGACGGCCACGGTGGAGCCCTCGCGGACCCCGGCGCCCACTGCCGCGTGGTGCCCGGTGCCCATCACGTCGGACAGGGCGAGCAGCGCGGTCAGCAGGTGGTCGTCGGAGGCGGCCTCGGCGGGCAGCTTCACGAGGGTGCCGTCGGCGTGCGGGACGCGGACGGCCTCGCCCTGGCCGCCGTCGTGGCCGACCGAGCCCCAGAACCCGCCGTGCACGCAGGAGGTGAACAGGCCCTCGGAGCAGTAGTCACAGGTCCCGTCCGACCACATGAACGGCGCGACGACCAGGTCGCCGGTGCGCAGCCCGGCCACCTCGGAACCGGTCTCCTCGACGATGCCGAGGAACTCGTGGCCGATGCGCTGGCCGGGCTGCCGCGCCGACTCGCCGCGGTAGGCCCACAGGTCGCTGCCGCAGATGCAGGCGCGCAGGACGCGGACGACGGCGTCCCCGGGATGCCGGACGGCCGCGTCGGGCACCTCCTCCACGCGTATGTCGTACGGGGCGTGGATGACGGTGGCGCGCATGCTGGTACTGCCCTCCGGGTCAGGGGTCGGTGCGCATCCGGCCGTCGTCGGCCGGTGCGGCTGCCCTACCGTACGCCTGCCCGGTCGCGGCGAGCGCACCGGTGGTCAGCAGGTACTGGGCCGCCGCGTACGTGGCCATGATCCAGAAGTCGGGGCGGGGCAGCTGGGGCCAGTCGGCGACCCCGCTCGCGATGAGCGAGTCGGACAGCAGGAACAGCGCCCCGCCGATGCCCGCGCGCAGGCCGAACACGCCCGCCCGGCAGGCCATGGCGGTGAGCAGCAGGCTGTAGCAGGCGACCGGGATCCGCAGGTCGGCCGGCAGGTCGCCCCACAGCAGCCCGACGGTGCCGAGCAGGGCGGCGGCGTAGCCGGCCGCCAGGGCGGGCTGGGTCCGGCCCCGTCCGAAGAGGACGAGGTAGCAGACGTGCCCGGCGGCGAAGGAGCCCATGCCGACGAGGAAGGCGGGCTCGGCGTCGAAGAGCAGGGCGAGGTCGCCGCCCCAGCCGAAGGCCAGGGCCGCGAGCAGCAGGCGGGGGGCCCGGCAGGTGACGGCGTAGGCGATGAGCAGCGGCATCAGCAGCGGCTTGAAGAGGACGTGGCCGGGGTACCAGGCGGCGAGCAGCGATACGAGGTCGGCGGCGGTGGCGGCGGCGAAGGCGGCGAGCAGGACCCGGCCGGCGGTGGCGCGGGCGCCGGAGGCAGCCCCCGCACCCGCACCCGCACCCGCGCCCGTGCCGTGGGAGCCCGGTCCCGCTGCCGCGGAGGCGGCGGCGCTCATGCGGCCCGCTCCGGGGCGGCCGTCGCGGCCGGGGCCTCGGCGGCGGAAGCGGCGGCGGCAGGGGCGGGCTGCCAGCCGGGGCCGCGGAAGACCCGTCCGGCGCGCTCGCGCCAGCTGCGCGCGGCGCGCACGTCGCGGGCGATGGCGGCGTACTCGTGGGTGGCGACGCGCAGCGGGTTGTACGTGCCGATGTTCTTCGTCAGCCCGAAGACGGGCTTGGCCTCCTCCGGGACCCAGGAGCCGAACATCCGGTCCCAGATGATCAGGATCCCGCCGAAGTTGCGGTCCAGGTAGCCCCCTTGGGAGGCGTGGTGGACGCGGTGGTGGGAGGGGGTGTTGAAGACGTACTCGACGGGGCGGGGCAGCTTGTCGATGCGCTCGGTGTGGATCCAGAACTGGTAGAGGAGGTTGACCGAGTAGCAGAAGGCGACGGCCGCCGGGTGCACGCCGAGGGCGATCATCGGCAGGTAGAACGGCCAGGAGGTGCCGCTGGTCCACGGCTGGCGCAGGGCGGTGGTGAGGTTGAACTTCCGGCTGCTGTGGTGGACCACGTGGCAGGCCCACAGGATCCGGATGACGTGGTGCCCGCGGTGCTGCCAGTAGTAGAAGAAGTCCTGGGCGAGCAGCATCAGCAGGAAGGTCCACCACAGGAACGGCACGCGCAGCGGGGTCAGTTCGTAGACCGCGGTGTAGATCGCGACGACCGGGATCTTCCACAGGAGGTCGAAGAAGATACTGCCGATGCCCATGGTGAGGCTGGTGACGGCGTCCTTGGTCTCGTACCCGGCGGCGTCCTCGTCGGGATGGATCCGGTAGCTCACCACCTCGATCACGGTGAGCAGGACGAAGGCGGGTATGGACCACAGCACGACATCGGGCAGATTTGGCATGGGCGCACCTTAGGGCGAGTTCCGGGGTGCCGCTAGGGGTTGTTACCGATCAGTATCCGACGGGGTTACCCCGGGTACAAGGGGCAGAAGGGGGAGGATGCGTGGCAGGGCTGGAGACGGCCGTCCTCCGGGCGGCGAGCACGGCGGCGGGCCTGCTGTGGAAGGCGCGGCTCGGGCAGGTGCCCGGAGCGGGCCTCACGGACCGGGCGGTACGGCCGGCGCCGCGCTGGCGCCGGCCGGCGGAGCTCGGCGAACCGGAGCTGCGCCGGCTCGCGGAGCAGCTCGCCGACCGGCTGGGCGCGGCTGCGTCCCGGCTGCCGGAGCACGAACGGCTGGCCGCGCTCGACGCGGTCGCCGACGCCTTCGCCGGACCGGGGCGGCTGGACGCCGACGCCCTCTTCGCCGCGGACCTCGACCCGGCCGAGCTGGCGGCGAGGCTGCCCGTGCCGCCCGGCGCGGGCCTGAGCCCGGCGGCCGAGGCCGTGTGCCGGGACCTGATCCGGCTGGCCTGCGTCCACGCCGTGGAGTACCTGACCACCCTGCCGTCCTTCGGGGCCCGCGCCGAGGTGGAACTCGTACGCCGCACCGGCGCGTTGCAGCGTACGGTGGACCGGCTCGCCGACCGTGCCGACGGGGCGGCCCACGCCTTCGAGGAGCGGTACGCGCGGTACGTGGCCGACACCCACGGGCGGCTCCGCCTGTTCGGCCTGACCACCGGCCGGCGGCAGGAGGAATGGCCGCTGGACCTCGCGTACATCAGCCTCGCGGTGAGCGGCGAGCAGCAGCCGATGCTGCCCGGCGAACCGGGCGTGCACCGGACCACCGTCAAGGCGGAACAGGCCCTGGCCGCCGAGGACCGGGTGCTGCTGCGCGGACCGGCGGGCTCCGGCAAGAGCACCCTGGTCCAGTGGCTGGCGCTGAACGCGGCCCGGCAGAGCGGCGGCCCGTGGTGGAGCACCTGCGTCCCGTTCGTGCTGCGCCTGCGCGCGTTCACCACCGCCGAGAACCTGCCGCTGCCCGAGGAGTTCCTCAAGGCCTCGGGAGTGCCCCTGTCGGCCCCGCCCGGATGGGTCGAGGACCTGATGCTCAGCGGCCGGGCCCTGGTCCTGGTGGACGGCGTGGACGAGGTCCCGCAGCGCCTGCGCAGCCGTACGGAGGCCTGGCTCCGCTCCCTCGTCTCCGCCTTTCCGAAGGCACGGTACGTGGTGACCACCCGCCCGTCGGCGGTCCCCGAGGACTGGCTCGCCGGGCAGGGCTTCGTACCGCACGCACTGCTGCCGATGGAGCGCGAGGACGTGGGGGCGTTCATCGCGCACTGGCACACGGCGGCGCGCGCGGAGACCGGACCGGCCGGGGAGGACCTCGACACGTACGAGGCCGCCCTGCGGGAAGCGGTCTCCGCCCGCCGGGACCTGGGCCGGCTCGCGACGAACCCGCTGATGTGCGCCCTGCTGTGCGCCCTGAACCGGGACCGGCGGATGCAGCTCCCCCGCGCCCGCAAGGAGCTGTACGACGCCGCGCTCGACATGCTGCTGGTCCGCCGGGACACGGAGCGGGAGATCGCCGGGGTCGAGGGGGTCGACCTCACCCGGGACGAGCAGATCGTGCTGCTCCAGCGGTTCGCGTACTGGCTCATCCGGAACGGTCAGGTCGAGGCGGGCCGGGACGAGGCCGTCGAGCTGATGGAGGAGTGGCTGGAGGGCATGCCGCAGGTCCGCGAGCAGGCGGACGCCGAGCAGGTGTTCGCGCACCTGCTGATCCGCAGCGGGCTGCTGCGCGAGCCGGTGCCGGGCTCGGTGGACTTCGTCCACCGGACCTTCCAGGACTACCTGGGCGCCAAGGCGGCCGTGGAGTCACGGGACTTCGGCGTGCTCGTGAAGAACGCGCACGACGACACCTGGGACGACGTGGTCCGCATGGCCGTGGGCCACGCCCGCCCCGACGAGCGGACCCGCATCCTGCGGGGGCTGCTGAAGCGCGCGGACAAGGTCAAGGGCGCCCGCAGCCGCCTGGTCCTGCTGGCCGCGGCCTGCCTGGAACACGCCCCGGAACTGGACCCGACCCTCCGCCGCGACATCCAGACCCGCACCGCCGAACTGCTGCCGCCGCGCACACCGGAGCAGGCGGAGGAGCTGGCCAAGGCCGGGGAACTGGTGCTGGAGCTCCTGCCGACGCCGACCGACGACCCGGGCGAACCGGAGGCAGCGGCCACCATCCGCACGGCGGCCCTGGTGGGCGGGGAGCGGGCGGTCGCCGTGATCCGCCGGTTCCGCGAGGACGTACGCCCCAAGGTCGTCACGGAACTGGACTCCTCCTGGGGCCAGTTCAAGGCCGGCGAGTACGCCGAGGCCATACTCGCCGGCGCGTCGCTGGGCAAGGGGGTACTGACCCTGCGGACGCAGTCGCAGCTGGACTGCCTGGCAGCGCTCCCGCAGTTCGACCGCCTCCGGCTGTACGGCATCCAGCGGGTGCCGCCCGAAGTCGCCGCCCGCCGCGGCCTGAAGATGCTGTACGTGCTCGACTCGCCCGAGCTGACCGACCTCGGGCCGCTGGCCGACCGCCGGGAGCTGGAACACATCGGCCTGACCAACTGCACCGCGCTGTCGGACCTGGGCCCGCTCGGGGAGCTGCCGCTGAAGAACCTGTTCACGTTCGGCAGCCACCGAGTGGGCCTGGGGGTCCTGGAACGCCTGTCGGAGCTCTTCTCGCTCGGCCTGGCCACCACCGGCGGCCACCGGTCGGTGGGCGAGTTGCCGGGACGGCAACAACTCACCAGCCTATGGCTCTACGAGGGGGCGGAAGACCTGTCCCTGGACGGTCTGGAGCGCTGGCCCGGCCTGCTGTACCTGAGCCTCGCGGGGAGTCGGCAGGCCGAGGAGCTGCGTGCGATGGCCCGTCTGCCGGACCTCACCTCGTTCCAGCTCCTCCACCACCACGCCTTCGACGCCGAGGACCTGCTGCGGTTCCCCGGCCTGACCAATCTCTTCTTCGCCGATTGCCGGTTCGCCACCGGGGTCGCGGCCCTGAAGGAGCTGACGGGGCTAACCACCCTCTCGTTCAGTGCGTGCGGCACGGTGGACCTCACCCCCCTCGCGCAGCTACCGGAGCTGACTGTCCACGTGTATCGGGACACGAACGTGCGCGGCGCCGAGCTGTTCCCGCCGGAACGGATCAAGGTGTTCCCGTAACCCGCCCCGGCGGGAGCCCGTGTCACCAGACCCGGACCGAGCCCCCGCGGGCGAAGGCCGGGCTGGTGGCGTCCGGCGGGGGCTGCGGCAGGGGCTCGGCGATCTCCGCGACCGTCGGGCCGTGTTTCGCCGCGAGCGCGTCCAGCAGTGCCAGGTCGAAGCCGTAGACGCGGGCCGCGTTGCCGCCGGCCATCGCCGCGACCTCTTCCCGCGGGAGGCCGGCGTACGCGATGCGCAGGCCCTCGCGGGAGTAGGGGGTGGTGCCCTCGTCGTGGGGGTAGTCGCAGCCCCACATGATCTTGTCGAGGCCGATCCGGTGGCGCAGCGGCACCTCGTGCGGGCGCATGAAGCTGGCGCCCACGAAGCAGTTGTCCCGCCAGACCTCGCTCGGGCCCTTGCCCATGGCTTCGGCGAGCCCCGCACCGAATTTGGACTCTGCGGTGGAAGTGGAAGCAGCCGCCACCAGTCGGCCGTGGTAGTAGTCCAGCATGTCGAGCACGCCCGGGATCCAGCCGGAGCCCTGCTCGGTCAGGACCAGTTTCAGGCCGGGGTGGCGGCGGAAGGCGCCGCCGAAGACGAGGTGCCACAGGGCTCGGTGGGAGAACCAGGTGGTCTCCACCATGAAGACCGCCCGGGCGGCCGGCTCGTCCCCCAGCGGCGGCGAGGCGGAGCCGCCGTGGTGGTTGACCGGGACGTCGAGTTCGTCGCAGACGGCCCAGATCGGGTCGTAGGCCTGTGCGTACAGTTCCGGGACGCCGCTGCCGGGCGGGGCTCCGGGGAGCAGGATGCCGCCGGTCAGGCCGGCTTCCTTGGTGCGGCGGATCTCGCGTACGGCCTCGTCGACGTCGTTCAGGAGGATCTGGGCGACGCCTGCGCGGCGGCCCGGCGCCTGCGTGCAGAAGTCGGCGAGCCAGCGGTTGTGTGCGCGCAGGCCGGCCCAGCGCTGTTCGAACTCGGCCCGGGTCGGGGCCGGGGCCATCAGGGAGGCGCTGGGGAAGAACGGCGGGATGGTGTTGGGGTACACCACCTCGGCGACGATGCCGTCGGCCTCCAGTTCGGCCAGCCGCCGGTCGGAGTTCCAGTTGCGGTCGGCGGTGTCGGCGAGGAGGTCCTCGTACGGGTTGACGTAGTCGGCCGCCCAGGCGTCGAAGGCGTCGTGGTGCTTCTTCTCCAGGTACGGCCTGTAGTCGAGCAGGTCGGCGCCCGCGTGGCAGTCGGCCGAGATGACCGTGTAGCGGTCGCCGTTCACGGATTCACCCCCAGGACCGGGAAGTCGTTGCCGGTCAGCCAGTGCCGGCCGGTCTCGCGGGAGCGGGACCAGGACGCTTCGGCCGCCGCCTGGTCCGGGGACTGGCCCAGGTCGGCGGGGGTGGGGCCGATGCGGCGGGCGGTCGGGGCGAGTTTCTCCGTGTCGAAGCCGAAGACCTCGGCGGCCGCGAGGCCCAGCATGCGGCGGGTCTCGGCGACGGGGATGTCGTGGAAGGTGTCGCGGAGCCACTGCCGGGTGGCGGGCCAGGTGCCCTCGGGGTGCGGGAAGTCGGAGCCCCAGAGGATGTTGTCCACGCCGATCTCGTACCGCTGGGCGAGTTCGCGCCGCTTGGTGTTGGTGGCGCAGATGAACACCTGGCGGTCGAGGTATGCGCTGGGCGGCCGCTTCAGCTCGGCGAACGGGGAGAGCTTCTTGCCGCCGTGGGCGCCGAGGTAGAGCCGGTCCATGAACCACAGCTGGTTGGGCAGCCACCAGCAGCCGGCCTCGGCGACGCCGAACTTGAGCCCGGGGTGCCGCTCGAAGGCGCCCGACCAGAGCAGGAACCACAGCGGCCGGGCCGGCCACCAGGTGACCTCGGAGACGTAGATGCCGAGGTGGTCGCCGTACTCGTGGCGGGGTGCGGCCCCGGAGTGGGTGACGACCGGCATGCCCGTTGCGGCGGCGGCCGCCCAGACCGGGTCGTAGCGGCGGTCGTGGTAGGGGGCCTTGTCGACCCACATGGAGGGGATCATCAGGGCGCCGAGGCCGGACTCCTTGGCCCGGTGGATCTCGGCGACGACCTGGTCCGGCTCGGCGGTCACGGGCAGCAGGGCGACGCCGCAGTGCCGCTCGGGGTGCTCGGAGACGAACTCGGCGAGCCAGCGGTTGTGGGCCCGGGCGCCGGCCATGCCGAGGTCGGGGTCCTGGTCGCCGGAGAGGCCGAGGCCCACGCCGAAGGGGGCGGCGGTCCGGCTGTCCACGGCGTCGGCGTCGGGGAAGACGACTTCGGCGGCCACCCCGTCGCCGTCGAGTTCCTTGAGCCGTTGGCCGGTGTCCCAGCCGCCCTTGAGGCCTTCCTCGTGGTCGTGGAACCACTGGGCGGCGAAGGCCTCGTTGCGGATGCCGAGGCGGGTGGCCTCCTCGCGGCGGGCGTCGCGCTGGCCGAGGAACTCGTCGAACGCGCGGTGGAAGCGGGAGTCGAGGTAGGGGCGGTACTGCTCGGTGGGCAGTCCGGCGTGGCAGTCGGAGGAGATGATCAGGTACGGGTCGTCGTACGCGCTGTCGTCCAACGGTGGCTCCTCAGTCGAGGATGAAGCTCTCCAGGTAGGCGGGGTCGGCGCGGTCGAGCATGGACTGCGACCGGGCCCGGATCTGGCGGTCGCTGTGCTCGCTCGGCGGCAGCATCCAGAAGCGGCCGGCCCGGATCCCGTCGACCACGTGTGCGGCGACCTCCTCGACGGGGGTGAAGCGCACCTCGTGGCCGGCGGCCCGCAGGGCGGCCTCGTACTGGTCGAGGGTGCGGTACGGGGTCTTCCGCGGGCGCTGTTTGGCGTACCGCTCGGGGCGGTTGCGGTGGGACTCCCACAGTCCGGTGCGCAGCATGTGCGGTCCGGGGAAGAGGACGGAGGCGCCGATGGGCGCGCCTTCGGCCTTGAGGTGGGCGTAGAGGGACTCGGTCAGGGTGACCACGGCCGCCTTGGTGACGGCGTAGACGGAGGCGGTGGGCAGGGGGGCGATGCCGCCGTCGCCGGAGGAGGTGTTGACGATGTGGCCGGGGGTGCCGGCGGCGATCATGCGGGGGACGAAGGCCTGGACGCCGTGGAAAACGCCCCAGACGTTGACGGAGAAGGCCCACTGCCAGTCGGCGGGCTCGTGCTCCCACATGCGGCCTTCGGCGCCGGAGCCGACGCCCGCGTTGTTGCAGAGCACGTGGACGGCGCCGAAGGCCTCGTACGCGGTGTCGGCGAGGGCGAGGACGGCGTCGCGGTCGCCGACGTCGACGCGGACGGGGAGCACCTCGGCGCCCTCCGCGGTGAGCTCGCCGGCGGCCTTGTGCAGGGCGGCCTCCTCCACGTCGGCGAGGACGACCCGGAGGCCCTCGGCGGCGAAGCGGCGGGCCATGGCGAGTCCGATGCCTCCGGCTGCTCCGGTGACGACGGCGGTCTGGCCGGTTTCGAGCCGCATGTCACGCACTCCCCTCGGGCGGCGGGCCGTCGAAGGCCTGTTGGGGGTCGTCGTAGCGCTGGTGGAGGTAGGGCAGGAGGGCCTGGGCGCTGACCCGTTCGACGGCGCGGCCCTGCTGGTCGGTGGTCTTCTCGCCGATGGTGATCTCGACGATGCGGCGGACGGCGAGGTCGGCGACGGGGTCGAACATCGACTCGCGCAGGACGACGTCACCGGTGACGTGCTCCAGGGTGCGGACCTTCTCGTTGCGGGTGCAGTGCACGAGCACCGGGTCGTCCTCGAAGCCGGAGCCGTCCACCGCGGGCAGGAACTTGAAGTAGAAGTCGGTCCTGCGGGCCGGTGCGGGCGGCGGCAGCTCCCGGTCGACCGCCCCGCGCACCTCCACGAAGGCGATGCCGTGCCGGGCGAGCGAGGCCCGTACGACGAGCCCGTCGCGCTCGACGGTGACCTCGCCCAGCTTCTTCGGCTCGCCGAAGACCTCGCGGCCGCCGGTCAGGGCCCGCTCGTGGGTCATGGGCATGATGAGCGGGTACCAGCCGTCGACCCCGCCGTGCCGGGCCGCGACCGCCACCGATCCGGCGCCCAGGGGGTGGCCGGTCAGGTCGACCCTGCTCATGGCGGCCCGGACCAGGGGCCGTTCGGCGGGCTTCAGCGGGGGCGGCAGGACCGCCGCCACCACGTCGGGATCGCTCTCCCAGACCGCCACCACACCGGTGGACCAGATGTCGGGGAGGCTGGAACTCCTCGCGCGCGAGGCCGCGATCTCGGCCTCGGTGCGCGCTCCGTACCGTACGCGTGCCATGGCTCGCACCACCCTTCCGGGGATCCCCCGGACGAAGGCCCGGGGACAGGTTCTGTAACACAGTTACACCGCCCCCGATGAAGGGTAAAGACCGCCGCATGCAGTGAAATTGACGGTCCGACAGATTGCGATGGGAGGCGGCCGCCCATGGCCAGGTCCGTGCTCACCCGCGACGAGGTGCTGGAGGCGGCCGCCCGCCTGGTCACGCAGCACGGCCCGGGCGCCCTCACCATGCGCCGGCTCGCCGCCGAGCTGGGCACGGCGGTGACCTCCATCTACTGGCACGTCGGCAACCGCGAATCGCTCCTCGACGCGCTCGTGGAGCTCACCGTGCGGCAGATGGGCGCGATCCGGCCGACCGGCCGGACCCCCGCCGAGCGGGCCGTCTCCGTGGCCCGGGCCCTGCGCCGCGAACTGCGCGCGCACCCGCACCTGGTCGCGATGGTGCACGAGCGCGGGCTCACCGACCGGATGTTCCTGCCCGCCCAGCGGGCGCTCGTCCGCGAGGTGCATGCGGCGGGGCTGCGCGGGGCGCGGGCGGCGGACGCGGTCCGGGCCGTGCAGTTCCAGGTGGTGGGCTTCGTCCTGGTCGAGCGGAACCGGGAGCGCTCCCCCGCCCAGTCCCCGGCCGAGGGCGAGCTGTGGGACCTTCAGGCCGCCGGGGACCCGGCCCTGTCCCGGGCCCTGGCCCGCCCCGCGGACCCGGAGCGGCTGTTCCTGCTCTCCGTACGGGCCCTGGTGGCGGCGCTGCTGGGGCCGGGCGGGGGCGCCGGTCCGGACGCGGGTCCGGGTGCGGATCCGGGTGTCGGTCCCGGCACCGGTCCGGGTGCGGGCGGCCGCGGATCGGGCCGTCCGCGGCCGGATTCCGCCCCCGGCGGGGGGCGGGCTGTCGGTACGGGCCCGTATCCTCTGTGACCATGCTCGACGACCGTACGACCGCAGAGACGACGTGGCCGACCGCCTACCCGACGGGGTACGCGGTCGTCGACGTGGAGACCACCGGGCTCGCGCGCGACGACCGGATAGTCTCCGCGGCCGTATACCGGCTCGACGCGCGGGGCAACGTGGAGGACCACTGGTACACGCTGGTCAACCCGCAGCGGGACCCGGGCCCGGTGTGGATCCACGGCCTGACCAGCGAGATGCTGCAGGACGCGCCCCTGTTCAAGGACATCGCCGCGGAGTTCGCCGAGCGCCTCGCCGACCGGGTGCTGGTCGCCCACAACGCCATGTTCGACTGGCAGATGATCGCCCGGGAGTACGCGCGGGCCGAAGGGGCCGCGCCGGTCCGTCAGCGGCTGTGCACCATCGCCCTGTCGAAGGAGCTGGCCCTCCCGCTGCCCAACCACAAGCTGGCGTCGCTCGCCGCGCACTTCGGCGTGGTCCAGCAGCGCGCCCACAACGCCCTGGACGACGCCCGCGTCCTGGCGGAGGCGTTCCGCCCGTCGCTGCACGCCGCCGCGCAGGGCGGGGTGCGGCTGCCGCTGCTGGAGTGCCGGCCGCTGACGGAGTGGTCGGACTCCCCCGTCACCGCGCGGATCGGCCACCAGGCCTCGTACCGCGGCAGCAGCTGGCGGCCCGCGCGCAAGCGCCCGCCGTGCCCGCACCCCAACCCGGGGCGCTACGAGGACGGGAAGCCGCTGAAGCAGGGCATGCGGGTCGCCTTCTCGGGCGACACGTCGGTCGACCGCGAGCTGCTGGAGGACCGGGCGGTCGAGGCGGGTCTGCACGTGGCGACGAGTGTGTCGCGTCTCACGAGCCTGCTGGTGACGAACGACCCGGACTCGGCGACCTCGAAGACCGTCAAGGCGAAGTCCTACGGAACGCCGGTGGTGGACGAGGCGGCCTTCACCCAGCTGCTGCGGGACGTGGCTGCGGCAGACGGGTGAGCATCGGGCGACTCGCCCGGCGCCCGCTTCCCCGGCCCGCCCCGCGGTCCCACCCTGTGGCGCATGGCACGTTGTGAGGTCTGCGGAAACGATTACGGCATGTCCTTCGAGGTGCACGCGCAGGGCGCCGTGCACGTCTTCGACTGCTTCTCCTGCGCCATCCACCGCATGGCGCCGATCTGCGAGCACTGCCGGGTGCAGATCATCGGGCAGGGCGTCGAGGCCGAGGGCCACTACTACTGCGGGGCGCACTGCGCCCGCGCGGAGGGGAAGGTGGGCATCGTCGACCACGTGTGACACATCTCCTCGCGCTCCTCTCCCACTGCCCTTCCCGCCGGCTCCCCTCCCGACCCCGGACGGCCACCCGGCCGCCGGGGTCTTCGCGGCTGGGGGTACCGTCGTGGGCGTGTACCGCTTTGTGCTGACCCGGCAGTGGGTGACCCTCACCCTCCTCGCCCTCGTCCTCATCCCCGTGATGATCAAGCTGGGCTTCTGGCAGTACCACCGCCACGAGCACCGGGTCGCGCAGAACGAGCTGATCGAGGCCAACCTGACCGCGAAGCCGGTCCCCGTCACCGAGCTGACCTCCCCCGGCCACCGGGTCCCGCGGTCCGACTACTGGCGGGCGGTCACCGCCACCGGCACGTACGACGCCGCGCACGAGGTCGTCGTCCGGATGCGCACCTCCAACAACGACAAGGTCGGCTTCCACGTCGTCACCCCGCTCGTGCTGGCCGACGGCACGGTCGTGCTGGTCAACCGCGGCTGGGTGGCGGGCGGCGACGACCCCCGCGCCTACCCGCCGGTGCCGGCCGCGCCCTCCGGCGAGGTGACGGTCACCGGCCGGATGAAGGCCGACGAGACCAGCGGCGGCAGCGGCATCAAGGACCGCAAGGGGCTGCCGGACCGCCAGGTCATGCTGATCAACAGCGGGCAGCAGGCGGCGTCCCTCGGCCGGCCCGTCCTCGGCGGCTACCTGGAGCTCGCCTCCCCGGCGCCGGCGGACGGCGCACCCGAGCCGGTCGCCGATCCCGACCACGACTCGATCGGCGCACACATGGCGTACGCGGTGCAGTGGTGGCTGTTCGCGGCGTCGGTGCCGGTGGGCTGGCTGGTCCTGGTACGGCGGGAGAAGCGCGACCGGGAGGCCGCGGCGGCCGCGGCCGATGCCCCCGGGCGGGAGCCTGCTCCGACGGCGTAGGTTGTCGGGCATGGATCTTGGACTGAAGGACCGTGTCTACATCGTCACCGGCGCCACCCGCGGCCTGGGCTTCGCCTCCGCGCGCGAGCTCGTCGCGGACGGCGCCCGCGTCGTCGTGTCGGGCCGCGACGAGGAGCGGGCCGCGGCGGCCGCGGACGCGCTGGGCCCCAACGCGGTGGGCGTCGCGGCGGACAACGCCGACCCGGAGGCCGCCGGCCGGCTCGTCGCCACGGCGAAGGAGCGTTTCGGCCGCTTCGACGGCATCCTCGTCAGCGTCGGCGGCCCGGCGCCCGGCTTCGCCGCCGGCACCACCGACGCGCAGTGGACGGAGGCGTTCGATGCGGTGTTCCTCGGCGCGGTGCGCCTGGCCCGGGCGGCGGCGGCCGAACTGGGCGAGGGCGGGGTCATCGGCTTCGTCCTGTCGGGCTCGGTTCACGAGCCGATCCCGGGCCTGACCATCTCCAACGGCCTGCGGCCCGGGCTGGCCGGGTTCGCCAAGTCCCTGTCGGTGGAGCTCGGGCCGCGGGGCATCCGGGTGGTCGGGCTGCTGCCGGCCCGGATCGACACCGACCGGGTGCGGGAGCTGGACGCGCTGTCCGGCGATGCGCGGGCGGCCCGCGCGGCCAACGAGGCCCACATCCCGCTGGGCCGCTACGGCACCCCCGAGGAGTTCGGCCGGACCGCGGCGTTCCTGCTGTCGCCGGCGGCCTCGTACCTGACGGGTGTGATGCTGCCGGTCGACGGCGGCTTCCGGCACGGCTTCTGACCGGCCGACCGGCCGGCCCGACCCGACCGCCCGGCGCCCGACCGGCCGGCGCGCGTCGGGCTCCGGGGGCCCGTCAGGTGACGCGGCCGGCGCGGTGCCTGGGCACGCGGAGGCGGACCTCGGCCGGGAGCCGGGCCAGGCCCGCCGAGGTGCGGGCGTGGCCGAGCACCGGCCCGGACAGCGCGGCCAGCGCATCGGCCGGGACGGCGTACGGCTCCAGCTCCACGGCCATCCGCAGGCTCGGTGCGCCCCGCCGCCCGCGCAGCACGACCCGGCACCGCGCGACCCCGTGCAGCGCGCCGGCCTCCGCCGCCACCGCCTCCTCCAGGGCGCGGCCGCGGAGCACGGCGAACGCCCCGTCACCGGTGTCCACCAGCACGGCCGGCAGCCGCGGGCGGCGCAGCTGGGCCAGCAGCCACCACAGGGCGAGCAGGACGCACAGCGCCAGGCCGGCGGCGACGGCCCACCACCAGCCCCCGGCCTGCCAGTGCTCGCGCCGGGTCTGCTCCGCGAGCAGCGGCGCGTGGCGTCCGCCGAGCGGCGGCACCGCCGCCAGCACGCCCGCCCCGGCGGCGAGCAGGACGAGTCCCACGAGGCCGAGCAGGATCCGGTTGACCGTCCGGAGCACGCGGTTCACCTCTTCCCGTCGGCGGCCCGGGTGACCCGTACCCGCGGCTGCGGCGGGTGGGCGAGGCCCAGTTCGCCGATGCCGACGGCGAGTACGGCCTCCAGGTCGGCCCGTACGTCGTCCAGCTCGCGGAAGTGCGAGGCGGCCCGGACGGCGACCCGGGTGCGGCCCACCCGCACGCGCGCGGACCGCACCCCGGACACCTCCATGGCACGGTCCCGCAGCACCAGCGCGGCGTCCTTCCGCCCGAGCCCGGCCCGGACGCCTGCGCCGTCCCCCTCGCCGGGGGGCAGCATCGGCAGGACGCCGCGCAGCCCCGGGGTGAGGGCCAGCACCAGCAGGACCGCCCCGGCCACGGCCAGGACCCCGGCGGCGGCGAGCACTTCCGGGTCGGCGGGGGTGTGCTGGGCGAGCCGGGCGGCGAGGTCGCGGCGCCACTGCATGCCGGGCCGGCGGGCGCGTACGGCGGCGAGGTCGTAGAGGAACAGGCCCGCCGCCCCGAGCAGGACGAGGGCGGTCAGCGCGGCCGGGATCCGCCGGGCAGACCAGAACCGGCCGACGGCGGGCGGCCGGCCGGGGGCGTGGTCACCGAGACGGCGCCCGCCACGGCCGCGGCTCCCCGCCCCGTGCCTGCCCGCCCCCGGACCGGACGGCACGGGGCCGGCGGGCACGCGGTCGGAGGGCGCGGGGCCGGAGGGCGCGGGGCCGGAGGGCGCGGGGCCGGAGGGCGCGGGATCCGGCGGGGCTGCCGGTTCGGGGGCCGTCACCGCAGTTTCCGGTCCCGTACGGCGGCGCTGCGGGTGTGCGCGGAGTGCAGGTGCTCGATGTCGATGTCGACCTCCGGTACGGCCATGCCGGCGCAGTCCTCGACGCGCCGGACCACCTGGCGGCGCACGGCCGCGCAGCTCTCGGCGAGGTCCGACGGGTAGTCGAGCTCCAGGCTGACCCGGACCCGCGCGATGTCGTGGTGCACGGTCACGGCGGCGTGCGGCGCGGCCGCACCCCCCGGCCCGGCGCCCCCGGGCGGCCCGCCCGGCTGTGCGGCCAGCGCCTCCCGGGCGGCCTGGGCCGCGATCTTGGCCACGACCCGGTCGGCGATGCGGGTGGCTCCCCGCTCGGCGGGAGGCACCCGGGCCGGTGCCGCCCGCGGCGCGCCGGCCGGGGGCGCTCCGGCAGGGGGCGCGCCGGCCGGGGGCGTACTCGTCGGACGCTCACTCGTCGGGGGCGTGTCCTTCGGCGGTGTGCCGGTCGGCGGCGTGCTCATCGGCGGCTCACCTTCACCTGCCGCGGTCGCGGGGTCGGAAGAAGTCGCCCGGCTCCAGGTCCCCTTCCAGGAACCTGCCGACGACGAAGCCGACGGCGCCGAGCGCCGCCACGAGCAGGAAGGCACCGAAGCCCCCGAAGTAGCCGGCGAACGCCAGTGCCATGCCGGCGAAGAGGCCGACGACCGCCATCCTCATGCGGGCTCCCTCACTGGAGTCGGGGTTCCGGTTGCTCCTCGTCCGGCTCGTCGGGCAGCTTGACGTCGCTGACCGCGATGTTGACCTCGACGACCTCCAGGCCCGTCATCCGCTCGACGGCGGAGATCACGTTGAGCCGGACGGCGCGGGCCACGTCGCGGATGGCCACCCCGTAGTCGACGACGATTTCCAGGTCGAGGGCGGTCTGCACCTCGCCCACCTCGGCCTTGACCCCGCGGGTGACGGAGGATTTGGCCCCGCCGGGGACGCGGTCGCGGACGGCACCGAAGGTGCGGGACAGGCCGCTGCCGCTGCCCATGGCGTGGACGCCCTCGACCTCTCGGGCGGCGAGTCCGGCGATCTTCTCGACCACGCCGTCGGAGATGGTCGTGCGGCCGCGGTCGGCGGGGTCGCGTGCGGCGCCCCCGGAAGCGGATTCGGTCATCGTGTGTCCCTTCGCGTGGATGGACTCACTCGCACCACCACGGTAAGCGCGGGAGCGCCGCGGCGCCCCGGGACTACGCCGGCCGGTCGGCGCCGCCTTCCTCCCCGCTTGACCTCAACCGCGGTCGAGGCCGAAGAGTGGGGGCGTGATCACGGCCGAAGGGCCTGACGCAACGAGTGCAGCCCTGACGGGCACGAACGAGGGGGACGTCGTGAAGGCGATTCGGGTGGACGGGTTCGGGGGTCCGGAGGTTCTGGTCCCGGTGGAGTTGGCCGATCCCGTCCCGGGGGCGGGCGAGGTGGTGATTGCGGCCGAGGCCGTGGACACGCTGTACGTGGAGACACAGATCCGCGGCGGCTGGGGCCCGCGGTTCGGCATGCACCCCCCGTTCGTACCCGGCGGCGCGGCGGCCGGCACCGTCGTCGCGGTGGGCGGGGGCGTCGCCCCGGATTGGCTGGGACGCAGGGTCGTCGCCGCGGCGGGCTCGCGGGGCACCTACGCGGAGCTGGTCCGCGTCCCGCTGGAACGGGTGGTCCCCGTACCGGACGGGCTGGGGCTGCGCGAGGCCGCGGCGCTGGCACACGACGGGGTGACCGGCGCGAGCATCGCCGCGCGGGCCGGGATCACGGCGGGTGCCCGGGTACTGATCCTGGGGGCCGCCGGCGGCATGGGGACGCTGCTGGTGCAGTTCGCGGTCGCTGCGGGGGCCGAGGTGATCGGTGCGGCGCGCGGTGAGCGCAAGCTCGGGCTGGTCCGGGAGCTGGGCGCGCACCGGGTGGTGGACTACTCCGAGGAGGGCTGGACCGAGGGGGTCGGCGGCCCCGTGGACATCCTGCTGGACGGGGTGGGCGGCGACCTGGGCCGGGCCGCATTCGCCCTGGTCCGCGACGGCGGGTGGGTCTCGGCGCACGGCGCGCCGAGCGGCGGCTTCGCGGAGGCGGACCCGGAGGACGCACGGCGGCGCGGGATAACGCTGAGCGGGATCAAGGAGGTGCAGCTCGCCCCTTCCCAGGTGCAGCAGCTCACCGCGTTCGCACTGGGCGAGGCGGCGGCCGGCCGGCTGAAGCCGGTCATCGCCCGGACCTTCCCGCTGGCCGATGCGGCGCTGGCGCACCGGGCGATCGAGGCCCGGGAAGTGCCGGGCAAGGCGCTGCTGATCCCGTGAAGGGGGGAACGGGAACGACCGGCGGGCGCCGCCCGGCCCCGTCGGGCCGGGCGGCGCCTGCTCAGTCGGAGAGTCCGGCCAGGTCGCGCAGGCGGCGGGCCTGGGCGGCCCGCTCGGCGGCGCGCTGGTCGTCGTACGCGCGGGACGGGGCGCTGCGGAGCAGGGCCTTGGTCTCGATCACCGCGTCCCGCGGCGGGGCCAGCAGCGCCGAGGTGAGGTCCTGGACCGCGGCGTCGAGTTCCGCGGCGGGGACGACGAGGTTGGCGAGCCCGATCCGCTCGGCCTCCTCGGCATGCACGAAGCGGCCCGTCGCGCAGATCTCGAGCGCGCGGGCGTAGCCGACGAGGGAGGTCAGGGGCTGGGTGCCGGCGAGGTCCGGGACCAGGCCCAGGCTGGTCTCGCGCATGGCGAACTGGACGTCGTCGGCGACGACGCGGAGGTCGCACGCGAGGGCGAGCTGGAAGCCGGCGCCGATCGCGTGGCCCTGTACGGCGGCGATGGAGACGATGTCATTGCGGCGCCACCAGGTGAAGGCCTCCTGGTACTCGGCGATGGTGGAGTCGAGCAGTTCGTCCGAACCGCGCGCCAGATCGAGGAACGAGGGTTCACCCTCGAAGCCCTCGGGGGTGAACGCCTGCCGGTCGAGTCCGGCGGAGAAGGACTTGCCCTCGCCGCGCAGCACGACGACCCGGACGGTGCCCGGCATCGACCGTCCGGCCTCCGTCAACGCCCGCCAGAGCGCGGGGGACTGAGCGTTTCGCTTGGCCGGATTGGTCAGTGTCACCGTGGCGACCGCGTCGTCCACGGTGAGCCGTACGCCATCCTTGTCGAGCAGAGCCATCTGGTGCCTCCGGTGGGGTGCAGTCGGCCGCAGTCTCGGCCCAAGTGACTGCACAGTAACCACCCAGTCGGCTGTTCGGCCGACCGGGGGTCACCGAAGGAACCGCGGTTCAGGCAGGCAAGCGTTGTCTTTCCCGGCCCCGGGCCTCACGGCCGGGGTCGTGATCAGATCGAAGCCGCTTTCTTGCCGCGTGTCGCGCCACCGCGACCGCGCAGCACGACTCCGGACTCGCTGAGCATCCGGTGGACGAATCCGTAGGACCGGCCCGTTTCCTCGGCCAGCGCCCGGATACTCGCACCGGAGTCGTACTTCTTCTTCAGGTCTGCCGCGAGCTTGTCGCGCGCGGCGCCGGTCACCCGGCTGCCCTTCTTCAGAGTCTCGGCCACCCGTGCCTCCTCATGGGAAGTGCGCTCTGGACTTCTCATGATCACCCCTCCCCGGCTTCCTGGCCACCCATTCAGCAAGGTCGGTACGACGGCATTTCCCCGGGCGTGGACACGCGAGCGGACCGGAATCTCCCCTTCCGCTGCATGACGTCCGTCACATTTCCGCGCCCGCGCAAGGAATCACCAGGTCAGAGGGCGGAAACCGGAAAAACACGGCCCCGGGGCGCCTTCGCGAGAAGGCGCGGCCGGGGCCGTCGTACAGAGCGCAGCGGTACGAGACCGTCTCACTCAGATGATGGAGAACGCCTGAGCCGAATGATCCATAAGGAACTGGATCAGCCCGCGGGGCGATCAGAGGGCTGCCGCAGGTCGGCTGCAGGTCGCCGCGGGGCGGCCCCGCGGCGGCGGCCGGACGGGTCAGGCGAGGGCGACGAGGTCCCGGTAGTCCGGGCCCCACATGTCCTCGACGCCGTCCGGGAGCAGGATGATCCGCTCCGGTTCCAGGGCGTCGACCGCGCCCTCGTCGTGGGTGACGAGGATGACGGCGCCCTTGTAGGTGCGCAGCGCGCCGAGGATCTCCTCGCGGCTGGCGGGGTCGAGGTTGTTGGTGGGCTCGTCGAGGAGCAGCACGTTCGCCGAGGAGACGACCAGCGTCGCGAGCGCGAGGCGGGTCTTCTCGCCGCCGGACAGGACGCCCGCGGGCTTGTCCACGTCGTCGCCGGAGAACAGGAACGAGCCGAGCGTCTTGCGGACGTCCACCAGGTCCATGTCGGGCGCGGCGGAGCGCATGTTCTCCAGGACGCTGCGGCCCGGGTCCAGGGTCTCGTGCTCCTGGGCGTAGTACCCGAGCTTGAGGCCGTGGCCGGGGGTGACGGCGCCGGTGTCCGGCGCCTCGGTGCCGGACAGCAGGCGCAGCAGGGTGGTCTTGCCGGCGCCGTTGAGGCCGAGGATGACGACCCGGGAGCCCTTGTCGATGGCCAGGTCGACGTCGGTGAAGATCTCCAGCGAGCCGTACGACTTCGACAGGCCCTCGGCGGTGAGCGGCGTCTTGCCGCAGGGGGCGGGCTCGGGGAAGCGCAGCTTGGCGACCTTGTCCTGGGCGCGCACGGCCTCCAGGCCGGACAGCAGCCGGTCGGCGCGCTTGGCCATGTTCTGCGCGGCGACGGTCTTGGTGGCCTTGGCACGCATCTTGTCGGCCTGCGCGTTGAGGGCCGCGGCCTTCTTCTCGGCGTTCTGGCGCTCGCGCTTGCGGCGCTTCTCGTCGGCCTCGCGCTGCTGCTGGTAGAGCTTCCAGCCCATGTTGTAGACGTCGATGACCGAGCGGTTGGCATCGAGGTAGAAGACCTTGTTGACCACGGTCTCGACGAGGTCGACGTCGTGGGAGATCACGATGAAGCCGCCGCGGTAGGTCTTGAGGTAGTCCCGCAGCCAGACGATCGAGTCGGCGTCGAGGTGGTTCGTCGGCTCGTCGAGGAGCAGCGTGTCGGCGTCCGAGAAGAGGATCCGGGCGAGCTCGACGCGGCGGCGCTGACCACCGGAGAGGGTGTGCAGCGGCTGGCCGAGGACCCGGTCGGGCAGGCCGAGGGCGGCCGAGATGGTCGCGGCCTCCGACTCGGCGGAGTAGCCGCCCTTGGTGAGGAACTCGGTCTCCTGGCGCTCGTACTGGCGCAGGGCCTTCTCGCGGGTGGCACCGGAGCCGTTTGCGATGCGGTCCTCGTTGGCGCGCATCTTCTTGATCAGCACGTCGAGGCCGCGGGCGGACAGGATCCGGTCGCGGGCGAGGACGTCGAGGTCGCCGGTGCGGGGGTCCTGCGGCAGGTAGCCGACCTCACCCGAACGGGCGATGGCGCCGGCGGCGGGCTGGCCTTCGCCCGCGAGGCACTTGGTGAGGGTGGTCTTGCCGGCTCCGTTGCGGCCGACCAGGCCGATGCGGTCGCCCTTGGCGACGCGGAAGGAGGCGGACTCGATGAGGATGCGGGCGCCGGCGCGCAGCTCGATGCCGGTGGCGGTGATCAAGGAAATACTCCAGGGCGGTGGGAACGGCGGAAGGGGGCGGGTGCGAGCTTCGACGCCGCTAATCCGCGAGGAGATTTGCCATGGGATTCATTCTACCGGGGGTGCGCAACCTGTTTTCGGGCCGTGGGCGCCGTGCGGGGGGCGCGGGCGCACGCGGTACGGGCCGGAGCGGGCGCCGGAAGGGACCGGAGCGGGCGCCGGATGGGGCCGCACGGCAACGCGGTGACCGCCTTCCCGCCGCTGTCGGTGCCGCCTGCCATGCTGTTGCGCAGGTCACATTCACGAGTACGCGCACGAGCCGACAAGGGGTGATCGTCATGGCCGGACAGCCGTCCGTGTTTCCCGCTCTCGTCTACCGCGACGCGAAGGCCGCGATCCGGCAGCTGACGGAGGTCTTCGGATTCACCCGGGTCGCGGTGTACGAGGGCGACGACGGCACCGTGAGACACGCCGAGCTGTCGTACGGGCCGGGGGCGGTCATGCTCGGCAGCAGGGGGACGGGCAGCGTCTTCGACAAGGCGATGGCGGACGCCGGCCCGACCGGCGTCTACGTCGTCGTGGACGACGTGGACGCGCACCACCGGCGGGCCGTGGACCACGGGGCGGAGATCCTGATGGAGCCCACCGACCAGGACTACGGCTCGCGGGACTACATGGCCCGGGACGTCGAGGGCAACATCTGGAGCTTCGGGACGTACGCGCCGCAGCTCTGACCCCCGCGGCGCGCCCGTCCGGTCCGCCGGCCTCCCGGGCACCTGACGAGCCGGTCGGCCGGTCGGCCCGTACGCCGGCCCCCCGGTCAGACGCCGCCCGTGTGGACCTGGAAGGCGGCCCGGCGGACCGCCTTGGCCAGGGCCGGGTCCGGGTGGGCGGCGGCCAGCGCGACCAGGACCTGCACGGTGCGCGGGTGGCCGACCGCGCGGACCTCGTCCAGCAGCCGCGGGACCGTGGTCCGGACGGCCGAGTCGAGGTGGCGGGCCAGCAGGTCGGCCTCGCCGTGGTCGGCGATCGCGGCGGCGGTGTCCACCCACAGCCAGGTCGACTCCTCGGGGGTGAGCACCTCCTGGGCCTCGTCGGGGTCGACCCCGTCGTGCTCGGCGAGCCAGAGCAGCGCGTACGGCCGCAGGGCGGGCTCGCGGGCGGCGGCGCGCACCTCGGGCTCGGCGGGGGCGCCGACCACGCGGAGGGCCTCGAAGGCGAGGCCGCGCAGCAGGGCGTCCTCGCCGCGGGCGGCGCCCAGCAGCTCGCCGACCGCATGGCCGACGGGGCGGGCGGCGAGCCAGGCCCGGTACTCCGCCCGGGCCGGGCCGGGGGTGAGGCCGGCGCAGCCGTGCAGCATGGCGGCGGCGGACTGCTCGATGTTCCCGGCGGGGCTCTGCGCGGCCACGCAGATCTGCTCCAGCTTGACCCAGACGGCCCAGCTGCCGAGCGGGGTGAGCGAGGCCTGGGCCGGGCCGAGGGTGACGGCGTCCACGGCGGCGAGGCCGCCGAGCGCCCAGCGCAGCAGCCGGGCGAGCGGGACGGGGGCCGCCCCGGGGCCGGAGGCGGAGGTCTCGGGGGCGGGGGTCCCGGGCGCTGCGGCCGCGGGGGTCCCGGAGGCGGGTTCCGGTGGGGTGCCGGGCGCGGCCTCGGCGGGCGGGCCCCCGCGCGCGGGGGTGTCGTACGGGACCTCGCAGCGCTCGTCGCGGAGTTCGGCGACGCGCTGGCCGAGCAGGTCCAGCAGGTCCGGGACGGTCACGGGGCCGGCGGACAGCTGGAGCAGGGAGAGCAGCTGGGGCATCGCCTCGACGACCTCGGCGATGTCGGCGGCGGCGATGTCGGCGGGCGCCGGGTGCACCAGCGACCAGGCGTCGAAGAGCGCGACCCAGCCGCGCAGGACGGCGCTGTCGTCGCTGCCCCAGGCCCGCAGCCGCCAGCCCGGCCGGGCGTGGCCGCCGTGCACCTCGACGAGTCCGGCGAGGCGGGCCCGGTCCCAGCCGGCGCGGATCTGCCCGTGCGTCAGGCCCAGTTCCTCGGAGGCCCGTTCGACGTCCACCGCGGGCAGGGCCGCGGCCGGGGCGGGCCGTCCTCCGTCGCCCGCGCCGAGGTTGCGTTCGGCCCACCGGGCGAGCCGTACGGCGTCGGCGAGCGAGGCCCGGGCCCGGTTGGCGAGTTCGGCCGGGGCGGGGGTGCCCGCCGGGGGCCTGGAGGCCGGCCGGGTGCGCCGGTCCGTCACCGCCTTGCGGGCTGTTGCGACGGAGCGCGGGGAGACGAGTCGGAGTCTGGAGTCGCGAACCAACTGCTCATCAGGCTTTCGGGACGTCACGGAAGCAGTCTCGCCCGTCACCGGCCGAAAGCCCAAACGGAACCGGCCGTTATCAGAGGTCGGGGCGCGGGAATTCCAGACATATCGACGCCCCTGCCCCTGTGTGCACACGGGCTTCACATCAGGGGGGTGAGAAAGCGGCGCAGCGCTTCCTCGTACCCGTGCGGGTCGACGTTCCACATCGCCCCGTGCGCGGCGTCGGGGACGGTCCGCAGGGTGACGAGGTCGGGCCGGGCGGCGGCGAGCCGGCGGGAGGGCTCCCAGGGGGCGATCGTGTCGTCGGGGCCGTGGAAGATCAGTACGGGGATGCGCAGCGCGCCCGGGTCCTCGCCGGGCCGCCGGTGGCCGGCCCGCAGCCCGGCGCGGCCCTCGGCGGCGCGCACCGCGAGCGGCAGCAGGGCGGCCGGGGTGCGCCGGGCCGCGACGAGCGCGCGCAGGGTGGTGTGCCAGTCGAGCACCGGCGAGTCGAGGACGAGGCCGGCGATGCGGTCGGCGAGGGCGGAGCGCTCGGCGGCGTGCAGGGCCATGGCCGCGCCGGTGGACCAGCCGTGCAGGACGACGCGGCGGGCGCCGTGGCGCAGGGCGTAGCGGATGGCGGCGTCCACGTCGCGCCACTCCGATTCACCGAGGTGGCCGAGGCCGTCCGGGGAGGCGGGGGCGCCGAGGTCGCCGCGGTAGGACAGGGAGAGGACGGGCAGCCGGAGGCGGTGGAGGAGGGGCATGACCACCATCGGGTGCTCGCGGCCGGTGCCGAGCCCGTGGACGGCGATGACCCAGGTGTCGCGGGGCGCGGGCACGAACCAGGCGGGCAGGGCGCCGAGCTCGCCGGGGACGTCCGCGTCGGCGTGTTCGAGGCCGAGGGCGGTGCCCGGGTCGCCCGCGTGGACCTGGGGGGTGAGGGCGACGCGGGTGCCGGGGGCGAGGCTGCCGCGGGTGACGGCCAGGAGCCGGCGGACGACGGTGTCGGGGTCGTGGGCGACGCCGTCCAGGACGGACCCGACGACGGCGTGCACCCCGGGCGCGGTCAGGCCGTAGGTGCCGGGGCGCAGCGAGGCCAGGGACCGGGTCAGTGCGACGCGGCCCGGGCCGGTGGAGTGGACGCTCAGCCTGGGCCCGCCGGGGAGGGGGCGGCCGGGCCGGGAGCGCAGGGCGGCGTCCGCGGCGTAGCGGCCTGCGGCGACGGCGGCCGCGCCGGCGCCGGCGAGGGTGGTGGCGACGGCCGCGGCCGTCACTGTGGCGGTACGCACCGCTCCAGTGTCGAGGCGGGAGCGCGGGCGGGCCACCGGGAGCGGCGCGGGCGGGCCTCCGGGGGGAACGGCCCGGCCTCGGGGCGGCCGGGAAGCGGAACGTCGGCCGCGGTGGCGGGATCCGGAACGCGGGACCTCCCGGCAGGAGCCTCCGCCGGGCGTGATGTGGATCACTTTCCGCTCCGCTTCGGGGCGGGGTCCGGGCGGCCGCGGGCCGGGCGGGAAGGTTCGTTAACCCAGCTTTGACATGCATTAATCGACATATGGACCATGAAACCGGGACGAAGGCCGGGACGGGGTCCCGACCGGGTCCACCGCTCCGACGATGTCAGTTCATCTTCCGTTCACCCAGGTTGCCTACGGTCGCCGAGCCACTGACGCCAAACAGAAGCCTGGGTAAATGGAGCACATAACGCTTCTCCTCGGGATCGTGATCATCACCGCTCTCGTGTTCGACTTCACGAACGGTTTCCACGACACAGCCAACGCGATGGCGACCACCATCTCGACCGGCGCCCTCAAGCCCAAGACGGCGGTGGCGATGTCCGCCGTGCTCAACCTCGTCGGCGCCTTCATGTCCGTGGAGGTCGCCAAGACGATCTCCAAGGGCCTCGTCAACGAAGAGGGCATCCAGCCCGAAGTGATCTTCGCCGCCCTGGTCGGCGCGATCCTGTGGAACCTCGTGACCTGGCTGGTCGGCCTGCCCTCCAGCTCGTCGCACGCCCTCATGGGCGGTCTGATCGGTGCCGCGGTCGCCTCCGCCGGCCTCGGCGCCGTCAACGGTGACGTCGTCGTCACCAAGGTGCTCATCCCGGCCGTCGCCGCGCCGCTCGTCGCCGGTGTGGCCTCTCTGCTGGCCGCCCGCGTCACGTACAAGCTCGGCGGCCACGTCGGCGAGAAGACCTCCGCCAAGGGCTACCGCGCCGGGCAGATCGCCTCCGCCGGCCTCGTCTCCCTCGCGCACGGCACCAACGACGCGCAGAAGACCATGGGCATCATCACGCTGGCGCTCGTCGCCGGCGGCGCCCTGCACCCGGGTGCGAACCCGCCGGTCTGGGTCATCGTCTCGGCCGGTATGGCCATCGCCCTCGGCACCTACCTGGGCGGCTGGCGCATCATCCGCACCATGGGCAAGGGTCTGACCGACCTCCAGCCGCAGCAGGGCTTCGCCGCCCAGACCTCGGCCGCGAGCGTCATCCTGGCCTCCTCCAGCCTCGGCTTCTCCCTCTCCACCACCCACGCCTGCTCCGGCGCGGTCATGGGTGCCGGCCTGGGCCGCAAGGGCGGCGTGGTCCGCTGGTCCACCGCCACCCGCATGTTCGTCGCGTGGGGCCTGACCCTGCCGGCCGCCGCCCTGGTCTCCGCGCTCGCCGAGATGGTCATGCGCACCGGCGACGTCGGCATCGCCGCCGTCACGGTCTTCCTGGTCGGCTCCTGCCTGGCCATCTGGCTGATCTCGCGCCGCAAGGTCGTCGACCACCACAACGTCAACGACGTCCAGCCGGCCGACACCGAGGCCCCGGGCGTGGTCACCACGGCCATGGCCGCCGTCACCGTCCCGCCGACCGCCGCAGCCGTGGCGGGCGAGGAGCTCAAGGCCACCATCCCCGCGCCTGCCGCTCCGACGACCCCGTCGGCCCCCGCGGCCACGGTCTGACCCCGCGAACGACAGAGGAATCCGCAGTATGAAGATCGACTGGGCAGCCCTCGGCTCCGTCTTCGGGGTCAGCCTCTCCGCCACCGTCGCCCTCGTGGCCCTGTTCACCCTGGGCCTGGTGGGCCTGTCGAAGCACGAGGCAGCCGTCGAGCAGGGCGGCGCCGCCACCCTGGCCCGCAGCGGTGCGTACGCCTGCTTCGCGGTCGTCGCCGCGGCCGTCGCGTACGGCATCTACCTGATCGTCAGCTGACGACGGCACGCAACACGCACGAAAGCTCCCTCCGGGTTCTCCGGGGGGAGCTTTCCCGTGTCGTGACCGTCCCGGTGACCGTGCCTGTGCCGTGCCGGTGACCGCCTTGTGTGACGTGCCTCGCCGCAGGTCAACGGCGAGTTGACGGGCGTTCGCGGTGCGTGGTGGACTGCCCGAGCCATCACGGCGGCATGGAGAGGAAGTCCGGTGCGAATCCGGCGCGGTCCCGCCACTGTCACCGGGGCGCACGCGGCGCGTGCGGTCCGGGAGCCAGGAACTCTCGCCGCCGGACACGTCGAACCAGGGCGCGGACCCTGAGTGAGGACATACCTGCAACCATGCGTGCCGATCGCGTCTTCGCGTACGGCGCCACGGCGGGCCTGCTCGGCGACCGGATCCTCGGCGATCCGCGCCGCGGGCACCCCGTGGCCGCTTTCGGACGGGCCGCCGCCGCCGTCGAACGCGCCCTGTGGCGCGACGACCGCGCCCGTGGCGCCGTCCACACCCTCGTCTGCGTGGGGGGCGCGGCCGCCGTCGGCGCGCTGGCCGCCCGCGCCGTGCGCTCCCGGTCCGCGGCCGCCCGGATCGCCGTCACCGCCGCCGCCACCTGGGCCGTCGTCGGCGGCACCACACTGGGGCGGGAGGCCCGCGCCATCGGCGGGGCACTCGCCGCCGGCGACGCCGAGGTGGCCCGCGAGCGGCTGCCCCACCTGTGCGGGCGCGACCCGCAGGCCCTGGACGAACAGCAGATGGCCCGCGCCGTCGTGGAGTCGGTGGCCGAGAACACCTCCGACGCGGTCGTCGGGGCCCTGGTGTGGGGCGCCGTCGCGGGCGTCCCCGGACTGCTGGCCTTCCGCGCCGTCAACACCCTCGACGCGATGGTCGGCCACAAGTCGCCCCGCCACCTGCGCTACGGCTGGGCCTCCGCCCGGCTCGACGATCTCGCGGGCTGGCCGGGCGCCCGGCTGACCGCGCTGGCGGCCGTGGTCGCCGGCCCGGACCGGCGGGGCGCCGTACGGGCCTGGCGCGCCGACGCCGGCCGGCACCCGAGCCCCAACGCCGGGCCGGTGGAGGCCTCCTTCGCGGGAGCCCTCGGCGTACGGCTGGGCGGCACCCTCTCGTACGGCGGGCGGGTCGAGCACCGGGCCGTGCTGAACGGCGCCGCGGGCCGGCCCGTGGAGCTCGCGGACGTCGAACGGGCCGTGCGGCTCTCGCAGCAGGTGACGTGGCTGGCACTGGGGACCTGCGTGGCACTGCGGTACGCGGTGTCGCGCCGGCCGGGAAAGTCGGGGACTTCAGGGACGTCGAGGATGTCGAGGATGTCGGGGACGTCGGGGAAGGGACGGGCATGAGCGGCGGGAAGCGGGCGGGGGGACTCCTCGTCGCCGGTACGACGTCGGACGCGGGCAAGAGCGTGGTCACGGCGGGCATCTGCCGGTGGCTGGCCCGCAAGGGCGTGAAGGTGGCGCCGTTCAAGGCGCAGAACATGTCGCTCAACTCGTTCGTGACCCGCGAGGGCGCCGAGATCGGGCGGGCGCAGGCCATGCAGGCGCAGGCGGCCGGCGTCGAGCCGACCGCGCTGATGAACCCGGTCCTGCTCAAGCCCGGCAGCGACCGCAGCAGCCAGGTGGTGCTGCTGGGCAAGCCGGTCGGCGAGATGAGCGCCCGGGGCTACCACGGCGGCCGGCAGGAACAGCTGCTCGGCGTCGTCACGGACTGCCTGGAGCAGCTGCGGGGCACGTATGACGCCGTGATCTGCGAGGGGGCGGGCAGTCCGGCCGAGATCAACCTGCGCCGGACCGACATCGTGAACATGGGGATCGCGCGGGCCGCGCGCTTCCCGGTCGTCGTGGTCGGCGACATCGACCGGGGCGGGGTCTTCGCCTCGTTCTTCGGGACGACGGCGCTGCTGTCCGAACAGGACCAGTCCCTGATCGCCGGATACCTGGTCAACAAGTTCCGCGGTGACGTCTCGCTGCTGGAGCCGGGCATGGAGATGCTCCGGTCCCTCACCGGCCGGGCCACGTACGGGGTCCTGCCCTACCGGCACGGGCTCGGCATCGACGAGGAGGACGGCCTGAGGGTCTCGCTGCGCGGCGCGGTGCGCGAGTCGGTCGTCGCCCCGCCGGTCGGCGAGGACGTGCTGCGGGTCGCCGTCTGCGCGGTGCCGCTGATGTCGAACTTCACCGACGTCGACGCGCTGGCGGCCGAGCCGGGCGTGGTGGTGCGGTTCGTGGACCGCGCCGAGGAGCTGGCCGACGCCGACCTCGTCGTCGTCCCCGGTACCCGCGGCACGGTGAAGGCCCTGCAGTGGCTGCGCGAGCGCGGGCTCGCCGAGGCGCTGGCGCGGCGGGCCGCGGAGGGCCGGCCGGTGCTCGGCATCTGCGGCGGCTTCCAGGCGCTCGGCGAGCGGATCGAGGACGAGGTCGAGTCGAAGGCCGGCGTCGTCGACGGCCTCGGGCTGCTGCCGGTCCGGGTCCGGTTCGCCCGGGAGAAGACCCTGGCCCGGCCGACCGGCACGGCGCTCGGGGAACCGGTCGACGGCTACGAGATCCACCACGGCGTGGCCGAGGTGCTGGGCGGGGAGCCGTTCCTGGACGGCTGCCGGGTCGGGTCGGCCTGGGGCACCCACTGGCACGGCTCGCTGGAGTCCGACGCCTTCCGGCGGGCCTTCCTGCGGGAGGTTGCGGCCGCGGCCGGGCGGCGCTTCGTCCCGGCCCCGGACACGTCCTTCGCGGGGCTCCGGGAGGAGCAGCTCGACCTGCTCGGCGACCTGATCGAGGAACACGCCGACACCGGAGCCCTGCTCCGCCTCATCGAGGCCGGCGCCCCGACGGGCCTCCCGTTCCTCCCCCCGGGTGCCCCGTGACCGCCGCGGGGGGCTGGGCCGGGGCCCTGCGGGCGGCTGTCCCCGCCCCGCCCCTTCCCGAAACCGGGGACTCCGCCCCCGGACCCCGGGACGGGCGCTCCACGCCCGCGCGCTCAAACGCCGCGCGGGCCGGAATCCCGTACTCCGGCATCCGGGGCGGAGCCCCGGGACATCGCTTCGCGCCCGCACGGGCTGACATGCCGCAGCCGTACATCCGTACACGAGGAGTGAGCACATGAGCACGCCCTATCCGTTCACCGCGGTGGTCGGCCAATCCGACCTCCGGCTGGCGCTGCTGCTCAACGCCGTGAGCCCGGCGGTCGGCGGCGTACTCGTGCGCGGCGAGAAGGGCACGGCCAAGTCGACCGCGGTGCGTGCCCTGACGGCGCTGCTGCCGCAGGTGGACGTGGTCCCCGGCTGCCGGTTCTCCTGCGAGCCTGCCAAGCCCGACCCCGGCTGCCCGGACGGTCCGCACGAGCCCGGGACCTCGGCCGAGCGGCCCGCCCGGATGGTGGAGCTGCCGGTCGGCGCCTCCGAGGACCGCCTGGTCGGCGCGCTCGACATCGAACGGGCCCTCGCCGACGGGGTGAAGGCCTTCGAGCCCGGGCTGCTGGCCGACGCACACCGCGGCATTCTGTACGTCGACGAGGTCAATCTGCTCCACGACCACCTGGTGGACGTGTTGCTCGACGCCGCCGCCATGGGTGCCTCGTATGTCGAGCGGGAGGGCGTGTCCGTCCGGCACGCCGCGCGGTTCCTGCTCGTCGGCACGATGAACCCGGAAGAGGGCGAGCTGCGCCCGCAGTTGCTCGACCGGTTCGGGCTGACCGTGGAGGTGGCCGCCTCCCGGGAGCCGGAGCAGCGGGTCGAGGTGGTCCGGCGCAGGCTCGCGTACGAGGACGACCCCGCCGCCTTCGCCGCCCGCTGGGCCGGTGACGAGGCCGAGGTGCGGTCCCGGGTGGTGGCCGCACGGGCTCTGCTGCCGAAGGTCCGGCTGGGCGACAACGCCCTGCTGATGATCGCGGCGGTCTGCGCCGGCTTCGAGGTGGACGGCATGCGCGCCGACATCGTGATGGCCCGCACGGCGGCCGCGCTGGCCGCCTCGGCCGGGCGTACGGCAGTGCTCAGGGAGGATGTGCGGCAGGCCGCACTGCTGGCCCTGCCCCACCGCCGTCGGCGGGCCCCCTTCGATGCACCCGGGTTGGACGAGGCCAAGCTCGACGAGATCCTGGACGGCTTCGCCGACGACGAGCCCGAGCCGGACCCGGAGCCGGACCCTGACCCGGATCCGGGCCCGGAGGGGCCGGAGGGGCCCGAGGGGCCGGAGGGGCCGGAGGGGCCCGATGACAACGGCGGCGGCCCCGACGGCGGCGGGATTCCCCCGCAGGGCGGGCCCGAGGCTCCGGAGGTTCAGGAGTCGCCTGATGCCCCTGATGCCCCTGGTGCTCCGGACGTCGCGGACGCCCCCGCCCCGCAGCCCGCCGCCGGGCAGGGCGGGGACGCTCCCGAGCAGGCGGCCGTGCGGGCCGGGGAGCCGTTCCGGACGAAGATGCTCAGCGTGCCGGGCCTCGGCGAGGGCGCGTCCGGCCGCCGCTCGCGCGCCCGCACCGCGCACGGCCGTACCACCGGCGCCCAGCGCCCGCGCGGCCAGCTGACGAAGCTGCACCTGGCCGCGACCCTGCACGCGGCCGCCCCGCACCAGAAGGCGCGCGGGCGCAGCGGCCGCGGGCTCGTCGTCCGCAAGGACGACCTGCGCCAGGCCACCCGGGAGGGCCGCGAGGGCAACCTCGTGCTGTTCGTGGTCGACGCCTCCGGCTCGATGGCCGCCCGGCAGCGCATGGGCGCGGTCAAGGGGGCCGTGCTGTCGCTGCTGCTGGACGCCTACCAGCGCCGCGACAAGGTCGGCCTGATCACCTTCCGGGGCGCGGGCGCCGACCTCGCCCTGCCGCCGACGTCCTCGGTGGACGCGGCCGCGGCCCGGCTGGAGCGGCTGCCGACCGGCGGCCGGACCCCGCTCGCCGCGGGCCTGCTGAAGGCCCGTGAGGTGCTGCGGATCGAGCGGCTGCGGGATCCGAGCCGCCGCCCGCTGCTGGTGGTCGTCACCGACGGGCGGGCCACCTCGGCCGGCGCCCTCGCCGGGGACGCCCGGGCGCTCGCGGCGCGCAGTGCCCGGCTGCTGGCGGCCGACGGGGTCGCCTCGGTGGTCGTGGACTGCGAGACGGGGCCGGTCCGGCTGGGCCTGGCCGGGGCACTGGCCGCGGACCTCGGCGGGCCGGCCGTGACGCTGGAGGGGCTGCGGGCCGACGCGCTGGCCGGGCTCGTGAAGAACGTACGCACGTCGGCGATGTCGCCGTCGTCATCGCACACCAACAGGAGGGCCGCGTAATGCCGCAGGGACAGCCGACCGTCATCCCGAACGACGGACTCACCACCCGCCAGCGCCGCAACCGCCCGCTCGTCCTGGTCCACACCGGGCCGGGCAAGGGCAAGTCGACGGCGGCGTTCGGGCTGGCGCTGCGCGCCTGGAACCAGGGCTGGCCCATCGGGGTGTTCCAGTTCGTCAAGTCGGCGAAGTGGAAGGTCGGCGAGGAGAACGCGCTGAAGGTGCTCGGCGCCTCCGGCGAGGGCGGCAGCGTCGTCTGGCACAAGATGGGCGAGGGCTGGTCCTGGGTCCAGCGGGACGCGCAGCTCGACAACGAGCAGGCGGCCAAGGAGGGCTGGGAGCAGGTCAAGCGGGATCTGGCCGCCGAGACGCACCGGCTGTACGTGCTGGACGAGTTCGCGTACCCGATGAAGTGGGGCTGGATCGACGTCGACGAGGTCATCGAGGTGCTCCGCGACCGGCCGGGCACCCAGCACGTGGTGATCACGGGGCGGGACGCGCCGGAGAAGCTGATGGAGTTCGCCGACCTCGTCACGGAGATGACGAAGGTCAAGCACCCGATGGACGCGGGCCAGAAGGGCCAGAAGGGCATCGAGTGGTGACCTCGCAGTTGTTCGGCGTCCCGCGCCTGGTGATCGCCGCGCCCTCGTCGGGCAGCGGCAAGACCACCGTGGCGACGGGCCTGATGGCGGCCTTCGCGGGGCGCGGCCTGGCCGTGTCCCCGCACAAGGCCGGCCCCGACTACATCGACCCCGGCTACCACGCCCTGGCCACGGGGCGGCCGGGGCGCAACCTGGACTCGTTCATGTGCGGGCCGGAGCTGGTGGCTCCGCTGTTCGCGCACGGGGCGGCGGGCTGCGACCTCGCGATCGTCGAGGGCGTGATGGGGCTGTACGACGGGGCGGCGGGCCGCGGTGAGCTGGCGTCGACGGCGCAGGTCGCGAAGCTGCTGCGGGCGCCGGTGGTGCTCGTGGTCGACGCCTCCTCGCAGTCGCGGTCGGTGGCGGCGCTGGTGCACGGGTTCGCGTCGTTCGACCCGCAGGTGCGGCTCGGCGGGGTGATCCTGAACAAGGTCGGGTCCGACCGGCACGAGGCGATGCTGCGGGAGGCGCTGGAGGAGGCGGGCACCCCGGTGCTGGGCGTCCTGCGGCGGGCGCCGCAGGTTTCGGCGCCGTCGCGGCACCTGGGGCTGGTGCCGGTGGCCGAGCGCCGCGCGGACGCGGTGGCCTCGGTGGCGGCGCTGGCGGAGCAGGTCCGGGCCGGCTGCGACCTGGAGGCGCTGCTGGCGCTGGCCCGGTCGGCGCCCGCGCTGGACTGCACCGCCTGGTCGCCGGAGCGGGCCCTGGCCGGGGCCGGTGCCCACGGGCGGGCCGGGGCCCCGGCCGACGGGCCTGCCCCGGGCCCGGGTGCGGGGCGGCGGCCCGTGGTCGCCGTTGCCGGTGGGGCGGCGTTCACGTTCTCGTACGCCGAGCACGCCGAGCTGCTCGCCGCGGCCGGCGCCGAAGTGGTCCCCTTCGACCCGCTGCGCGACGAGCAGTTGCCCGAGCGCACCGCGGGCCTGGTGATCGGCGGCGGCTTCCCGGAGGTGTACGCCCCGGAGCTCTCCGCGAACGAGCCGCTCCGCAAGGCCGTCGCGGACTTCGCGGCGGCGGGCGGGCCGATCGCCGCCGAGTGCGCGGGGCTGCTGTACCTGGCGCGGAGCCTCGACGGGAAGCCCATGTGCGGGGTGCTGGACGCCGACGCGCGGATGTCGGAGCGCCTGACCCTCGGCTACCGGGAGGCGGTGGCCGTGTCGGACAGCTCCCTCGCGGCGGCCGGAACCCGGCTGCGCGGCCACGAGTTCCACCGCACGGTGGTCGATCCGGGTGCCGGAGAGGCCCCCGCCTGGGGGTTCACGCATCCGGAGCGGCGTGTCGAGGGGTTCGTCCGGCAGGGCGTGCACGCCAGCTACCTGCACACCCACTGGGCGGCGGAGCCCTCCGTCGCCCGCCGTTTCACCGGAGCGGCGGCGGCCCGCCCGTGAGCTCATTCCGCCAGGCCCACCACGAGCCAGATCCCGGCCACCCCGCCCACCGTGCACAGCAGGGTGGACAGGGCGGGGTGCTCGTGGTGTGCCTCGGGCAGGATCTCGGCGGCCGCGAGGTAGAGCAGGGCCCCGCCGAAGAAGCCGAGGTACGCCCCGAGCGGTTCCTCCGGAAGGGTGAACAGCAGAGTGGACGCCGCGCCCACCACCGGGGCGGCGGCGTCCGCCAGCAGCATCAGCTGGGCGCGGCGGCGGGCGTTCCCGTACACGCGGGTGAGGGTGTACGTGTTGAAGCCGTCGGCGAAGTCGTGGGTGACGACGGCCAGTGCCACGGCCGCCCCCATCCCCCCGCCGACCTGGAAGGCCGCGCCCAGCGCCACCCCGTCGGCGAGGCTGTGGAGGACCATCGCCGCGGCCGCCGTGAGGCCGACCTGCGGGACGCGTCCGTTCTCGGCGCCGTGTGCCGCGTGGCGTACGGCGAGCAGCCGCTCCCCGACGTGCGCGGTGAGGAAGCCGGCCACGAAGAGCAGCAGGGCGAGCGGGACCCCGAACACCGGGCGGCCGGCGGCCTGCAGCGATTCGGGCAGCAGGTCGAGGCCGACCACGCCGAGCATCAGCCCGCCGGCCAGGCCCAGGACGAGGTGGCGGCGGTCGTTGACGCGCTGCGCCGTCCACCCGCCCGCGAGGGTCATCAGGAACGCGCCCAGCGCCACGATCACGGCCATGTGCCCCTGAATACCGACTGCGGGCCGCGCGTGCACATCCGCGCGCGGGCCGCGGGCGACGCACCATTGACGACTACGGAGGGGGCTTGATCCCGGTGGGTGACTACGCGACGCAGCTGGTGGTCGGGGTCGGCGGACGGGCCGGGGTGTCCGTGGCCGAGGTGTGCGCCCTGGTCGAGGAGACGCTGCGCGGGGCCGGGCTGTCCGCGGGCGCGGTGAAGGCGCTGGCCACGGTGGAGTCGAAGGCGTGCGAGGCGGGGATCGCGGGCGCGGCGGAACGTTTCGGCGTGCCGCTGCTCAGCTACCCGGCCGAGCAGCTGGCCGGCATCGGCGTGCCGCACCCCTCGGAAGCGGCGCGCGAAGCCGCCGGGACCTCCTCGGTGGCGGAGGCCGCCGCGCTCGCGACCGGCGGCGAACTCCTCGTCCCGAAGCGGCGGTCGGTGGCCGCGACGTGCGCGGTGGCCACGGCGCAGGCGCACGACCTGCGGCACCACGGGGACGCGGAGGTGCGGGGCGACGGCGCGTCGCTGGTGGACCTCGCGGTGAACGTACGGGCGCACATGCCCCCGGCCTGGCTCAAGCAGCGCATCGCGGCTTCGCTGGACGCCCTCTCCGCGTACCCCGACGCCCGCGCGGCCCGCGCGGCCGTGGCGGAGCGGCACGGGCTGCCGGTCGGGCGGGTGCTGTTGACCGCGGGGGCCGCGGAGGCGTTCGTGCTCATCGCGCGGGCCCTGGACGCCGAGTGCCCGGTGGTGGTGCACCCGCAGTTCACGGAGCCGGAGGCGGCCCTGCGGGACGCGGGGCACCAGGTGGAGCGGGTGGTGCTGCGGGCGGCGGACGGGTTCCGGCTGGACCCGTCGGCGGTGCCGGAGGAGGCGGACCTGGTGGTGGTCGGCAATCCGACCAACCCGACGTCGGTCCTGCACCCGGCGGCGACCCTGGCCGCGCTGGCCCGGCCGGGCCGGATCCTCGTCGTGGACGAGGCGTTCATGGACGCCGTCCCGGGCGAGCGGGAGGCACTGGCCGGGCGGACGGACATCCCGGGCCTGGTGGTGCTGCGGAGCCTGACGAAGACGTGGGGGCTGGCGGGGCTGCGGATCGGCTACGTGCTGGCCGAGCCGGAGGTGATCGCGAAGCTGGAGGCCGCGCAGCCGCTGTGGCCGGTGTCGACGCCGGCCCTGGTGGCGGCCGAGGCCTGTGTGACGCCGGAGGCGCTGGCGGAGGCGGAGGCCGCGGCCCGGCAGATCGCGGTGGACCGGGCCCATCTGCTGGCCGGGCTCGCCGAGTTCGACGAGATCACGGTGTCGGGGGTGGCGGAGGGCCCGTTCGTGCTGATCCGCGTGCCGGGGGCGGCGGAGGTCCGCGCCCGCCTGCGGAACCTCGGCTTCGCGGTCCGCCGCGGGGACACCTTCCCGGGCCTGGACAACTCCTGGCTCCGGCTGGCGGTGCGCGACCGGGCGACGACGGGCCGCCTGCTGCAGGCCCTGGACCACGCGCTCACCCTGACGGCCCGCTGAGCCCCACCCGTACGGCTGCCGAGCCCCAGCCGTACGGCCGCCGAGCTCACCCGTACGGCCCGGTGAGGGCCCAGTGAGGGCCCAGTGAGCCGCGCCGTGAGCCGCCCCGCCGCGGCCCGCCCGCGGCACCGGAGGCCCGCCGGCGACCCAAGGGGCCTGTTCAGGCCTCTGACCTGCGGTGAAGCGGAATCCGGCGGCCGGGCACCATTGGCGGTACGGGGCCGTGTGGGTGATGATCTGCGCATCGGCACGGAGTCACGGGGGGATCCGCAATGAAGGCAGCCGCCAAGGCAGGCGTGGCAGTGGCAGGACTGGCAGTGGTGGGCGGCGCGGTGTTCGCCGTCCCCGCCCTGCTCGACCGGGGCGGGGAGGACGGCGGCGCGTCCGGTGAGCAGCGGCTCGCCGGCGGCAAGGCCGGCCAGGGCAACGGGAAGGGCAAGGGCCAGGCGGGGCCTGCCGCGCCGGCCGACGCGCGCCCGTTCACACTGCTCGCGACAGGCGACACCATCCCGTACCCGTCGATCATCCAGCAGGCGGCGGACGATGCGAAGGGCAGCGGCCAGAGCCACGACTTCCGGAAGATACTCGACGGGGTCAAGCCCCTGGTGGCCGCGGCCGACCTGGCGATATGCCACCACGAGATACCGTACGGCCGGCCCGGCGGCCCCTACACCGGGTACCCGGCCTTCAAGGCCCCGCACCAGCTGGCCGACGCGCTGAAGGACGCCGGCTACGACAGCTGCTCGACGGGCTCGAACCACACGCTGGACGACGGCTACGACGGTGTCGTCCGCACCCTCGAACACCTCGACCGGGTCGGCATCAAGCACGTCGGCTCGGCCCGCAGCGCCGAGGAGGCCAAGGCCCCGGCGGTGCTCTCCGCGGGCGGCGCCAAGGTCGCCCAGCTGGACTACACGTACGGCACGAACGGCATCCCGGTCCCGTCCGGCAAGCCGTGGGCCGTCAACCTCCTCGACCAGAACCGGATCATCGCCGACGCGCGGGCGGCGCGGGCGGCCGGGGCGCACGTGGTCGTCCTCAGCATCCACTGGGGCACCGAGTGGCAGACGGCGCCCGACCAGCAGCAGCGCGATCTGGCGCAGGCCCTGACCGCCTCGCGCGGTCCGGACGGCCTCCCCGACATCGATCTGATCCTCGGCACGCACAACCACGTGCCGCAGCCCTACGAGAAGATCAACGGGACGTGGGTGGTCTTCGGCATGGGCGACCAGATCGCCAGCTTCTACGAGCCCGAGAAGCTGCGCGGCAACATGTCGTCGATCCCCCGGTTCACCTTCGCCCCGTCGGCCGCGCACCCGGGCCGGTGGGAGGTGGCCAAGGCCGAGTACCTCACCCAGTTCTCGGACCGGGGCGGTCCGTTCCGCGTCGTGTGCACCTCCTGCGCCGCCGACGGCGGCGGGGCCGGCGGGGCCAAGCGGTCGGAGTACGCCGCGGTCGACAAGCAGATCAGCGAGGCCGTGCTGTCGCGCGGGGCCGACAAGCAGGGCCTGCAGCACGCGACGCGCTGAGCCGGCCCGCCCCCTCCAGCCGGGCCGGGTCCGCCTCGCCGCGTGCTGCGGTGGTGCCGCGCCCGGTGCTACCGGGTGCGGCTGCGCCGGGTCACGACGAGCGCGACCGCTCCGAGGCCGAGCAGGGCCAGTGCTCCGCCGGCGACGTACGGGGTGAGCGAACCGGCGCCGGTCTCGGCCAGGTTGGCGTCCGCGGTGATGCTCGACCCGGTGCCCGAGGCGCCGGTCTGCGGCTTGATGTCGGGCCGGCCGCCCGTGTCGGCGGCGGGCTCGGTGCCGGGGCCGGCGGAGGGGGGCGGCCCGGCCGGGGACTCGCAGCGCGACTCCGCGAGGACGATCTCGCCGTCGACCTGTGCCACGTTCAGGTTCAGCGGGTTCACCGACACCTTGAGGCGGAGCGCGGCCGCGGCGGCGGTGGTGGAGGTGGTCTCCTTGGCGGAGAGCTCCAGGTCGACCAGGCCGACCCCCGGGATCTCCACCTTGGTCGGGCCGCCGGCGGTGAGGGTGACCTTCTTGCCGAGCACGGTGGCCGCGCCGAGCACGTTGGCGTCGGCCTGCGGCTTCTTCCCGGCCTCGCACACGGCCTTGGAGGTGACCTTCTCCACCTCGATCAGGGAGAGCGCGGGCAGCCCGGGGACGTGCACCCTGGCGTGGGCCAGAGTGGCCTCGGCGACGGCGCGCTGCTTGTCCGCGGTGGCCTTGGAGGTGGCCACGTCGGCGCGGAGCACGCTGACCGGCTTTCCTCCCTCGGCGCCGTCCACGGCGACGGCGAGGGCGGTCTTCTCGGCGGTCGCCGGGGCGCTGACCTCGTTCAGGGTGGTCTTCAGCGGGACGTGCACGGCCTTGTTGAGCAGGCCCACGTCCAGTCCGGCGCGCAGCACGACGGCGGCGGCCTTGCCCTCGCCCCCGCCCGCGCCGGAGCCGCCGCCCGTAGCGGCGGCGGGCGGGGCGGTGAGCAGGGCGACCGCTCCCGCGGCGAGCAGGACGGCCGCGGGCGTGCGGAAGGTGTTGCGGTTCACGTGGGAAACCCCCAGGGAGACGGGAGCCGCCGCGCGCCAATGGGGGACATCGCGCCCGGACGGCCTACTACCCCCGGAATCTTTTACGCACGGAGAGTGAAGGGACAGCCACCTGAGGTGAGTTCATCCCAACGGGTGGTTTCCATGCACGTATTCGATTAGCTGCGCCCCACAAGGAACGGGAGTTCATTTCCGCCACACGCAGACGCGGGTCACCCCCGCGCCGAAGCCCCGGCGGACCCTCTACAACGACCGCCGAGCCACCCGGGTCACGCGACGTCAACCACGACGTCAACCGTGCGGTCAACCCGCGAGGTCAACCGATGGCGCCGACCGGGGACGCACCGCCGTGCCCCGCTCAGGCGCGGACCGTACCGTTCACGACCACCCGCAGCGGCTGCGCCAGCGCCCGTACGTCCGCCCGCGGGTCGGTGCCGTACACCACGAGGTCGGCGGGCGCGCCCTCGGTGAGCCCCGGCCGGCCGAGCCACTCGCGCGCCGCCCACGCCGTCGCCGACAGGGCGTCCAGGGGCGGGATCCCGGCCCGCACCAGCTCCGAGACCTCGTCCGCGACCAGGCCGTGCGGGAGGGAGCCGCCCGCGTCCGTGCCGACGTACACCGCGATGCCCGCGTCCCAGGCCGCACGCACGGTGTCGTACCGGCGCTCGTGCAGCCGCCGCATGTGCGCCGACCAGCGGGGGAACTTGGCCTCGCCGCCCGCCGCCAGCTTCGGGAAGGTGGCGATGTTGACCAGGGTCGGGACGATCGCGACCCCGCGCTCCGCGAACAGCGGGATCGTGTCCTCGGTGAGCCCCGTGGCGTGCTCGATGCAGTCGATGCCCGCCTCGACCAGGTCGCGCAGCGAGTCCTCCGCGAAGCAGTGCGCGGTGACCCGGGCGCCCAGCCGGTGCGCCTCGGCGATGGCCGCCTCCACCTCGGCACGCGGCCAGCAGGCCGTCAGGTCACCGGCATCGCGGTCGATCCAGTCCCCGACCAGCTTCACCCAGCCGTCGCCGCGCCGCGCCTCGCGGCCGACGTACGCGACGAGGTCGGCGGGCTCGATCTCGTGGGCGTAGTTGCGGATGTAGCGGCGGGTGCGGGCGATGTGCCGGCCCGCCCGGATGATCTTCGGCAGGTCGTCCCGGTCGTCGATCCAGCGCGTGTCGGAGGGCGAACCGGCGTCGCGGACGAGCAGGGTGCCGGCGTCGCGGTCGGTCAGCGCCTGCCGTTCGGCGGTCTCCGCGTCGACCGGGCCGTGGGCGTCCAGCCCCACGTGGCAGTGCGCATCGACCAGGCCCGGCAGGACCCAGCCCGACACCGTGGTCGTCTCACGGGCGCCGGCCGGGCGCTCGTAGGAGATCCGGCCGCCGACCACCCAGAGCTCGTCGCGCACGTCGTCGGGTCCGACGAGCACCCGCCCCTTCACATGCAGCACGTCATCGGTCATGCCCGCACTGTACGTGCGCACCCGACAGCCCCATCCGGCACCCCGAACGAACCGACCGCCACCGTGCCTGCGGACACGCCACCACGCGACTCGCGCTCACGGTTCACCTCAGGCCCATGAGCCGCCCGGCGGCCGCCCCGGGCAGCCGGCTCGGAGCACCCGGGCACGGGGGATCCGCGCAGCCCCAGGGGTCACACATGTGCATCGATCAATGAAATTTCTCTCTATTCGCTCTACCTGCGCCACCCCGCGCTATGTGGTGAGCCACGAACGCCACCCCCTACACATGGGGGCGACAGCCACTCCGACCGGTAGGAGAGACGGTGCCCAATCCGCGTGCCCAAGAGCCCCCTTCGGCTCCACAGGTCGATATTCGCTGTGGGTCCATGCGCATCACGATCCAGCGCGTTCCGGGTTGGCTGATCACTGCCATAACAACCGCCGCGGGAGCCGGAATTACCTGGTGGACGAGCCGCTAGCCGACAGGTGGGGTGCCGCGGGGGACACGCCCTCGAACTCGGTGCCCGCCTTGAGCCCGTGGCAGTCGTGGCACAGGACCTGAACGTTGCCGTCAACGCCATCGCCCATGGGGCGACGGCCGCAGGCTGACCCCCGGCCCGCATCCCGGCGGGGACTGCCACGCGGAACCGGCCCGAGTCGGCCCGGCGCGGCAGGTCGGCCGGCCGAGCGGGCGGGCGGTCTGACAAGCAGGCGAGCAGCAGGCCGACCGGTCAAGCACTTGGCGCCGACCGGCCAGACCGGCGCCAAGCCGCGGCCGAACGGGGCGGCGCACGATCGCGGCCGGGCCGGGTCCGGTGGCCGCGGCGAGCCGGGGGTGGTTATGGCTGGGGGACGGTGCAGGCGCCTTCCGGGGTGCAGGCGTCGGCCGTCGGGGTCGGCTCGGCAGGCTCCTGGTCGGCCCAGGCCTGCTCCAGGGCGCGGGTGAACACCTCGGCCGGCTGGCCGCCGGAGATCCCGTAGCGGCGGTCCAGGACGAAGAACGGCACGGCGTTGGCGCCGAGTTCGGCCGCCTCCCGCTCGTCCGCCCGCACCTGCGCGGCGTACGCGGAGTCGTCCGCGAGGACGGCGCGGACCTCGGCCTCCTCCAGTCCGGCTTCGACGCCGAGCGCGAGCAGCACCTCGGGGTCGAAGACGGACCGCTCCTCGGCGAAGTTCGCGCGGAAGGCCAGGTCGAGCAGCTCCTCCTGGCGGCCGCGGGCGGCGGCCAGGTGCAGCAGCCGGTGGATGTCGAACGTGTTGCCGTGGTCGCGGCCCTCGGTGCGGTACTCCAGCCCCTCGGCGCGGGCGGTCGCCGCGACGTGCTCCTCCATGCCGCGCGCCTCGTCGAGGGTGCGGCCGTACTTCTTGGCGAGCATCTCCACGACGGGCGCGGTGGCACCCTTGGCGCTGTTCGGGTCGAGCTCGAAGGACCGGAAGACGACCTCGACCTCGTCGCGGTGCGCGAACCCGGCCAGCCCCTTGGCGAAGCGGGCCTTGCCGATGTAGCACCACGGGCAGGCGATGTCGCTCCAGATCTCGACGCGCATGTTCCTTCTTCTCTCGGTTCAGGTGGACGCCCCGGCGGAGAGCCGAGGCGGTTTCACGTTCAACCACCGCCCGGAGCGTCTCATTCCCCGGACAGGGCTCCGACCTCCAGCACGAGCGTGAGGTGCGTGCCGGAGCGGGGGACGGCAGGGTCCTGGCGCCAGCCGTGGCGGGCGTAGAAGGCCTGGGCGCGGAGGTTGTGCTCGTACACCTCCAGCCGGACCCGGTCGACGCCGGCGGCGCGCCAGGCGTCGAGGCAGGCGGTGTGCAGGGCGGCGCCGATGCCGCGCCGCCAGAGCGCCGGGTCGACGTGGAGCTGGGTCAGGGTGGTCTCCCCCGCCCCGGTGCGGAAGGCGGCGACCCCGGCGAGCCGGCCGTCCTCCTCTGCGCACAGCACCCTCCCCTCGGCTTCGCTGCGGGCCACGGCACGGGACCAGCCCTCACGGGACGCCGCGAGTTCGGCTGCGCCCGCGTAGGCCTCCTCGGGGAGGCGGCCCCGGTAGTAGGTGGCACGGGCCCGGGTGTGGAGGGCGGCTATGGCATCGACGTCGGCGGCGTGCGCGGCTCTGATCATGGAGCGTGAAACGCGCCGGGAACCGTGTCGGTTCCCGGCGCGCGGGGGTGGTGCGGGGCCGGCTACTTCTTCAGCCAGGCGTCCATCATCTTCTGGGCGATGGGGGCGGCCAGCCGGCCGCCGCCGATCTCGGACCGGTCGGTGTCCGAGTTCTCGATCATCACGGCGACGGCGATCTGCTTGTCGCCCGCCTTGCCGTACGAGGTGAACCAGGCCAGCGGCGGCAGGCTGTTCTTCACACCGCGCTGGGCCGTGCCGGTCTTGCCGCCGACCTCGGCGCCCGACACCTGCGCGGGCTTGCCGCCGCCCTCGGCGACGACGGTCTTCATGGCGTCCCGCAGCATGGCGGCGGTCTTCGGGCTCATCGCCTGCTGGACCTTGGGGTTCTTGAAGCTCTCCAGCACGGTGCCGCCCGAGTCGGTGACCTCGGAGACCGAGTGCGGGGCGACGAGCTTGCCGTCGTTCTCGATCGCTGCGGTCACCATGGCCATCTGCAGCGGGGTGGCCTGCACGTCGAACTGGCCGATACCGGTGAGCGCGACCTGGTCGACGGACATCTTCTTCGACGGGTACTTGCTCGGCACCCGGGTCGTGACCGGGGTCTCGACGTTCGTGTTGAAGCCGAGCTTCTCGGCCATCGCGCGCATCTTGTCCTGGCCCAGCTTGGACGCGAGCTCGGCGAAGACGTTGTTGCAGGACAGCCGGAGCGCGGTGCGCGCCGAGGCGTTGTTGCAGGCTGCGGAGCCGGCCTCGCTGGGCAGCTGCGTCTTCGTCCCCGGGATGGTGTACGGGTCGGGGGTGCCGGTCGGCGTGTCCAGGTTCGTGACGAGCCCGTTCTCGATGGCCGCCGCCAGGGTGACCAGCTTGAAGGTGGAGCCGGGCGCCTGCGGCTTGCGCAGCGCCACGTTCTCCATGGCCTTGCCGTTGTCGGCGGACAGCTCCTTCCAGGCCTCGGTGTCGTTGGCACCGGAGATGCGGCCCGGGTCGAAGGAGGGGTTGTTCACGATGGCGAGGATCTCGCCGGTCGCGGGGTCGATCGCGACGGCGGAGCCCTGCTTGCCCTGCAGCGCGTCGTACGCGGCCTTCTGGACGCCCTTGTCGACGGTGGTCAGGACGTTGCCCGGTGAGGCCCGCTTGTTGGTGAGGAGGTCCATCACGGTCTTCAGACGGTCGTCCGAGCCGTTGAGGATCTTCTTGTACACGCCTTCGAGCATGCTCGTGCCGAACGCCTGCGAGCTGAAGCCGGTGAGCGGCGCGTACAGCGGGCCGTCGACGTAGGTCCGCTTGTACCCGAAGTCCTTGCCGCCCGTCTTGGCCGAGCCGGTGATCGCCTCCCCGCCCACGATGATGTTGCCCAGCGGGTTCTCGTACTGCCCGATGAGGTTCCGCCGGTTGTTCTCGTTGTCTGCGAGGGCCTGGCCTTGGTAGGCCTGCACCCAGGTGACCCGGAGAAGCAGGGCCAGCACGAGGAGCAGACAGAAGACCGACGCACGCCTGATCGTCTTGTTCATCTCCCGGAAGGACGTGCGAGGGCGTCCGGGCGTTCCGCCCTGTCCCGTTTGTGGCCGGGTTCTCAGCTTTTCCTCATGTTGCGGCCCCTCTGACGATGAAGCCGCCCTCGTAGGCGGCGATGACGGCCTGGGTGCGGTCGCGGGAACCGGTCTTGGACAGGACGGCGGCGACATGCGTCTTGACGGTCTGCGGGCCGACCCCGAGGCGTTCGCTCATCTCGTGGTTGGACAGCCCGGTGGCCATCAGGCGCAGGACGTCCGCCTCGCGGTCGGTGAGCCGGGCCACCCACGGGGCGGCGGCTCCGGGGGCGGCGGCCGCGTGGGAGGCGGCGAGGGCGCGGACGGCCGCCGGGAACAGCAGGGAGTCGCCCCGGGCCACCAGCCGGACCGCGCCGAGCAGCTCGTCCGGATCGGCTCGCTTGAGGAGGAAGCCGGCGGCGCCCGCGCGCAGCGCGTCGTAGACGTAGGAATCGTTCTCGAAGGTGGTCACGACCATGATCCGCGGCGGTTCGGGCAGGGTGGCGAGGATCTGCTCGGTGGCCTGGATCCCGTCGACACCGGGCATGCGGACGTCCATCAGCACCACGTCCGGGGCCAGTTCCCGCACCACGGAGACGGCCTCGGCGCCGGAGGCCGCCTCCCCGACGACCTCCAGGTCGGGTTCGGCGTCGATGATGACCCGCAGCGCGGTGCGGACCATCCGCTCGTCGTCGGCGAGCACGATGCGCAGCGGCGGCCGGCTCATCGCGAGCCCCCGCCGGAGCCCCGGCCGGAGCCCCCGCCGAGCGGGAGGACGGCGCGCAGCCGCCACAGCCCCTCGTGCGGGCCCGCCTCGACGCGGCCGCCCAGCAGGGCCGCCCGCTCGGCGGCGCCGCGCAGCCCGCGGCCCCCGGTGGTGCGCGGCGCGGGACCCTCGCCGCTGCCCGGTGGATTGGTCATGGTGATCTCCAGTTCGCGGTGTGCGCTGTGTTCGCGGAGTGCGCGGTGTGCGCGGTGTGCGCTGTCCTTGCCGGCCGATGCGTCGCCCGCGTCCCGCGCGTCCGTGACGGCGATGCGCAGCTCGACGGGTCCGGCGCCGTGCCGCAGTGCGTTGCTCAGGCCCTCCTGCACGATCCGGTACGCCTCGCGGGAGGCGATCGCCGGGAGCTGGGCCCAGTCCCCCACCGGTCCGGGATCCTGGCGGGCGGTGACGGTGGTGCCGGCGGCCCGGGTCCGGGCGAGCAGCCCGTCCAGGTCGGCGGCGAGGGTGGGGGCCGGCGCCGCGTCCGGCCGGGCCTGGTCCCCGTCCCGCAGCAGGCCCAGTACGGTGTCCAGCTCGCCCACCGTCCGCCGCGTGGTGTCCTCGATCGCCGCCAGCGCCTCCCGTACGAATGCGGGGTCGCTGTCGAGGACCCGCCGGGCGGCGACCGCCTGGAGGGTGACGGCGCTCAGGGCGTGCCCGACCGCGTCGTGCAGCTCCCGGGCGAGCCGGTTGCGCACGGCCAGGTCGGCGGCCCGCTCCTCGGCCGCGGCCAGCCGGTCCGCCGGCGTCGGCCCGAGCAGGACGGGGGCGAGCCGGGCCAGCAGCGCCCCGGCCCCGGCGGCGCACAGCACGAGCACCGCCAGCAGGCCGATCCCGAGGAACGGGGCGACGTACGGATCGGCGGCCGTGCTCAACCAGCCCGACCCGACCGGCATCTCCCGCAGTGCCGTCAGGAACGGCAGCAGGATCAGCACGACCGCCATGGGCGGCACCGCAAGGCTCATCCCGCTGACCAGCGCCCCGATCCCCAGGTGAAGAGACCACCAGGCGGCGGTCCTCGCCCGGGCCGCCCAGGACCGGGCCGGCCCCTCGGCCAGCTGCTCCCCCGGCACCCCGCACAGCGCCCGAACCGCGACCACCGACATCTGCCGGACCAGCCCGAGGACACCGGTCGCCGCGGCCAGCGGCACCGAGACCCCGTACGCGATGAACGTCAGGGGCGTGGAGGCCAGCGCGTTCACCCCGCCGGCGAGGACACCGACGAACACCTGCGCCAGCAGGAAGTACGGCATCAGCAGCGCCCCGCCGAGGATCAGGTGCACCCAGCGCAGCCGCGCCCGCGACCCCAGCACCCGCCCCAGGCCGGCGGGTATCCCCACGGCCCACGCCCCCGTCCGCATCACTCCACCCCCTCGTTCCGCTTCCGCCCGCGCCCGGCTCCCTCCGGGCGCGCCCCCTCCGGTCCATCTTCTGCTCGGCCCGTACGTTCTCCGGCCCGTCCCCTCCATCGCTCGCGGCCGTTCCGGCGCTTGCCCCGCGGCCGTTCCCGGCGGTCGGCTCAGGCCGCGAGGCGTGACCGGGTGAACCGGGCCAGGACGGCCGCGGAGAGGCAGCCGGCAAGCACCTGGCCAGCGTAGGCCAGGAAGATCATCGGCGATATGTGCGCGGTGTCGCCGAACTCCAGACCGAGCATCGCCACGAGCATCCACAGCCCCCAGCCGAGCGTCGCCGACGACCCGACCCAGGCGAGGGCCAACGGCCACCGGGCGCGCAGCGCCCCGCCCCGGGCCAGCAACAGCGCCCCGGCGCCCGCCGCCAGCGCGCACAGCCCGTGGACCGCCGAGCCCACGCCGGTCTCCGCCGAGTACTGCGCCACCTGCTTGGCGTCCAGCCAGGCCGTACCGCCGAAGGCCCAGTACAGGTGTATCGCTGCCACCGCTGCGCCGACCGTGGCCGCGGCTCCCGCCACCACCCCCGTGGGCGACGGGAGCCGCGTGCCCAGCACGCCCTGCCGGCACCGCCCCCAGCGCTCGCGCGCATAGGGGACGAACAGCCCGGCCAGGGCGAGTCCTTGGATGATGAAGCCGCTGTAGACGACGGCGAAGACCCATTCGTCGAGGAACGGCTCGCGCCCGGCCTCCACCGCTTCACCGGCTCCCAAGCCCAGCGCCCTGACCGCGAGTTGGGCCGGGAAGGCGGTCATGATCGGGGTGAGCAGTCCGGTGGCCGTGAACACGGGGACGACCAGCAGCCACCCCGGCACCCGTCTGCCCCAGGGCCGGGTGAGCAGCAGCGCGAGCACGATCACACAGGCGTCCATCGCGATCGTGAAGGCGTTGGCCACGGCGGAGAACAGCCCGGGTTCCAGCAGCACGCTGCCGTCCGGTATGCCGATGCGGCTCCCCGCCAGCCATGCGCCCTTCAGGGCGATGTAGGGCACGGTGGCGATCATGGCGGCCGCCCGCAGGAACCTTTGCACCGGGGTCGCCGCACTCGTCAGAGTCGCCGGGTCCGCCGGGAGCGTCTCGTTCGGCGGGTCCGCCCTGGCCGGCGGGTCGGTCGTCGGCGGCGGGTCGGTCGTCATCGGCGGGTCGGTCGTGCGTCGCATCGCTCGTGTCGTCATGGCTCAACAGTCGCGCGCCCGTCGCCCCGCCACCTCCCCCGCGAAGGTGAACCGCCTCCCCCATGCGGGGGAGAGGCCCCTCCACCCCCGGCTCAGCCTCCGCCTCACATGCGCCGGGTCACCACCGACAGCCGGTCCCGGGCTGCGAACAGCGCTGCCTTGATCGCCTCCTCGTGGTCCGCCGTCAGCCGGGCCACCGGCACCGAGCAGCTCACCGCGTCCCGCGCCGGCGTCCGGTACGGCACGGCCACGCCGAAGCAGCGCAGCCCGAGCGTGTTCTCCTCCCGGTCCACCGCGTACCCCTGCTCCCGCACGGCCTCCAGCTCCTCGATGAGCTGCTCGCGGTCGGTGACGGTGTGCTCGGTGACCGCCTCCAGCCGCCGCGGCAGCAGCGTGCGCACCTCCTCGTCGGAGTGCGTGGCGAGCAGCGCCTTGCCCAGCGCGGTCGAGTGCACGGGCAGCCGCCGCCCGACCCGGGTGAACGGCCGCAGGTAGTGCTGGGACTGGCGGGTGGCCAGGTAGACGACGCTCCGCCCGTCCATCCGGGCCAGGTGAATCGTTTCGGTGGTGTCCTCGGAGAGCCGGTCCAAGGTGGGCCGGGCCGCGGCGACCACCTCGTCCCCGTCGATGTAGGAGCTGCCGACGAGCAGGGCCCGTACGCCGATGCCGTACCGGGTGCCCGTGGCGTCCGTCTCCACCCACCCCAGATTCACGAGCGTGCGCAGCAGCATGTAGAGGCTCGACTTGGGCAGGCCGAGGTCGTGCTGGATGTCGGCGAGGCTGTGCAGGCCGGGCCGCGCCGCGAAGTGCTCCAGCAACACGACCGTGCGGACGGCGGACTTCACGGCCGCCGGGGCCGCGCCCCCCGCCCCGGCGGACTCGTCGGGGCCGCCGCCCTCGCCGCCGCCCCAGCCCTCGCCCCCGCTCCCGCCCGGTGCCGCTGCCGCTGCCGCTGCCGCCGGATCCTCGAACTCGATGCGCTCACCTCTGGCCATTCGCCTTCCTGCCCCTCTTGTTCTCTTGTCACGCGAAAGACGCGGAAATAGAGTCCGGAACGGATGGAGATCATTCACCCATCGGAACGGCGTTCAGAATACTGAACGCCACGCATGGGGCGGCGTAGATCCAGGAGGCAGTGCGGCATGGCAGGGACACCAGTCTGGAGTGTGGACCCCCGCACCGGGAAGCAGCGGGCGCAGGTTGCGGCGGAAGCCGGCTCCCCCGAGGTCGACGAAGCCGTCCGGGCGGCCCACGCCGCCCGCCCGGCGCTCGCGGACCGCACCGCCCGCATCGCGTTCCTGCGCGCCGCCGCGGACCTGCTCGACGCCGCCGCGGACCAGGTCGTCGAGGCCGCCGACGCCGAGACCGCCCTCGGGCCGGGCCGGCTCACCGGCGAGCTCGCCCGTACCACCGGCCAGCTGCGCGCCTTCGCCGACGCCGTCGCCGACGGCGGCTACCTCGACATCCGGATCGACCGGCCGGACCCCTCCCTCACCCCGCCGCGCCCCGAACTGCGCCGCTACAAGGTGCCGCTCGGCGTCGTCGCCGTCTACGCCGCCTCCAACTTCCCGCTCGCGTTCTCGGTCCCCGGCGGGGACACCGCGAGCGCGCTGGCCGCCGGCTGCCCCGTGGTCGTCAAGGCGCACCCCGACCACCCGGCCACCTCCGAGCTGTGCGCCTCGCTGCTGCGCCGGGCGGCGGTGTCCGTCGGGCTGCCGGGTGAGGTGATCACCGTGCTCCACGGGTTCGACGCCGGCCTGGAACTGGTCCGCCACCCGCTCGTCACCGCCGCCGGGTTCACGGGCTCCCTCCGCGGCGGCCGGGCGCTCTTCGACGCGGCCGCCGCGCGCCCCGTCCCCATCCCCTTCCACGGGGAACTCGGCTCCCTCAACCCCGTCGTGGTCACTCCGGACGCCGCCGCCGAGCGCGCCGAGGAGATCGGCGCCGGGCTGGCGGGCTCGGTCACCCTCGGCGTCGGCCAGTTCTGCGTCAAGCCGGGCCTGGTCCTCGTCCCGGAGGGCGCGGCCGGGGACCGGCTCGCCGAGTCCCTCACCAAGGCGCTCGGCGAGACCGGTCCGGGCGTCCTGCTCGACCACCGGATGCGGGACAACTTCATCGCGGGGGTCGCCGAACGGGCGGCGCTGCCCGGCGTCACCGCGCCCGTCACACCGGGCCCCGCCGGGGAGCACACCGTCGGCGCGGGGTACCTGGCCGTGCCTGCCGCGAGCCTGCTGGCGGGCCCGGCGCACGAGGTGCTGCTGGAGGAGTGCTTCGGCCCGGTGACCGTCGTCGTCCGGTACGCCGACCAGGACGAGGCGGGGGCGGTGCTCGACCGGCTCCCCGGCAACCTGAGCGCCACCCTCCAGCTGTCCGCCGCCGAGGCGGAGGGCGCCCCCGGCCCGGCGGCGGAGCTGGTCTCCCGCATCACGGCGCTGGCCGGGCGGGTCGTGGTCAACGGCTGGCCCACCGGGGTCGCGGTGGCCCCGGCCCAGCACCACGGCGGCCCCTACCCGGCCGCGACCTCGCACTCCACGTCGGTCGGGGCCACCGCGATCGAACGCTGGCTGCGCCCGGTGGCCTACCAGTCGGTGCCGGAGCCGCTGCTTCCGGCAGAGCTGCGCGAGGCGAACCCGCTGGGCCTGCCGCGCCGCGTCACCGAAGCCGCGGACCGGGCCGGCCGCTGAGTCCGGCAAATTCCGTTGCCTGCCCCGCCCCGAGCGGGGCAGGCTGCGGCCCATGCCGAGACCGCACGGATTCACGTACGAGCGAAGAGGCGACGGAAGCGTCGTCATCACCCACCGGGGCCGGGCCGCGGGAACCTTGCGCGGGGCCCGCGCCGAGAAGTTCCTGGCCGAGGTGGAGGCCGGCGACGCGCAGCTCGTGATGGCCCGCTGGACGGGCGCGTACAAGTTCGGGAACGAGCGCGCGGCCAAGAACCACCCCCGCAACCGCCGCTGACGCCTCCGCCGACACCGCCCGCACCGCAGCCACCCCGGCACCGCCCGCACCGCAGACGCCCCGGCACCGCAGCCACCCCGGCACGGCAGACACCTCAGCACCGCCCGCACCGCACACGCCCCGGCACCCCGGCCGCCCGCCTGTCCCCCAACCGGCCCCTCCGCTCGGCCCCGGGGGGAACGGCACGGCACCCCCGGTCGTTCTCCGGGCATGACCGCTATGACCCCTGGTTCCAACCTGCCGCTCAATGCCGTCCGGGTGACGGTGGACGTGGCTGCCCCGGTGCGGCTCGACGTGTCGGGGCTCCTCCTCGCGGCCGACGGCAAGGTGCGCTCCGACGCCGACTTCATCTTCTACAACCAGCCCTCCGGGCCCGGTGTCAGCCACCGCTCCGGCGGCGGTACGGCCCCCGACTCCATCACCGTGGACACCGGCGGGCTGCCGCCCGGCATCGAGCGGATCGTGGTCACGGCCAGCCCCGACGCGGCGGGGCAGACCTTCCAGGGCATCGAGCCCACCGCCACCGTGCGGCACGCGGACACCGGCGCGGTGATCGCCACGTTCACCCCGCCGCAGCTGGGCACGGAGACGGCGCTCGTGGTCGTCGAGGTCTACCAGCGGGGCGGTGTGTGGAAGGTGCGCGCGGTCGGCCAGGGGTACGCGAACGGCCTCGCCGGCATCGCCACCGACTTCGGGGTCTCGGTGGACGAGGAACCGGCCCCGGCACCCGCGGCCGCCCCGCACACCCCCGCCGCCCCGGTCTCCCCGCCGGCTCCGCCCGCCACACCCGCCACACCCGCCGCGCCCGCAGCCGCTCCGGCCGGCACCGGGAAGATCAACCTCGACAAGGGCCGGGTCAGCCTCCAGAAGAACCAGACGGTGTCCCTCGTCAAGAACGGCAGCCCGCTGCTCTCCCAGGTGAAGATGGGCCTCGGCTGGGAACCGGCCTTCCGCGGCCGGGACATCGACCTCGACGCGTCCGTCATCGCGTACGGCCCGCAGCGCAACCACATCGACAGCTGCTACTTCAGCAGACTGTCCATCCTGGGCGGCGCCATCCGGCATTCGGGTGACAACCTCACCGGCGAGGGTGCCGGGGACGACGAGGAGATCGTCGTGGACCTCGGCCGGCTGCCCGCCGAGGCGACGGGCCTGGTCTTCACCGTGAACTCCTTCTCCGGCCAGAAGTTCACCGAGGTCGCCAAGGCCTACTGCCGCCTGATCGACGCGGCGAGCGGCGAGGAGCTCGTCCGCTTCGACCTCACCGGTGCCGAGCCGCAGACCGGGGTGATGATGGCGAAACTGGTCCGGCAATTCTCGGGCGAATGGGAGATGACGGCCATCGGGGAGTTTGTGAAGTCCCGCACAGTGCGCGGCATGGTGAAGCCCGGCGCCGAGACACTCTGAGCAGGTGGGCGGGCACATGGGGCGACCACCGGCGGTCCCGGCCGCCGGCGAAGGTGATGGATTACACCCTTAAACCGGCAGTGACGGTCCGTGTCCGCCCGTAGCCTGGAAACCATGTACAGCACACTCAGGCCCGCGGGTCCCGCCCGCCCGTCCGCCGCAGAGGCGAACGAGGCGATACGGCACCTCGTCGAGACCCGGGTGGATGACGAATGGCCCTCAGCGGCGTACGAGTTCCTGCTCGAACAATGGGCCAGCGCCAGCCGCGCCGAACCCGTCGAGGTCGCCGCCGCCCCGTGAGGGCGGCGGCGCAGCCGTGCCCGCACAGCGGGTACGGACACGGCAACGGCGGCAGCCGCAACAGCACTAGCAACAACGGAAGGGTCAGCGCGGTGTGCGCCGCCACGGCCCGGTGACGGCCAGCATGATGCCCGGTTCCTGGATGCAGGCGAACAGCGTGCGCCCGTCGGGCGAGAAGCAGACACCCGCGAACTCCGAGTACTCCGGCTCCTCCGCGGTGCCGATGTTCAGCTCGTTGCGGGCCAGCGGGTAGGTGCGTCCCGACTCGGTGGCGCCGAACAGGTGCTGGAGGCCCTCGCCGTCCTCCGCGATGACCAGCCCGCCGTACGGGGAGACCGTGATGTTGTCGGGGCCGTCGTCGGCCGCGCCCCCGGCCGGGTCCGGGTTCACTCCGAGCAGCACCTTCAGCGTGATCGTGCGCCGTTTGGGGTCGTAGAACCACACCTGGCCGTCGTGCGCGGCGCCCGGGCTCTCCTCACGCGCGTACGAGGAGACGAAGAAGGCGCCGCCGTCGGCCCACCACATGCCCTCCAGCTTGCGCGCCCGGGTCACCGCGCCGTCCCCGAACTGCTTGCGCACCGGCACCGTCTGCGCGTCGCGGTCCGGTACGGCCACCCAGTCGACGCCGTAGACCGTGCCGGTCTTCGTCGCCCGCGACAGGTCGTCGACGAACCGGCCGCCGCTGTCGAAGCACTTGGCGACCGCGAGCACCCCGGCGTCGGCCGCGAGCGTACGGAGCCTGCCGCGCCCGTGGCGGAAGCCGCTCGGCGGGGTCCAGCGGTAGAGCAGCCCGCTGGGGCCGGAGGCGTCCTCGGTCAGGTAGGCGTGGCCGAGGCGGGGGTCGATGACGACGGCCTCGTGCGCGAACCGGCCCAGGGCCTTGACCGGCTGCGGCGCGCGGTTGGCGCGGCGGTCGTGCGGGTCGACCTCGAACACGTAGCCGTGGTCCTTGGTCATCCCGTTCTTGCCGGCCCGGTCCTCGGTCTCCTCGCAGGTGAGCCAGGTGCCCCAAGGGGTGGCGCCGCCGGCGCAGTTGGTCGACGTACCGGCGATGCCGACCCATTCGGCGACCTCTCCGCCGCGCCGGACCTCGACGACCGTGCAGCCGCCGGCCGCGGCCGGATCGTAGACGAGGCCCTCGGCGAGCGGCACGGGGTGGGCCCAGTCGGCGCGCTTGCCCTTGAGCTCGTGGTTGTTGACGAGGAGGGTGACTCCGCGGTGGCCCTCGAAGGCGGCCGTGCCGTCGTGCTTCTGCGGGGTGGACTCGCCGGATTCGAGGCGGGTGACGCCGCTGCGGGTGAGGACGCGGTACCGGAAGCCGGCGGGGAGGGCGAGGATTCCGGCCGGGTCGGACAGGAGCGGGCCGTAGCCGGGCTCGCAGGGCCGGCCGTGCTCGTCGCGGTGCGCGCTGTCGTCGGCCGCCAGCGCCCCCGGGGCGGTGGCGAGGGCGCCGACCGTCCCGGTGAGCGCGACTCCCGCACCGGCGACGACGGTTCGGGCGGTGAATTCTCTACGGCTGAGCGGCATCGGGTCACTCCAGGGGGTGTGGGAGATGGTGCGCCTGTCGTTGTGAGCGGACGTCCCGCACGGCAGCCGGGGCTGCCGCGCGGCGCACACGCTCGCGCCCGCACGTGAACGGCGGCTGAATTACCCCCGGCGGCGAGCCGTCCGCTTGCCGCCCGGCCGTATTGACCGACACCCACTCAGGAACGGCTCGTTCCGCCCCCTCCACCCGCCCGCGCGCTCCACCCGCCCGCGCGCTCCACCCGCCGGCTCCCCTCCGCCCGCCTGCCCTCCCGCGCTTGTTGCCGGGTCAGAGCCGGCGCGAGCGGGCCTTGTACGCCGCCTTGCGGGCCTCCTTGGCCGCCTTCCTGTCCGGGTGCAGCCGGCCCATCGCCTCCAGCACCTCCCCCGTCGCCGGGTGGTCCACCCGCCACGCCTGGTCGAAGAAGCCCGTGTGGTGGGCGGTCAGGGACTCCATCAGCAGGGGCAGTTCCATGGCCTCCGCGTCCGCGGCCAGCTGCGCCGCGATGGTGTCGACGGTCAGCCAGTACACCATCGCCCCGTTCGGCGCCGGTACGTCGGCGGCCCCGCGCTCGGCGAGCCACACCCGGGCGAGGCCGCCGAGCTCCGGGTCGTCCAGCACCGCCCGGACCGCCGGCTCGGCGCCCTCCCCGGCGGACGCGAGGGCCTGCTGGCAGCGCAGCCGGCGCAGCGGGGCGCCCTGGTCCGAGCCGCGGGCAGCGGACAGCAGCTCGGCGACGGAGTCGGGCAGTTCGCGGTCGGCGAGCCACTGTCCGATCTCGGCCTGGGCCGCGCCCTCGGGGTAGTCGCAGACCGCGTCGAGCAGCGCGTCGGCGCCCTTGTCGGCGAGTTCGCCGACGGCGGGGGCCGTGATGCCGGCCTCCCGCATGCGCGCGCGGAGCCCGTACAGGCCGAGCGGGGTGAGGCGGACCATCCCGTACCGGGAGACCTCCTCCGCGTCGAGCTCGCTCGGGCCGGCTTCGGCGGACTCCTCGTCGTCGGACTGCGCCATCAGCGCTTCGTCGACGGGCCGGTACTCGACCAGCCCGATCGGCTCCAGCTGCCGGAACTGGTCGTCCAGGCGCATCATCGCGTCCGAGACCTGCTCCAGCACGGCGTCCGTGGGCCGGGCCATACCGTCCGGAACCACCATGGAGGCGGCCAGCACGGGCAGCGGCAACGCGCCGCCCCGCTCGGCTCCGCTGTCGGCGACGGTGAGCAGGTAGAGGTTGGCGAGGACGCCGTCGAGGAAGTCGGCCTCCCGCTGCGGGTTCCAGTCGAGCCGGTCGAAGTCGATGGTGCCGCCCTCGTCCAGCGCGTCGACGAGGTCGTCCAGTCCGGGCACGGCCGCGTCGGCGAGGACGGCGTCCAGGGCGGACAGCCACAGGTCGAGCACCTCGGCGGGTGCGCCGCCGGTGACCCGCGCCAGGTCCTCGCCGGCCGCGGCGCCGCCGAACTCCCCTGCCCCGCCTGCATCCGGGCCGTCCGCATGCGGGCCGTCCGCATGCGGGCCGCCCGCATCAGGACCACCCGCATCCGGACCGCCGGCCCCCACCCCGTCCGCCTCCGGCCCCTCCGGCTCGGTCAGTTCGACGAGGCCGGTGTCGAGAGCCGTCCGCCACGCCCGGCTCGCATCCGCGCGGGCGTCCGCGTCGGCGGGGTCGAGGCCGAGCGCGGCAGCCGCCTCGGGCAGCTGCGCCCGGTCGAGTTCGCCGTTGCCGTCGACGCGGGTGCCGGGGCCGACCCAGCGCGCCAGCCGCACGGCGCGGGCGAACAGGGGGGCGACGAGGGCGTCTCGGGCGAGTTCCGCGTCGGAGGGCAGCCGTACCGGCGGCAGGGTGGAACGCGGCTCTGCGGACATGGGATGGGTCTCCTCGCGGACGCGGTCGGTCGGAGGGCCGTCAGCGGCCGTCCGGCGCACCAGAGTAGACGCAATTCGGACGTGTCCGGCGGTCACACCTTTGGTTCATCTCACAGTCGGCCTCCGTATGTCCTGGAGGTCTTGACAACGTCCCTGATCACCCAGGAAATTGACGCGCGTAGATATTAGGGGGACCCCGGGGATCCCTGCGGACCACGCACGGCCAGCCCGTCGACCACCGCAGATTTCCGGCCATTTCGCACCGCAGTACCGCACCGCAGCACCAAGGCACCGCCGCTGTACCGCTCCACGCAGTACCGCGACGCCCCCTCCGCTTTTCTCCTCCACACACCGGAGTACCTGACCATGCACTCCTCACACCCCCGCTCCGCCGCCGTCGCGGCCCTCGTCGCGGGCGCCCTCGCCACCGGCCTGCTCACGGGCACCGCCGACGCGGCCGAAGGCACCGCGGCCGACGGCGCGGTCCGCATCCACGACATCCAGGGCACCACCCGGATATCCCCGCTGAACGGCAAGCCGGTCGCCGACGTCGCGGGCATCGTGACGGGTGTGCGCACCTACGGCTCGCGCGGCTTCTGGATCCAGGACCCCGACGCCGACGACAACGCCGCCACCAGCGAGGGCATCTTCGTCTTCACGGGCTCCGCCCCGACCGTCGCCGTCGGCGACGCCGTCAAGGTCTCCGGCCTGGTCGGCGAGTACATCCCCGGCGGCGTCAACTCCGGCAACCAGTCGGTCACCCAGATCTCCAAGCCGACCGTCACCGTGGTCTCCTCGGGCAACGCCCTGCCCGAGGCCACCGCCGTCAACGAGTACACCGTGCCCGCCGCCTACGCCCCCGCGGGCGACCAGGCCGCCGCCGGCAGCATCAACGGCCTGACCCTGGACCCGTCCCGCTACGCCCTGGACTTCTACGAGTCCCTGGAGGGCATGAACGTCGCCATCGGCACCTCGCGTGTCGTCGGCGCCACCGCCGCCGAGTACGGCGAGCTGTGGGTCACCGTCAAGGGCTGGGAGAACACCGCCAAGCGCGGCGGCACCCTCTACGGCTCCTACGAGTCCCAGAACACCGGCCGCCTGAAGGTCCAGCAGCTGGCCCCGGTCGCGCAGCAGCCCTTCCCGGTCGCCAACGTCGGCGACAAGCTGACGGGCACCACCGAAGGCCCGTTGGACTTCAACCAGTTCGGCGGCTACACGCTGGTGGCCCGCACCCTGGGCACCCTCGCCAAGGGCACCATCGCCCCCGAGAAGACCAAGGCGCAGGCGCCGGGCGAGCTCGCGGTGGCCACGTACAACGTCGAGAACCTCGACCCGAGCGACCCGCAGGAGAAGTTCGACGCGCTCGCGAAGGCGGTCGTGGAGAACCTGGCCTCGCCCGACATCCTGGCCCTGGAGGAGATCCAGGACGACAACGGCGCCAAGAACGACGGCACGGTGTCCGCGGAGCAGACCCTGACGAAGTTCACGACGGCGATCGCGGCCGCGGGCGGCCCGGCCTACCAGTGGCGCACCGTCAACCCGTCGAACAACCAGGACGGCGGCGAGCCCGGCGGCAACATCCGCCAGGTGTTCCTGTTCAACCCGGCCCGCGTCTCGTTCACCGACCGCGCCGCCGGCGACGCCACCACCGCCACCGGTGTGACCACGGAGAAGGGCCGCGCCGCCCTCACCCACTCGCCGGGCCGCATCGACCCGGCGAACCCCGCGTGGAAGGACAGCCGCAAGCCGCTGGCCGGCGAGTTCGTCTTCCGCGGCCGCACGGTCTTCGTGATCGCCAACCACTTCGGTTCGAAGGGCGGCGACGAGGCCCTGACCTCCCACCACCAGCCGCCGGCCCGCCCCTCCGAGGCCAAGCGGCTGCAGCAGGCGCAGGCCGTGAACACCTTCGTCAAGGAGCTCCTGGCCGCCGACAAGAACGCCAAGGTCCTCGCCCTCGGCGACATCAACGACTTCGAGTTCTCCGACACGACGAAGGCGCTGGAGGACGGCGGCGCGCTGTACTCGGCCATCAAGTCGCTGCCGAAGTCGGAGCGCTACTCGTACGTCTTCCAGGGCAACGCCCAGGTGCTGGACCAGATCCTGGTCAGCCCGACGATCAAGGGCTACACGTACGACAGCGTGCACATCAACGCGGAGTTCTCGGCGCAGAACAGCGACCACGACCCGCAGGTGCTGCGCTTCCGCCCGTAACACCACGGCACCGCACCGCCATGCACCCGCAGCCCCCGTGGGACGACCCACGGGGGCTGCGGCCTCCGGTCCGCAGAGGGCCCGGCCGCCGTCCCGGCCGGGCCCTCTGCCACACTTCCGGCCATGATCCTCCGCGAAGCCACCCACCGGGACCTGCCCGTCGTACTCGCCCTGCTGGACGACAACGGCGCCGAGCGGGCCGAGGTGACCGAGGCCCACGAGCGGGCCTTCGCCGCCATCGGGGCGGACGCCCGCAACGAGATGCTGGTCCTCGCCGACGGGGACGAGGTGGTGGGCTGCCTGCAGCTGACCTGCATACCCGGCCTCGGGCAGGGCGGCCGGGAACGGGCGCTGGTGGAGGCGGTCCGAATCCGCGCGGACCGGCGCGGCGGCGGGCTCGGCGCCGAGCTGATGCGGCTCGCCGTGGAGCGGGCCCGCGGGCGCGGCTGCGGAATGGTGCAGCTGACCAGCAACAAGCGGCGCGGCGCCGCCCACCGGTTCTACGAGCGGCTCGGCTTCGCCCGCAGCCACGAGGGCTTCAAGCTGCACCTGGAACCCTGAGCTCCGGCACCGGGGGCCGCGGAGCGGCAGCCCGGTGGTTCCGTGGCCGGGAAAACGGGCAGAACGGGGAAGTTGGGGACTTTCGCCCCTGGCGTGACGCTCGCCACATCCCGGTCCCTTCGGCCCGGGTTGTGGTGTTGAGTGTGTTCACGCCCGGTCTTTGCCCGTCGCCCGGAGGTCCGCGTGCTCCCCTCGATCTCCCCCGCCCAGCACATCGGCATCGCCGTCCTGCTCGTGGCCGTCTTCCTGTGGGTGGCCGGATTCGGCCGCCTGGTCTGGGGCGCCCGCCTCCACCACCGGCCGGAGGCCGAGCCCCGCGTCGCGGGCCTCGCCGGGATCGCCGCGATCCCCGCCCAGCGCCGCGCGGAGGCGCACCCGATGGAGTCGGTCGAGCTGACCGAGGCGGAGGAAGCGGCGTTCGCGAGCCTCGTGCGCTCCATCCGCACCCTCCCCCAGCGCTGACCACGGCAGCCCCGGGGCCGACCCGCGGCTGACCCGCCGCCCGGACACCGGACACCGGACACCGAACCACCGGTCTCCCGCCCCGCCCCCGAAATACGCGCGGCCGGTGTGTGCTCCCCCGCTCGGGGAGGGAGCACACACCGGCCGCGTCAGGACGCCGGGGCGTCAGTTGTGGCTGTGCAGGACGTCGTTCAGGCCGCCCCAGACCGCGTTGTTCGGGCGGGCCTCGACGGCGCCGGTGACCGAGTTGCGGCGGAAGAGGATGTTGCTGGCGCCCGAGAGGGTCAGCGCCTTGACGATCTCGCCGTCCGGCAGGGTGACGCGGGTGCCCGCGGTGAGGTAGAGGCCCGCCTCGACGACGCACTCGTCGCCGAGCGCGATGCCGATGCCCGCTTCCGCGCCGATCAGGCAGCGCTCGCCGACCGAGATGATCTGCTTGCCGCCGCCGGACAGGGTGCCCATGGTGGAGGCGCCGCCGCCGATGTCGGAGCCGTCGCCGATGACGACGCCCGCGGAGATGCGGCCCTCGACCATGGAGGTGCCGAGCGTGCCGGCGTTGAAGTTGACGAAGCCCTCGTGCATGACGGTGGTGCCCTCGGCGAGGTGCGCGCCGAGGCGGACGCGGTCCGCGTCGGCGATGCGCACGCCCTTGGGGGCGACGTAGTCGGTCATCCGCGGGAACTTGTCGATCGAGGTGACCTGGAGGTGCAGGCCGGCGGCGCGCGCGTTCAGGCGCACGGTCTCGACCCGGTCCACGGCGACCGGGCCGAGGGAGGTCCAGGCGACGTTGGCGAGGAGGCCGAAGACGCCGTCCAGGTTCTGGCCGTGCGGCTTGACCAGGCGGTGGCTGAGCAGGTGCAGGCGCAGGTACGCGTCGTGCGCGTCCAGCGGCTTGTCCTCCAGGGAGGCGATCACGGTGCGGACGGCCACGACCTCGACGCCGCGCACCTCGTCCTTGCGGATCGCCTCGGCCGCGGCGGCGCCCAGGAGTTCCACGGCCTGCTCGGCGGTGAGGCGCTCGGTCCCGGCCGGGCCGGGCTCGGCGACCAGCTCGGGGGCGGGGAACCAGGTGTCGAGGACGGTGCCGTCGGCGGCGAGGGTGGCGAGTCCGGCGGCGGCAGCGCCGGTGGTACGGGTAGCAGTCATACGGGAAACCTAACCGGCCGCGGCCCGAGGTTGCGAACCGGTCTCAGGTGCCGGGCTCGGCCCGTGTCGCAGCGGGCGCCGGCCCGCGTACAGCACCGCGGCGCCCGCCCCGCCGGCCAGGACGGCGCACAGCGGCCACAGCAGCCCGGGCGCGGCGGCGTACAGGGCGCCGCCGAGCGGCGGGCCGAGGACGACGCCGCTGACGGAGACCCCCGCGTACAGGCTCTGGAACCGGCCGACGGCGTGCTCGGGGGCCTGGTCGGCGACGTAGGCGGTGGCGGTGGTCTTGTAGAGGATCTCGCCGAGGCTCAGCAGCACGATCATGGAGGCCGCGGTCCCGACGCCCGCTCCGGGCAGCAGTGCCGCGTACGCGGCCCCGACCAGCAGCAGCCCGGCGCCGATGACGGGGAGCGGCGGCCGGGCGCGCAGGGCGACGGCGGCGGGCAGTTCCAGCAGCAGGATGACGGCGCCGTTGAGGGCGATCACGAAGCCGAAGTCCCGGGTGTCGAGGCCGTGGTCGGCGAGGAAGACGGGGAAGGTGCCGTACTGCTGGCGGTACACGAGGTCGGTCACCAGGACCGCGCCGAGGACGGCGAGCACGGCGGGCCGGGCGCGCAGCTCGGCCCACAGGCCGCGGTCCGGCGCCGCGTCAGGACCGGCGGCGGGGGTGCGGGCGGCGGCGCGGGCGGGGACGACCCGTGCGGTCCACAGGGCGAAGAGGAGGGTGCCGAGGCCGTCGCCGACGAAGAGCCAGTCGTACGAGAGCCCGGTCGCGATCAGCGCGCCCAGCGGCGGGCCGAGGGTGAATCCGCCGTTGGAGACGCAGCGTACGACGGCGAAGGCCTGGCGGCGGGCGCCCTCGGGGACGGTCACCGCGACCAGTGCCGAGTTCGCGGCCCGGACCACGCCGGAGGCGTACTGGGCGAGGGGCAGGGCGGCGTACAGCCCGGCGGCGGGCAGCAGCGGGAAGGACATGAGGGTGAGGCCGCCGAGGGTGGAGGCGGCGAGCAGCACGCGGCGGTGGCCGAAGCGGTCGCCGTACCAGCCGCCGGTGAAGTTGCCGGCGACGAGGCCGATGCCGCCGATGCCGGTGACCAGGCCCGCCTGGGCGGTGCCGAGGCCGCGGGGGCCGGTCAGGTACAGGAAGACGAAGACGAAGGTGAAGCTGACGACGGCGTTGACGAACACCCCCGCCGCCAGCAGCCACACCACTCTCGGCACGTCTCTGAGCACTTGCACCATGCCGGTCCGCTCCCCCCGCGACACTCAGTGAGTTCCTTTTGGGAACTGACTATGTCAGCATGACAGCCTTGGGTCAACGGACAAAGGAGTGCCCATGGCCCAGCGCACGCACCTCGGCGACGCGGACTGCTCGATCGCCCAGGCCCTCGACGTCGTGGGCGACTGGTGGACGCTGCTGATCGTCCGCGACGCCGCGCGCGGGCTGCACCGCTTCGAGGAGTTCCAGCGCGAGCTGGGGGTGTCCCGGAAGGTGCTGACCGAGCGGCTGAAACTGCTGGTCGAAGCCGGGGTGCTGGCACGCGAGCCGTACCGGGAGCGCCCGGTGCGGCACGAATACCGGCTGACCCCGCGCGGGCGGGGCCTGCTGCCGGTCCTGGTGGCCCTCCAGGACTGGGGTGACACCTGGGTCCAGGGAGAGGGAGAGATGACGGCGACGACGCAGGAGGCCTCGCAGGAGGCGGAGCGGGTGCACGGGCTGCGCGGCCGGCGCGTACCGGAGCTGCTGCTGCCGGACCGGTTCGGCGAGCTCCGCGACCCGGTCGCGGCCGACACCCCGTTCACCGTCCTGTACTGCTTCCCCGGCGCGTACGCCCGGGCCGAGTCCTACCCGCCCGGCTGGGCCGGGATCCCGGGCGCGAAGGGCTGCACGCTGGAGTCGTGCACGTACCGCGACCAGCTCGCGGAGTTCACGGCGGCGGGGGCGACCGTCCACGGGGTCTCGGCCCAGCGGCCCGACGAGCAGCGGGCGTTCGCGGAGGCCGAGCAGCTGCGCTTCCCGCTCCTCTCGGACGCGGACCTCGGCCTGACGGCGGCGCTGCGGCTGCCGACGTTCCGCGCGGCGGGGGTGAGCCGGATCAAGCGGCTGACCCTGGTGCTGGACCGGGAGCGGACGGTGCGCGAGGTGATCTACCCGATCACGGACATCGAGGCGAGCGTCACCGCGGCCCTGGCCGCGGTCCGCGCCGCCGCCTGAGGACACCGGACGGCCCAGACCTCCGGCCGCCGGGCCGGCCAAGGCAGGGCGGTCAGGCCTCCCGGGGCAGGGCCGGGGGCAGGCTTCCCGACGCCGGGCCGAGCGGTCAGGCCTCCCGGGGCGGGGCCGGTCGGTCAGGCCTGCCCGCGCCGGGGCCGGCGGTCAGGCTTCCCCGCGCCGGGGCCGGCGGTCAGGCTTCCCCGCGCCGGGCCGGGGCGTGCAGGACCCGGCTCAGGATCTCGCGGGCGTAGCCCCCGTCGTACGGCGCGTCCGTCAGCAGCACCTGGAGGCTGATCCCGTCCATCACCGCCACCAGCGCCCGCGCGGTCACCGGGTCGGTCCGCTCCGCCAGGGCCGCCGCCACCGCCTCGTACCACTCCGCGGCCACCGGCCGCAGCGCGGGGCGGCGCAGCGCCGCGAGGTAGAGGTCGTACTCCAGCTCCACCCGCGCCCGGTCCGCGCCGAGGAACTCCCCCAGCAGCGCGGCCAGCGCCCCGGCGAGGTCCGCCTCCGGGTCCTCCAGGGCGGGCGAGGCGGCGACGGTCTCCGCGAAGCCCTCGTTGGCCTGCCGGAGGGCGGCGACCAGCAGGTCGTCCAGCGTCTTGAAGTGGTACGTGGTCGAGCCCAGCGGTACGTCCGCCTCCGCGGCCACCGTGCGGTGGGTCAGCCCGGCGATGCCCTTGGCGCCGACCACGCGGATCGCCGCGTCGATGATCCGCTGCCGCCGCTCGGGGTCGTGGCGGCGGACTCCGGAGGCGCCCATCAGTGCGCCCCGCTCAGGTTGACGAGGACCACCCCGGCGATGATCAGCGCGATGCCGGCGAGCTTCGCGGCGGTCGCGGCCTCGCCCAGGAACGCCATGCCGATGGCGGCGATGGCGGCGGTGCCGACGCCGGCCCATATGGCGTAGGCCGTGCCCACCGACATCGACTTCAGGGTCTGGGCGAGCAGCGTGAAGGCGACCAGGTACCCCACCACCGTGCCCACCGAGGGCCACAGCTTCGTGAACCCGTCGCTGAACTTCATGGCGGTGGTCCCGGCGACCTCGGCGGCGATGGCGGCGGCAAGCAGTATGTAGGGCATGTGTACGACAGTACACAACGTTGTGGACGCCCGTACACATCCCCGCGGAGGAGAACGAGGAGCCGAGGAGTAGAGGACCCTAGGTCAGCCGTGGAGCCGGGGTCAGCCCAGCGTGAACCACGCCGCGCGGGCCTTCTTCCACTCCGGGTGCGTCAGGTCCTTCGCCTCGGTCCCGTCGCCGTACAGGTCCGCCGAACCGGAGTCGGTGATCAGCTGCACCCGCGCCCCCGGCACCGACAGATCGGGCACCTCGACGATGGCCTCCCAGCCGCCCGGGTCGGCGGTCGGCAGGTCGGCGCGCTTGACGGGGGCGTGGCCGGGGACGCCGTCCCACTGGTAGAGGGCGTACGGGTCGGAGTTGTCGTCCGCGGCTCAGGAGCCGGCCAGGATCAGGTACTGCCCGGCCGCGTTCCGTGGCCAACCCGGGGTGCACGCCGCGCGTCCGCCGCACGAACAGCGAGGGCCCCCGGCACGTTCGTGCCGGGGGCCCTCGGGGTCCCGCTCCGCGGTGCGCGGAAGGTGTCAGACGTTGAAGCCGAGCGCGCGCAGCTGCTCACGGCCGTCGTCCGTGATCTTGTCCGGACCCCACGGCGGCATCCAGACCCAGTTGATGCGCAGCTCGTTGACAATGCCCTCGGTCGCCGACTTCGCCTGGTCCTCGATGACGTCCGTCAGCGGGCAGGCCGCCGAGGTCAGCGTCATGTCGAGGGTGGCGATGTTCGCGTCGTCGATGTGGATGCCGTAGATCAGGCCCAGGTTGACGACGTCGATGCCCAGCTCGGGGTCGACCACGTCGTAGAGGGCCTCGCGGACCTCCTCCTCGCTGGCCGGCTTGATCGACGCCTCGGGCGTCGCGTTCTCGGTCATGCCGTCTCCCTCTCCGCGCCGCCCAGCACCTGGGCGGTCGCGTCCTTCCACGCCATCCAGCTCAGCAGAGCACACTTGACACGCGCGGGGTACTTGGAGACGCCGGCGAACGCGACCGCGTCCTCCAGCACCTCCTCCATCTCCTCGTCCGGCTCGATCTTGCCCTTGGACTGCATCAGCTCCAGGAAGGTGGCCTGGATCCGCTGCGCCTCGGACAGCTGCTTGCCGACGAGCAGCTCGTTCAGCACGGACGCGCTGGCCTGGCTGATCGAGCAGCCCTGGCCCTCGTACGAGACGTCGGTGAGCGTCTCCCCGTCGTACTTCACACGCAGCGTGATCTCGTCGCCACACGTCGGATTGACGTGGTGCACCTCGGCGTCACCCTCGCGCAGGCCGCGCCCGTGCGGGTGCTTGTAGTGGTCCAGGATGAGCTCCTGGTACATGGAATCCAGCTTCACAGCGTCCTCGTCCTCGTGGCCCTGGTCAGGCGAAGAAGTTCCGTACGTGCTCCAGCCCGTCGACCAGCGCGTCGACGTCGGCCGGAGAGGAGTACAGATAGAAAGACGCTCGCGTCGTCGCCGGAATTCCGTACCGCAGGCAGACGGGGCGGGCGCAGTGGTGTCCCACGCGGACGGCGATGCCCTGCTCGTCCAGGACCTGCCCCACGTCGTGCGGGTGGATGTCGCCGAGCACGAAGGAGATCGCGGCGCCGCGGTCCTCGGCCGTGGTGGGGCCGATGATCCGCAGGTCGGGGACCTCCTGCAGGCGCTTCACCGCGTACTCGGTGATCGCGTGCTCGTGGGCGGCGATCTTGTCCATGCCGATCGCGGACAGGTAGTCCACGGCCGCGCCGAGGCCGACGGCTTGGGCGATCGGGGGCGTGCCCGCCTCGAACTTGTGGGGCGCCGGGGCGTACGTCGACGAGTGCATCGAGACGGTCTCGATCATCTCGCCGCCGCCGAGGAACGGCGGCAGGTCCTCCAGGAGCTCCTGCCGGCCCCACAGGACGCCGATGCCGGTCGGGCCGCACATCTTGTGGCCGGTGAAGGCCACGAAGTCGGCGCCGAGGGCCTGGACGTCCAGGGGCATGTGCGGAGCGGCCTGCGAGGCGTCGATCAGCACCAGCGCGCCGACCTCCTGCGCGCGCCGGACGATCGCCTCGACCGGGTTGACGGTGCCGAGCAGGTTGGAGACCAGCGTGAAGGAGACGATCTTCGTCTTCTCCGTGATGACCTCTTCGATGTTCGACAGGTCGAGCCGGCCGTCGTCCGTGAGGCCGAACCACTTCAGCTTCGCGCCGGTGCGCTGCGACAGCAGCTGCCACGGAACGATGTTGGAGTGGTGCTCCATCTCGGTGATGGCGATCTCGGTGTCGCGGTCGACCCGGTAGGGCTCGTCGGCCCAGCCGAGCATGTTCGCGACGAGGTTGAGCGACTCCGAGGCGTTCTTGGTGAAGATCACCTCGTCGCGGCTCGGCGCGTTGACGAAGGCGGCCACCTTGTCGCGGGCGCCCTCGTACAGTGCCGTGGCCTCCTCGGCGACCAAGTACACGCCGCGGTGGACGTTGGCGTTGTGCCGCTCGTAGTACTCGTTCAGCGCGTCGAGCACCTGGCGCGGCTTCTGCGAGGTCGCCGCGGAGTCCAGGTAAACGATCTTCTTCCCGTCATGGACCACACGATCCAGCAGGGGGAAGTCCTTGCGGATCGCCTCGATGTCGAGGAGGCCAGGCAGCTGTGTCACGCGGTCGCGCCACCCTTCACGTACTTGTCGTAGCCCTCCGACTCCAGCTGGTCGGCCAGCTCGGCGCCGCCGGACTCGGCGATGCGGCCGTTCGCGAAGACGTGCACGAAGTCGGGCTTGATGTAGCGCAGGATGCGCGTGTAGTGGGTGATCAGCAGGGTGCCGACCTCACCGGTCTCGCGGACGCGGTTGACGCCCTCGGAGACGATGCGCAGCGCGTCGACGTCGAGGCCGGAGTCGGTCTCGTCGAGGATCGCGATCTTCGGCTTGAGGAGCTCCAGCTGGAGGATCTCGTGGCGCTTCTTCTCACCGCCGGAGAAGCCCTCGTTGACGTTGCGCTCGGCGAAGGCGGGGTCCATCTGGAGACGCTCCATGGCCTCCTTGACCTCCTTCACCCAGGTGCGCAGCTTGGGGGCCTCGCCGCGGACGGCGGTGGCGGAGGTGCGCAGGAAGTTGGAGACCGAGACGCCGGGGACCTCGACCGGGTACTGCATGGCGAGGAAGACGCCGGCGCGGGCGCGCTCGTCGACGGACATCTCCAGGACGTTCTCGCCGTCGAGGGTCACCGAGCCACCGGTGATGGTGTACTTCGGGTGGCCGGCGAGCGAGTACGCCAGGGTGGACTTGCCGGAGCCGTTGGGGCCCATGATGGCGTGCGTCTCACCCTGCTTGACGGTGAGGTCGACACCCTTGAGGATCTCGCGGGCGCCGTTCTCCGCTTCGACGGAGACGTGCAGGTCGTGGATTTCAAGCGTTGCCATGGGTGCCTCAGGACTCCTGGGTGAGGGAGACGAGCACGTCGTCCCCTTCGATCTTTACGGGGTATACGGGAACGGGGCGCGTCGCGGGCAGCCCGGACGGCTTGCCGGTGCGCAGGTCGAAGGCCGATCCGTGCAGCCAGCACTCGATCATGCAGTCCTCGACCTCGCCCTCCGAGAGCGAGACGTTCGCGTGCGAGCAGATGTCGTTGATCGCGTACACCGATCCCTCGGTGGACACGATGGACACCGGCGTGCCGTCGAGCTCCACCCGCTTGGGGGTGTTCTCCTCCAGCTCGCTCAGCGCACAGGCCTTGAGGTAGGTCATCAGACGGACGCCTCGAGCTCGGCCTCGATCTTGGCGATGAGGCGCTCCTCGATGTCGTCGACACCGATCTGGTGGACGAGCTCGGCGAAGAAGCCGCGCACGACCAGGCGGCGGGCCTCGTCGGCCGGGATGCCGCGGGCCTGCAGGTAGAACAGCTGCTCGTCGTCGAAGCGGCCGGTCGCGGAGGCGTGGCCGGCGCCGACGATCTCGCCGGTCTCGATCTCCAGGTTCGGCACCGAGTCGACCCGCGCGCCGTCCGTGAGGACGAGGTTGCGGTTCATCTCGTAGGTGTCGGTGCCCTCCGCGCTCTTCTGGATCAGGACGTCGCCGATCCAGACGGCGTGGGCGTCCTGGCCCTGGAGCGCACCCTTGTAGACCACGTGGGACTTGCAGTGCGGGGCGTCGTGGGTGACCAGGAGGCGGTGCTCCTGGTGCTGGCCGGCGTCGGTGAAGTACAGGCCGAGCAGCTCGGCCTCGCCGCCGGGGCCGGCGTAGCGCACGCGCGGGTGGATGCGGACGACGTCACCGCCGAAGGTGACGACGACCGACTTGAAGCTGGCGTCGCGGCCGATCAGCGCGTTGTGCTGGGAGGTGTGGACGGCAGTGTCGTCCCAGTCCTGCACCGACACGAAGGTCACCTTGGCGCCGTCGCCGACGAGGATGTCGACGTTGGCGGCGCGCACGCCGTCACCGGTGTGGTCGATGACGATGATCGCCTCGGCGAACGGCTTGATGTCGAAGACGGTGTGGCCGAAGGTCGTGCCGCCCTCGCCGTGCAGGGCGACGCGGATCGGCTCGGCGAGCACGGTCTCCTTGGGCACGGTGACGACCGTGGCCTTGGCGAACGACGTGAAGGCCTGGGCGGCGACCCGGTCCACCGGGGTGCCGGCCTTGCCGATGCGCTCGTCGCCGCGCTCGACCGTCTCGACGGTGACGCCCTCGGGCGCGTCGATCTGGGCCTTCATGGTCCCGCTGGCCACCGCGGTGCCGTCGTGGAGCCCGCGCAGCCGCCCCAGCGGGGTGAAGCGCCACTCCTCCTCGCGGCCGTGGGGGACGGGGAAGTCCGCCACGTCGAAGGACGGCGGCGCGCTCATCCGGGTGGCGACGGTGGACTCTGCGGCCACCGCGATGGAGCCGGCGGTGGTGGAGCCCACCGGAATGTTCTGGGCCTCAGCCATGGCTGTCGTTCTGCTCTCTTCCTACGTCAAAGAATGTGCTGCGGGACGGTGGCGGGCCGGGACTAGCCGACCGAGCCCTCCATCTGCAGCTCGATCAGCCGGTTGAGCTCCAGCGCGTACTCCATCGGCAGCTCCTTGGCGATCGGCTCGACGAAGCCGCGCACGATCATCGCCATGGCCTCGAACTCGCTCAGGCCGCGGGCCATCAGGTAGAAGAGCTGGTCCTCGGAGACCTTGGAGACGGTCGCCTCGTGGCCCATCGTCACGTCGTCCTCGCGGACGTCGACGTACGGGTAGGTGTCGGAGCGGGAGATGGTGTCGACGAGCAGGGCGTCGCACAGGACGTTGCTCTTCGATCCGGCCGCGCCCTCGCCGATCTCGACCAGGCCTCGGTAGGAGGTGCGGCCGCCGCCTCGCGCCACCGACTTGGAGACGATGTTCGAGGAGGTGTTCGGCGCCATGTGGACCATCTTGGAGCCGGCGTCCTGGTGCTGGCCCTCGCCCGCGAAGGCGATGGACAGGGTCTCGCCCTTGGCGTGCTCGCCCATCAGGTAGACGGCCGGGTACTTCATGGTGACCTTGGAGCCGATGTTGCCGTCGATCCACTCCATGGTCGCGCCCTCGTAGGCCACGGCGCGCTTGGTGACCAGGTTGTAGACGTTGTTCGACCAGTTCTGGATCGTCGTGTAGCGGCAGCGGCCGCCCTTCTTCACGATGATCTCGACGACCGCACTGTGCAGCGAGTCGGAGGAGTAGATCGGGGCGGTGCAGCCCTCGACGTAGTGGACGTACGCGTCCTCGTCGACGATGATCAGCGTCCGCTCGAACTGGCCCATGTTCTCCGTGTTGATGCGGAAGTAGGCCTGCAGCGGGATCTCGACGTGGACGCCCTTGGGCACGTAGATGAACGAGCCGCCCGACCACACGGCGGTGTTCAGCGACGCGAACTTGTTGTCGCCGACCGGGATGACCGTGCCGAAGTACTCCTTGAAGAGCTCCTCGTGCTCCTTCAGCGCGGTGTCGGTGTCGACGAAGATGACGCCCTGCTCCTCCAGGTCCTCGCGGATCTGGTGGTAGACGACCTCGGACTCGTACTGGGCCGCGACACCGGCGACGAGGCGCTGCTTCTCCGCCTCCGGGATGCCGAGCTTGTCGTACGTGTTCTTGATGTCCTCGGGCAGTTCCTCCCAGGAAGCGGCCTGCTTCTCGGTGGAGCGCACGAAGTACTTGATGTTGTCGAAGTCGATGCCGGACAGGTCGGAACCCCAGGTCGGCATGGGCTTCTTGTCGAAGAGCTTCAGGCCCTTGAGGCGGAGCTTCAGCATCCACTCGGGCTCGTTCTTCTTCGCCGAGATGTCCCGGACGACCTCTTCCGACAGGCCTCGCTTGGCAACCGCGCCCGCCTCGTCGGAGTCGGCCCAGCCGTACTCGTAGTTGCCCAGACCCTCGAGCTCAGGGTGAGCAGTCTCCGTGGTCATGCGGGGTTCCTCCCGGCCGTGCGTGCAGATGCTGATGTGTTGGACTGTGCTGTGCCCGCGCCACGCGGGATGAAGGTGGTGCACACCCCGTCGCCGTGGGCGATGGTGGCGAGGCGCTGCACATGGGTCCCGAGCAGGCGGGAGAAGACCTCGGTCTCCGCCTCGCAGAGCTGCGGGAACTGCTCGGCTACGTGGGCCACCGGGCAGTGGTGCTGGCAGAGCTGTTCACCGCTGTGCGGACCGGGAGCGCTCTTCGCCGTCGCAGCGTACCCGTCCGCGGTCAACGCCCTGGCAAGGGCCTCGGTGCGGTCCGCGGGGGCGGCTGCGTCGACTTTCGTGCGGTACGCCTCGGCCTGGGCCTCCATCCGCGCCCTGGCGAAGGCGGCCACGGCCGCCTCCCCCTTCTCGCCCCCGCCGGCGGCCTGCGCGATCCAGCGCATGGCGTCCGCGGCGAGCGAGTCGTAGGACTGGTCGAAGGCATCGCGCCCGCAGTCGGTGAGCGCGAAGACCTTGGCCGGCCGGCCTCGGGTGCGCGTGCCGTACACCCGCTGCTCACGGGCTTCGACCACGTCGTCGGCGACGAGCGTGTCGAGGTGGCGGCGGACGGCGGCCTGGGTGAGGCCGAGACGCGCGGCGAGGTCGGCGACGGTGGACGGACCGTGGTCCAGGATGGACCGCGCGACCCGGTTGCGGGTGGACCGCTCCCCGGTAGCGAGCTCCCCCTGGGGGGTCTCGATCAGCCGTTCGCCGTATTTCACAACGCCATTGTTGCGTAATTACCTGAGGGCCGACAAGCCGTGACGGACGCCACCCCTGGTGTCCTCCATCACTAAGGGTCACCTAACCAATCTACGGAGAGTGAGGAAAAGGCCCGGGTTCAACCGCCTGGCCAGCGACGATGCACCGGGTGGCCGAACCTCGCCCCGGGACCCGTACCGGCCCGTACGGCTCCGTAGACTCACCCGCATGAGCAACGACCCCGCCGTGGAGATCCGCGGACTGGTGAAGCGGTACGGCCCCAAGACGGCGGTGGACGGTCTCGACCTCACCGTCCGCAGGAGCTCGGTCACCGCGGTCCTCGGCCCCAACGGCGCGGGCAAGACGACCACCGTGGAAACCTGCGAGGGGTACCTGCGGCCCGACGCCGGGACCGTGCGCGTCCTCGGCCTCGACCCGGTCGGCGAGGCCGCCGCCCTGCGCCCGCGCGTCGGCGTCATGCTCCAGTCCGGCGGCGTCTACTCCGGGGCCCGCGCCGTCGAGATGCTGCGCCACATGGCCCGCCTGTACGCCGACCCGCTCGACGTGGACGGCCTGGTGGAGCGGCTCGGGCTGGGCGGCTGCGGCCGCACCCCCTACCGCCGGCTCTCCGGCGGCCAGCAGCAGCGCCTGTCGCTGGCCATGGCCGTGGTGGGCCGCCCGGAGCTGGTCTTCCTGGACGAGCCGACCGCGGGCCTGGACCCGCAGGCCCGCCGCGCCACCTGGGACCTCGTACGGGAGCTGCGCGCCGACGGGGTCGGCGTCGTCCTCACCACCCACCACATGGACGAGGCCGAGCAGCTCGCCGACGAGGTGGCCATCATCGACGCCGGGAAGGTCATCGCCCACGGCAGCCCCGAGCAGCTGTGCCGCGGCGGCGCCGAGAACACCCTGCGCTTCACCGGCCGCCCCTCCCTCGACCTCGCCTCGCTCCTCAAGGCACTGCCCGACGGCACCGAGGCCGCCGAGCTCACCCCGGGCGTCTACCGGGTCACCGGCGACGTCGACCCGCAGATGCTGGCCACCGTCACCTCCTGGTGCGCCCAGAACGGGGTCATGCCGGACAGCCTCTCGGTGGAGCGGCACACCCTCGAAGACGTCTTTCTGGAGCTCACCGGTAAGGAGCTGCGCGCATGAGCGCCGGTACGTTCGCCCCCCGCCCGGGGGCCGCGCCCGTGTCCCGCATGATCCTCGCCCAGACGGCGCTGGAGACCCGGATGCTGCTGCGCAACGGGGAGCAGCTGCTGCTCACCGTGATCATCCCGGCGCTGCTGCTGACCCTGTTCTCGGTGGTCGACATCGTCACTGTGCCTGTTCAAGAGGGCGGCTCGGGGAAGTCCGTGGACTTCCTGGCCCCGGGGGTGCTCGCGCTCGCCGTGATGTCCACCGCCTTCACCGGGCAGGCCATCGCCACCGGCTTCGACCGGCGCTACGGGGTGCTCAAGCGGCTCGGCGCCTCGCCGCTGCCCCGCTGGGCGCTGATGGCCGCCAAGACGCTGTCCGTGCTGGTCACGGAGGTGCTCCAGGTCGCCCTGCTGACGGTGATCGCGCTGGCCCTCGGCTGGTCCCCGCAGGGGAACCCGCTGTCGGTGGCGCTGCTGCTCCTGCTGGGCACGGCCGCCTTCTCCGGACTCGGGCTGCTGATGGCGGGCACCCTCAGGGCCGAGGTGACGCTGGCCGCCGCCAACCTGGTGTTCCTGCTGCTCCTGGTGGGCGGCGGGGTGATCGTGCCGCTGGAGAAGTTCCCCGGCTCGGTCCAGGCGGTGCTCGGCCTGCTGCCGATCTCGGCGCTGTCCGACGGCCTGCGCGAGGTGCTCCGGGACGGGGCCGCGCTGCCGTGGGGCGACGTCGCCGTGCTGGCCGGATGGGCCGTCCTCGGCCTCGGCGCCGCCGGGAAACTGTTCCGCTGGGAGTGATTCCCGGCCCCCGGACGTTGGTCTTGCAGACCACGGGCACCGCCGCACAGGCGCGGCGCCCATCAGGACGCCGGGGGGCGGACGCATGGGGGAACGGGAAGCCGCATTGCGGCTGGACGAACAGTGGGCACGGATCCGGTCGGGGGCGGAGCCGGCCGAGTACGCCGTCGCGGAGACGCTGCTCGCGGAGCTGATCGGCGCGCTGCGCGAGCCCGCCGCGAGCGATCCCGAGTGCGCGGCGCGACTCGGGCTGCGCCTGGGCGATCTGGCGGCCCGCCGGTTCGCCGGCGGTGACCGGGCGGGGGCGCTCGCGGCGATCGAGGAAGGGCTGCGGTACGCGCAGCAGGCAGCCGGGTACGGGCCGGAGTACGCCCGCTGGTACGCCCGGGGGCTGATCAACCAGGGGGTCTGGCTGGCCTGGCCGCTCAGCGACGGCGACCGGCTGCCCCGGTACCCGCTGGGTGCGGCGGCGGAGCACGGCCCGAGCGCCATCGAGCGGGCGGCGGGCGAGCGGGCCCGGGACCTGACCCGCGCCGCGGTGGAGGTGTGGGGCGGCCTGGACCGGCAGGACCCGGTCAACCGGCGGGGGCTCGCGCAGGCCGAGGTGTTCCTCGGGGACCGCCTGGCGGAGCTGGGGCTCGCCGAGGAGGCGGTGGCCTGGGCGGTGGACGCCGAGGACGGCTTCCGCCGGCTGCTGCTCGGCGGCGCCGGCCCGGAGGAGGCCCGGGAGGCGGAGGAGGCCCTGGACCACATCGGCCGGCAGCTCCGGCTGCGGCTGCGCTTCCTGTCTTTCGACGCGCTGGCGAACCTGCGCGCCCGGGTGCTGCTGCCCGAGCGGCTGCTGCCGCAGGCGGTGGTGGCGGCCCGGATCGGCGGGGCGGCCGAGGCCGCGATCGCGGAGGGGCTCCGGCTGGATGCCGAGCAGGTGCGGACGATGCTGGAGGTCACGCCCTGGCTGGCCGTGTGGCGCTTCGAGGTGCGCGGCCCCGACGGGCTGTGGGAGGTCCTGGGCGACCCCTGGCGCGGCAGCGCGGAGGTACGGAACCGGACGGCCGAGGAGATGGGGGACGAACTCGTACGAACCTTCCTGGCGTCCCCGGACCACCCCGGCGACGGCGCCTATTGGCGCGTCCTGGTCTGGTGGCACGAGGAGGGAGACCCCGCCGGGGCCCGGTTCCGGGCGCTCGCGGGGCCCGACACGCAGGGCGGCGTGCTCGACGCGACCCCCTCGTGAAAGTTTGCACAAGGGGCCGCCTACGATAGGGGGCGTGTTTAACCCCCTCGCCTACCTCGCCGACCGCTGGACGCCCTCACCCCGGATCGTCCAGCGTGCCGCACTCGCCGCGCTCTCCATGACCGTCTTCATCGTCGTCACCGGCGGCGCCGTACGGCTGACCGGATCCGGGCTGGGCTGCGACACCTGGCCCAAGTGCACCGACGACAGCCTGATCACCACCCAGGCCCAGGGCATCCACGGCGCCATCGAGTTCGGCAACCGCATGCTGACCTATGTGGTCAGCGCGGCCGTCGGCTGGTGCATCCTGGCCGCCCGGTGCGCCAAGCCGTGGCGCCGGTCGCTGACCAGGCTCGGCTGGGTCCAGTTCTGGATCGTCTGCGCCAACGCCGTGCTCGGCGGCATCACCGTCCACACCAAGCTCAACCCGTGGAGCGTCGCCGGGCACTTCCTGCTCGCCACCGCGCTGATCACCGTCACCACGCTCACCTGGCAGCGTGCCCGTGAGGGCGACAGCGCCCCCAAGCCGCGGGTGCCGGGGCCGGTGCGCAAGCTGTCGTGGGCCCTGCTCGCCACCACCGCCGTGCTGATCGCCGCGGGCACCTTGGTCACCGGCTCGGGGCCGCACGCCGGCGACAGCAGCAAGGTGCCGCGCATGCCGTTCGACTGGGAGAGCACGGCCCACGTGCACGCCGTCGCCGCCTGGGTGGTGTGCGCGCTCGCCGTCGCCATGTGGCTGGTGCTGCGCGTGGTGGACGCCCCGGACGACACCCGGGCCCGCGCACGGGACCTGCTCCTCGTCCTCCTCGCGCAGGGCGCCATCGGATACGTGCAGTTCTTCACGGACCTGCCCGAGGTCCTGGTCGGCGCCCACATGCTGGGCTCCTGCCTGGTGTGGATCGCCGTCCTCCGCGTGGCGCTGAGCCTCCGGGAGCGCCCGGCCGAGCAGGCGGAGATCCCGGCGCAGAGCGACCCGCAGCTCTCCGCCCTCTGATCCGCCCCCGCGACCGGATCCGTCCGGTCCGCACCCGCTGACCGCGCACCCGAGCCGGGCCGTCCACCGCGACGGCCCGGCTCTGCCGTGCCCGCACCCGTCGCGCCCGCACCCGTCGCGCCCTCGCCCGTCGTGCCCGCGCCGCCCGCCGGGTCAGGGGCGGTCGTCGAGGCGGTAGACCCGCCGGGCGTTGCCCGCCGCGACCATAGCGGCAACCCGCTCGGCGTCCCGCCAGGACCAGGCCCCCTCCCCCACCCAGCCGCCGAGCACCCGGCTCAGCGCCTCCCGGAACACCAGGGCGCCCACCGCGTGCAGCTCGGGCAGCCGCCGCCCGCCGCTGGAGAACAGCAGCTTTCCGAACGGGGCGAGTTCCAGCAGCTCGGCCAGGACGGCCGGGGCCCGCGCCCCGCTCTGTCCGAGGGCCGCTCCGAGGTCGGCGTGGACGTGCGGGAAGGCGGCCGCCAGCTGGGCCGTGCGCCGGTGGTACGGGTAGCCGCCGAGCAGCACCAGCGGACTCCCCCGCCCCTCGGTGGCCCGTACGAAGTCCGCCAGCAGCGCCGGATCGGCCTCCTCCGGCTGCCGCCCCGGCGCGGCCCCGCCCGTGTGCAGCTGGAGCGGCAGCCCGGTCGCCACCGCGCTCCACAGCAGGTGCCGCAGGAGTACGGGGTCCCGTGCGGCCCCGCCCGCGGCGCGGCCGGCCAGCCACCGCCCGGCGGCCCCGCGCACCTCCCCCGGCCCGGGCGGCTCGGGGCACCACGCGAGGGCGGCCGGGTACCCCGCGTCGGCACCGCAGGTGAAGGCCACGGCCCCGGCGGCGGCGTGGTGGACGGCCTCGGCGAGGTTGGCCAGGAAGGCGGGCACGGTCGCGGAGGTGTCGGCGACCCGCTCGGCCAGCAGCTCCAGCCGGACGATCTCGAAGGCTTCGGCGTCCCCGGCGAGGGCGAGTTCCTTGGGCCCGGTGAGGTCGCCGGGCTCGCCGGTGTCGACCAGGTAGGCGGCGGTGCCGGAGCCGCGCAGCAGTCTGCGCCCGGACTCGGCCGCGCCGAGCTCGCGCCGCCGGGCCAGGTACCGGGCGGGGGCGCAGTGCGCTTCCAGGCCGAGCAGCGGCGGGCACCAGCGGCGCACGGCGAAGCCGGTCTGGGTGTCGAAGAAGGTGGTCCCGGGGGCGGGCGGTCCTGCCGGGGCGGACAGCTGGGCCTCGAAGGTTCCCAGCCCCAGCTCGGTGCGGAGCAGTCCGTGGCAGTACTGGTCCACCAGGGGCGGCGTTTCGATCATCCGGGCATCCCGTTGCGGACGTGGGGGCTTCCACACGTCCTAACGGGTGAGCGGGGTGCGAGGTGTTGCTCGGGCTGGTGACCGAGCGGCCACCGTACGGGTGCGCGCCGCCGTACGGGCGCAGGCGTACGGGCGCAGGCATACGGCCCGGGCGTCCCGGATCGGGCGTACGGGATCGGGCGTACGGGATCGGGCGTACGGCTCAGGCCGCCGGGTTCGCCGTCCCGCCGAGCTGGATGCCGGCCATCCGGGTCCACTCGTACGGGCCGGTCTTCACGCGGGCGGCGAATTCGCCGTCGAACTCCTCGTGGAGGGTGAGCCCGGCCTTCTCGGCGGCCTTCTCGGCCACCGCGTAGCTCGGGGCGACCAGGTCGCCCCAGCCGCCGTCCGTGCCCACGAGCACGATCCGGGTGCCGGCCTGGCCGATGTGCGCGAGCTGGCCCTCGGCGCCGCCGTGCTCCCGCGCGAAGGCGCCGATCTGCTTGGCCAGCTTCGCGGCGGCCCGGTCCTGCTTCTTGGTGTCTGCGGTGGTGTCAGCCATGGACAGCATGCTACCGGCGAGTAATCAGCGGAGGAAGGGATCCACGGCCACGGCCACGAAGAGCAGCGACACGTAGGTGATCGACCAGTGGAACAGGCGCATCTCCTTGAGCTTCGCGCCGGTCACGCCCGCCTTCGCCCGCGCGTGCAGCGCGTGCGCCTCCCACAGCCACCAGCCGCCCGCCGCCAGCGCGACCGCGGTGTAGAACCAGCCGGTGTACCCCAGCGGGGTGAGCAGCAGCGAGACGCCGACCATCACCCAGCTGTAGAGGACGATCTGCCGCGCGACGGCCTTGTTGCCGGCGACGACCGGCAGCATCGGCACGCCGACGCGCGCGTAGTCGTCCTTCACCTTCATCGACAGCGGCCAGTAGTGCGGCGGCGTCCAGAAGAAGATGACGAGGAAGAGGATGACGGCGGCCCAGGAGACGTCGTCGCGGACCGCGGACCAGCCGATGAGCACCGGCATGCAGCCCGCGATGCCGCCCCAGACGATGTTCTGGGTGGTGCGCCGCTTCAGCAGCATCGTGTAGACGACGACATAGAAGAGGAGTGCACCCAGGGCGAGCGCGGCGGACAGCCAGTTGATGAGGAACCCGAACCACAGCGTCGACACCACGCCCAGGGTGATGCCGAAGACCAGGCACTCGCGGGGGCTGACCATGCCGGTGACCAGGGGCCGCTGCGCGGTCCGGTCCATCAGCGCGTCGATGTCGCGGTCGATGTACATGTTCAGCGCGTTCGCGCCGCCCGCGGACATGTAGCCGCCGAAGCAGGTCGCGAAGACCAGCCACAGCGACGGCACGCCCTGCTCGGCGAGGAACATCACCGGCACTGTGGTGATCAGCAGAAGTTCGATGATTCGCGGCTTGGTCAAAGCCACAAAAGCCTTCGCACGGGCCCCGAACGGCCGGTGGCCGGGGCTCGTCCCGAGCACCCCCGAAGGACGGGATTCGACGGCCGTCACGCACACCCCTGACAGAGAATCCAGCAAGTTCCGGACATGTTGGACCGGTAAAGACTTGCGCGTACCACGCCACTTTAGACGTTCCGCTGTGCGCGCCCCGCGCGGGGGTCGCCTCGTGTTGGTCCGATCGCGGGCGGCAACGTTTTGACGTACTGCGCGCACTCGAATAGCTGCACGCCGCGGCGGGGGTAGGCTCGGAATCGCCGGTGCACGGTAAGTCACCGGGAACCGACATCTGGAGAGGAGCCCTGACCCACGGTGACCACCAAGCCGACGACCACAGAGCTCGAATGGACCGATCTGGACCAGCGGGCCGTCGACACCGCCCGCATCCTGGCCGCCGACGCGGTCCAGAAGGTCGGGAACGGCCACCCGGGCACGGCGATGAGCCTGGCCCCGGCCGCCTACACCCTTTTCCAGAAGGTGATGCGGCACGACCCGGCGGACCCGGACTGGGTCGGGCGTGACCGCTTCGTGCTCTCCGCCGGTCACTCCTCCCTGACCCTCTACACCCAGCTGTACCTGGCCGGTTTCGGCCTGGAGCTGGACGACCTCAAGGCCTTCCGCACCTGGGGCTCGAAGACCCCCGGCCACCCGGAGTACGGCCACACCAAGGGCGTCGAGACCACCACCGGCCCGCTCGGCCAGGGTGTCGCCAACGCCGTGGGCATGGCGATGGCCGCCCGCTACGAGCGCGGCCTGTTCGACCCGGAGGCCGCCGCGGGCACCTCCCCGTTCGACCACATGGTGTACTGCATCGCCGGCGACGGCTGCCTGCAGGAGGGCATCTCCGCCGAGGCCTCCTCCCTCGCGGGCCACCAGAAGCTCGGCAACCTGGTGCTGCTGTGGGACGACAACCACATCTCCATCGAGGGCGACACGGAGACGGCCGTCTCCGAGGACACCGCCAAGCGCTACGAGGCGTACGGCTGGCACGTCCAGCGCATCGAGCAGCAGGCCAACGGCGACATCGACCCCAAGGCCCTGTACGCGGCCCTGGCCGCCGCCAAGGCCGAGACCGAGCGCCCCTCCTTCATCGCGATGCGCTCGATCATCGCCTGGCCCGCCCCGCACGCCCAGGGCACCGAGGCCTCCCACGGCTCGGCCCTCGGCGACGACGAGGTGGCCGCCACCAAGCGCGTCCTCGGCTTCGACCCGGAGCAGGCCTTCGAGGTCACCGACGCCGTCATCGGCCACACCCGCAAGGTGCTGGACCGCGGCCGCGAGGCCAAGGCCGCCTGGGAGAAGGACCTCTCCGCCTGGCGCACCGCCAACCCGGAGCGCGCGGCCGACTTCGACCGCATCCAGGCCAACGAGCTGCCCGAGGGCTGGGAGGACAAGCTCCCCGTCTTCGAGCCCGGCACCGGGGTCGCCACCCGCGCCGCCTCCGGCAAGGTGCTCGCCGCCCTCGGCGCGGTCATCCCGGAGCTGTGGGGCGGCTCGGCCGACCTGGCCGGCTCGAACAACACCACCATCGACAAGAACTCCTCGTTCCTGCCGAAGGGCAACCCGCTGCCGGAGGCCGACCCGTACGGCCGCACCATCCACTTCGGCATCCGCGAGCACGCCATGGCCGCCGCCATGAACGGCATCGCGCTGCACGGCCACACCCGTATCTACGGCGGCACCTTCCTGGTGTTCTCCGACTACATGCGCAACGCCGTGCGCCTGTCGGCCCTGATGCACCTGCCGGTGACGTACGTGTGGACGCACGACTCCATCGGCCTCGGCGAGGACGGCCCGACCCACCAGCCGGTCGAGCACATCGCCTCGCTGCGCGCCATCCCGGGCCTGAACATCGTCCGCCCGGCCGACGCCAACGAGACGGCCGTCGCCTGGCGCGAGATCCTCAAGCGCCACACCAAGGTCTTCGGCAAGGGCACCCCGCACGGCCTTGCACTGACCCGCCAGGGCGTCCCGACGTACGAGCGCAACGAGGACGCGGCGAAGGGCGGCTACGTCCTGTTCGACGCAGAGGGCGGCGACGCTCAGGTCGTGCTCATCGGCACCGGCTCCGAGGTCCAGCTCGCCGTGGCCGCCCGTGAGGCGCTGCAGGCCGAGGGCATCCCGGCCCGGGTCGTCTCGATGCCGTCCGTCGAGTGGTTCGAGGAGCAGGACCAGGCGTACAAGGACAGCGTCCTGCCGCCGTCCGTCAAGGCGCGCGTCGCGGTCGAGGCCGGCATCGGCCTGACCTGGCAGCGCTACGTCGGCGACGCGGGCCGCATCGTCTCCCTGGAGCACTTCGGTGCCTCCGCCGACGCCAAGGTGCTGTTCCGCGAGTTCGGCTTCACCGCCGAGGCCGTTGCCGCGGCCGCCAAGGAATCGATCGAAGCCGCGCGCTGACGCCGGTACGAACACCAGTAGGAGATGCAATTCCCATGACAGACGCACTCAAGCGCCTCTCCGACGAGGGCGTGGCGATCTGGCTGGACGACCTGTCCCGCAAGCGCATCACGTCGGGCAACCTGGCGGAGCTCGTCGACGAGTCGCACGTCGTCGGCGTCACCACCAACCCGTCGATCTTCCAGAAGGCGATCAGCAGCGGCGACGGCTACGAGCAGCAGCTCGCGGACCTGGCCGCCCGCAAGGTCACCGTCGACGAGGCCATCCGCATGATCACGACGGCGGACGTCCGCGACGCCGCCGACATCCTGCGCCCGGTCTTCGACCGGACCGACGGCCAGGACGGCCGCGTGTCGATCGAGGTCGACCCGCGCCTGGCCCACAACACCGCGGCGACGATCGCCGAGGCCAAGCAGCTCGCCTGGCTGGTGGACCGCCCGAACACGCTGATCAAGATCCCGGCGACCAAGGCCGGCCTGCCGGCGATCGCCGAGGTCATCGGCAAGGGCATCAGCGTCAACGTCACGCTGATCTTCTCGCTGGAGCGCTACCGCGAGGTCATGGACGCGTACCTGACGGGTCTGGAGAAGGCGAAGGCCGCGGGCCTGGACCTCTCGGAGATCCACTCGGTCGCCTCCTTCTTCGTCTCCCGTGTGGACACCGAGATCGACAAGCGCCTGGACGCGCTGGGCACGGACGAGGCGAAGGCCCTGAAGGGCAAGGCGGCGCTCGCCAACGCCCGTCTGGCCTACGAGGCCTACGAGGAGGTCTTCTCCTCCGACCGCTGGGCCGCCCTGGAGCGTCTCGGCGCCAACAAGCAGCGCGCGCTGTGGGCCTCGACCGGCGTGAAGGACCCGGCCTACAAGGACACCCTGTACGTGGACGACCTGGTCGCCCCGAACACGGTGAACACCATGCCGGAGGCCACCCTGGAGGCCACCGCCGACCACGGTCAGATCACGGGCGACACGGTGCGCGGCACCTACGAGCAGTCGCGCGCCGAGCTCGACGCGGTCGCGAAGCTGGGCATCTCGTACGACGATGTCGTCCAGCTGCTTGAGGACGAGGGCGTCGAGAAGTTCGAGGCGGCCTGGAACGACCTGCTGAAGTCCACCGAGGCGGAGCTGGAGCGCCTCGCTCCCACGGAGGCCTGAGCACTTTGTCTGTAAACGGAGCGAACCCGCTTCGTGACGCACAGGACCGGCGGCTCCCGCGCATCGCGGGGCCGTCCGGCCTGGTCATTTTCGGCGTTACGGGTGACCTGTCGCGCAAGAAGCTGATGCCTGCCGTCTACGACCTGGCCAACCGCGGCCTCCTCCCGCCGGGCTTCTCGCTGATCGGCTTCGCCCGCCGGGAGTGGGAGCACGAGGACTTCGCCCAGGAGGTGTACGAGGCCGTCAAGCAGCACGCGCGCACACCCTTCCGGGAAGAGGTGTGGCAGCAGCTGGTGCAGGGCTGCCGCTTCGTCCAGGGCGACTTCGACGACGACCAGGCCTTCGAGATGCTGAAGTCCACGATCGAGGAGCTCGACAAGCAGCAGGGAACGGGCGGCAACTTCGCCTTCTACCTGTCCGTGCCGCCGAAGTTCTTCCCGAAGGTGGTCCAGCAGCTCAAGGACCACGGACTCGCCCAGAAGGAGGGCTCCTGGCGGCGCGCCGTCATCGAGAAGCCCTTCGGTCACAACCTGAAGAGCGCCGAGGAGCTCAACAAGGTCGTGCACGAGGTGTTTCCGCGGGACGAGGTCTTCCGCATCGACCACTACCTCGGCAAGGAGACCGTCCAGAACATCCTGGCGCTCCGCTTCGCGAACACGATGTTCGAGCCGATCTGGAACCGGTCGTACGTCGACCACGTGCAGATCACCATGGCCGAGGACATCGGGATCGGCGGCCGGGCCGGCTACTACGACGGCATCGGCGCCGCCCGCGACGTCATCCAGAACCACCTGCTCCAGCTGCTCGCGCTGACCGCGATGGAGGAGCCCGGCTCCTTCCACCCCAAGGCGCTGGTGGCGGAGAAGCTGAAGGTGCTCAGCGCCGTCCAGATCCCCGAGGACCTGGGCAAGCACACCGTGCGCGGCCAGTACACCTCGGCGTGGCAGGGCGGCGAGAAGGTCGTCGGCTACCTCGAAGAGGACGGCATCGACCCGAACTCGAAGACCGACACCTACGCGGCCATCCGCCTGGAGATCAACAACCGCCGCTGGGCGGGCGTGCCGTTCTACCTGCGGACCGGCAAGCGGCTGGGCCGCCGCGTCACCGAGATCGCGGTGGTCTTCAAGCGGGCCCCGTACCTGCCGTTCGAGTCGGGCGCGACCGAGGAGCTGGGGCAGAACGCCCTGGTCATCCGGGTCCAGCCGGACGAGGGCGTGACGGTCCGCTTCGGCTCCAAGGTCCCGGGCACCTCCATGGAGGTCCGGGACGTCACGATGGACTTCGCCTACGGCGAGTCCTTCACGGAGTCGAGCCCCGAGGCGTACGAGCGGCTGATCCTCGACGTCCTGCTGGGTGACGCGAACCTCTTCCCGCGCCACCAGGAGGTCGAGCTCTCCTGGAACATCCTCGACCCGATCGAGGAGTACTGGGACAAGCACGGCAAGCCCGCCCGGTACACGGCGGGCACCTGGGGGCCGGTCGAGGCGGACGAGATGCTCGCACGAGACGGACGGAGCTGGCGCCGGCCATGAAGATCGACCTCACGGAGACCACCTCCAGCAAGATCAATGCCGCGATGGTGCAGGCACGCCGGGACATCGGCACGCCGGCCGTCGGCATGGTCCTCACGCTGGTGATCGTGACCGACGAGGAGAACGCGTACGACGCGCTCAAGTCGGCGAACGACGCGTCCCACGAGCACCCCTCGCGGATCATCGTCGTCATCAAGCGGGTCAGCCGCTCGCCGCGCAGCCGCCGCGACGCCCGTCTCGACGCGGAGATCCGCGTCGGGGCGGACGCCGGCTCGGGTGAAACGGTTGTCCTCCGCCTCCACGGTGAGCTGGTCAACCACGCCGACTCGGTGGTTCTCCCCCTGCTCCTGCCGGACGCCCCCGTGGTCGTCTGGTGGCCGGAGGGTGCCCCGTCGGACCTGGCGGGCAACCCGCTGGGCGCACTCGGGCAGCGCAGGATCACGGACACGTACGCCTGCGAGGACCCCATCGGCGTGCTGGCGGGGCGGGCGGCCGCCTACGCCCCCGGCGACACGGACCTGTCCTGGACCCGGATCACGCCGTGGCGCTCCATGCTCGCGGCGGCCATGGACCAGCAGGCCTTCCGGGTGACCGCGGCGGTCGTCGAGGGCGAGGACGAGAACCCGAGCTGCGAACTGCTGGCCATGTGGCTGGCGGACCGCCTGAAGGTCCCCGTCCGGCGCACCCTGTCGGCGGGCCCCGGCCTGACGTCGGTGCACCTGGAGACCAAGGACGGCGAGATCGTCCTGGACCGGGCGGACGGTTCGCTGGCGACGCTGCGCATGCCGGGCCAGCCCGACCGGAGCGTGGCGCTCAAGCGCCGCGACACGGCCGAGCTGCTGGCGGAGGAGCTGCGCCGGCTCGACCCGGACAACACCTACGCGTCCGCGCTGAAGTTCGGCGTGGCGAAGCTGGAGTCGGCCCGGGCGGCGGCCCAGGCGGCCCCGGCCGGGGCGGAGCCCGCCGCGGCCGAGGCGGAGGCCGTGGCCGAAGCCGTGGCCGACGCCGAAGCCGACACCCCGTCCGACGCCGCCGGGCCCGCGCCCGCGGCCAAGGGCGGCAAGTCCGCCGGCAAGGCGGCCGCGCCGGCCAAGAAGGCCTCGGCCAAGCAGTGAAGCACGACGGCCGCCGGCCGGACCGCCCCCCGTTCCCGGGGGTGCGGTCCGGTCGGCGGCCGAGCCATTTCCTGACGAAGAAGGCGGCAACAACATGGGTATGACGACTCCCCAGGTCGTCGTCCACCGGGACAAGGAGCTGATGGCCCAGGCCGCGGCCGCCCGGCTCATCACGAAGATCGTGGACGCGCAGGCGGCCCGCGGCAGCGCCTCGGTGGTCCTCACGGGCGGCCGCAACGGCAACGGGCTCCTCGCGGCCCTGGCGGCGGCCCCGGCCCGGGACGCGGTCGACTGGTCCCGCCTGGACCTGTGGTGGGGCGACGAGCGGTACGTCCCGGCCGACGACCCCGAGCGCAACCACGTCCAGGCCCGCGAGGCGCTGCTCGACGCGGTCCCGGTGGACCCGGCCCGGGTCCACGTGATGCCGGCCTCGGACGGCCCGTACGGCAGCGACGTGGACGCGGCGGCCGCGGCGTACGCGGAGGAGCTGCGCCGGGCCGCGGGGCCGGAGGACCACGGTCCGGTGCCCCGCTTCGACGTGCTGATGCTGGGCGTCGGCCCGGACACGCACGTGGCCTCGCTGTTCCCGGAGCACCCGGCGGCGCGCGAGACCGAGCGCACGGTCGTCGGCGTCCACGGCGCCCCGAAGCCCCCGCCGACCCGGGTTTCGCTGACCCTGCCGGCCATCCGGGCGGCCCGCGAGGTGTGGCTGCTGGCGGCGGGTGAGGACAAGGCGGGCGCGGTGGCGATCGCGCTCGGCGGGGCCGGCGAGCTCCAGGCCCCGGCGGCGGCCGCGTACGGGCGCTCGCGCACCCTGTGGCTGCTCGACCGGGCCGCGGCGGGGAAGCTCCCGCCGGGCCTGTACCCGCCGGCCTCGGCCTGACCCGACACGGGTCCGGCGGCCGGGGCTGACCCGACACGGGGTCCGGCGCCCGGCCCGGCCGGCCCGGCCCCGTCAGCACGCGCAAGGGCCCGCCCTCCCCCGGAATGGTGAATTCCCGGGGGAGCGCGGGCCCTTGGCGCATGCCGCGGCCGGCGGCCTCAGCGGGCCGCGGGCCGCAGGCCGCGGAGGATCAGGAACGGCCGCGCAGCGAGCGGTACGCGTCCACCAGGGCGCGGGTCGAGGCGTCGAGGCCCGGGACGTCGGCGCCCTCGGTCAGGGCCGGCTCCACCCGCTTGGCCAGGACCTTGCCGAGCTCCACGCCCCACTGGTCGAAGGAGTCGATGTTCCAGACTGCGCCCTGGACGAACACCTTGTGCTCGTAGAGGGCGATGAGCTGGCCGAGCACCGACGGGGTCAGCTCGGCGGCCAGGATCGTCGTCGTCGGGTGGTTGCCGCGGAAGGTCTTGTGCGGGACGAGGGGCTCCGGCACTCCCTCGGCGCGGACCTCGTCCGCGGTCTTGCCGAAGGCCAGCGCCTGCGTCTGCGCGAAGAAGTTGGCCATCAGCAGGTCGTGCTGGGCGGCCAGGGCCGGGGACAGCTCGGCCACGGGGTGGGCGAAGCCGATGAAGTCCGCCGGGATCACCTTGGTGCCCTGGTGGATCAACTGGTAGTACGCGTGCTGCCCGTTGGTGCCGGGCGTGCCCCACACGACCGGGCCGGTCTGCCAGTCCACCGGGCGGCCTTCGCGGTCCACGGACTTGCCGTTGGACTCCATGTCCAACTGCTGGAGGTACGCGGTGAAGCGGGACAGGTAGTGGCTGTAGGGCAGGACGGCGTGCGACTGGGCGTCGTGGAAGGCGCCGTACCAGATCCCGAGGAGGCCGAGCAGGAGCGGGGCGTTCTCCTCGGCGGGCGCCGTGCGGAAGTGCTCGTCCATCAGCCGGAAGCCGCCGAGGAGTTCGCGGAAGCGGTCGGGGCCGATCGCGATCATCAGGGAGAGGCCGATGGCGGAGTCGAAGGAGTAGCGGCCGCCGACCCAGTCCCAGAACTCGAACATGTTGGCCGGATCGATGCCGAAGTCCGACACCTTCCCGGCGTTGGTGGACAGCGCGACGAAGTGCCGTGCCACGGCGGCCCGGTCGCCGCCGAGGCCGTCCAGCAGCCAGGCGCGCGCCGATTCGGCGTTGGTGATGGTCTCGATGGTGGTGAAGGTCTTGGAGGCGATGATGAACAGGGTCCGCGCCGGGTCGAGGTCGCGCACCGCCTCGTGCAGGTCGGCGCCGTCCACGTTGGAGACGAACCGGACGGTCAGGTCGCGGTCGGTGAAGGCGCGCAGCGCGTCGTAGGCCATGGCCGGGCCCAGGTCGGAGCCGCCGATGCCGATGTTGACGACGTTGGTGATGCGCTCGCCGGTGAAGCCGGTCCACTCCCCCGAGCGGATCCGGTCGCTGAAGGCGGCCATCCTGTCGAGGACGGCGTGCACGCCGGGGACGACGTTCTCGCCGTCCACCTCGATCACCGCATCGGGGGCGGCGCGCAGCGCGGTGTGCAGGACGGCGCGGTCCTCGGTGGTGTTGATCTTCTCGCCGCGGAACATGGCCTCGCGCAGTCCGGCCACGCCGGTCGCCGCCGCCAGCTCGCGCAGCAGCGTCAGCGTCTCGTCCGTCACGAGGTGCTTCGAGTAGTCGATGTGCAGGTCCCCGACCCGCAGCGTGTAGTCCGCGCCCCGACCCGGCGCCGCCTCGAACAGCTCGCGCAGATGCGTCTGCCCCAGCTCTTCCCGGTGCTTGCCGAGGGCAAGCCACTCGGGGGTCCGGTTGAGCCTCACACGGCTGTCTGCGTTCATATCGGACATCAACCCGTTTCTTCCGTCCTGTCGTGCCCCGCCGATCACCAACTTAAAGGATCGGAAGAGGGCCGACCGCACGCGAAGGGGCCCGGCCCGCGGGAGAACACTCCTGCGGGCCGGGCCCCTGTCACATCGTCATCGCGCGTTCGTCAGATCTCGCCGCGGAGTTTGGCGAGCGCCTCGGCGAGGATCGCCTCGCCGTCGGCGTCCGTGCGCCGTTCCCGTACGTACGCCAGGTGCGTCTTGTAGGGCTCGGTGCGGGGCGGCGCCGGGGGGTTGTCCCGGTCCTGTCCGGCCGGGAACCCGCAGCGCGGGCAGTCCCAGGTGTCCGGCACCTGCGCGTCGCTGGCGAAGCTGGGCTGCGTCTCGTGCCCGTTCGAGCACCAGAACGAGATGCGCAGGCGGGGTGCGGACTCGCCGCGCTCGGCCTCGCCCATCGGCCCCGCCCCGACCCGGCTACCACGGATCGCGTTGCCACTTGCCACGGTCGTAACTCCCTGCGTGATGGTGCCGCGAAGCGTGAGTGGTTTCCGCCGCGGGCGCCCCAGTCTACGTAAGGCCCAACGGACGTCCAGCAAATGGAGTTACTCACTCCAGGCCGTGGACGCCTTCCTCATGATAGGCAGGACGGGCCCGGCCGGGCGGGCCGAATGGCGAGAACCGGCGGCTGCCCGTACGGGTCAGGTCGCCGACTTGGTGAGCAGGCCGAGCACCACGATGCACGCGAACCACAGCAGACCCACCACGATGGTGATGCGGTCGAGGTTGCGCTCGGCGACCGAGGAGCCGCCGACCGACGACTGCATGCCGCCGCCGAACATGTCCGAGAGGCCGCCGCCCTTGCCCTTGTGCATCAGCACGAGCAGCATCAGCAGGGCGCTGAAGACGATCAGGGCAATCGAGAACCCCATAACCACGGCTGATTCCTACTTTCTGGCTTCTCTGGCTTCCGGCTGTGCTGGACGGGCGCGGGGGCCAGTGGCTGCTGGTTCAGCCCCCTGGCCCCCGCAAGGGTACGACGGATCCGCCCCGCCGCCTACTCGCTGCCGCGAGCGTCAGGCAGCCTGCGTGCGGACCCGCCGCGGACTACTGGTCCCGGAAGCGGACGATCTTGACGAACTCGTCCGCGTCGAGGGCCGCGCCGCCGACGAGGGCGCCGTCGACGTCCGGCTGGGCCATGATCGCCGCGATGTTGCCGGCCTTGACCGAGCCGCCGTACTGGATGCGGACCGCGTCGGCCAGCTCCTGGGAGTACAGCTCGGCGAGGCGGGCGCGGATGGCCCCGCAGACCTCCTGGGCGTCCTCGGGGGTGGCGACCTCGCCGGTGCCGATGGCCCAGACGGGCTCGTAGGCGATCACGATGGACGCGGCCTGGTCGGCCGGGACGTCCTTCAGGCCGCCGTCGACCTGGGCGAGGGTGTGCGCGACCTGGTTGCCGGCCTTGCGGACGTCGAGGCCCTCGCCGACGCACAGGATCGGGGTGAGGCCGTTGCGGTAGGCGGCCTTGACCTTGGCGTTGCAGAGCTCGTCGGACTCGCCGTGGTACTGGCGGCGCTCGCTGTGGCCGACGGCCACGTACGTGCACTTCAGCTTCGAGAGCATCGGGCCGGAGATCTCGCCGGTGTAGGCGCCGGAGTCCTGCGCCGAGATGTCCTGGGCGCCGTACTTGATCTTCAGCTTGTCGCCCTCGACCAGCGTCTGGACCGAGCGCAGGTCGGTGAAGGGCACCAGCACGGCGACCTCGACGGCGTCGAAGTCCTTGTCGGAGAGGGCGAAGGCGAGCTTCTGGGCGTGGGCGATGGCCTCGAGGTGGTTGAGGTTCATCTTCCAGTTGCCCGCCATCAGCGGGGTGCGCGTGGTCATGCGGGGTCAGACCTCCAGTGCAGCGATGCCGGGGAGCGACTTGCCCTCGAGGTATTCGAGGGAGGCGCCGCCGCCGGTAGAGATGTGGCCGAAAGCGTTCTCGTCGAAGCCGAGCGTACGCACGGCGGCGGCGGAGTCACCGCCGCCGACGACGGTGAACGCGGAGCTGTCGACGAGGGCCTGCGCGATCGCGCGGGTGCCGCCGGCGTAGTCGGGGTGCTCGAAGACGCCCACCGGGCCGTTCCAGAAGACGGTCTCGGCGTCGGCGATCTTCGAAGCGTACAGCTCGCGGGTCTTGGGACCGATGTCCAGACCCTCCTTGTCGGCGGGGATCTTGTCCGCGTCGACGGTCTCGAAGTCGGCCGGGGCCTTGGTCTTGAGGTCGGGGAATTCCGCCGAGACCAGGACGTCCACCGGCAGGAGCAGCTCGACGCCGTTGGCCTCTGCCCGCGCCATGTACTCCTTGACCTTCTCCACCTGGTCCTTCTGGAGCAGGGAGATGCCGACTTCACAGCCCTTGGCGTACAGGAAGGTGTACGCCATGCCGCCGCCGATCAGCAGGCGGTCGGCCTTGCCGAGCAGCTCGTCGATGACGGCGAGCTTGTCGGAGACCTTGGCGCCGCCGAGGACGACGACGTAGGGGCGCTTGACCTCGGCGGTCAGCTTCTTCAGGACGCCGACCTCGGTGGCGATGAGGAAGCCGGCCGCGTGCGGGAGGCGCGCGGGCAGGTCGAAGACCGAGGCGTGCTTGCGGTGGACGGCGCCGAAGCCGTCGCCGACGTAGACGTCGGCGAGCTCGGCGAGCTGGTCGGCGAAGGCGCCGCGCTCGGCGTCGTCCTTGGCCGTCTCGCCGGGGTTGAAGCGCAGGTTCTCCAGGACCGCGACCTGGCCGTCGGCGAGCTTCGCGACGGTCTCCCGGGCCGAGGCGCCCACGGTGTCGGCGGCGAAGGCCACCTCGGCACCGAGCAGTTCGCCGAGCCGCTGGGCGGCCGGGGCGAGGGAGAAGGCCGGGTCCGGAGCGCCCTTCGGGCGGCCCAGGTGCGAGGCGACGACCACGCGGGCGCCGGCCTCGGCGAGCTTCGCGATGGTCGGCTGCACGGCGCGGATGCGGCCGTCGTCGGTGATCCGGTCACCGGCGAGCGGCACGTTGAGGTCCGCGCGCACGAAGACCCTCTTGCCGGAGACGCCCTCGGCGAGGAGTTCGTCGATCGTCTTCATCTGTTTCTACTCCTTGTCCCCCGGCACGGGCGGTGCCGGTGCGGGGTGGGTGGGACAGGCAAGCAACAGGGCCCGTACAACGCTTCATCGCGCTGCGCGGACCCTGTGCTCACATCATCGTGTTTGGCTTTGGTGCCCGACGAACCTTAGAGCTGACCGCCGACGAAGACGGTGAGGTCGACGAGGCGGTTGGAGTAGCCCCACTCGTTGTCGTACCAGCCGACGACCTTGACCTGCTTGCCCTGGACCATCGTCAGGGACGAGTCGAACGTGCAGGAGGCGGGCCAGTTCACGATGTCGGAGGAGACGATCGGGTCCTCGGTGTAGTCCAGGATGCCCTTCAGCTGGCCCTCGGCGGCCTTCTGGAAGGCGGTGTTGATCTCTTCCTTGGTCGTCTCGCGGTCCAGCTCGATGACGAGGTCGGTGACCGAGCCGGTGGGGACCGGGACGCGCATCGCGATGCCGTCCAGCTTGCCCTTGAGCTGCGGGAGGACCAGGGCGGTGGCCTTGGCGGCACCGGTGGAGGTCGGGATGATGTTCTCGGCGGCGGCGCGGGCGCGGCGCAGGTCCGAGTGCGGGAAGTCCAGGATGCGCTGGTCGTTCGTGTACGCGTGGACCGTGGTCATCATGCCCTTGACGATGCCGAAGTTCTCGTCGAGGACCTTGGCCATCGGCGCCACGCAGTTGGTGGTGCAGGAGGCGTTGGAGATGACGTGGTGGTTGGCCGCGTCGTACTTGTCCTGGTTGACGCCCATCACGATGGTGATGTCCTCGTCCTTGGCCGGGGCCGAGATGAGGACCTTCTTCGCGCCGGCGGCGATGTGCTTGGCGGCGTCGGCCTTCTTGGTGAAGATGCCGGTCGACTCGATGACGATGTCGGCGCCCAGTTCGCCCCAGGGGAGGTTCGCGGGGTCGCGCTCGGCGAAGGTCTTGAAGGTGTTGCCGCCGACCGTGATGGTGTCCTCGGTGTGCGTGACCTCCTGCTTGAGGCGGCCGAGGATGCTGTCGTACTTGAGGAGGTGCACCAGGGTGGCGTTGTCCGTCAGGTCGTTGACACCGACGATCTCGATGTCCGCCCCCTGCTCCAGGAGAGCTCGGAAGTAGTTGCGGCCAATACGGCCAAAACCGTTGATTCCTACGCGGATCGTCACGAACCGATCTCCTCGTTGGTGCGCCGGTCTGTGCGCCGGCGAGCTGTAAATGGGATGTCCCCGACCGCTTACGACCCTACCTCTCCGTGAGCTTGCGAGTGACATCGTCCAAGGGCTGACACACCCCGGGGACCCGCACCGGAAAGCCGGTGCGGGACCCTCGGCACCTCGGCCCCTGTGACACAGGGTGAGCGGCGGCCGGGCCTTCGATCAGTGGTGCAGCGAGCGGAGTGCCTTACCGATCAGTACAGCTCGGTCCCGGGCCGTCGGCAGGTGCTCCAGACCGAATCCGAGCAGGACGGTGTTACGCGTGGTGACCGACGCATAGGACCTGAACAGCTCTCCGGAGAGGGACCAGTCGCCCGGAACCGCGGGGCTTCCGGCCGGCCCGGGCTGCACCGTCCAGGCGCCCAGGGAGCCCTCGAAACCGTCAGTGGTCTGGTCCACCGACCCGAGGGAGAGGCGCGCGTCGTCGAGGAAGACCCCCCGGCCGCCCTCGCTCCCGTCGGTGATGTACGAGAAGGAGAGCTCGACCGTCTTCCCCGCGTAGGCGCTCAGGTCGAAGGAGACCTGCTTCCAGCCGTCGGAGGAGCCGGTGAAGCTGTGCCACGCGCCGCTGGTGCCCTGCGCGGTGCAGCCGCCGCTGCCGAGGGTCAGGTAGTGGCCCAGGAACGGGTGGCCGCCCAGGAGGAACCCGGCGGCGCAGTCCGTCGGGACCTGGGAGCGGGTCAGGCCGCCGGCCTCGGGCAGCGTGGTCCAGTCGTCCGCGCCGGCGGTGCGGGCCTCCAGGACCGCGTGGTCGTAGCCGGGCTCGGTGTTCCAGTGGAGGGCGGCCTTGAGCTGCGGCCTGTCGGCGGCGGTGACCTTGGTGAGGTCGACGGTGCGGGTCAGCCGCTTCCAGTCGTCGTCGGCGTGGACGGCCGCGGCCATCCCGGTGCCGGCGTACGGGGCGTACGGGTTCACGACCCCGGCGTAGCTGCCGCCCTGCGCGCTCTTGAACTGCGGGAACTGCGCCGGGGGCAGGGCATCGGAGGTCACCGTGTACGCCCCGGGGGTGTCCAGCGGGTTGCCGGCCGCGTCGCCGACGGCCCCGCGGGCGCCGGCCAGGGCTCCGGCGCCGGTGAAGCCGGTGGCGCCGCTGCCCGCTCCGGCGCGGCCGTACGCGCCGAGCCAGTACTGGCTGAAGTCGTCGGTCAGGGCGGGCCCGACCCGGGCGCTGCCGCCCGCCAGTTCGCCGGCCTCGATCAGCCGGCCGCCCTCGTTGAGGAAGTCGCGCACGGCGAGTTGGGTGGGGCCGCCGGGGGCCGCGGCCCCGGTGTAGTGGACGGCGGTGCGGAAGTGGGAGAGGACGCCGAGGGGGTGCGGGGCGCCGCGCTCGGCCACGTCCCAGACGGCCGCGGACCGGCCGGCCGCCCGCAGCGCGTCGACGTAGGTCTGGGCGTGCCGGGCCGTGGCGCCCTCCTCGGCGATCACCAGGACGTCGGCGCGGGGCCGCTGCGCGACCGTGTACGTGAAGTGCTCGCTGGAGACCTGTCGGCCGGACTCGTCGCGGCCGGTGAACCAGACCTCGACGCGGTCGCCGGGCCGGGCGCCGTCGGCCTTCGCCCGGTACCGGTCGAACCAGTTGTTGTCCTCGCCGCCGTAGACGGATCCGCCCTTCCAGGGGCGCAGGCCCTCGTCGTGCGTACGGCCGCCGTTGATGCGGTACGTGAGCCGCTTGTCCTTCAGCGCCTTGCGGGCCGTGACGGAGACCTGCTGGTCCTGGCCGCGGGCCGCGTAGGAGGTGGTGAAGGGGTCGGGGGTGAAGTCGGCGGCGGTCAGGCCCACCGGGGACTTCGGGCGGTCGGGGCGGGCGGCGCTCTCGGCGACGGCCAGGGCGAAGGGGACGTTCTTGGCGAACTCGGCCTGGATCAGCTTCTCGTCGTCGGGGAAGGTGAAGCCGGAGCGGCAGTCCTCGGGCCGCCAGCGGTCGTTCGGATCGCCGGCGGACGCCGTCTGGCAGGTCGTCATCTCCGGCGTGAACATCATGATGCCGTTGGCGTTGGACGCGTGGCCGTCGGCCTCGCCGTTGGTGGTGTAGAGCTCCGACGACAGCTGCGGGTGGTAGCCGGGCACGGCCGGGTTCTCGGGGGTGCCGGCCAGCGCCTTGTAGGCGACGTCGTCCGGGGTGCCGGTGGCGACCTGCCAGCCCACGCCGTAGAGCAGCAGCTCGGCGGCGGAGTGGTAGTTGACGGCGTACCGGAAGCCGATGCGCTTCTGGAACCGGTCGAGGGCGACGGTCTCGGGCTCGGAGGAGGCCCGGGGGCCGCGGTAGGTCTCGCTCGACGGGACCGGTGAGGAACCCTCGTTGTCGTAGCCCCACTTGTAGGCGAAGTTCCGGTTGAGGTCGACGCCGTCGCCGGTGGTGATCTTCCCGTCGCCGTTGTTGTCGTGCAGGTTCTTGCGCCAGAGCCGCTTGCCGTCGGGGGCGTGGGTGTAGTCGTACCCGTCGGGGTTGGCGGAGAGCAGGAACCACAGCTCGGTGGAGTCCACGAGCGCAGTGATCCGCGGGTCCTTGCCGTAGCCGTCGAGGGTGTGGTGCATCAGCCGCCGGGTCATCTCGGGGGTGATCCACTCGCGGGCGTGCTGGTTGGACATGTAGAGCACGGCCGGCTTCCGGCCGTCGCCGGTCCGGGCGGCGTCCTTCGTGACCTTCAGCGCGAGGATGTCCTTGCCCTGGACGGTCTTGCCGATGGAGACGGCCTTGGTGAGGGCCGGGTGGTCCTGCGCGGTCTTGAGGATCTCCTCCTGGAGGCCGCCCTTGCCGCTGTACGGGCGGAAGACCCCGTCGCCGGGCGCCTGGGCGCGGGCCGATTCCCCCGCCCGCCGCTCGGCGAGGCTGATCCCGCGGGCGGAGAGCTGCCCGGCCTGGGCGGGGGTGAGGATCAGTTCGATGCGGGCGGTGCCCGTCTGCGGGGCGCGTTCGGTGAGCTCGTGGGCGTCCTGGCCGGCGGCCAGGACGAGCGGGATCTGCTCCTTGGTGACGTCGGCGTCGTAGACGCGGACGTCATCGGTGTCGGCGCCCGGTGCGGTGTCCGCCGCAGGGCGCGCGTGGGCCGCCGGGAGGGCGGCGAGGGTGGTCCCTAAGAGGAGTGCGCCGGCGGCGAGGATCGATCTCGTGAGGTGCCTCATGTGCCCCCCTGGGCGTCGTCAGCCACGAAAGCGAAAGCGTGTGCACGACAGGCTCACGAGAGCCCATGTTCATGTCAATGGGGCCTTGTGGGTTTGAGTCGCGGCGGGGGCGGGGGCGGGCCCGGGGGGCGGGGGGGGGCGGGGGGGGCCCCCCCCCCCCCGGGCGCCGGGGGGCGCCCCCCCCCCCCCGCGGGTTGGCGCCCACGACACAGGGGTGGGATAGAA
>NZ_JBIVXV010000015.1:0-55186 GCF_044769385.1 Streptomyces sp. NPDC090445 | reverse complement strand
TGCCCCCCCTGCCCCAGCCGGCCCCTGTTCCTGTCAATGGGGGCTGTGGGGGTTGTGGGGCCCGGGGGGGGGGGGGGCCGCGGCCCCGGGGGGGGGGGGGGGGGGCCCCCCCCCCCGCGGCGTACGGGCCGCGGCCGCTCAGCCGGCCAGGTTGTCGGCCATCTCCTCGCTGAGGTTCGACTCGGTGCCCGGGATGCCGAGGTCCTGGGCCCGCTTGTCGGCCATCGCCAGCAGGCGCCGGATCCGGCCGGCGACCGCGTCCTTGGTCAGCGGCGGGTCGGCGAGCGCGCCGAGCTCCTCCAGGGAGGCCTGCTTGTGCTCCATGCGCAGCCGGCCCGCGGCGGCGAGGTGCTCGGGGACCTCCTCGCCGAGGATCTCCAGGGCGCGCTGGACGCGGGCCCCGGCGGCCACGGCGGCCCGCGCCGAACGGCGCAGGTTGGCGTCGTCGAAGTTGGCGAGACGGTTCGCGGTGGCGCGGACCTCGCGGCGCATCCGCCGCTCCTCCCAGGCCAGCACCGACTCGTGGGCGCCGAGCCGGGTCAGCAGGGCGCCGATCGCGTCGCCGTCGCGGACCACGACCCGGTCCACCCCGCGCACCTCGCGCGCCTTGGCGGCGATGGAGAGCCGGCGGGCGGCGCCCACCAGGGCCAGCGCGGCCTCCGGGCCGGGGCAGGTGACCTCCAGGGAGGAGGACCGGCCCGGCTCCGTGAGCGAGCCGTGGGCCAGGAAGGCACCGCGCCAGGCCGCCTCCGCGTCACAGGTGGCCCCGGAGACCACCTGCGGGGGCAGGCCCCGGATCGGGCGGCCGCGGCCGTCCACGAGCCCCGTCTGGCGGGCCAGCTGGTCGCCTCCGGCCACGACCCGGACGACGTACCGGCTGCCGCGGCGCAGGCCGCCCGGGGCCATGACCACCAGGTCCGACGAGTGGCCGAAGATCTCCAGGATGTCCTTGCGCAGGCGCCGGGCCGCGATCCCGGTGTCCAGCTCCGCCTCGATGACGATCCGGCCGCTCACCAGGTGCAGCCCGCCCGCGAACCGAAGGATCGCCGAGACCTCCGCCTTCCTGCAGCAGGTCCGGGTGACGGGGAGCCGGGAGATCTCATCCTTCACCGCTGGCGTCATCGCCATGGGCCGATCCTTCCATGCATCCGAAAAATACGGTCGTACGCGGCGGCCAGCAGCTCCGGGTCGTGCTTCGGGGAGCCGTCCTCCCTGGCCACCGGCGCCAGCTCGACCGCGGCGCCGAAGCGCTGCGCGGCATCGGCGAGGGACTCGCGGTCGGGCACGGCGGCCTGGTCGGCCAGCACCACGTCCAGGGCGAGTTTAGGGGCGTGTCGGGCCAAAACCTCCAAATGACGCTGCGGAGAGAAGCCCTCGGTTTCGCCGGGCTGCGGAGCCAGGTTCAGCGAGAGGACCCGCCGCGCCTTGGTCGCCATCAGCGCGTCGAGCAGCTCCGGCACCAGCAGGTGCGGGATCACGGACGAGAACCAGGATCCGGGGCCCAGCACCACCCAGTCCGCGTCCAGGACCGCGGCCACGGCCTCCGGCACGGCCGGCGGGTCGCCCGGCACCACGTGCACGGACAGCACCTCGCCGGGCGTGGTGGCGACGGTGGCCTGCCCGCGGACGGTGTCGACGTCCGCGGGCCGGGCCGGGTCGTGGCCCCTGACCATCGCCTGGAGCTCCAGCGGCACCGCCGACATCGGCAGCACCCGGCCCTGCGCGCCGAGCAGCCTGCCGACCAGGTCCAAGGCCTGGACGGGGTCGCCGAGCTGCTCCCACAGGGCCACGATCAGCAGGTTGCCCACCGCGTGCTCGTGCAGGTCGCCGGCGGACTGGAAGCGGTGCTGGATGACGCGGGCCCAGGTCTGGCCCCAGTCGTCGTCGCCGCACAGGGCGGCCAGTGCCTTGCGCAGGTCGCCGGGCGGGAGCACGCCGAGCTCCTCGCGCAGCCGGCCGCTGGATCCGCCGTCGTCGGCGACGGTGACCACGGCCGTGAGCTCGCCGGTGATCCGGCGCAGGGCGGCCAGGGAGGCCGACAGCCCCATGCCGCCGCCGAGGGCGACGACCTTGGGGGCGGCCCCCTTGGAGGCCGCGCCGCGGCGCGGCGCGGTGCGGCCGGCGATGTCCTCGCCCCGCCCCGAGGTGAGGCGGCGCAGGCGGCGCAGCCTCAGGGTACGTCCGGTCACTCGCGCCCCATGTCCCGGTGGACCACGACGGTCTCGACCCCTTCGGAGGCGAGGCGGGCGGCGAGCTTCTCGGACATGGCGACGCTGCGGTGCTTGCCGCCCGTACAGCCGACGGCGATGGTCACGTACCGCTTGCCCTCGCGGCGGTAGCCCGCGGCGATGAGCTGGAGCAGCTCCGTGTAGCGGTCCAGGAACTCCTTGGAGCCCGGCTGGCTGAAGACGTAGCCCGACACCTCCGGGTTGAGGCCGGTGAAGGGCCGCAGCTCGGGCACCCAGTGCGGGTTCGGGATGAAGCGGCAGTCGACGACGAGGTCGGCGTCGACGGGCAGGCCGTACTTGTAGCCGAAGGACATGACGGTGGCCCGCAGCTCGGGCTCCTCTTCGCCGGCGAACCGGGCGTCCATCTTGGCGCGCAGCTCGTGCACGTTCAGGCTGGACGTGTCGATCACCAGGTCGGCGTCGCCGCGCAGCTCGCGCAGCAGGTCGCGCTCGGCGGCGATGCCGTCGACGATGCGGCCGTCGCCCTGGAGCGGGTGCGGGCGGCGGACCGACTCGAAGCGGCGCACCAGGGCCTCGTCGGAGGACTCCAGGAACACGATGCGCCGGGTGACCCCGCGCAGCTCCAGGTCGGCGAGGGACTCGCGCAGGGCGTCGAAGAACTGGCGGCCGCGGACGTCGACGACGACGGCGATCCGCGCCACGTTGCCCTGCGAGCGGGCGCCGAGCTCCACCATCGTGGGGATCAGCGCCGGCGGAAGGTTGTCCACGACGAACCAGCCGAGGTCCTCCAGGCACTTCGCCGCGGTGCTGCGGCCGGCCCCGGACATCCCGGAGATGATCACCAGCTCGGGGATGGCGGCCTCGGCGCTCTCGCCGGGCTCTGGTGTCGTGCCCGTACTCACCTGTGCTCCGTCTCGGTCGTACTCGGTCTCGTGCTCGGTCATTGCTCGGTCCCCCGTTCGGACGATGTCCCCCGGCTGCCGCCGGGCGGTACCCCCACCGCCTCCGCGGGGGTCTCATCCTCAATGATCTCTCCTGTCGCCGTGTTGACGGCAGGAGCGGCGGGGGCCGCCCGGGCGAGGGCCGCGGCCACGGTCTCGGCCGTCTTGCGTCCTATGCCCGGGACCTCGCAGATCTGGTCGATTGTCGCCTGCCGGAGCTTCTTCACCGAACCGAAGTGCTTGATCAGGGCCTGCTTGCGCGTGTCGCCGAGCCCGGGCACCTCGTCCAGCGGCCCGGCCTTGAGCCGTTTGCCGCGCTTGCTGCGCTGGTACTGGATGGCGAACCGGTGGGCTTCGTCACGTACCCGCTGGAGCAGGTACAGGCCCTCGCTGGTGCGGGGCAGGACGACGGGGTCGTCGTCGCCGGGCAGCCAGACCTCCTCCAGCCGCTTGGCCAGCCCGCACACGGCGACGTCGTCGATGCCGAGCTCCTCCAGGGCCCGCCGGGCGGCGGCCACCTGCGGCTGCCCGCCGTCGACCACAACCAGCTGCGGCGGGTAGGCGAAGCGCTGGGGCCGCCCGTCGTCCGGCGCCTGCCCCTGCGCTCCGTCCCCGTCCCCGTCCCCGTCCGCGTCCCCGTCCTCGGGAGACCACTCGCCGGTCTTCAGCTTCTCCTGGAGGTAGCGGCGGAAGCGGCGCGAGACCACCTCGTGCATGGAGCGGACGTCGTCCTGGCCCGCGAACGACTTGATCTGGAAGCGCCGGTACTCGCTCTTGCGGGCGAGCCCGTCCTCGAAAACGACCATGGACGCCACCACGTCGTCGCCCTGGAGGTGCGAGATGTCGAAGCACTCGATGCGCAGCGGGGCACTGTCGAGGTCGAGGGCCTCGGCGATCTCCTCCAGGGCCCGGGAGCGGGTGGTGAGGTCGGCGGCGCGCTTCGTCTTGTGCAGGGCCAGGGCCTGGAGGGCATTGCGGTGGACGGTCTCCATCAGAGCCCTCTTGTCCCCGCGCTGCGGCACGCGCAGGCTCACCAGGGAGCCGCGCCGCTCCGCGAGCCACTGCCCGAGGGCGGCCTCGTCCTCGGGCAGGACCGGGACCAGCACCTCCTTGGGAACGGCCTCGCCGGTCTCCTCCCCGTACAGCTGCTGCAGGGCGTGCTCGACAAGCCCGGCCGTGTCGACGGCCTCGACCTTGTCGGTGACCCAGCCGCGCTGGCCGCGGACCCGGCCGCCGCGCACATGGAAGATCTGGACGGCGGCTTCGAGCTCGTCCTCGGCGACCGCGATCAGATCGGCGTCGGTGGCATCCGCCAGCACGACGGCGTTCTTCTCCATGGCGCGGCGCAGCGCCCCTATGTCGTCCCGGAGCCGGGCCGCCTTCTCGTACTCCATCTCCTCGGCGGCCTCGTGCATCTGCGCTTCGAGCCGGGAGAGGTAGGCCCCCGTCCGCCCGGCCATGAAATCGCAGAAGTCCTCGGCCAGTTCCCGGTGCTCCTCGGCGCTCACCCGGCCGACGCACGGCGCCGAGCACTTCCCGATGTAGCCGAGCAGGCAGGGCCGGCCGATCTGCGCAGACCGCTTGAACACCCCGGCCGAGCAGGTCCGCACGGGGAACACCCGGAGCATCAGGTCGACGGTCTCGCGGATGGCCCAGGCATGCGCGTACGGCCCGAAATACCGCACGCCCTTCTTCTTCGGCCCCCGCATGACCTGGACCCGCGGGAACTCCTCGTTCATGGTCACGGCGAGGGACGGGTAGCTCTTGTCGTCCCGGTACTTGACGTTGAACCGGGGGTCGTACTCCTTGATCCAGGAGTACTCCAGCTGGAGCGCCTCGACCTCGGTGGACACCACGGTCCACTCGACGGATGCGGCGGTGGTGACCATCGTGGCCGTACGGGGGTGGAGGCCGGCCACGTCCTGGAAGTAGTTCGCCAGGCGCTGGCGCAGGCTCTTGGCCTTCCCGACGTAGATCACGCGGCGGTGCTCGTCACGGAATCGGTAGACGCCCGGGGAGTCCGGGATCTGTCCCGGCTGGGGACGGTAGCTGGAAGGGTCGGCCATGCCGCCACCCTACTGTCGCCCACCGACAAGCCGTACGCTCCGCGCCCCCACGCTCCGCGCCCGCCGCTGGGGGGGGCGCCCCCTGCCCGATCACGTGCGGGCCGCCCGTACCTGAGCGCGCAGTTCCCCGCGCCCCTGATGGGGTGCCCCCTGCTCGGTCGTCGCCTGCGGGCCGTGCGGGGCTGGTCGCGCAGTTCCCCGCGCCCCCGGGGCCCCTGCTCGGTTGTCGGGTGCGGGATGTTTCGTGGCTGAGCGCGCAGTTCCCCGCGCCCCTGAGGGGGCGCCCCGCCAGGGGCGCGGGGAGCTGCGCGGATGGCTTCGGGCGGCCGCGGGCGACGCGGTGGCCGCGGGGCTCAGCCGGCGATCAGCTTGCCGCCCTCCGCCCGGACCGGAACCGCCGGCAGCGGGTCGGTGGCCGGCCCGCGCAGCACCTTCCCGGTGGCGACATCGAAGCGGCTGCCGTGGCAGGGGCAGTTGCCCTGCCCCTCGACGATCTTGTCCAGGACGCAGCCGGCGTGCGTGCACTGCGCGCTGAACGCCTTGTACTGGCCCTCCGCCGGGCAGCTGACCACCAGCTTCCGCTCCCGGTACAGCTTCGCGCCCCCGACCGGCACCTCGGAGGCCGCGCCCAGTTCCACCGGGGCGGTGGGAACGGCCGGGGAGCCTGCGCCGCTGTTGGTCTCGGTGGAGCAGCCCGTGAGCGCCGCCCCGGCCCCGGCGGCCCCGACGATCGCGGCGGCGCCCTTGAGCACGGTACGGCGGGCTGCGGCGGGCGGCTGCGGCGCGGACATGCGGTTCTCCTGGCGTGAGCGTGAGGGTTTTGGGCCCATCCGACGATACCGGCGGCGGATGGGATACCTTCCCCCGCGTGATCGTCGTCGGTGGAGAAGCCCTGATCGACCTGGTGCCCGTGGCGCAGCCGCCGGGTGCGCTGCTGCCGCGGCCGGGCGGGGGCCCGTACAACACGGCCGTGGCGCTGGGCCGGCTCGGCGCCGAGGTCGCGTTCTGCTCCCGGGTGTCGTCCGACGGGTTCGGCGAGGGCCTGCTGGCGGGACTGCGGGCGGCCGGGGTGGACTGCTCGCTGGTGCAGCGCGGGCCGGAGCCCACCACGCTGGCCGTGCCCTCGCTGGGCCCGGACGGCTCGGCGGCGTACGGCTTCTACGTCGAGGGCACGGCGGACCGGTTGTTCCGGCTGCCCGGGGTGCTGCCGCGGGAGGCCCGGGCGCTGGCGCTCGGCACCTGCTCGCTCGTGCTGGAGCCGGGCGCGAGTGCGTACGAGGCCCTGCTGCGCCGGGAGGCCGGGCGGGGGCTGCTGACCTTGCTGGACCCGAACGTGCGCCCGGCGCTGGTGGCGGATCCGGCGGCGTACCGGGCCCGGTTCCTGGACTGGCTGCCGTCGGTGTCGGTGCTCAAGCTGTCGGAGGACGATGCCGACTGGCTGGGCGGGCGGGTGGCGGACTGGCTGGCGGCGGGGCCGTCGGCGGTGGTGCTCACCCGCGGGGCGCAGGGGATGAGTGTGTGGACGCGGGAGGGCGCCCGGTATGCGGTGGCTTCGCCGGCGGTGGCGGTGGCGGACACGATCGGCGCGGGCGACACGGTCAGTGCGGCGCTGCTGCACCGGCTGGCGGCTCCGGGGGGCGGTCCCGGCGGTGCGGTGGACTGGCCGGAGGTGCTGGCCTATGCCGCCCGCGCGGCGGCGTTGACCTGTACCCGGAGGGGAGCCGAGCCGCCGTACGCGGCCGAGCTCGGCTGAGCGTCGTCGCCGGGCGCGGCCCGGAGGGTGTGTAGCGAGTACGGCCCTGCCCCTGCCCGGGGGTGTCCCGGGCAGGGGCAGGGCCGACCGGCGCTGCGCTGCCGCTGACCCGCAAGGGGCGCGCGGCTAGGCCTTGCGGGCGCGGGCCGCGGTCGTCTTCTTCGCCGCGGTCGTCTTCTTCGCCGTGGTGGTCTTCCTGGCGGTCGTCTTCTTCGCCGGGGCGGCGGCCGGGGCCGCGTCGGAGATCCGCTCCGCGCCGAGGATGTCGCGCAGGAACTTGCCGGTGTGGCTGGCGCCCACGGACGCCACCTGCTCGGGGGTGCCCTCGGCGACGACGAGTCCGCCGCCGTAGCCGCCTTCCGGGCCCATGTCGATGACCCAGTCCGCGGTCTTGATGACGTCCAGGTTGTGCTCGATGACGATCACCGAGTTCCCCTTGTCCACCAGCCCCGACAGCACCTTGATCAGCTTCGAGATGTCCTCGAAGTGCAGGCCGGTCGTGGGCTCGTCCAGGACGTAGACCGTCCGCCCCGTCGACCGCTTCTGCAACTCCGACGCCAGCTTCACGCGCTGCGCCTCACCGCCGGACAGCGTCGGCGCGGACTGGCCGAGCCGGACGTACCCGAGGCCGACCTCGGTCAGCGTCTTCAGGTGCCGGGCGATCGTCGGAACCGCCTCGAAGAATCCGAGCGCCTCCTCGATCGGCATGTTGAGGACCTCGGCGATGGACTTGCCCTTGTAGTGGACCTCCAGCGTCTCCCGGTTGTACCGGTCTCCGTGGCAGACCTCGCACGGGACGTACACGTCCGGCAGGAAGTTCATCTCGATCTTGATGGTGCCGTCGCCGGAGCAGTTCTCGCAGCGGCCGCCCTTGACGTTGAAGGAGAAGCGGCCCGGCAGGTAGCCGCGCACCTTCGCCTCCATCGTCTCCGCGAACAGCTTGCGGATGTTGTCGAAGACGCCCGTGTACGTGGCCGGGTTGGACCGGGGGGTGCGGCCGATCGGCGACTGGTCGACGTGCACGACCTTGTCGACGAGGTCGTCGCCGTCGACCCGGGTGTGCCGGCCCGGCACGGAGCGGGCGCCGTTCAGCTCGCGCGCCAGGTGCGTGTACAGGATGTCGTTGACCAGCGTCGACTTACCCGAGCCCGACACGCCCGTGACGGCCGTGAGCACGCCCAGCGGGAAGGACACGTCGATGTCCCGCAGGTTGTTCTCCTTGGCCCCGTGGACCGTGAGCCTGCGGTCCCCGTTGACGGGTCGGCGCACGTCCGGGATGGCGATGGACCGCTTGCCGGACAGGTACTGCCCGGTCATGGAGGCGCTGTTGTCCAGGAGCTCCTTGAGCGAGCCGCTGTGCACGACCTTGCCGCCGTGCTCGCCGGCGCCCGGGCCGATGTCGACGACCCAGTCGGCGGTCTTGATGGTGTCCTCGTCGTGCTCGACGACGATCAGGGTGTTGCCCATGTCGCGCAGCCGGACGAGGGTCTCGATGAGCCGGTGGTTGTCGCGCTGGTGCAGGCCGATGGAGGGCTCGTCCAGCACGTACAGCACGCCGACCAGGCCGGAGCCGATCTGGGTGGCCAGCCGGATGCGCTGGGCCTCGCCGCCCGACAGGGTGCCGGCGGCGCGGTTCAGCGACAGGTAGTCCAGGCCCACGTCGACGAGGAAGCGGAGCCGCTCGTTGACCTCCTTCAGGACCCGCTCGGCGATCTTCTTGTCGCGGGCGTCGAGCCGGAGCCGGCCCAGGAACTCCGCGCACTCGCTGATCGACATCGCGGCGACCTCGGCGATGGACTTCTCCATCACCGTCACGGCGAGCACGATCGGCTTGAGCCGGGTCCCCTCGCAGGTGGGGCAGGGCACCTCGCGCATGTAGCCCTCGAAGCGCTCGCGGCTGGCGTCGCTCTCGGACTCCGCGTGCCGGCGCCGGACGAACGGCACGGCGCCCTCGAAAGCCGTGGTGTACGCGCGCTCGCGCCCGTACCGGTTGCGGTAGCGGACCTCGATCTGCGTCTTGTGCCCGTACAGCAGGGCCTTCCTGGCCCGCAGCGGCAGGCCGGCCCACGGGATGTCCGTGCGGAAGCCGAGCTCGCCGGCGAGGGCGCCGACGAGCCGCTGGAAGTAGTCCTTGGTGTGGCCGAGCGACCACGGCGAGACGGCGCCCTCGTCGAGGGACTTCTCCTCGTCCGGGACGATCAGCTCCGGGTCGACCTCCATGCGCGTGCCGATGCCGGTGCACTCGGGGCAGGCGCCGAAGGGCGAGTTGAAGGAGAAGGAGCGCGGCTCCAGCTCCTCGAAGGACAGGTCGTCGTACGGGCAGTAGAGGTGCTCGGAGAACATCCGCTCGCGCTCGGGGTCGTCCTCGGCGAGGTCGACGAAGTCCAGGATCACCATGCCGCCGGAGAGGCCGAGGGCGGTCTCCACGGAGTCGGTGAGCCGGCGCTTGGCGCTGTCCTTGACGGTGAGGCGGTCGACGACCACCTCGATGGTGTGCTTCTCCTGCTTCTTCAGCTTCGGCGGCTCGGAGAGCTGGATGGTCTCCCCGTCCACCCGGGCCCGGCTGTAGCCCTTGGTCTGCAGGTCCGCGAAGAGGTCGACGAACTCGCCCTTGCGCTCGCGCACCAGCGGCGAGAGCACCTGGAAGCGGCTGCCTTCGGGCAGGGCGAGCACCTTGTCGACGATCGCCTGCGGCGACTGCCGCGAGATCGGGCGGCGGCACTCGGGGCAGTGGGGCTTGCCGATGCGCGCGAAGAGCAGGCGGAGGTAGTCGTAGACCTCGGTGATGGTGCCGACCGTCGAGCGCGGGTTGCGCGAGGTCGACTTCTGGTCGATCGAGACCGCCGGGGAGAGGCCCTCGATGAAGTCCACGTCGGGCTTGTCCATCTGGCCCAGGAACTGGCGGGCGTACGACGAGAGCGACTCGACGTAGCGGCGCTGGCCCTCGGCGAAGATCGTGTCGAAGGCCAGGGAGGACTTGCCGGACCCGGACAGACCGGTGAAGACGATGAGCGAATCGCGGGGCAGGTCGAGCGAGACGTTCTTGAGGTTGTGCTCGCGAGCGCCACGAACGATGAGTCGGTCGGTCACGCCGGTCCGCACCTTTCTTGAGAGAACGGGGGCACAGCCCCCGTCCCAGGGTATGGGGGGCGCCTCTGCATTGGGGTCGAGATGGGAGTCGAGCTGACGGAGTCAGGCTGGACTTCCGAGCGTATAGCACGCGCATTCGATTTAAGGCACTCCGCCGACCGCTTCACCCGTTCGTGTGGCCCGGGGCCCTGCCGCGCCCCGCAGGGAGCGCGGGGAACAGCGCGGCCGGACCCCGCCGGCCCGCGCTTTCACGACCGGACTCCGGCGGAGCGCTTAGGCTCGGCTCCATGACCGATCATGTGCACGACCTGCACGTCGTACGTGAAGCCACAGACCGGCTGCTGACCGCGGTCGGACGACTGGACAACGCCGCCTTGGCCGAGGAGTCACACCTCCCGGGCTGGACCCGCGGCCACGTGCTCGCCCACCTCGCGCGCAACGCCGACGCCCTCGTCAACGTCCTCGCCGGGCGGCCCATGTACGACAGTGCCGACGCCCGCGACAAGGACATCGAGGAGGGCTCCGGCCGCCCGCTCCCGGAGCAGCTCGCCGACCTGCGCGCCGGCCACGACCGCTTCATGGCGCAGACCGAGGGCGACCAGGACTGGTCCCGCACCGTCGAGCTCCGGGGCGGCGTCACCGACCTCGCCGCGAACGTGCCGTTCCGCCGGCTCGTCGAGGTCGAGCTGCACCACGTCGACCTGAATGTCGGCTACGGGCTGGAGGACCTCCCGGAGGAGTTCACCGGCCGCGAGATCGACTTCCTCGCGGACCGCTGGTCCGCGCGTCCCGAGGTCCCGCCGACCGCCCTGGCCGCCGACGACGGCCGCACCTGGCGCACGGGCGCGGCCGGGGAGCCGGCCGTCACCGTCTCCGGCCCGGCCGCCGCGCTGCTGGCCTGGCTGGCCGGCCGCGGCGACAAGGGCGCCTCCCTGACCACCTCGGGCGGCCCGCTCCCGACCCTCCCGCCGCTTTAGGATCAGCACATGACGTACACCGGAGCGGTCAAGGTCGGCGGTCCCGCCGACGTACACGAACTCGCGGACCTGATGATCTCCAAGGTCGCGGTGGGTCCCATGGACAACAACGCCTACCTGCTGCGGTGCCGGGCCACCGGCGAGCAGCTGCTGATCGACGCGGCCGCCGAGCCCCGGACGCTGCTGAACCTGATCGGCGACGACGGCATCGCGTCCGTCGTCACCACGCACCAGCACGGCGACCACTGGGGCGCCCTGAGGGAGGTGGTCGACGCGACCGGCGCGCGGACGTACGCCGGCGCCCTCGACGCCGAGGGCATCCCGGTGCCCACCGACGTGCCCGTCGAGGACGGGGACGTGATCCGGGTCGGCCGGGTCGAGCTGACCGCCCGGCACCTGGTCGGGCACACCCCCGGCTCGATCGCCCTCGTCTACGACGACCCGCACGGGCACGCGCACGTGTTCACCGGGGACTGCCTCTTCCCCGGCGGCGTCGGCAACACCCACAACGACCCGAAGGCCTTCGCCAGCCTCATCGACGACGTGGAGCAGAAGCTCTTCGGCCGGCTCCCGGACGAGACCTGGGTCTATCCGGGCCACGGCAACGACACCACGCTCGGTGCCGAGCGGCCGCATCTGGCCGAGTGGCGCGAGCGCGGCTGGTAGGTCCGGCCGGTAGGTCTCGGTCACCCTTCGGGCCCCGTGCACTCGTTCCGGTCGAAGATGACCGGACGCACCTCCCGGCGGCGCGGGGAGGGGTAACTGCTGCACCATGCAACAGGACCCCTCCCCGTCCCCGGTTCCCCGATCCCCCTCGATGCTGCGCCTCGCGTCGGCCGCGCTCGCCGGCACCGCCATCGAGTTCTACGACTTCTTCGTCTACGGCACGGCCGCGGCTCTGGTCCTCGGCCCGCTCTTCTTCCCCTCGTTCTCCCCGCTCGCCGGCACCCTGGCCGCCTTCGGCACGTTCGGGGTCGGCTTCCTCGCCCGCCCGCTGGGCTCGGCGCTCTTCGGGCACGTCGGCGACCGCTACGGGCGGCGTCCGGTGCTGCTCGCCTCGCTGCTGCTGACCGGCCTGGCGACGGTGGCGGTCGGCTGCGTGCCCACGTACGCCTCCATCGGGCTGGCCGCGCCGGTGCTGCTGCTCGTGCTCCGCTTCCTCCAGGGCCTCGGCCTCGGCGGCGAATGGGGCGGGGCGGTCCTGGTGACCGCCGAGCACGCCCCCGAGGGGCGGCGCGGGCTGTGGTCGAGCTTCCCGCAGGTGGGCCCGTCGGTGGGCTTCCTGCTGGCCAACGGCATCACCCTCGCGCTGTCCGCGACGCTGACCGACGCCCAGTTCGCCGCGTGGGGCTGGCGGCTGCCGTTCTGGGCGGCGGGGCTGCTGGCCCTGGCGGGGCTGTGGCTGCGCCGCTCCGTCGAGGAGACCCCGCAGTTCCGTGCGCTCGCCGAGTCCGGGCAGCGGGCCGAGGCCCCGCTGTCGGAGGTCGTGCGCGGGCACTGGCGGCTGATCCTGCTGACCGGCGGGGCGCTGGCCGCGGCGTACGCGGTCTTCTACGGGGTCACCACCTGGTCCCTCGCGTACGGCACCGAGCACCTCGGGGCGGACCGCACCACGATGCTGGTCTGCGTCATGACCGGGGTCGGGGTCATGGCCCTGTGGACGCCGGTGGCGGCGGTCCTCGGCGACCGCTGGGGGCGCCGCCCCATGTGCCTGGCCGGCTGCGCGGCCTGCGCGCTGTGGATGTTCCCGTTCGTGGCGCTGCTGGGGACGGCCGACGCGGTGCCGATGGCGGTGGGCGCGGTCGGCGCGCTGCTGTGCATCGGGACGGTGCTGGCGGTGATCGGCGCGTACTTGCCGGAGCTGTACGCCCCGCGGATCCGCTGCACGGGTGCGGCCGTCGGCTACAACCTGGGCGGGGTGATGGGCGGGGCGCTGACCCCGATCGTGGCGACGGCGCTGGCGGACGGCTCGGGTCCGCCGTGGGGCGTGGCGGCCTACCTGGGCGGGATCGGGCTGGTGAGCCTGGTCTGCTTCGCGCTGCTGCCGGAGACCAACCCGGAGCTGGTGCGGCGGGCCGCGCACACGGAAACGGGGGCGGCCGAAGCGACCGCCCCCGTGTAGCCCCGGGCCGGGGCCTGCCGTACCGCGCGTAGTGCGTCGGCGTCAGGCCTCCGTCAGGCCTCGATGGTCTCCTGGGCCTGCTCGCCGTCCCGGCGGGCGGCGGGCACGGCGGCCGCCTCGGCGGCGGCCTGCTTCTTCGAGGCCATCAGGCTGGTGATGGTGGTGATGACGAGGACACCGCAGATGACGCCCAGGGAGACCGGGATGGAGATCTGCGGGACGTGGACCCCGGACTCGTGCAGGGCGTGGAGGACCAGCTTGACGCCGATGAAGCCGAGGATGACGGACAGGCCGTAGCTGAGGTGGACCAGCTTCTTGAGCAGGCCGCCGATCAGGAAGTACAGCTGGCGCAGACCCATCAGGGCGAAGGCGTTGGCCGTGAAGACGATGTACGGGTCCTGGGTGAGGCCGAAGATCGCGGGGATCGAGTCCAGGGCGAACAGCACGTCGGTGGTGCCGATGGCGAGCATGACCACCATCAGCGGGGTCAGGATGCGCTTGCCGTTGTTCGTGATGAACAGCTTGGTGCCGTGGTACTTGTCGGCGACGCCGAACTTCTTCTCGATCGACTTCAGGAGGCGGTTCTCCTCGAACTCGTCCTCCTCCTCGTCGGCGCGGGCCTCCTGGATGAGCTTCCAGGCGGTGTAGATCAGGAAGGCGCCGAAGAGGTAGAAGACCCAGGAGAAGGAGGTGATGATCGCGGCGCCGGCAGCGATGAAGATCGCACGCAGGACCAGGGCGATCAGCACGCCGACGAGCAGCACGCGCTGCTGGAGGTGCGAGGGCACCGAGAACTTCGCCATGATCAGGACGAAGACGAAGAGGTTGTCGACGCTCAGGGACTTCTCGGTGATGAAGCCGGCGAAGAACTCCTGGGAGGCCTGGCCGTTGCCGAAGTACAGCAGGCCGAGGCCGAAGAGCGCGGCGAGGACGACCCAGACGACGGTCCAGGTGCCCGCTTCCTTGATCGACACGTCGTGCGGTTTGCGGCCGATGAAGAAATCGGCGCCGATGAGGATGCACAGACCGAGAATGGTCAGCACCCACACGTTCAACGAAACATCCACGGTTCAGGCCTCCGGCAGATGGCTTGGCACACAGGTCAGCGACATCGCTGCCGGAGGTCTCTTCCACCCGGGCGGCCTGGAGGCCGTGGGCCGGCGCCCCGGGACCGCCTATGGGTCCGTATTGACGGGCACGCCGTAGCAGGAAAGCAGGAATACTCCCCTCCGCGGGCACCAGGGTACCCGCGGAGGACCGAAAAGGTAAAGGGAAGGCCAAGGACTGGTCATGGACGGGCATGGCGGCGGGCCGTGGCGACCCGCTGCAGCGCCTCCTCCAGCACCAGGCTGCCGGGCGGTGGCAGGTCCGGTTCGAAGGTCCAGTGGTGGCTGACCCAGGGGTCGGCGAGGTGGTCGTCGGGCACCGGCGTCAGCCGCATCAGCGAGCGCCACAGCGGGTCCAGCAGGGGCCCGTACGCCGAGGCCTCGTCCCGGTCGGCGACCAGCAGCAGGTGCACGCCGACCGCCGGGCCCTCGTCGGCGAGGTAGCGCAGCCGGGTGACGGCCCGGTCGTCGAAGCCGTGCGGGAAGTCGTGCACGATCAGCAGCTGCTCGGCCGTGTCCAGGTCGGGCGGCAGCTCCTCGGGCGCCCCGGCCCGCAGCGCCATCTGTACGAGGTCCACCCGGCGGGTCAGCCGTGCCAGCGTCTCGGAGACCCCGGCGGCCCCCGCGGCGGGCGGCGCGGCGAGCACCCCGGCGTGCACGAGCGGGCCGAGGGAGGCGGCCCCGGCCCCGGCCGCGTCGATGACGTGGACGGAGAACCGGCCGGCGGGGTGGACGGCGAGCAGCCGCGCCGCGTGCGCGACGGCCATGTCCATGGCGGCCTTGCGGAGCCGGTCGGTGTCGGTGGCCATGGCGGCCTCGGAGCCGGTGCGGCCGTTGTCGATCCACAGGCCGCGCTCCAGCGGGACCCGGACGAGCATGGGGATCCGCAGACCGGGCCGCTCCGGCAGGTGCAGGTCCCCGAGGCGCAGGGCCATCGGGGCCTCCTCGGGCAGCGCGTGCCCCTGCCAGACCGGGTTGGACCAGCGGGCGTACGCGGCCGGCAGGGCCGGTTCGACCACGTCGGACTCGGCGGCCAGCTGGGCGAGGTCCCGGTCGAGGGCGGCCTTGGCCTGGGCGACGAGTTCCTCGCGGCGGGCCCGGGCCGCCGCCTGCGCAGGGGCGCCGGCCGCGCGGTCGCGGGGGTCGGAGAGGGCCTGGTCGAGCTCGCGGTCGAGCCGGGAGTCGGCGAAGTCGCAGGCGCTGCGGTACGCCGCGACCGTCCGGGCCAGGTCCTCGAACATGCCCCAGACCTGGTTGTAGAGCCGCTCGTCCATGGACCAGCCGGAGGCGTCGCCCGCGACGGGGGTCGGCGGCTCGCCGGGCCGGCCGGGTGCGGCGGCAGCGGGCGCCGGCTCGGGCGGCTCGTCGGTGGTGCGGCGGCGGCGCGGGTGCACGTAGTCGACGGTCGGCGGGCCGCCGGCGGTGTCCGCGGGTCCGGCTGCGGGGGCGGGGCCCGGCGTGCCCGGGTACGGGATGCCGGTGACCGGGACGGCGACCGACTCGGCGTCCGGCCGGCCGGTCGGCCCGGTCGAGCCCGTCGAGCCGGTCGGCCCCGTCGGCGTGAGGCCCTGCGGCGGAGTGGGCGCGGCCGCGGCCTGCACGGGAGTGAGCGCACGGCCGTCCGCCGCGGCCGGCCCCGCCACCGCGGAGGCCAGCTCCGCGGCCGCCGGGGCGCTCAGCCCCGCGTCGGCGAGCAGTGCGGCGAGCCCGTCGGCGTAGCCCTGGCCGACGGCGCGGACCTTCCAGGCGCCCTGGCGGCGGTACAGCTCCAGGGCGACGACGGCGGTCTCCGGGTCGAGGCCGGTCAGCGCGTATCCGGCGAGCGCATCGCCCTCCGGGGCGGCCACGGCCACGTACGGGGCCGGGATCGCCCCGAACCGGGCCGGGCCCCCGGGCGGCAGCACGAGCGCCACCTTGACCTGGTCCGTCCCGGGCCCGACGGCGCCGAGGTCGACCGTGAAGCGGTGCTCGCCGGCCGCGGGACCGGGCGCCTGCAGCCCGGGCGGGGCGGAGGAGCCGGGGCGGGCCAGCGCGCCGGGCCCGCCGATCCGGCCCTCGGCATCGCAGACTGCGGCCAGGGCGAGCACCGGTGCGCCCGCCGTGACCCTGATCTCCACCCGGCTCCGGTGCAGGGGGTGGTTCTGCCCCCGGACCAGTTCGGCCGTCATCGTGCAGCCCTCCCCCGTGGCCTTGCTCTTCCGTTTCTCCGTGTACTGCTTACAGGTGCGGCACGATCGCCGGCATCAGGTCCTGGAACGTGCGGCCGTTGGCCGCCTCGCCCAGGGCCGTCATCTGCCAGCCGCCGCCGCTGCGCGACACCTTGGCCATGATCTGCGCCGTGTACTGGCCGCCGCCGTCGAGGGTGTACCGGGCCAGCTCCTGGCCGTTGGTCTCGTCGACGAGGCGGCAGAACGCGTTCTGCACCTCCTGGAACGTCTGGCCGGTGAACGAGTTCACCGTAAAGACGATCTGGTCGATGTGGACCGGGACGCGCTGGAGGTCGACGAGGATCGACTCGTCGTCCCCGCCCTGGCCGGCGCCGCCGATCAGGTTGTCGCCGGTGTGCCGGACCGAGCCGTCGTCGCTCTGCAGGTGCCGGAAGAACACCACGTCCACCGGCTGCTTCTCGGCGAACAGCACCGCCGAGGCGTCGAGGTCGATCTCCCGGGTCCGCGAGCCGAACAGGCCGCGGCGCTTGGCCGCCTGCCAGCCGAGCCCCATGCGGACCGACGTCAGCGAGCCGCCGTCACCCTTCGTCAGGCTGATGGCCTGACCCTTGGTCAAGTTGACCGTCACGCGCTGTCCCCTTTCCATAGCCACCCCCAGGCAGCGTGTACCTGCGGCTGACGCCAACCCTACTGACCTCCGCGGGGGTCAGGCGAGGCCCGCTTCCTTCATCTGCCGCAGCTCCTTCTTCAGCTCGCCGACCTCGTCCCGGATCCGGGCCGCGACCTCGAACTGGAGCTCGGCCGCGGCGGCCCGCATCCGCTCGGTCATCTGCTCGATGAGCGAGGCCAGTTCCTCGGCCGGGCGGTCCGTCACCGCCACGGCGCCCTTGGCCCCCTTGGCTCCCTTGGCCGCCTTGCCCGGCGCGGTCTTGGCCCCCGACAGGGCGGACACGGGTGCCTTGGCGCCCTTGCCGTCCTTCGCCTGGCGGTAGCCGGTGCCGAGCAGCTGCTCGGTGTCGAGCTCCTCGCGGGCGAGGGTGGCGACGATGTCGTTGATCTTCTTGCGGAGCGGCTGCGGGTCGATCCCGTTGGCCTTGTTGTACGCGATCTGCTTCTCGCGGCGCCGGTTGGTCTCCTCGATGGCCTTCTCCATCGCCGGGGTCATCTTGTCCGCGTACATGTGGACCTGGCCGGAGACGTTGCGCGCGGCGCGGCCGATGGTCTGGATCAGCGAGGTGCCCGAGCGCAGGAAGCCCTCCTTGTCGGCGTCGAGGATCGCCACCAGGGACACCTCGGGCAGGTCCAGGCCCTCGCGCAGCAGGTTGATGCCGACCAGCACGTCGTACTCGCCGGCCCGCAGCTCGCGCAGCAGCTCGACGCGGCGCAGCGTGTCGACGTCGCTGTGCAGGTAGCGCACGGCGATGCCGAGCTCCAGGAAGTAGTCCGTGAGGTCCTCGGCCATCTTCTTGGTGAGGGTGGTGACCAGGACGCGCTCGTCCCGCTCGACGCGCTGCCGGATCTCGTGCACCAGGTCGTCGATCTGCCCCTCGGTGGGCTTGACGACGACCTCGGGGTCGACGAGGCCGGTGGGGCGGATGATCTGCTCGACGAAGCCGTCGGAGCGGGACAGCTCGTACGCGCCGGGGGTGGCGGACAGGTAGACGGTCTGACCGATCCGCTTCTGGAACTCCTCCCACTTCAGCGGCCGGTTGTCGAGCGCGGACGGCAGCCGGAAGCCGTGGTCGACGAGGGTCCGCTTGCGCGAGGCGTCGCCCTCGTACATGGCGCCGATCTGCGGCACGGTGACGTGCGACTCGTCGATGACGAGGAGGAAGTCGTCCGGGAAGTAGTCGATGAGGGTGTGCGGCGGGGAGCCCGGCTCGCGGCCGTCCATGTGGAGCGAGTAGTTCTCGATGCCGGAGCAGGAGCCGATCTGCTGCATCATCTCCAGGTCGTACGTGGTGCGCATGCGCAGCCGCTGGGCCTCCAGCAGCTTGCCCTGCTTCTCCAGCTCCCCCAGGCGCCGGGCGAGCTCCGTCTCGATGCCGCGGATCGCGTTCTGCATGCGCTCGGGGCCCGCGATGTAGTGGCTGGCGGGGAAGACGTACAGCTCGCGGTCCTCGCTGATCACCTCGCCGGTCAGCGGGTGCAGCGTGGACAGGGCCTCGATCTCGTCCCCGAACATCTCGATGCGGACGGCCAGTTCCTCGTAGACCGGGAAGATCTCGACGGTGTCGCCGCGGACCCGGAAGGTGCCGCGGGTGAAGGCCACGTCGTTGCGGGTGTACTGGATGTCGACGAAGCGGCGCAGCAGCTGGTCCCGGTCGATCTCCTCGCCGACCTTGAGGGGGACCATCCGGTCGACGTACTCCTGCGGCGTGCCGAGGCCGTAGATGCAGGAGACGGACGCGACCACGACGACGTCCCGCCGGGTGAGCAGCGAGTTCGTCGCGGAGTGGCGCAGCCGCTCCACCTCCTCGTTGATCGAGGAGTCCTTCTCGATGTACGTGTCCGACTGCGGGACGTACGCCTCGGGCTGGTAGTAGTCGTAGTACGAGACGAAGTACTCGACGGCGTTGTTCGGCAGGAGCTCGCGGAACTCGTTCGCCAGCTGGGCGGCGAGCGTCTTGTTCGGCGCCATGACCAGGGTGGGCCGCTGGAGCTTCTCGATCATCCAGGCGGTCGTCGCCGACTTGCCGGTGCCGGTCGCGCCCAGCAGGACGACATCCTTCTCACCTGCGCGGATGCGCTTCTCCAGCTCGGCGATGGCCGTCGGCTGGTCACCGCTGGGCTGGTAGGAGCTGACGACCTCGAAAGGCGCCACCGTGCGTTCGATCTTCGATACGGGCCGCATGACTCCACCGTACGACCCGCCACTGACACTCACGCACCCACACGGCCCCGCGGGCGGCCCGCACGGCCCGGCCGGGTCCGGCGCGCCCGGCACGCTTCCCCCTTTCTGGTCCGTTTGTCGTAGTTCGGTGGCGGCCCGGTGATCTTCGAGCCCATGATCGCTTCAACGGACACCGCAGTCGCTGCGTCGCGGCAACGGCTGCCGTTCTGCGCCCGTTTGACGCCGGAGCAGGGTTCACGACCCGAGGAGAAGAACGCACATGTACGTCCGACCCTCCGCAGCGGCCGCCGCCGCATTCCTGGGCTTCACCCTCACCGCGCTGGGCGGGACGGCCGCGGCCGCCGCCACCGACCCCGGGTCCCCCGCCGACCGGCCGGGGGTGCTGGGCCCCGTCGTGTACGCCCACCGGGGGGCTTCGGCGTACGCCCCGGAGAACACCCTGGCCGCGGTCGACGCGGCACTGCGGCTGGGCTTCAGCTGGGTCGAGAACGACGTCCAGCGCACCCGGGACGGAGAACTGGTCGTGATCCACGACGACACCCTGGCCCGCACCACGAACGCCGAGGAGGTGTTCCCGGACCGCGCGCCCTGGCGCGTGCGGGACTTCACGGCCGCGGAGATCGCGCAGCTCGACGCGGGCAGCTGGTTCGGCGCGGCGCACGCGGGCGCCCAGGTGCCGACCCTGCGGGAGTACCTGGCCAGGATCGAGCGCAACCGGCAGCGGCTGCTGCTGGAGATCAAGAAGCCCGAGCTCTACCCCGGGATCGAGAAGCAGACCCTGGAGGTCCTGGACGAGGCCGGGTGGCTGGACCGGGGGCATGTGCAGCGCCGCCTGGTCGTGCAGAGCTTCAGCGCCGACACCGTGCGCCTCGTGCACGAGCTGCGGCCGGACCTCGAAACGGCCTTCCTGGGCACGCCGAAGGTCGCCGACCTGCCGAAGTACGCCGCGTTCACCGACCGCATCAACCCCTGGCACACCACCATCACGGCGGAATGGGTGGCGGCCGTGCACGGCCTGGCGGGGGCCCACGGCAAGACGATGGAGGTGGACACCTGGATCGTGGACGACGCGGTGACCGCCCGGAAGGTCCAGGGGATGGGCGTCGACGGGATCATCACGAACGCCCCGGACGTGGTGCGGCAGGCGGTGATCGGCGCCTTCGCCGACTGACCAGGGGCTCGCCGACGAAGCAGGAGGCTCGCCGACGGAGCAGGGGGGTCGCCGACCGATCGGGGGCGGGGCTGTCGGTGGCCGCCCGTACGGTGGAGGGGTGGACACCACCGAGCGGCCGCGCGGGCCGCACCTGGAATGGACCGTCGTCGCGAGCGACATCGGTCCGCTGCTGCTGGCCGCCACCCCGGAGGGCCTGGTCCGGGTCGAGTTCCATGCCGGTCCGGACCGGGTCGAGCGGATGATCGGCGCGCTGACGTCCCGGCTCGGCGCCGACGCCCGGCGGCCGGAGCGGGGCGAGGAGGTGCTGCTCGCCGAGCCGGTACGCCAGCTCTCCGCGTACTTCGAAGGCTCGCTGCGGCGCTTCGAGCTGCCGCTGGACTGGCGGCTGAGCTCCGGTTTCAACCGGACGGTGCTGCAGGAGCTGAACCGCTCGGTGCCGTACGGGTCGGTCGTCGGGTACGGGGAGCTGGCCGCCCGCGTCGGGCAGCCGGGCGCGGCCCAGGCCGTGGGCCACGCCATGGGGTCCAATCCGCTGCCGCTGGTGGTGGCCTGCCACCGGGTCGTGGAGAACGACGGGGGGATCGGCGGCTTCGGCGGCGGGGTGGAGACCAAGCGGGCGCTGCTGGCGCTGGAGGGCGTGCTTCCGCAGCCGCTGTTCTGAGGGTGTCGCTGTTCTGAGGGAGCCACGGTCCTGAGGGCCGGCGCGCCGGGCCTGCGGGCGGGCTCCGGGCCTGCGGGCGGGCTCCGGGCAGGGAACCGGGCGGTCTTCTTCCTGTTCCGCCAGGGGGTAAGGGGTGGGAAACTGCTGCGGTGACTACTCCTGCCGCACCAGGTTCCGCCGCTCCCGCTCTCCTCCGGGCACACCGCACGGGACGCCCGCAGTGAGCGCCGCGCCCGGCACCGGAACGGGCACCGGCACCGGCCGGCCCGTCGCGGCCGTGGACCCGGCCGAGCTGCCCCGGCTGCGCCGCCGCACCTCCTCCGTGCTGATCGCCTCCCAGGCCCTGGGCGGCCTCGGCGTGCCCGTCAGCATCGCCCTGACCCCGGCCCTGGCCACCGAGGTCAGCGGCACCGAGGCACTGTCCGGGCTCGCCTCCACCGCCGCCGTGGTCGGCACCGCACTCCTCTCGCTTCCCCTCGCCGCCCTGATGACCGCGCGGGGCCGCAGGCCCGGCCTGGTCCTCGGGTACGCGATCGGGGCCGCGGGCGCGGCCCTGGTCGTGCTGGCCGCCGCCATCCGGAGCTTCCCGCTGCTGATGCTCGGCATGGCCGCGTTCGGAGCCGCCTCCTCCGCCAACCTCCAGGCCCGATTCGCCGCCGCCGACCTGGCCGCCCCGGACCACCGGGCCCGGGCCATCTCCGTCGTGGTCTGGGCGTCCACCATCGGCGCGGTGCTCGGCCCCAACCTCTCCGCCCCGGCCAGCCGCACCTTCGCCGGGACCTCCATACCCGAGACTGCGGGCCCCTTCCTGTGGGCCGGCGCCGTCTTCGTCCTCACCGGCACGCTGATCGCCGTGCTCCTGCGGCCCGACCCGCTGCTGACGGCCCGGGCGCTGGCCGGGCCCGAGGAGCACGTCCGCGGAGGCCACTCGGTGCGCGCCGGGTTCGCGGCCGTCAAGGCCTCCCCACGGGCGCGGCTCGCGCTGGTCACCGTCGCCGTGTCACACACCACCATGGTCTCGATCATGGTGATGACCCCGGTCGACCTCGGCCACCACGGCGCCGGGATCCAGCTCATCGGCCTCGTGATCAGCGGGCACATCGCCGGCATGTTCGCCTTCTCGCCGGTCATGGGCTGGCTGTCGGACCGGCTCGGCCGGCTGTCCGTGATCGGCCTGGCGGCCGGGCTGCTGTCGGCGGCCGCCCTCCTCGCGGGCACCGCGGGCCCGCGCCACGGGCAGACCGCGCTCGGCCTCTTCCTGCTGGGCCTCGGCTGGTCGGCCGGCATGGTGTCCGGATCGGCGCTGCTGACCGACTCGGTGCCCACCCGCGCCCGGGCCGCCGTACAGGGCCTGAGCGATCTCACGATGAACACCTGCGCGGGCGCCGGCGGGGCCCTGGCCGGCCTGGTCATGGCGGAGGCGGGCTACGGCTGGCTGAACGCGATCGGGGCCTCGCTGCTGCTGCCGATGGCGGTGCTCGCCCTGTTCACCGCACGCCGCCATCCGGCGGTCACAAGCTGATGTGGTAGGCCTTGCGCAGCGTCTCGTGAACCGTCCAGGTGGTCCGGTCGCCCTCGCGGAGCACGCAGGCCGATCCGGGCCCCACCTCCAGGGTCGCGCCGCCCTCGACCTCGACGGTCGCACGGCCGCTGACGACGACGAACAGCTCGTTCGCCTCGACGTCCGTGACCACCCCCGGGGTGATCTGCCAGATGCCGCGCACCTGCGTGCCGTCCGGGGACTCCCACAGCACCTTGCCCGTCACGACGGGGCTGCCGGAGACGATCCGGCCGGGGTCCAGCTCCTCGGCCTCCAGCTCGGCGTCCGGAACGTCCGGTACGGAGACGGCGAAGGAGGCGGGGGCCGCTGCGGCGGGGGCCGCCGCGGCGGCGGCCGCGGTGTCGTGGTCGCTGGTGCTCATGGCGCGCCAGCGTAGTGCGGGCGGACCCCGCCGCGGAGTGGCCACAGTGTCCAGCCCGGCCGCACCGGGGAAGGCATCCTGTCGGGGACGGCGACAACCGGCCACTGCGCGGGCGCCGCGTTTGGCGGTGCTGATCGCGTGCCAGGGATGGGGGCATGTCACAGCACACAGCATCCGCACCCCCGCCCCCGCCCGGCGCTCCCGTCCTGTCCGAGGAAGTCCGCGAGGCACTGGAGCAGGGGCAGCCCGTCGTGGCCCTGGAGTCCACGATCATCACGCACGGCCTGCCGCGCCCCCGCAATCTTGCGGTGGCCGCCGAACTGGAGGCGATCGTCCGCGCCGAGGGGGCCGTTCCGGCCACGATCGCCGTTGTGGACGGGGTGCCCCACGTGGGCCTGGACAAGGAGCAGCTGGAGCGGATCGCGGGCGGCGAGGGGGTGCGCAAGCTCGGCCACCGGGACCTGGCGCCCGCCGTCGCGGCGGGCGCGACCGGCGCGACGACGGTGTCGGCGACAGCGTTCCTGGCCGCGCGGGCCGGGCTGCGGGTCTTCGCCACGGGCGGGCTGGGCGGCGTGCACCGGGAGTGGGCGCAGACCCAGGACGAGTCGGCAGACCTGCGGCTGCTGGCGCGGACGCGGATCACGGTGGTGTGCGCCGGGGTGAAGTCGATCCTGGACGTGCCGGCCACGCTGCAGCGGCTGGAAACGCTGGGGGTGACCGTGGTGGGGTACGGGACGGAACGTTTCCCCGGCTTCTACCTGGCCAGTTCCGGCGAGCCGGTGGACTGGACCGTGCACCGGCCGGAGGAGGTGGCGGAGGTGATGGCCGCTCAGGACCTGCTGGGCGGCCCCGAGTCCGCACTGCTGGTGGCCAACCCGGTGGACAAGGCGGAACAGCTGGATCCGGGCCTGCACGACCGGGTGCTGGCGGAGGCCCTCGACGAGTGCCGGAAGCAGGGGATCACGGGGCAGGAGGTGACCCCGTTCCTGCTGGGCTTCCTGGTGCGGGCGACGGGCGGGGCCTCACTGGAGGCCAATCTGGCGGCGGTAAGGGGCAACGTGGCCCTCGGGGCCGGCATCGCCGGGGCCTGGGCGGCCCGACAGTGACAACGGCCGGCCCGGAGCCGGAGCGGGGTGCGGTGCCGGAGCCCGGGCCGGAGCCGGAGCCGGAGCCCGGGCCGGAGCCGGGGTCCGGGCCGGAGCCGGGGTCCGGATCGGGGGCGGGGTCCGGATCGGGGGCGTTGCTGGTCGTCGGGGACGTGGTGACGGACGTGGTGGCGGTGCACCCGGAGCCGCTGGTTCCGGCCACCGACACGGCGGCCCGGATCCGGACCCTGCCCGGCGGCGCCGGAGCCAACGCGGCCTGCTGGGCGGCCCGCGCCGGGCTCGCCGACGTACGCCTCCTCGCGCGGGTGGGCGCGGAGTCGGCGCAGTGGCACGAGCGGGCCCTGCTGGCCGGCGGGGTGCGGCCGCGGCTGGTGGTCGACCCGGACGCGCCGACGGGGACCGTGGTGGCGCTGGTCGGCAAGGACACGGAGCGGACCTTCCTCACCGACAGCGGGGCGGCACTGCGGCTCTCCCCCGCCGACTGGGCGCCCGACCTGCTGGACGGGGTCGCCCACCTGCACCTGTCCGGCTACCTGTACTTCGCCGACAGCAGCCGCGAGCTGGCCCTGGTCGCGCTGCGGGACGCGCGCGCCCGCGGGGTGCCGGTGAGCGTGGACCCGGCCTCGGCGGGGTTCCTGGCCACGCTCGGGCCGCGGCGCTTCCTCGACGCCGTGGCGGGGGCGGGCGTCCTGCTGCCCAACGAGGACGAGGCCCTGCTGCTGGCCGGGCTGCCGCGGCCGGCCGGGGCGGGCGGGGCGGCCCGGGCCGCGGCGGAGCTGAGCCGTCTGGTGCCGCTGGTGGCGGTCACCCGGGGTGCGGCGGGGGCGCTGGTCGCCCAGGGGGGCCGGGTCACGGCCGAGGTGGCCGCGGAGCCGGTGCGGGCGGTGGATTCCACCGGCGCGGGGGACGCGTTCACCGGCGGGTTCCTGGCGGCGCGGCTCGCCGGCGCCGACCCGGTGGAGGCGGCCCGGGCCGGCTGCCGGTCGGCGGCCTGCGCGGTCACCCGGCTGGGCGGACGCCCGTAGCCGCCCGGGCGCCCGTAGCCGCCCGGCCCCCGCAGCGGCTCGGACTCCCGCGGCGGCCGGGACACCCGTTGCGGCGCGGACGCCCGTTGCGGCTCGGACGCCCGTTGCGGCCCGATCGGCCATGGCCGCCCGATCGCCCGGGGCTCCCGGGGCGGTCGGCCGGGTCAGTGGTTCAGGCCCGTCCACGCGGGGTGGCGCGGATCGTCGGCCCGGACCACGGCGTCGGCCAGCGAGGCGGGGTCGGTCTCGGCCTCGTAGCGGGCGAAGGCGGGCAGGGTCCAGCGGGCGGCCTCCTCGGTGCGGCGGGCCAGCGCGCCCGGGGAGAGCCGGATGTGCACGCCGAGGTCGAAGGGGAACCAGCGGCCCAGCAGGAGCGGGCCGTGCACGATCACGACGGCGCCCGGCGGCAGTTCGGTGTACGGGCTGCGGGTCGCCCGGTCGGTCGCCGGGTCCCACAGGTCGGGCAGGACCCGCCCGGTGCCGCCCGGGTCGGTCGGGCCGAACACCTCCCGCCAGAGGGCGGCGGTGTCGTACCAGCCGCCGAGGTAGGAGTCCACGTCCTCGCGGCCGTACTCGAACCGCAGCGAGGCCGGCCGCAGGAAGCCCTCGGCGGGGACGACGAGGGCGGTGCGGCCGTGTCCGCGCAGCGCCTCGGCGAGCAGTCCGGCGAGTCCGCCGGTGTCGGCGGCGGGCGCGCCGTCGATGCCGACGCGCTGCCACATCGCCTCCCCCGCCTCGGGTTTGCGGTCGTCCAGACGGTCTGCGAGCTGCTCGGCCATCCGCTGCCAGGTGATCGCTTCCAGGTGCACGGGCCCATTGTCAGTGCCGGCCCCTAGCTTTTTTCCACGAGGGAACACCGGCGGGCAGAGCCGTCGGGCCCGGCCTTGGGGAGGGGTCTGTCATGGCTCGCGAGACGACGTACCTGGAGCTGTCGCAGGACGGTGGCGGCGCGCACAAGTTCTACGAGGTGACCGTGGACGGTACCGCGGTCACGGTGCGGTACGGGCGTATCGGCGCGGACGGCCAGCAGCAGAACTCGACGTTCCCGACCGCCGAGAAGGCCCGGGCGGCCGCCGCCAAGAAGATCGGGGAGAAGGTCCGCAAGGGGTACGCGCCGGCGGTGCAGGGACAGCGCGCGGCCCGCCCGGTGACCCGCCGCCAGGTGGCGTCCGCGCCGTCGACGGCCCGCGCGGCCGCCCCGGTGCTGTGGCGGTTCCGCACGGGCGCCTCGGCGTTCGGGATCCACGTGGACGAGGACCGCTGCTGGGTCGGCAACCAGGCGGGCGACGTGTACACGCTCAGCCACGGCGGGGAGGTGCTGGCCCGGTACTCGCTGCCGGACGGGGTGAAGTGCCTGGTGGCGGACGATTTCTGGATCTACGCGGGCTGTGACGATGGCGGCGTCTACGACCTGTCGTCGAAGGTCCCGTTCAAGGCGTACGACATCGCCGACGACGTGGACATCTTCTGGCTCGACATCCGCGAGGGCGTCCTCAACGTCTCCGACGCGAACGGCGGCCTGACGGTCATCGACCACGAGGACGAGTTCCAGTGGTCGCGCCGGTCGGCCGGGGTCCACGCCTGGATGGTGCGGGCGGACGAGCGTGCCGTCTACCACGGCCACACGACGGGCGTGACGGCGTACGCCCCGGACGGCAGCGGCGAGTTGTGGCACACCAGGACCGCGGGCGGAGTGCTCTTCGGCTGGCAGGAGGAGCACGCGGTCTTCGCCGGCACGGGCCGCCACACCGTGCAGCGGCTGGCGAAGGACACGGGCGCGATCGAGGCCTCGTACCGCTGTGACGCGGCGGTGTACTCCTGCGCGACCTCCCCCGACGGCCGGCACGTGTTCGCCGGCGACTCCGCCTCCTCCGTCTACTGCTTCGACGCGGCCGGGAACCGGCTGTGGAAGCTCGGCACGGGCAGCGGCTCGGCCCTGTCCATGCAGTACCTGGACGAGCGGCTGTACCTGGTCACCACGGACGGCTCGCTGGTCTGCGTGGACGCGAGCGAGGCGGCGATCGGCGCGGCCCAGCAGGGCACGGTGCCGACGGCCCGGGACGTGAAGTCCGCTGCCGCCCTGCCGGTGTTCACCCCGGCGGCTTCGGCTGCCGCGGTGGTGACCGTGTCGGCGGCGGCGGCCCCGGCCGACGGCGTGGTGGTGGAGTGCGTGCAGCAGGGCAACCGGATGCGGGTGCAGGTGGTGTCGAGCGGGTTCGAGCGCTCGTGGAACGTGCAGTTCCCGCGCGGGATCCGGGAGCCGGGGGCCCGGTACGTGGTGGACGGGCTGCACGCGGCCTCGGGCGGCTTCTACCGGGTGCGCGGGGAGATTCGCCGCCTGGTGTGAGCGGGCGGCGCCGCGGCGGGGCGGGTCACCAGGCGTGGCCCGCGCAGGCGCACGGGGCGGCTGCGGGCGGGGCGTCGGCGGGGATGGAGAACGGCTCGCCCTCGGCGAGGGTGCTGGTCACGTACAGCACGACGGGTTCGGTGCCGAGGTTGCGGCCGAGGTGGAGGTGCTCGGGGCCGGCGGGTTCGATGAAGCTGGTCCCGGGCAGGTGCACCACGGTGCTGTTGTCGTGCAGGATCCGGGTGAGCGTCCCGGACTTGAGCAGGGCGATCAGCGGGACCCGGTGGAAGTGCCAGCCGGTGCAGGCGCCGGGTGCGATGACCACCTCCCGCCCGGCGAGATTCGGCGCGCCGACCCCGGCGCCCGCCACTGCCCCGGGTATGCCCGCACCCGCCGGTATGCCGGGGCCCTGTATCGACGGGCCCGGTATCGGCAGGACCGGTATCGGCAGGACCGGTATCGCAGGCCGCTCCGTCGCCGTCTGACGTCCGCTCATGTCTCCCCCTCGGTCGCGAGTCGCGGGCACCCCGGGCGTCACAAGCCACACCGCAAGTCCCGGCCACCACCGTAAGCGACTTCCCCAAATCGAGGGAGAGTTGACGGTTCCCCGACCGTCGCGCCACGCGGGGTGATAGAGGGGCCGAACGGCGGTATCACACGGGCATGAGCCTGGTCGTGTTCGAGTCGGTGAAGGCGATCCACTGCGCGCAGTGCAGTCGGGGACCGCTGCGGCATCTGGTGCGCGAGGCGGGCGTGCCGCGCTGCCTGGACTGCGCGGACCTCGGGCACCTGGTCTACCTGCCGCGCGGGGACGCCGCGCTCACCCGCCGGGCGCGCGAGGCCAGTTCGCTGTCCGCCGTCGTCGTCCGCTTCAACAAGCGCCGCCGCCGCTACGAACGCCAGGGCCTCCTCGTCGAGGATCCCGCCCTGGCGCGGGCCGAGCGTGCGTGCCTCGCGGACGCGGAGGCGCGGGCGCGGCGCCGGGAGCGCGACCGGTTGCGCCGGACGGCCGAGGACACCCGGTTCACGGCGGCGTTCGCGGCGGAGATACGGCGGCTGTTCCCGGGCTGCCCGGCCGACCGGGCGGCGGCGATCGCCGCCCACGCCTCGGTGCGGGGCAGCGGCCGGGTCGGCCGCACCTCGGCCGGCCGGGCCCTCGACGAGCTCGCGGTGGCGGTGGCGGTGCGGGCGGCGGTGCGGCACGTCGACACCGAGTACGACGCGCTGCTGATGGCGGGCGTGCCGCGGTTCGCGGCCCGGGCCCGGCTGGCCGCGCAGATCGACGCGGTCCTCGACACCTGGCGGATCCCGCCGGCCGCCGCGGACACCGGATCCGGTCCCGCCGCGGACAACGGGGCCGACCCCGGATCCGATCCCGGTGCCGACCCCGGGGACCGGCTCGGCACCGGGTACGAGGAAGCCCCCCGGGCCGCGGCCGTGCCGGGCGCCGAGGGGCTGTGATCCTGCGGACCCCGCGGTCCTACTGGTGGCGGAAGCGCCGGTAGAGCAGCGCCCCGCCGAGGAGCAGGGCGCCGGTACCGGGCAGCAGGTAGCCGAGGCCGTCGGACCCGGTGTGGGCGAGAGCGCCCGGGGTGTGCTGCTCCTGCTCCGGCGCGGGCGGGGTCACCGGGGACGGGACGGTGGGCTTCTCCACGGGCTTCGTCGGCTGCGCGGGCTCGACGGGCTTCGCCGGCTGCGGCGGCTTGGCCCCGCTGGGCTGCTCGACGTTGACCGAGCTGTTGCCGGTGGACGGGTTGCCGACGCCGACGATGTTCACCGAGTTGCCGCTGACGTTGACCGGGAGCTTGACCGGCAGCTGGATCGCGTTCCCGGTCACCACCCCGGGCGAGTCCTTCGCGGTTCCGTCGGCGTGGGTGCTGCCACCGGTGGCGGACCCGGAGCCCTTCGAAGAGCCGGAGCCGGCATTGGTGCAGCTGTTGCCCGCGGCCGGGTTGAGCAGGCCGACGATGCTGACGGTGTTCCCGCACACGTTGACCGGGGTGTGGATGGGCAGCTGTACGAGGTTTCCGGACAGCAGCCCCGGCGAGCGCTCGGTCTTCCCACTCGCATCCGCGTCGGCGTAGGCGAAGCCGCCCACACCCGCGACCGCGAGTCCGCCTCCCGCGACCAGCGTCGCGATCAGGCCGTTCCGGCGACTGTGACGCATCAGTTTTCCTGCCTTCCGGAAAAGTTCACGGGCGCTGCACTGCACCCGCATGAGGAGACAACGCGCCAAAACCCGTTCGGGTTATAGAGCCGATAGGCATTTCACTCCATCGTGTAGCGGGTAGTGGCTGGTCCATGACCACCGATCGCCCGCTGCTCCTCCTCGACGTGGACGGCCCCCTCAACCCCTTCCGGTCCCGCCTGGCCGGTCTGCGCGGGTACACCAGCCACCGGATGCGTCCCGCGGTCTGGATGTCGTACCGCAGCCCGGACTCGCGCAGCGCACGGCGCGGCCTGAAGGTCCGTCTGCACCCGTCGCACGGCGCGCGACTGCTCGCCCTGCCGTTCGACCTGGCCTGGGCCACGACCTGGATGAACGAGGCCAACACGATGGTCGCCCCGCACATCGGGCTCCCCGGCGACCTGCCGTTCATCGAGTGGCCGGAGCTGTTCGCCCGGGACCCCGACGGGCTCTCGTGGAAGACCCGCCCGCTGCTCGCGTGGGCGGCGGGCCGCCCCTTCGCCTGGGTCGACGACATGATCAACGCTCGGGACCGGGCCTGGGTCGCCGCCCACCACCCGGCGCCCGCCCTGCTGCTGCGCATCCACCCCCGCCGCGGCCTGCGCGACCGGGACTTCACCGCCCTCGGCAGCTGGGCGGACGGGATCAGTACGGGAGCGCGCTGACCGGGTCCGCGGACGGGCGGCCCGCCGGCCACCAGTCCTCGCCGCCCGGCCGGGACTCGTACGCGTACCAGAGGCCGTCGCGGCCGAGCCGCAGCTGCCGGGTGCCCGCGGTCAGCCGGTTCCGCTCGGGCCGGAACGATCCGCGGGAGGCGGCCAGGAGCGCCGGGCGGGCCCGGTCGAAGGGGCCGGCCGGCGGATCCCAGGGCTCTTCCAGGGCGTTGAGCGCGGGCAGGCCGCCCTGGCGCCAGGCCGCCGCGGCCCGGGCGAGGTCGGTCGTGGTGCGGCCGGTGGCCCGGGCCAGGTCCCGGTAGAGGGTGCGGGCGGTACCGGTCAGGCCCGCGGTGTGGTGCGCGGACGCCAGACGGACGGCGTCCTGCCACAGGGTGAGCCCGCCGATCGGGTCCTCGCCGGTGCGCAGCAGCGCCAGCGCGCGGGCGGCCGCATCCGTGGCGAGCTGGTCCAGCGCCAGCGGGTCCGGCGCGCCCGGCACACCCGGCTCGTCCGGGCAGGCGGGCGGCAGCCCCGGCACGGCGGGCGGGGCGGGCGGGGCCGGCAGCGGGGGCAGGGTGGTGCGGGCCAGCGCGGCACGCGCCGGGATGCCGGGGAAGTCCGGGGTCGCGGCGGGCTGTTCGCGCGCGGCATGGGCGGCATTGCGGCGGCCGAGCTCGTCGAGGAGCTCCCGCTCGCCCCGGCCGCGCAGGAGCAGCAGCAGGAAGGGGTCCTCGTCGAGGAGGAGGGCGGCGCGGTAGCACAGGGCCGCGGCGTGCTTGCACGGCGGACGGGCCGGGTCCGGGCAGGAGCAGCGCGGCAGCAGCTCGCCCGGCCCGGGCAGGATCCGCCCCGCCAGGGACTGCGGAACCTCCCGCTCCAGCAGGGCTGCCAGGGCCGCCGGATCGGCGGCGGCCGCCTCCAGCAGCTCGTCCCACCCGGCGGCCTCGAACGGGGCCAGGGCCAGTTCCGTGCGGTACGGGCGGGCCCGGGTGCCCCGTACGTAGGCGACGATCCGGCCGGGCGTGACCGTGACCGCCTCGACGTGCCCCTCCTCCGCGTAGGCGCGGCCGCGGGCCAGGCGGGCCGGGTCCCGGGCCGTGAGCTCCAGGGCCGACACCCAGGCCCGGCCCCACCAGCTGGCGGCGTCCCCGCCGGCGGGCACCGTCTCGAAGGTGCGGCGGCGGTCCTCCCGCGAGGTGATCATGCGGGCCTCCTCAGGGAGACGAGGTCGGCGAGCTCGCGGTCGGTCAGCTCGGTCAGGGCCGCCTCCCCCGAGCCGAGGACGGCGTCGGCCAGGGCCCGCTTCGACTCCAGCAGTTCGGCGATCCGGTCCTCCACGGTGCCCTCGGCGATGATCCGGTGGACCTGGACGGGCTGCTCCTGGCCGATGCGGTAGGCGCGGTCGGTGGCCTGCTCCTCGACGGCCGGGTTCCACCACCGGTCGAAGTGGACGACGTGTCCGGCGCGGGTGAGGTTCAGCCCGGTGCCGGCCGCCTTCAGGGACAGCACGAAGACCGGGACCTCCCCGGACTGGAAGCGGTCGACGAGCTCCTCGCGCTGCGCGGCCGGGGTCCCGCCGTGCAGGAACTGGTGGGAGATCCCGCGCGCCGACAGGTGCCGCTCGATGATCCGGCCCATCGTCACGTACTGGGTGAAGACCAGCACCGAGCCGTTCTCCGCGAGGATCGTGTCCAGCAGCTCGTCCAGCAGGGCCAGCTTGCCGGAGCGGTGCGGGATCCGGGGCCGATCCTCCTTCAGGTACTGCGCCGGGTGGTTGCATATCTGTTTCAGCGAGGCCAGCAGCTTCATGACCATGCCGCGCCGCTCCATCCCCTCGCTGCCCCCGATCACGGCCATCGCCTCGTCCACCGCGGCCTGGTACAGCGAGGCCTGCTCGCGGGTGAGGGACACCGGGTGGTCGGTCTCCGTCTTCGGCGGCAGCTCGGGGACGATGCCCGGGTCGGACTTCCGGCGCCGCAGCAGGAACGGCCGGACGAGCGCCGCCAGCCGGGCCACGGCCGCCTCGTTGCCCCCGTCCTCCTCCTGCTGGTGCTCCACCGGCCGGGCGTGCCGGGCCCGGAACGCCGTCAGCGGCCCGAGCAGGCCGGGCGTGGTCCAGTCGAGCAGCGCCCACAGCTCGGAGAGGTTGTTCTCCACCGGGGTGCCGGTGAGCGCCACCCGGGCCGGGGCGGGGATCGTGCGCAGCGCCTTCGCGGTCGCCGAGTGCGGGTTCTTCACGTGCTGCGCCTCGTCGGCGACGACCATGCCCCAGGCCTGCCCGGCCAGCCGGGCCGCGCTCGCGCGCATCGTCCCGTACGTGGTGAGGACGAAACCCCCGGCCAGCCCGTCGAGGCTGCGGCCGCCGCCGTGGAAGCGGCGCACCGGGACCCCGGGCGCGAACTTCTCGATCTCCCGCTGCCAGTTGCCCAGCAGCGACGCCGGGCAGACGACGAGGGTGGGTTCGGGACGGTCCCGGTGCAGGTGGAGCGCGATCAGCGTGACGGTCTTGCCCAGGCCCATGTCGTCGGCGAGGCACCCGCCGAGGCCGAGCGAGGTCATCAGGTCCAGCCAGGCCAGGCCGCGCGCCTGGTAGTCGCGCAGGACGGCCTTCAGCCCGACGGGCTGCGGCAGCGGGACGAGTTCGCCGGTCAGCCGCTCGCGGAGGGCGGCCAGGGCCCCGACCGGCACCGCCTCCACCTGCTGCCCGTCGACCTCGGCCGTGCCCGTCAGTACGGTCGCCAGCGCGTCCACCGGGTCCAGCAGGCCCAGGTCCCGCTTGCGGGCCTTGCGGACCAGCTCGGGGTCGACGCGCACCCACTGGTCGCGCAGGCGCACCACCGGCCGGTGCGCCTGCGCGAGCGCCTCCATCTCGGACGGGGTGAGCCGGTCGCCGCCCAGGGCGAGTTCCCAGGAGAACGCGAAGAGCTGCTCGGCGTCGAAGAAGGCGGTGCCGTCGATGGCGGAGCCGGGCGCGGTGGAGCGGACGACCGCGGTCGCGGAGAGCGTACGGGCCAGCTGGCGCGGCCAGTGGACCGGGACTCCGGCGGCCGCCAGCCGGGTCGCGGCGGTGCCGAGGAGGTCTTCGAGCTCCGGGTCGGACAGCGGCAGCAGGTCGGGGACGGGCCGGTCCAGCAGGCGCAGCAGCGGCGGCCAGACGCGGGCGGCCCGGCGCAGCGCGAGGACCGCGTCGATGCGGGCGCGCGGCCCGAAGCCGGCGGGGGCAGCGCCGGCCCACAGCTGCGCGGCGTCGGTGACGAGCGTGGGGTCCGCCAGGCTGTGCACCTGGACGACGGCGGCGCCCGCCCGGCGCAGCTCCGCCCGCCCGGCGCCGGCGGGCGCGTCCGCGTCCGTATCTGCGTGTGCGTCGGCGTCTGCGTCTGCGTCCGCGCCGTCGCCGGAGTCGAAGAGGCTGAAGGAGGACAGGTCCAGCAGCAGCGAGATCCCCACCCCCTCGTCGGCGCCGGCCGCGACCTGCGCCGCCCAGTCCCTTATCCCGGGCACCCGCTGCGGCTCCCGGTCGGCGAACGGCCGCCCGGCGGCCACGGGCGCGGCCGGGGTCCGGGGCAGGCAGTCGGTGACGGCGTCGAGGAACGCCCGGACCAGGGCCTCCGGCTCGGGCAGCTGGAGCGGGCGGCGGCCGGGAAGGGGCGTGGCGTACCCCTCGTACGGGAGCGCGGCGGCGACCGCGCGGAGGTGGCCGACGTCCTCGGCGTCGAGCGGGCCGGCCCGCCAGGCGTCGACGTCGTCGGGGGTGAGCCCGGGCAGCAGCCGGCCGCGGGCGGCGAGCGTGAGCGCATGGGTGGCGGCGGTGCCCCAGGCCCGGGTGGCCGGGTGGGTGACGGCGGTACGCGGGGCGCGCACCAGCAGGGGCAGCGCGTCGGCGACGGCGAGGGTCACGGCGGGCACGGTCCGCGTGCGCACGCCGCTGCCGTGCGGGCGCACCACCTCGATCCGGGCCTGCGCCCCCTCCGGCACCTCGGGGAGGGGGTCGCCGTCCGGCGCCCAGAACGCGATACGGCCCTGGCGCGGGACGGGGGCGGGCAGGAAGACGGCGGCGTGGCGCAGCAGTGCCTGCTGCGGCGGTTGCGGTGTCACCATGCCCCCCTTCCTGCCGTTTCCGTCGGTCTGACCACGTCTTCCGCCGAGTTTAGGCGCGCACAGTGACAATCCCCGCTGACCTGCGTGTTCCCCGGCGCCGGGAGGGCCGGTGGCACCATGGGACGTAGGCCGTCCACGACCGGAACGGCCGGGCTGTCAGGCAATGAGGCGATGGGCCCATGCGTACCGGAAACGAGCCGGTGACCGCCCGCAGTCCGCTGCGGCTGAGATTCTGGCTGAGCGTGTGGGGGCTGGTCTGGGCCGCCGCCGGAACGGTCCTGTTCTCCCTGGCCGCCCGCCCCGGGTGGGCTGCGGCGTGCGGCGTGGTCGCGGTCCTGGCCACGGTGGACATGGCCGTGGTGGCCCATCACATCCACCAGGGCCCGCACTACCAGCCGGGCCGGGACATCCCCCCGTACGAGCCTCCGCACCGGTAACCGGCCGGGCCCTGGTACAGGACCCGATGGGCCCGTGCGCGGGACCCGGTCAGGAGGGGCCCGGGTCGTCGAAGCGGGCGGCCGCCACGTAGTCCGGCCGGGGGTCCAGGGCGGCGGCGAGCCGGAAGTGCCTGCGGGCCTGGTCGGGCCGACCCGCGCGCTCATGGGTGCGGGCGAGTGCGAAGTGCGCGAACGCGTTGTCCGGCTCCCGCTCCACGATCAGTTCGAGCTCCCGGGTCGCGCTCCCCAGTTGGGCGGAGGCGAAGTACGCCCGGGCGCGCAGCAGCCGGGCCGCACCGCTCTCCGGGTGGGCGGCGATGACCGAGTCGAGGAGTTTCACGGCGCCGCGGGGGTCGCGGGCGGCCAGCAGCCGCTCGGCGGCCCGGAAGTCGATGACGTGCGTCTCCGGGGACGAGGGCGCCGATCCGGGCGGGGGAGCCTGCGGCACGGGGTCTGTCACGGTCTGCTCCTTCCCTCTCCTCACGCGATCCACGCAATCCACGCAATCCACCGGATCCACGCCATCGGCGCAAGCCACTGGATCCACGCGACCGTGGGCCGGTCGGTCCCGGCGCGCCGGTCGGCCCCCGGCGTGCCGGTCGGCCCCCGGCGTGCCGGTCGGTCTCCGGCGTGCCGGTCAGTCCCCGGCGGCCGCTGCCTTCGCCCGGGTGGTCAGCTCGTCCCACACCGCGCGCACCTGCGGTTCCAGCGCCTCCAGCGGCCCGTCGTTGTCGATCACGAGGGTCGCCACGGCGAGCCGCTGTTCCCGGGTGGCCTGTGCGGCCATCCGGGCCCGGGCTTCGTCCTCGGCCATCCCGCGCAGGGCGGTCAGCCGGGCGAGCTGCGTCTGCGGGGCCGCGTCGACGACCACCACGAGGTCGTACAGCGGGGCGAGGCCGTTCTCCGTGAGCAGCGGTACGTCGTGCACCACGATCGCGTCGGGGCCGGCGGCGGCCTCCAGCTCGGCCGACCTGGCCCGGACCAGCGGGTGGACGATGCCGTTGAGGGTCTGGAGCCTCTCCTGGTCGGCGAAGACGATCGACCCGAGCTTCGGCCGGTCGAGCGTCCCCTCGGGGGTCAGTACGGACTCCCCGAAGGCCGCGACGATGCCCGCCAGCCCGGGCGTGCCCGGTTCGACGACCTCCCGCGCGATGCGGTCGGAGTCGACGAGGATCGCCCCGTATCCCGCGAGCAGCCGCGAGACCTCGCTCTTGCCGGCGCCGATGCCGCCGGTGAGTCCTACCCTGAGCACGCCTCTGCCTCCACCCCTCGTCCCCGCCCGTGCGGGAAGCAGTCTCCGGCGCCCGCGAGCGCCAGGCTAGCCGATCGGTGCCGGGCGATCAGCCCTCGCCCTCGCGTTCCGCGAGGAACCGCTCGAACTCGCGGCCGATCTCGTCGGCGGACGGGATCTCCACCGGCTCGGCGATCATGTTGCCGCGGGTCTCGGCGCCGGCGGCCGCGTCGTACTGGTGCTCCAGGCCCTGGACCAGGGAGACGAGCTCCTCGTCGCCCTCCCGGATCTGCCGGTCGATCTCGGTCTGGGTGCGGTGGGCCTCGGTGCGCAGTGCGTGGGCCACGGCCGGCAGGACCAGCCCGGTGGCGGCGGTGATCGTCTCCAGTACGGTCAGCGCGGCGTCCGGGTACGGGGACCGGGCGATGTAGTGCGGTACGTGCGCGGCGACGCCCAGCACGTCGTGACCGGCCTGGCCGAGGCGGAACTCCAGGAGCGATTCGGCGCTCCCGGGCACCTGGGCCTCGTCGAAGGGGCTGGTGTGGCCCGGCGTCAGGTCGGTCCGGTTGCCGTGCGGGGTGATGCCGACGGGCCGGGTGTGCGGGACGCCCATGGGGATGCCGTGGAAGTTGACCGACAGCCGGACGCCGAGGCGTTCGACGATCTGCCGGACGGCGACGGAGAAGCGCTCCCACTCCACGTCCGGCTCGGGGCCGGACAGCAGCAGGAACGGGGCGCCGGTGGCGTCCTGGACGAGGCGGACGTCCAGGCGGGGCTCCTCGAACTCCGTCCAGTGGTCGCGCCGGAAGGTGAGCAGCGGGCGCCGCGCCCGGTAGTCGATCAGGCGGTCGGCGTCGAACCGGGCGACGACCTGGTGGGGCAGGCTGTCGAGCAGCCGCTCGACGATCTGCTGCCCGGTCTCGCCGGCGTCGATGTACCCCTCGAAGTGGTAGAGCATGACCAGTCCAGCCGAGTCCTGGGCGAGTGCCAGGTCGGCCACCGCCAAGCCCTTGGCGTCCCACTCGTACAAACCCTTTGGATCCTTCGGATCAAGCACTGTCACCGCTCCTCCTCGCCGCGTTCTCTGGGTGAACGTACGAAGGGGCCCGCACCATTCCCCGTCCGTCCGGGCGATTCACGGGAACGCACCGCGGAAGGGGCCGGGAAGCAGCAAAGGGCCGGGGACGGCAGAGCGGGGCCGGGACGGCAACAAGGCCCGCCCCCGAGGGGGACGGGCCTTGCTTTCAGCTCAGCTCACTCCCGGATCGCTCCGGGTGTGCGCGGTGTGCTGCGATCCTGCGATCAGCTCTGGCCGCCGGCCAGCTTCTCGCGGAGCGCGGCCAGGGCCTCGTCGGAGGCCAGGGCGCCCGAGGTCTCGTCCGACTCCGAGGAGTAGGAGCCACCCGAGATACCCGCACCGGCGTTGCCGGCGGCCGGGGCGGCAGCACCCTCGGCAGCGGCGGCCTCGTCGGCCTCGCGGGACTTGATGACCTGGGCCTGGTGCTGCTCGAAGCGAGCCTGCGCCTCGGCGTACTGGCGCTCCCAGGCCTCGCGCTGAGCCTCGTAGCCCTCGAGCCAGTCGTTGGTCTCGGGGTCGAAGCCCTCGGGGTAGATGTAGTTGCCCTGGTCGTCGTAGGACGCGGCCATGCCGTACAGGGTCGGGTCGAACTCGACCGACGCCGGGTCGGCACCGAAGGACTCGTTGGCCTGCTTGAGGGACAGCGAGATCCGGCGACGCTCCAGGTCGATGTCGATGACCTTGACGAAGATCTCGTCGTTGACCTGGACGACCTGCTCCGGGATCTCCACGTGGCGCTCGGCCAGCTCGGAGATGTGGACCAGGCCCTCGATGCCCTCGTCCACGCGGACGAACGCACCGAACGGAACCAGCTTGGTGACCTTACCCGGGACGACCTGACCGATCTGGTGGGTCCGGGCGAACTGCTGCCACGGGTCCTCCTGGGTCGCCTTCAGCGACAGGGAGACACGCTCGCGGTCCATGTCGACGTCGAGGACCTCGACGGTGACCTCCTGGCCGACCTCGACAACCTCGGACGGGTGGTCGATGTGCTTCCAGGACAGCTCGGAGACGTGGACCAGACCGTCGACGCCACCCAGGTCCACGAAGGCACCGAAGTTGACGATCGAGGAGACGACGCCGGAGCGGACCTGACCCTTCTGCAGGGTGGTGAGGAACGTCTGGCGGACCTCGGACTGGGTCTGCTCCAGCCAGGCACGGCGGGACAGGACCACGTTGTTGCGGTTCTTGTCCAGCTCGATGATCTTCGCCTCGAGCTCCTTGCCCACGTAGGGCTGGAGGTCGCGGACGCGACGCATCTCGACCAGGGAGGCCGGGAGGAAGCCGCGGAGGCCGATGTCGAGGATGAGACCACCCTTGACGACCTCGATGACGGTACCGGTGACGATGCCGTCCTCTTCCTTGATCTTCTCGATGGTGCCCCAGGCACGCTCGTACTGGGCGCGCTTCTTCGAGAGGATCAGGCGGCCTTCCTTGTCCTCCTTCTGGAGAACCAGGGCCTCGATCTCGTCGCCGACCTTGACGACCTCGTTCGGGTCGACGTCGTGCTTGATCGAGAGCTCGCGGCTCGGGATGACGCCTTCGGTCTTGTAGCCGATGTCGAGCAGGACCTCGTCCCGGTCGACCTTCACGATGACGCCGTCGACGATGTCGCCGTCGTTGAAGTACTTGATCGTCTCGTCGATCGCGGCGAGGAAGGCTTCCTCGTTACCGATGTCGTTGACCGCAACCTGCGGAGTGGTGGCGGTGGTCTCGGTGCTGCTCGTCATGTGGGAAAGGGCTCCGGTACGGACATGAAGTCGTAGGTACTGCTACGCCGGGAGCCCTTATCGGCATCTGCCGAAGAAGCCGGACAGCCTAGGAAGCCCAGATCCGCCGAAAGCGGCAGGGCCTCGAGAACCGAGGGGACATCAACAGATGCAAGCGCAGCCTGCTAGGTCTGAGGAGCACAGGCTCGCAGCGCAACTTGTAGCATACGGGTATGGCCGGGCAGGGTCAATGCGCGAAGGCGCACACCCGGGGCGGATCACCGCACAACCGGCACAATTCATGGGCGGGCAAGCACGAATGGCCCTCCCGACTTCTTTCGCAGACTACGACGACGGGCCCCATGAACCAAGAGGACTACGCCCCCGAACACGCACACGGCACCCATGGAGACACCGGGGACGACGCCGTCGCCACGCGGCGTGACGCCGGCGAAACGGAGAGCAGCCGGGCCAGCCGCTCCTGGTGGGACCGGAACGCGGACGAGTACCAGCGCGAGCACGGCGCCTTCCTCGGCGACGACCGCTTCGTGTGGGGTCCCGAGGGCCTCGACGAGGCCGACGCCGCCCTCCTCGGCCCGACGGACGCCCTGAACGGCAAGGACATCCTGGAGATCGGCGCCGGCGCCGCCCAGTGCTCCCGCTGGCTGGCCGCCCAGGGGGCCCGCCCGGTGGCCCTCGACCTCTCCCACCGCCAGCTCCAGCACGCCCTGCGCATCGACGGCGGCGCGGTCCCCCTGGTCCAGGCGGACGCCGGGAACCTGCCGTTCCGCGACGGCTCCTTCGACCTGGCCTTTTCCGCGTACGGTGCCGTGCCCTTCGTCGCCGACCCGGTGAACGTCATGCGGGAGGTGCACCGCGTGCTGCGCCCCGGCGGCCGCTGGGTCTTCTCCGTCACCCACCCCATCCGCTGGGCCTTCCCGGACGAGCCCGGCCCCGAGGGGCTGTCGGTGGCGGCCTCCTACTTCGACCGGACCCCGTACGTCGAGCAGGACGACCAGGGACAGGCCGTGTACGTGGAACACCACCGCACCCTCGGCGACCGGGTCCGCGACGTGGTGGCGGGCGGGTTCCGCCTGCTCGACCTGGTGGAACCGGAATGGCCCGCCTGGAACAGCCAGGAGTGGGGCGGCTGGTCCCCGCTGCGCGGCAACCTGATCCCGGGCACCGCGATCTTCGTGTGCGAGCGAAGCGAGACGGCGACGCCCCCGGCCGAAGGCCGGGGGAGGAACTGACGCAGGACATGACACCGCCACCGCAGTCGCAGCCGCTGTCGCCGCGCACCGGCGCCCTCGACGCCCTCCCCGTACGGGAGGCGCTGCCCGCGCTCGCCTCGGCCCTCGACGGCCACGGCACCGCGGTGCTGTGCGCCCCGCCCGGCACCGGCAAGACCACGCTGGTGCCGCTGACCCTGGCCGGGCTGGTCGGCGGCGGCCCCCGGCGCCGGGTCGTCGTCGCCGAGCCCCGGCGGATCGCCGCCCGGGCCGCGGCGCGGCGGATGGCCTGGCTGCTGGGCGGCCGCGTCGGCGGCCAGGTCGGCTACACGGTGCGCGGGGAGCGGGCGGTGGGCCCCGACACGGTGGTGGAGGTGGTCACCACCGGTGTCCTGCTGCAGCGCCTGCAGCGGGACCAGGAGCTGGCCGGCGTGGACGTGGTCGTCCTCGACGAGTGCCACGAGCGGCACCTCGACGCGGACACGGTCGCCGCGTTCCTCCTGGACGTACGGGAGACCCTGCGCCCGGAGCTGCGGCTGGTCGCGGCGTCGGCGACCACCGACGCGGAGGGCTGGGCACGGCTGCTGGGCGGTGCGCCGGTGGTGCGGGCGAACGGTGTCTCGTACCCGGTGGAGACGGTCTGGGCCCCGCCGGCCCGGCCGGTGCGGCCGCCGCACGGGATGCGGGTGGATCCGGCGCAGCTGGCGCACGTGGCCGCGGTGGTGCGGCGGGCGCTGGCGGAGCGGTCCGGGGACGTGCTGTGCTTCCTGCCCGGCGTCGGCGAGATCGGCCGGGTGGCCGGGCTGCTGGCCGGGGTCGGCGCGGAGGTGCTGCAGGTCCACGGACGGGCTCCGGCGGCGGTCCAGGACGCGGCGCTGACGCCGGCCGGGCACCGCAGGGTGATCCTCTCGACGGCGGTGGCGGAGTCGAGCCTGACCGTGCCCGGGGTGCGGGTGGTGGTGGACTCCGGGCTGGCCCGCGAGCCGCGGACGGACCACGCGCGGGGCCTCGGCGCGCTGACGACCGTACGGGCCTCCCGCGCGGCGGCCCGGCAGCGGGCGGGGCGTGCGGGGCGCGAGGCGCCGGGCACGGTGTACCGGTGCTGGGCGGAGGCGGAGGACGGGCGGCTGCCGGCGTTCCCGGCCCCGGAGATACGGCTCGCCGACCTGACGGCGTTCGCACTGCACACGGCCTGCTGGGGTGATCCCGACGCGTCCGGGCTGGCGCTGCTCGACCCGCCGCCGGCGGGGGCCATGGCGGCGGCGCGGTCCGTGCTGTCCGCGGTGGGCGCGCTGGACGCGGCCGGGCGGGTCACGCCGCGGGGCACGGCCATGTCCCGGCTCGGCCTGCACCCGCGGCTGGCCCGCGCGCTGCTGGACGGGGCGGCGGCGCCGGGCGTGGACGGGCGTCGGGTGGCGGAGGTGGTGGCCCTGCTGAGCGAGGAGCCGCCGCGGGAGTACGGAGACGACCTCGTCGCAGCCTGGCGCACCGCCCGCACCGCCGGGGGTGCGCGGGCCACCGAAGCCGCCGAGTCCCGGGCCGCCGGGGGCCCGCGGGGCGGGGGTGACGGCCATGCGGGGCGCTGGCGTGCCGAGGCCCGGCGGCTGGCCGCGGCGTTGGCGGCCGCGGAGACCTCCCCCACCCCGCCCCTTCCCGCTGTATCCGATGGCCGCTCGTCGGACGCTGCGCGCCCGACCCGGGGCTCCGCCCCGGACCCCGCTCCTCGAACGCCGGAGGGGCTGGATCTGAGGCTGGATCTTCCCGCCGACGCCTTCAAAGGTGCCGGGCGGGCACATTCAGCCTCGCCGGCGTCTGAGGCGCGGGGGTGTGGGGTCGGAGCCCCCGCAGGGGGTCGCGGGCCCGCTCCGGCGGCAGACGACCACGTCGCCGGGCTCGTCGTCGCCCTCGCGTTCCCCGAGCGCGTGGCCCGCGCCCGCGGCCGCGGCCAGTACCTCATGGCCTCCGGCACGGGAGCCGCGCTCCCCGACGGCTCCCGCCTCGCCACCGCGGGCGACTGGCTCGCCGTCGCCGTCGCCGACCGCAGCACCGGCTCCGCCGACGCCCGCATCCGGCTGGCCGCCGTCCTCGACGAGGGCACGGCCCGGGCCGCCGCCGAGCACCTGTTCACCTCCTCCGAGGAGGTGCACTGGGAGGGCGGAGCCGGCGGAGATCTCGTCGCCCGCGCCGTGCAGCGCCTCGGCGCGATCGAGCTCACCGCCCGCCCGCTCCGCGACCCGGACCCGGCCCTGGTGCGCCGCGCCCTGCTGGAGGGCCTCGCGGCCGAGGGCCCGGGGGCGCTGCTGCGCTGGTCCCCGGACGCCCTGGTCCTGCGCGAGCGCCTCGCGTTCCTGCACCGCACCCTGGGCGCCCCCTGGCCGGACGTGACCGACGCCGCCCTGCTGGCCCGCCCGGCGGAGGACTGGCTGGAGCCGGAGCTGTCCTCGGCCCGGCGCCGCGCCGACCTGGCGCGGATCGACGCCGGCCAGGCCCTGACCCGGCTGCTGCCCTGGGCCACGGGCGAGGCGGCCCGCCTCGACGAGCTGGCCCCGGAGCGGATCGAGGTGCCGAGCGGCTCCCGAATCCGGGTGGACTACTCGGCCGAGCAGCCCGTGCTCGCGGTCAAGCTGCAGGAGCTGTTCGGGCTGGCGCAGACGCCCCGGGTGGCGGGGGTGCCCGTACTCGTGCACCTGCTGTCGCCGGCGGGGCGGCCCGCGGCGGTCACCGCCGACCTGGCCTCGTTCTGGCAGGGCGGCTACCGCGCCGTCCGTGCCGAGCTCCGCGGCCGCTACCCGAAGCACCCCTGGCCGGAGGATCCGGCGACGGCCGAGCCGACCCGGCACACCAACGCCCGCCTCAGGCGCTGACCCCCGCCCCCGCCCCGGCCCCGGCGGCGGCGGTGCGGCGGCCGCGCGCCTCCAGCCACAGGGCGGCCCCGAGCAGTGCGAGCCCGGCGGCGGCCAGCCCGGCGGGGGCGTACGTGTGCAGGGCGAGGACCTTGGCCCGGTTCGACCGGACCAGGCCGACGGTGTACCGGCTGTAGTCCTCGCGCATCTTCACGTGCCCGGCGAAGACGGTGAGCCGGCCTTCCGGCGCCCCGGCGGCGATGCCTCCGCGCATCTCCTGCTCGACGACCTGCTCGGCGTTGACGGGCGCCCCGGTGACCGGGTCGACCCAGAACATCGCCTTGGCCCGGTACCAGAGGCTGGTGCCGGTGCTCTGTTCGAAGGTCGCCGGGTCGATGCCCTCGATCGGCATCTTCTTGGGCAGGGGGACCTTCGTCCAGGGCACGTGCTGCTCGTAGTAGTACACGTCCATGCCGCGGAACGTGCGCGGGCCGACGTAGTGGACGGGGGTCGCGGTGCGGGTCTGGGCGTCGAAGTAGAGGTAGTCGCGCGGCTCGGTGAAGAACGGCCACTTGAACTCGATGCCCTCGCGCTGGACGGGGTCGCCGTCCACGGCCTCGCCGGCGGCGTGCACGGGCGCCTGGGTGTGGGCGTCGAAGATGTAGCGCTCGGGGATCTGGGAGACCATCTTCCCGTCGGGGCCGGCGATGTGGGACAGGGTGTCCCAGACGACGACGTCCCGGCCCGCGCTCGCCTCGATCTCCCTCGACGCCTCGACGTTGCCCTTGAGGGTCTGGATGATCGTGACCTTGTCGACCTTCTTGGGCTGCATGCCGCCGGTGTAGTCGAGGAGGGTCGCGTCCTTCGCCTCCAGGACCATCTCCTGGTACTGGTTCGGCGGGATCTTGGCGAGCCCGGGGTACGCGTACCAGCGCAGCAGCGGCGCGAGGGCGGTGCAGAACACCGCGAGGGCGATGAGGACGAGGCTCGCTCGGCTTCGCACGTCCGGCCTCCTCACTGCTGCCCGGGCGCGGCGGGCGCGGTGGTGAGCAGCGGTCTGGGCGAGGTCTTGCCTTCCTGCGCCCCGAGCGCCGTGACGGCGAACGCGAGGGCCAGCGCGGCGGCAAGGCCGATGGCGGCGGCGACGAGTGCGCGCATACCGGGCCTCCGAATCTGATGGAGCGTCAGGGCGGAGGCACGGTAGCAACGCGCGTGCGAGATGAGAACCGTTCGACTACGGGGTTTGCGTGCCGCCGCGCGCCGCGCTCGGGGACGCCGACGGGGAAGGCGATCCGGTCGGCTGGGCGGCGGAGGGCGTCGGCCGGACGCTCGCCGTGGGGCTGGGCGTGGGCCGGGGGCTCGCCGTCGGCTTCGGCGTGGGGGTCGGCGTGGTGGTGGGAGTGGGCGTCGGTGTCGGTGTCGGTGTCGGCTTGGGCGTAGGCGTAGGCGTAGGCGTCGCGGGCGGAGTCGGCGTCGGGGTCGGCTTCGGGCTCGGAGCGGGCGTCGGCGTGGGCGTCGGCCGGGGGCTCGGTGTCGGGGACGGCGTGGGCTTCGGGGACGGCGTGGGCCTCGGCTGCGGCTTCGCCGGCGTGCCCGCGCCGCCGCCTCCCGCGTTCGGGACTTCGTGGACGCCTTTGAGGTAGTACGCGAACCAGGACCGCACCGTCCGCAGGTACTCCGAGGAGTGGTTGTAGGAGAGCACCGCCCGGTCCAGGTCCGCGTCCCGGTGCAGGTCGCGACTGCCCGCGCACAGGTAGCGCCCGGCGGCGAGGGCGGCGTCGTACACGTTGCCGGGGTTGCGCAGGCCGTCGCCGTCGGCGTCCTGGCCCCAGGCGGCCCAGGTGGAGGGGATGAACTGCATGGGCCCGACGGCTCGGTCATAGGCGGCGTCGCCGTCGTGGCGGCCTCCGTCGGTGTCCCGGATCACCGCGAAGCCGTTGCCGTTCAGGACCGGTCCGAGGATCGGCCGCAGGGTGGTCCCGGCGGCGTCGACGCGCCCGCCGCCCGCGTGCCCGGACTCGACCTTGCCGATCGCCGCGAGGAGTTGCCAGCCCAGCCCGCACCCCGGATCGGTGCGGCCGATCCGCTCCTCGGCCTGCCGGTACGCGGTCAGTACGGTCGCCGGTATCCCCTGCGCGCCCTCCGCGCCGCCCATGGCGACGGGCTGGTTGGGGGATCCCGCCGTCTCGCCGGGGGTCGCCGGCGGGGTCTGCGCGCCCTCCGGGAGCGGGGCGGGCGGCGGCTCCGGGCTGGTGAGGGGCGGGAGTTCGGTGAGGTAGACGCCGTCGCCGCCGTCCGCGCCGCCGGCCGGCGGGGGCGCGGCGGCCTGCGCGGTGCTCTCCCCGGCGGGGGCCGTACGGTGGCCGGGCGGTGCCTGAGAGGCGGTCACCGCGGCCGCCACCAGAGCGCACGCCACGGCGGCGGTCCCTCCCCTGTGCAGCCTGCCCCGAGCCGTCCAACGAGCCGACATGAGCCGGTCCCCTCCCCCTCGACGTCGGCGTGACCCTACGTCAACTCCCTTCACACCGCGCCGATCGGCGCCCGGGCTTCACCACTTCCCCACGTCATGTGCAGGTCACGCATACTGTCCGGACCGGTTCGGGCCGCATTGGCCTGAAGTAAAGACACCGTCACCCGGCGTGACCTCGCGCCCCGACGCCCGCTCCACCCGCCAGACCCGCCAGACCCGCCCGACGCGCCAGACCCGCCCGACGCCCGCCGAACCACCAAGAGGTGCCGTGCCGTTCACCCTCAGCCATGCCGCCGCCGTCCTGCCCGCCATACGCCGCACCGGCCGTGCCCGCGGCCCGCTCGTCGCCTCCGCGCTCGTCCTCGGCTCGTTCGCGCCCGACACGTTCTACTTCGCGGACGCCGTCGTCGGCGGCGTCATGCAGTACGGGGGGTTCACGCACTCGCTGCCCGGCGTGCTGACCGCGGACGCCGTCCTGACCGCCGTTCTCGCGGCGTGCTGGCTGCTGCTGCGCGAACCGCTGGTCGCGCTGCTGCCGCGGGCCCGCCGGGGCCGGGTCCACGCCCTGCTCCGGGGTGAGGACTGGCGGGGCGGGCCGGGCGGACGGGGCGCGCGGCGGCCGGCGGTGCTCGCGCTGTGGTTCTACCTCTCGGCGGTGCTGGGCTCGCTCACGCACGTGGCGTGGGACAGCTTCACGCACCTGGACCGGTGGGGGACGAACGCAATGCCCTGGCTGGGCGAGCCGATCGCGTACGGATACCCGCTCTACACCTACCTGCAGTACGGCTCGTCGGCGGCCGCGGCGGGCGCGCTGCTCTGGTTCGCGGCGACGGCCGTGCGCCGGATGCCCGACCGGCCCGCGCCCTCGGCGGTGCCGGTGCTGAGCCGGGCCGAGGTGCTGGGCTCGGCCCTCCTCGTGGCCGGGTGCACGGCCGCCGGGGTGACGACGCGGGTGATGCGCTTCTTCACCTACTACGACCGGGTCCGCTCGCCCCTCGACATCATCCCGACCGTCTGCTTCGGCGCGGGCGCCGGCCTCGCGGTGGGCCTGCTGCTGTACGGGGCCCTGGTGCGGCTGCGGCACCGCCGTCCCGGACCCGACCGGGACGACCGGGACGACCGGGACGACCGGGACGACCGGGGCCGCCGCCACCCCGCGGACGGCGAAGCGCCCGCCCCCCTCGCCACCCGCTAGCCCGCGCCCCCCTGCACGTGTGCCCGCCCCCGCCGGAAGGCGGGGGCGGGCACACGGCATCACACGGCATCACACGGCATCACGCGGCGCACGGGCTCCGGGTCAGTGCGCGGCGGACTCCCAGTCGGAGCCGACGCCGACGGACACGTCCAGCGGGGCCCGCAGCTCGACGGCGGCGGCCATCTCGCGGCGCACCAGCTCCTCGACCCGCTCGCGCTCGCCCGGGGCGATCTCCAGCACGATTTCGTCGTGGACCTGGAGCAGCATCCGCGACGTCAGGCCGGCCTCGGCGATCGCCCGGTCCACGCGCAGCATGGCGACCTTGACGATGTCGGCGGCGGTGCCCTGGATCGGGGCGTTCAGCGCCATCCGCTCGGCGGCCTCGCGGCGCTGGCGGTTGTCGCTGCCCAGGTCCGGCAGGTAGCGGCGGCGGCCGAAGACCGTCGCCGTGTACCCGGTGGCGCGGGCCTCTTCGACGACGCGCTGCAGGTAGTCCCGGACCCCGCCGAACCGCTCGAAGAAGGTCTCCATCAGCCCGCGCGCCTCGGCCGGCTCGATCCCGAGCTGCTGGGCGAGGCCGAAGGCGGAGAGCCCGTACGCGAGCCCGTACGACATCGCCTTGATCTTGCGCCGCATCTCGGCGTCGACGGCGGACCGCTCCACGCCGAACACCTGGGAGGCGACGGTGGTGTGCAGGTCCTCGCCCGACAGGAAGGCCTGGATCAGGCCCTCGTCCTCGGACAGGTGGGCCATGACCCGCAGCTCGATCTGGCTGTAGTCGGCGGTCATGAGGGACTCGTAGCCCTCGCCGACGACGAACCCGCGGCGGATGGCGCGGCCCTCGTCGGTACGCACCGGCACGTTCTGCAGGTTGGGGTCGGTGGAGGACAGGCGTCCGGTCGCGGCGGTGGTCTGGCTGAAGCTGGTGTGCACCCGGCCGTCGGCGGCGACCGTCTTGACCAGGCCCTCCACGGTCACCCGCAGCTTGGCCTGCTCCCGGTGCCGCAGCATGATCACCGGGAGGTCGTGGTCGGTCTGGGTGGCCAGCCAGGCCAGGGCGTCCGCGTCCGTGGTGTAGCCGGTCTTGGTCTTCTTCGTCTTCGGCAGGTCCAGCTCGCCGAAGAAGACCTCCTGCAGCTGCTTGGGCGAGCCGAGGTTGAACTCGTGGCCCACCGACGCGTGCGCCTCCTTCACCGCCTGCTGCACGGCCCCGGCGAACTGCTGCTCCATGGCCTCCAGGTGGTCGCGGTCGGTGGCGATGCCGGCCCGCTCCATCCGGGCCAGCAGCTCGGACGTGGGCAGCTCCATGTCGTGGAGCAGGTCGGCGGCGCCGACCTCCACGAGCTTGCCGGTGAAGGCCTCCCCGAGGTCCAGGACGGCGCGGGCCTGCGCCATCAGCGCCTCGGCCTCGGCGGTCTCGTCGGCGCCGAAGGCCAGCTGGCCGTCGGCGGCGGCGGGCTGCAGCTCGCGGCCCAGGTACTCCACCGACAGCACGTCCAGCGCGAAGGACCGGCGGCCCGGCTTGACCAGGTACGCGGCGAGGGCGGTGTCCATGGTGACGCCGTCCAGGCGCCAGCCGTGCTCCGGGAAGACCCGCATCAGGACCTTGGCGTTGTGCACGACCTTGGGCCGGTCCGGGTCGGCGGCCCAGGCCGCGAAGGCCTGGTCGTCGGCCTCGTCCAGCGCGGACGGGTCGAACCAGGCGGCCGCCCCGCCGGCCGCGGCCAGCGCGATCTCGGCGACGCTGCCCTGGCCCAGTGCCCAGCTGTCCACGGTGCACACGCCGAGGGGGCCGCCGCCGTGGGCCGCGAGCCACGGCGCGAACTCGCCCGCGCCCAGCACGGACCCGTCCAGCTCCACACCGGCGGCCGGAGCCGGGGCCTCCTCCTCGCCGGCGCCCGGGTCCACCGCCAGCAGCCGCTCGCGCAGCGAGGGGTTGCGGATCTCCAGCACGTCCAGCACGCCGGTCACCGCGGACCGGTCGTACGGGGCGCGCTGCAGGTCGGCCGGGGTCTTCTCCAGGTGCACGTCGCGGACCATCTCGGTCAGGACGCGGTTGAGCTTCACGGCCTCCAGGTGGTCGCGGAAGTTCTGCCCGACCTTGCCCTTGACCTCCTCGGCGCGCTCCACCAGCTCCGCGAACGACCCGAACTGGTTGATCCACTTGGCGGCGGTCTTCTCGCCGACGCCCGGGATGCCCGGCAGGTTGTCCGACGGGTCGCCGCGCAGCGCCGCGAAGTCCGGGTACTGCTGCGGGGTCAGCCCGTACTTCTCCACGATCTTCTCCGGCGTGAACCGGGTCAGCTCGGAGACGCCCTTCGTCGGGTACAGCACCGTCGTGTGGTCGGAGACCAGCTGGAAGGAGTCCCGGTCGCCGGTGACGATCAGCACCTCGTAGCCGAGCGCCTCCGCCTGCGTCGCCAGCGTCGCGATCACGTCGTCGGCCTCGAAGCCCTCGACCGCGAACCGCGGCACGTTCATCGCGTCCAGCAGCTCGCCGATCAGCTCCACCTGCCCCTTGAACTCGTCCGGGGTCGAGGAGCGGTTCGCCTTGTACTCGGGGAACTCCGTCGAGCGCCACGTCTTGCGCGAGACGTCGAACGCCACCGCGAAGTGCGTGGGCGCCTCGTCGCGCAGCGTGTTCGCCAGCATCGACGCGAACCCGTAGATCGCGTTCGTCGGCTGGCCGGTCGCCGTCGTGAAGTTCTCCACGGGCAGCGCGAAGAACGCCCGGTACGCCAGGGAGTGCCCGTCCATGAGCATCAGGCGGGGACGGTCCGCTGCGGTCGTCTGGTCGGTCTTCTTCGATGCGTTCTCTGCCACGCCCCCGATCCTAGGCGTCCCCGCCGACAATTCCGGCGTCGGCGATCACCGCCCCGGTCGTGACAGGATTCGGACCCGAATGCGAAGCGCGCCGCCCGGCCGGCGCACTGCCCGACGTGCTCAAAGGGGAGCGACATGGCCACGAAGCCGCCCGCAGGTGATCCCGTACAGGACGCGCCGCAGGTCGCGCCCCCGCAGCACGCCGCCGCCGGCCTGCCCGCGATCAAGCACACCCTGCGGATCGCGCAGGCCCAGATGGGCCTGACCCGCACCGCCCGCACCCTCCTCAAGGTCAACCAGAAGAATGGCTTCGACTGCCCCGGCTGCGCCTGGCCCGAGGGCGACAAGCGGCACACCGCCGAGTTCTGCGAGAACGGCGCCAAGGCCGTCGCCGAGGAGGCCACGCTGCGCCGGGTCACCCCGGCCTTCTTCGCCGCCCACCCGCTCGCCGACCTCGCCGACCGCTCCGGCTACTGGCTGGGCCAGCAGGGCCGCATCACCCAGCCCGTGTACCTGCCCGAGGGCGCCGATCGGTACGAGCCCGTCACCTGGGAGCGGGCCTTCGAGATCATCGCCGAGGAGCTGAACGCCCTCGGCTCCCCCGACGAGGCCCTCTTCTACACCTCCGGCCGCACCAGCAACGAGGCCGCGTTCCTCTTCCAGCTCTTCGCCCGTGAGTTCGGCACGAACAACCTGCCCGACTGCTCCAACATGTGCCACGAGTCCTCGGGCTCCGCCCTCACCGAGACCATAGGGATCGGCAAGGGCAGCGTCTCCCTGCAGGACCTCCACCAGGCCGACCTGATCATCGTCGCCGGACAGAACCCGGGCACCAACCACCCCCGCATGCTCTCCGCCCTGGAGAAGGCCAAGACCTCCGGCGCGCAGATCATCTCGGTGAACCCGCTCCCCGAGGCCGGCACCGAGCGCTTCAAGAACCCCCAGACCCCGATCGGCATGCTCAAGGGCACCGCCCTGACCGACCTCTTCCTCCAGATCCGCATCGGCGGCGACCAGGCCCTCTTCCGCCTCCTCAACAAGCTCGTGATCGACGCCGGCGCCGTCGACGAGGACTTCGTCCGCGAGCACACCCACGGCTACGAGGACCTCCGCACCGCCGCGGCCGGGGCCGACTGGGACGAGACCCTCACCGCCACCGGCCTGACCCGGCCCGAGATCGAACGCGCCCTCGCCATGATCCTGGCCTCGCAGCGCACCATCGTCTGCTGGGCCATGGGCCTCACCCAGCACAAGCACGCCGTCGCCACCATCCGCGAGGTCGTCAACCTCCTCCTGCTCCGCGGCAACATCGGCCGCCCCGGCGCCGGCGTCTGCCCCGTCCGCGGCCACTCCAACGTCCAGGGCGACCGCACCATGGGGATCTTCGAACGCCCCGCCCCCGCATTCCTCGACGCCCTCGACCGGGAGTTCGGGATCACCTCGCCCCGGCACCACGGCTACGACGTGGTCCGCTCCATCGAGGCCCTGCGCGACGGCAAGGCCAAGGTCCTCTTCGCCATGGGCGGCAACTTCGTCGGCGCCACCCCCGACACCGAGGTCACCGAGGCCGCGATCCGCCGCGCCTCCCTCACCGTCCACGTCTCCACCAAGCTCAACCGCTCCCACGCGGTCACCGGCCGGCGCGCCCTGATCCTGCCCACCCTCGGCCGCACCGACAAGGACGTCCAGGCCTCCGGCCGGCAGTTCGTCACCGTCGAGGACTCCATGGGCATGGTCCACGCCTCCCGCGGCAACCTCGCCCCCGCATCCCGGCACCTGCTCTCCGAGCCGGCGATCGTCGCCCGCATGGCCCGCGCCGTCCTCGGCGACGCCTCCGCCACCCCCTGGGAGGAGTTCGAGCGGGACTACGCCGCCGTCCGCGACCGGATCGCCCGCGTCGTCCCCGGCTTCGAGGACTTCAACGCCCGCGCCGCCCGCCCCGAGGGCTTCCGCCTCCCCCACGCCCCCCGCGACGAGCGCCGCTTCCCGACGGCCACCGGCAAGGCCAACTTCACCGCCGCGCCCGTGGAGTACCCGAAGGTCCCCGAGGGCCGGCTGCTGCTGCAGACCCTGCGCAGCCACGACCAGTACAACACCACCATCTACGGCCTCGACGACCGCTACCGCGGCATCACCGGCGGCCGCCGCGTCGTCATGGTCCACCCCGAGGACGCGGCCGAGCTCGGCCTCGCCGACGGCTCCTACACGGACCTCGTCAGCGAGTGGAAGGACGGCGTGGAGCGGCGCGCGCCCGGCTTCCGCGTGGTCCACTACCCCACCGCCCGCGGCTGCGCGGCGGCCTACTACCCCGAGACGAACGTGCTCGTCCCGCTCGACTCCACCGCCGACACCAGCAACACCCCCGCCAGCAAGTCCGTCGTCGTGCGCTTCGAACCGGCCTGATAGAACGACGTCAGGACAAGATGGTTAACGAGCGTTGACGAACGGAGCCGGCCCATGGGCGAGCAGCACGCTGTGAAGTTCCCGCAGGAGGTCCTGGACGAGTACGCAGCCCTGGGCATCGACCTGCCCGCGCTGTTCTCGGCGGGCCACCTCGGCGAGCGGATGGACATCCGCATCCTGGAGGCAGCCCCCGACCGCGTCGTCGGCACCATGCCGGTCGAGGGCAACACCCAGCCCTACGGACTCCTGCACGGCGGCGCCTCCGCCGTCCTCGCCGAGACCCTCGGCTCGGTCGGCGCGATGCTCCACGGCGGCATCGACAAGATCGCCGTCGGCGTCGACCTGAACTGCACCCACCACCGCGGAATCCGCGCCGGCCTCGTCACCGGCGTCGCCACCCCCGTACACCGCGGCCGGACCACCGCCACCTACGACATCGTGATCAGCGACGAGCAGGACCGGCGCGTGTGCAGCGCCCGCCTGACCTGCCTGCTGCGCGACGCCGCCGCCGCACCGGCAGCCGAGACCGCCGAGGCCTGACCCGGCCCGCGCCGCGCTCCCGGCCCCGGCCCCGTCCAGGCCCGGTTCCCGCCCCTCCCCGGGCGGGAACCGGGCCTGCGCCGTCTTCCCCGGCCCTCCGCTCCTCCGTACCGCCCCCACGCCCCTCCTCCGCCCCTCCCGCGCCCCCACGCCGCCTCCGCCCCTCAGCGCCGCCTCCACGTCGTCTCCGCCCCTCCGCGCCGCCCCACGTCGTCTCCGCGCCGCCTCCGCCCCTCCGCGCCGCCCCGCCTCGTCTCCGCCGCTCCGCGCCGCCCCGCCCCCGCCCCACGACCCACATCCGCCCGTCCCGCCGCGGCCCCGTAGCACCCGCGGCCGCGGCAACCGCCCGGAATCCGCCAATCCGCACCTGCCCCGTGCACGGCCGTTGTGTCACCGAAGGTGACGGCCTACCGTCCCCCTCATGGGTACCCAGCCTCCCGGCACGGCCCGGTACGGCGCCGCCGCGCTCCTCGCGGCCCTCGCCCTCGGGGCGGGATCCGCCTGCGCCCCGGGCGTCCCGAAGTCCCCGCAGGAGGCGGCTCCGAGCCCGTCCACACCTGCCCGGATCTGCACAACTCTGGTGTCCTACTGGGCGAGAGAGGCCCTCAAGGGCAGCTACTGGGCCGGGCTGGACTGGGAGCAGAAGGGCATGTCCAATGCTCAGTACGCGATCCACGAGGAGGCCGTCGCCGCAGGTCGGGCCGAGGAGCGAACTGCCGGACAGGGCAAGGCATTTGAGCTTGTCGACCGGCTCGTCGCACAGCGGTGCGCGGAGCAGGACGGGGCCACCTGGAGCTCCGAGAACTGGCGGCCGCCCAGCCCGGCCGGGTGACCGGAATCCCGATCCCGCTGTCCGGCTTCCGGGCACCCGGCGGCGCACGGCCGAACCGCAGTTCGGGGGCGTTCCGCCCGTTTCGGTCACGCTCCAATCGTACGAAGCGGATCAAGAACCGTCATTACTGCCAGTAATGCCCACGTCCGACAGAAGCCCCTTTTCCCCGCACGGAATGCCACCCCCGGGATTCTTTCGGACACGCGCTGCGACATTCGGCCCGATTTGATCTATGACAGGACCATGAGGCCCTCAAGCCCCTTAGAGATCCGGGGAATTCTCACGATGCGGACGATCCGTAGCGTCGCCAAACGCCCGATCTGTCCGAACTCCCGCCTCACATTCTTGGCCTTGGCATAACAAGACAGTCACATCCTCCTTTCCCCGCTCCCCCGCGCTCGCCACCTCGGCCTAGAGTCACGGCCAGTCACCGCGCCACAGAGCGCAAACCCAGCACGGCCGTGGAACTCCCAGTGCGGCCCGGTTCCCGTTCGGCACCCTCGACTTCGAGGGCGGCCGCGCCAGGGAAAGGAAGAATCGTGCGACACCGTTCTCTGCTTGTCCTCACCACCGTGATCACCACGGGAGCCCTCACCCTTACCGCCTGCGGCTCCCGCGATGCGGGGAAGACCGGGGACAAGGCCGACGGCTCCAAGACCGTCGTCGTCATCGGCGTTGACGCCCCCCTCACCGGCTCCCTTTCCGCTCTCGGCCAGGGCATCAAGAACTCCGTGGACCTCGCGGCCAAGACCGCAAACAAGAACAATGAGGTCCCCGGCGTTGAATTCAAGGTCGAAGCCCTTGATGACCAGGCAGTTCCTGCCTCCGGCCAGGCAAACGCCACCAAGCTCGTAGGCAACAAGGACGTTCTCGGCGTTGTCGGCCCCCTGAACTCCGGCGTCGCCCAGCAGATGCAGGGCGTCTTCGCCTCCGCCAACCTCGCCCAGGTCTCCCCGGCCAACACCAACCCGGCCCTCAGCCAGGGTGACAACTGGGGCAAGGGCGAGTTCAAGCGCCCCTTCAAGACCTACTTCCGCACCGCCGCCACCGACGTCGTCCAGGGCAAGTTCGCCGCCCAGTACCTCTTCAAGGACGCCGGCAAGAAGAAGGTCTTCGTCGTCGACGACAAGCAGACCTACGGCGCCGGCCTCGCCGGCATCTTCGCCGAGGAGTTCAAGAAGCTCGGCGGCGAGATCGTCGGCACCGACCACGTCACCGTGAAGGAGACCGACTTCTCCTCCACCGCCGACAAGGTCAAGTCCTCCGGCGCCGACTCCGTCTACTTCGGCGGCCAGTACCCCGAGGGCGGCCTGCTCTCCGACCAGATCAAGAAGACCGGCGCCAACATCCCGCTCTTCGGCGGCGACGGCATCTACGACCCGGCCTTCATCACCGCCTCCGCCGAGGCCAACGACGGTGACCTCGCCACCTCCATCGGCGCCCCCGTCGAGAAGCTCGACACCGCCAAGAAGTTCATCGAGGACTACAAGGCGGGCGGCTACAAGGACCCGTACGCGGCCTACGGCGGCTACTCCTACGACGCCGGCTGGGCCGTCATCCAGGCCGTCAAGGCCGTCGTCGCCGCCAACAACGGCAAGGTCCCGACCGACGCCCGCGCCAAGGTCGTCGAGGCCCTCGGCAAGGTCTCCTTCGACGGCGTGACCGGCAAGGTCTCCTTCGACGAGAACGGCGACACCACCAACAAGCAGCTCACGGTCTACAAGGTCGAGGGCGGCAAGTGGATCGACGTCAAGAGCGACACCTTCAACCAGTAGTCGCCACGCCTGACGGCGTAACCACCTGACCCACCCAAAGGAACAAGCCGCGGGGGGGCGCCCCCCCCCCCCCCCCCCCCGCCCCCCCACCCCCCCCCCCACCCCCCCCCCCCCCCCCCCCCCCAGGCCCCCCCCCACGCCCACCCCCCCGCCCCCCCGGGCCGCCAAAGCCCCA
>NZ_JBIVXV010000014.1:0-204629 GCF_044769385.1 Streptomyces sp. NPDC090445 | reverse complement strand
GCCTTTCTGGTCGGTGTAGACGTCGCAATCCACACCGAACCCGGAAGGCCCTCACCCGTTCAAGACACCTCAGCCGAGACCTGCATCACCCGTCCACAACCTCCCGAGGCAATACAACTAGCGCTCGCTCTTCGCCAGGCCGGGGTCCGCGGCCCCGCCCGCCGCCGCCGGGGCCTTGCGGGGCCGGAGCGTGTACGTCGCCGCCACGATCCCGTGGATGCCGACGGCCCGCAACACGGCGAACTGGCATTCCTGGAGCGCGGACGTGTCCGCCGCGCCGCCCGCGTACCAGATCGCGCCCTGCAGCAGGGCGAGGGCGACGGCGCCGCCGGCCAGGGTCCGCAGCCACAGCTTCCACTCGTGCACGGCGCGGGCCCTGCCGTACCCGGGGCCGGGCGGCTTCGGCCCGCCGGCGAAGCGGTACGCCGCGTGCCCGTCGAGCCACTTCACGGTGTAGTGGCCGTAGCCGACGGTGTAGCCGATGTAGACGGCGGCCAGGCCGTGCCGCCAGCTCGGCTCACCGCCGTTCCTCAGGTCCAGGGTGGTGGCGACGAGCAGCACCAGCTCCAGCAGCGGCTCGCACAGCAGCACCGCCGCCCCCAGCCAGGGCATCCGCGCGAGGTAGCGCAGCCCGAGTCCGCCGGCCAGCAGCACCCAGAAGCCGACCTCACAGGCGATGATCAGGGGGACGAGCACGGGTCTCTCCTTCCGGCCGGCGGTCCGGCGGCTTCGGCGCCGACTCTTGACGGCTGATTCCAGCCTCCCGTCCGCCCCGCGCCGATGCGTCGTCACCGGTGACGAACCGTGACTGCATCCTTCGGTGTACTGCGGCCGGCTCCGTTGTCCGCCCTGGTGGCGAGGCCCGGCCCGCCGCCACCGTGTTGGATGGGACCGTGAACCACTCCGCGACCGCCGCACACCGCCGGATCCCGCCTCCGCACCGCGACGACGTGATCATCGCCGTGGTGGGCGTGCTCGGCGGGCTGCTGCTGTGGGCGCTGGGTGTCCACAACACGGGCAGCCGGCACTTCTTCCCCGACTGGGTGGCCCTGGTCCCCCTGCTGGTCATCGGTCCGCTGGTGCTGCTGCGGCGCACCGCCCCCGCCGTCACCCTGCCCGTCGGCATGGCGGCGACCGCCGCCGACCAGTTCACGGTCGGCAACCTGGCCACCATCGTCCTCTTCACGGACCTGATGTACGCGGCCGTCGTCTACGGGAAGCCGTCCATGGCCCGGCGGCTCCCGATCAGCACCGGCCTGGTCACCGTCGTCACCACCATCGCCTCCGTGGCCCTGGTGGGCGCCGCCCAGGGCCTGCTGATCGGCGTGCTCACCGGCATCGTCTGCTTCGGCCCGGCCCTCACCGGCGCTACCCTGCGCAACCACCGGGAGGCCGCGATCGCCGCCCGGCTGCGCGCCGAGCAGACCGCTCTGCTGGCCGAAATGGACCGCTCCCAGGCCGTGGTCGCGGAGCGCGCCCGGATGGCCAGGGAGCTGCACGACATGGTGGCCAACCACCTGTCGGCGATCGCCATCCACTCCACCGCGGCGCTCTCGATCGACTCCCCCGCCACCAGCCGCGAGGCCCTCGGGGTGATCCGGGAGAACAGCGTGCAGGGGCTGGCCGAGATGCGCAGGCTGATCGGCCTGCTGCGGGACGCGGGGGCCGGGCAGGAGGCGGTCGCCACCCCCTCCCTGGACGGGCTCGACGCCCTCCTGGAGCAGGCCCGCGTCAACGGCGAGGCGAGCGGGCTGGAGTTCGTCCTGGACGACGCCCGGCGGCCGGGCGGCGGTCCGCTGCCGGCCCCGGTGGAGCTGGCCGCGTACCGGATCGTCCAGGAGTCGCTGACCAACGCCCTCAAGCACGCCGCGCCGGGCCTGGTGCGGGTGCGCGTGGCCCGTGCCGACGGGCTGCTGACCGTGGACGTGGAGTCCCCGTACGGTGAGCAGCCGGGCCCGCGCGCCCCCGGCTCGGGGGCGGGGCTGGTCGGCATGCGGGAGCGGACCGAGCTGCTGGGCGGGGAGTTCACGGCGGGCCGGCAGGGCCCGGTCTGGCAGGTGCGGGCGGTGCTGCCCGCCGAGGAGAAGGCGGTGACGGCGTGACCATCCGGGTCGTGGTGGCCGAGGACCAGAGCGCGGTGCGGGCGGGGCTGGTGCTGATCCTGCGCAGCGCGGGTGACATCGAGGTCGTGGGCGAGGCGGCGGACGGCGAGGCGGCGGTGTGCCTGGCCCGGGAGCTGCGGCCGGACCTCGTCCTCATGGACGTGCAGATGCCGCGGCTCGACGGGGTGTCGGCGACGCGCCAGGTGGTGGCGGAGGGCCTCGCGGACGTCCTGGTGCTGACCACGTTCGACCTCGACGAGTACGTGTTCGGGGCGCTGCGCGCGGGGGCGGCGGGCTTCCTGCTGAAGAACGTGGACGCGGCCGAGCTGATCGCGGGCGTGCGGACGGTGGCGCGCGGCGAGGGGCTGATCGCCCCGGCGGTGACGAGGCGGCTGATCGCCGAGTTCGCGGCCCCGCGCGCGGTGCGGCCCGCCGTGGCCCCGCAGACGGCCGAGGCGGTGGAGTCGCTGACGCGGCGGGAGCGGGAGGTGCTCGGCTGCCTGGGCGAGGGGCTGTCGAACGCGGAGATCGCGGTGCGGCTGGAGATGGCGGAGGCGACGGTGAAGACGCACGTGAGCAGGCTGCTGGGGAAGCTGGGGCTGCGCAGCCGGGTGCAGGCGGCCGTGCTGGCGCAGGAGTTGGGCCTCCGGTAGCGCCGCTCGCGCCCCAACTCCGTTGAGGTCTGGACCTCTTGACGCTTGGTCCAGACCTTTCTACGCTCGCGGCAACTGTGGTGAGCGTGCCCCGCCGGCGTGCTCACGGGCGGCGCAGGTCCCACCCCCATGTCGCGGTCGGCCCCACGGCCACGACGGACCTACGGAGGAGCACCCTTGAGCACAGCACCCCCACCCCGCATCCGTCTGTTCGGAAGGCTCGCCGCGGCCGCGGCCGCGCTCGCCCTGCCCGTCGCCGGCCTGGTGGCACTGGCCGGGCCGGCCCAGGCCGCCGGGTCCGCGACGGCGACGTACACGAAGGTCTCCGACTGGGGATCCGGCTTCGAGGGCAAGTGGACGGTCAAGAACACCGGCACCACCGCCCTCACCGCCTGGACCGTCGAATGGGACTTCCCCGCCGGCACCCGGGTGACCTCGGCCTGGGACGCCACCGTCACCGCCTCCGGCAACCACTGGACCGGCAGGAACGTCGGCTGGAACGGCTCCCTCGCCCCCGGCGCCAGCGTCACCTTCGGCTTCAACGGCACCGGCCCCGGCGCCCCCGCCGGCTGCACGGTCAACGGCGGCTCCTGCGACGGCGGCCCCTCCCAGCCCGGCGACACCCCGCCCTCCGCCCCCGGCACCCCCGCCGCCGGCCCGGTCACCGAGACCTCGGTGGGCCTGTCCTGGGCCGCGGCCACCGACGACAAGGGCGTCAAGGACTACGACGTCTACCGCGGCCCCGCGAAGATCGCGACGGTCACCGGGACCTCGTACGCCGACACCGGCCTGGCCAAGGGCACCACGTACACATACTCCGTCACCGCCCGCGACACCGCCGGCCAGACCGGGCCCTCCTCCGGCACCCTGACCGTCACCACCCCCGGCGGCACGGTCCCGCCCGACCCGGGCGACAAGGTCACGCTCGGCTACTTCACCAACTGGGGCGTCTACGGGCGCAACTACCACGTGAAGAACCTGGTCACCTCCGGCACCGCCGCGAAGATCACGCACATCAACTACGCCTTCGGCAACGTCCAGGGCGGCAAATGCACCATCGGCGACGCCTACGCCGATTACGACAAGGCCTACACCGCCGACCAGAGCGTCGACGGCAAGGCCGACACCTGGGACCAGCCGCTGCGCGGCAACTTCAACCAGCTGCGCAAGCTCAAGGCGCAGTACCCGCACCTCAAGGTCCTGTGGTCCTTCGGCGGCTGGACCTGGTCCGGCGGCTTCGGCCAGGCCGCGGCGAACCCGGCCGCCTTCGCCCAGTCCTGCCACGACCTGGTCGAGGACCCGCGCTGGGCCGACGTCTTCGACGGCATCGACCTGGACTGGGAGTACCCGAACGCCTGCGGCCTGAGCTGCGACACCTCGGGAGCCGCCGCCTTCACGAACATGATGCAGGCCATGAAGGCCAAGTTCGGCCCGAACAACCTGGTCACCGCGGCCATCACCGCCGACGCCTCCGACGGCGGCAAGATCGACAAGGCGGACTACGCGGGCGCCGCCCGGTACGCGGACTTCTACAACGTCATGACGTACGACTTCTTCGGCGCCTGGGCCGCCCAGGGCCCGACCGCCCCGCACTCCCCGCTCACCTCGTACGCCGGGATCCCGCAGGCCGGCTTCAACTCCGCCGACGCCATCGCCAAGCTCAAGGCCAAGGGCGTCCCGGGCAGCAAGCTCAACCTCGGCATCGGCTTCTACGGCCGCGGCTGGACCGGCGTCACCCAGGCGGCCCCCGGCGGCACCGCCACCGGCCCGGCGCAGGGCACGTACGAGCAGGGCATCGAGGACTACAAGGTGCTCAAGAACAGCTGCCCCGCCACCGGCACGATCGCCGGCACCGCCTACGCCGCGTGCGGAAGCAACTGGTGGAGCTACGACACCCCCGCCACCATCGCCGGAAAGACGGCCTGGGCCAAGCAGCAGGGGCTCAGGGGCGCCTTCTACTGGGAGTTCAGCGGCGACACCGCGAACGGCGAGCTCGCCGCCGCCGTCCACGCCGGCCTGCGGTGACCCCCGCGCAGTGAGCCGGTGAACGACGAAGCCGGGGAGACAGGGTCCGCCCCCTGTCTCCCCGGCTTCCTCACGTCACGTCCGTACGTCCGTACGCCGAAGGGCCGCCCTCAGGCGACATTCACCCTCCCCCAGACTTCGTCCGGGGGGACCCCCACCCAACGGGCAAGGAATTTTTAGGCGACATTCACCCTCCCCCAGACTTCGTCCGGGGGGACCCCCACCCAACGGGCAAGGAATTTTTAGGCGACATTCACCCGTTGTCCCGGAGGCGCTGCCTCCAGCCAGGCCAGGAACCCGGTCAGCGCGTCCTCGCTCATCGCCAGCTCCAGGCGGGTCCCCTGATGGGTACAGCCGAGCACGACGGCGTCGGACAGCAGCGCCAGCTCCTCCTCGCCCTCGGGAGCCCGGCGCGAGACGACCTCGATGGAGTCGCGCTGCAGCAGCCGGCGGGGCCGCGGCGAGTACGAGAAGACACGGAACCAGTCGATGCGGTCGCCGCTGTAGCGGGCGACCCCGTACACCCAGCCCTTGCCGGACAGGTCCGGCTTGTCGGCCACACCCCAGCGCAGGGAACAGTCGAAGGTGCCGCCGGAGCGCTGGATCAGTCTGCGGCGCAGCCCGAAGACGAACAGGCCGATCACCACCAGGGCTACGACCAGGCCGCTCACAAGCAGAGCGAGGAGCATCTTCACCGACCTCCTCGCTCATCGACATACCGCACGTGAAAAAGGGACGTACATCGCCTCAGCCGCGACCCGTCCCGGAAAATTCCGGAACGGACCGCGGCTGAGGTCTCAAACCTGTTCGGTACGGGGCTCAGCGCCCCGAGACCGCGCGCAGCCGGACATCCGCGCGACGCTCGGCGGCCGCGTCGGCCTCCGCCTTCGCGCGCTCCAGTGCCCGCTCCGCCCGCTGGACGTCAATCTCGTCCGCGAGCTCGGCGATCTCGGCCAGCATGGACAGCTTGTTGTCCGCGTACGAGATGAATCCGCCGTGCACCGCGGCGACGACAGTGCCGCCCTCGCTGGTACGGATGGTCACCGGGCCCGATTCCAGCACACCGAGAAGCGGCTGGTGACCGGGCATGACGCCGATGTCGCCGGACGTGGTGCGGGCGACGACCAGGGTGGCCGCACCGGACCAGACACTCCGGTCCGCCGCGACCAGCTCGACGTGCAGCTCAGCAGCCAAGGTGGCTCCTCGGGTCACCACCCGGCGGGTCAGCCGGGTGTTGGGTCAAATTCTAATGGGCGTGGGGAGAGGGACGGGACACACCCGCCCCTCTCAGGTGTCCCCTCCCGGCCGTGACCGGGAGGGAACCTTCGAACCGAAGGCGCTCGCAGGAGCGCCCCGGGTCAGGAGACGCCCAGCTCCTTGGCGTTCTTCTTCAGGTCCTCAAGGCCACCGCACATGAAGAAGGCCTGCTCCGGGAAGTGGTCGAACTCACCGTCGCAGATCGCGTTGAACGCGGCGATCGACTCGTCGAGCGGAACGTCCGAACCGTCCACACCGGTGAACTGCTTCGCCGCGTGGGTGTTCTGGGACAGGAAGCGCTCGACACGGCGGGCACGGTGGACAACGAGCTTGTCCTCCTCGCCCAGCTCGTCGATACCGAGGATCGCGATGATGTCCTGGAGGTCCTTGTACTTCTGCAGGATCCCCTTGACGCGGGTCGCGGCCGCGTAGTGGTCCTTCGCGATGTACCGCGGGTCGAGGATGCGGGACGAGGAGTCCAGCGGGTCCACGGCCGGGTAGATGCCCTTCTCGGAGATCGGACGGGAGAGAACCGTCGTCGCGTCGAGGTGGGCGAAGGTGGTCGCCGGCGCCGGGTCGGTGAGGTCGTCGGCGGGGACGTAGATCGCCTGCATCGAGGTGATCGAGTGGCCACGGGTCGAGGTGATGCGCTCCTGGAGGAGACCCATCTCGTCGGCCAGGTTCGGCTGGTAACCCACCGCGGAGGGCATGCGGCCGAGCAGGGTCGAGACCTCGGAACCGGCCTGCGTGAAGCGGAAGATGTTGTCGATGAAGAACAGCACGTCCTGCTTCTGCACATCGCGGAAGTACTCCGCCATGGTCAGACCGGCCAGGGCGACGCGCAGACGGGTGCCCGGGGGCTCGTCCATCTGGCCGAAGACCAGCGCGGTCTTGTCGAGAACGCCGGACTCCTCCATCTCGGCGATGAGGTCGTTGCCCTCACGGGTGCGCTCACCCACGCCGGCGAAGACGGAAACACCCTCGTGCAGCTTCGCCACACGCATGATCATTTCCTGGATCAGAACGGTCTTGCCGACACCGGCACCACCGAACAGACCGATCTTTCCACCCTTGACGTACGGGGTGAGGAGGTCGACGACCTTGAGGCCCGTCTCGAACATCTCGGTCTTCGACTCGAGGTCCTCGAACTTCGGGGCCGTGCGGTGGATCGCCCAGCGCTCGGACTCCGTGCCGTTGGCCTCGGGCTCGTTCAGCACCTCACCGAGGGTGTTGAACACCTTGCCCTTGGTGAAGTCACCGACGGGGACGGTGATGCCCGCACCCGTGTCGGTCACCACGGACTGGCGGACCAGGCCGTCGGTGGGCTGCATGGAGATGGCGCGGACCACGCCGTCACCGAGGTGCTGCGCGACCTCGAGGGTCAGCGTCTTGAGCGCGCCCTCCTCGGCCGGGTCGGCAACCTGGACGGTCAGCGCGTTGTAGATCTCCGGCATCGCGTCGACGGGGAACTCCACGTCGACGACCGGGCCGATGACCCGCGCGATGCGGCCGGTGGCGGCCGCCACTGCGTTATCGATAGACGTCGTCACTTACTTGTCACTCCCCGCGTTCGCGTCGGCCAGGGCTGCGGAGCCACCGACGATCTCGCTGATTTCCTGGGTGATTTCGGCCTGGCGGGCCGCGTTGGCAAGCCGGGTGAGGTTCGTGATGAGCTCACCGGCGTTGTCGGTCGCCGACTTCATCGCACGGCGGCGGGCTGCGTGCTCGGAAGCAGCGGCCTGCAGCAGCGCGTTGTACACGCGGCTCTCGACGTAGCGCGGCAGCAGGGCGTCGAGGACGTCCTCCGCCGACGGCTCGAAGTCGAACAGGGGCAGAACCTCGCCCTTGCCCGCCGTCTCCTCCTGCGCCTTCTCAAGGCTGAGCGGCAGCATCCGGTCGTCCACCGGGTTCTGCGTCATCATCGACACGAACTCCGTGAAGACGATGTGCAGCTCGTCCACGCCGCCCTCGGCCGTCTCCTGGGAGATGGCCTCGATGAGCGGTGCGGCCACGGCCTTGGCATTCGCGTAGGTCGGGCTGTCGGTGAAGCCGGTCCAGCTGTCCGCGACCTTGCGCTCACGGAAGCCGAAGTAGGCGACACCCTTGCGGCCGACGATGTAGTGGTCGACCTCCTTGCCCTCGCTGCGCAGCCGCTCCGTCAGCCGGTCCGCCGCCTTGATGGCGTTGGACGAGTAGCCGCCGGCCAGACCACGGTCGCTCGTGAGCAGCAGCACGGCCGCGCGCACCGGGGCCTCGGCCCCCGTGGTGAGCGGGTGCTTGGTGTTGGACCCCGTCGCCACCGCGGTCACCGCACGGGTGAGCTCGGTCGCGTACGGCATGGAGGCCGCCACCCGGCGCTGCGCCTTGACGATGCGCGAGGCGGCGATCATCTCCATCGCCTTGGTGATCTTCTTGGTCGCGGTAACGGATCGGATGCGACGCTTGTAGACCCGGAGCTGGGCTCCCATGAGTCAGGTCCCTTCCGTCGTTACTTGGCCACCGGCGCGTCTTCGCCCAGAAGCTTGCCGTCCGAGGTCTCGAACTGCTTCTTGAAGTCGGCGATCGCGTCGGCGACGGACTGCAGGGTGTCGTCCGACATCTTGCCGCCCTCGCGGATCGAGGTGAGGAGCTCCTTGCGGTTGTGGCGCAGGTGCTCCAGCAGCTCGGACTCGAAGCGACGGATGTCCTCGACCGGGACGTCGTCCATCTTGCCGGTGGTACCGGCCCAGATGGAGACGACCTGCTCCTGAACCGGCATCGGCTCGTACTGGGCCTGCTTCAGCAGCTCGACCATGCGCTTGCCGCGCTCCAGCGCGGACTTCGACGCGGAGTCCAGGTCGGAACCGAAGGCGGCGAACGCCTCCAGCTCGCGGTACTGGGCCAGGTCCACGCGCAGGCGGCCGGAGATCTGCTTCATGGCCTTGTGCTGGGCGGAGCCACCGACACGGGAGACCGAGATACCGACGTTCAGGGCCGGACGCTGGCCGGCGTTGAACAGGTCGGACTCCAGGAAGCACTGGCCGTCGGTGATGGAGATGACGTTGGTCGGGATGAACGCCGAGACGTCGTTGGCCTTGGTCTCGACGATCGGCAGACCGGTCATCGAGCCGGCACCCATCTCGTCGGAGAGCTTGGCGCAGCGCTCCAGCAGGCGGGAGTGCAGGTAGAAGACGTCACCCGGGTAGGCCTCACGGCCCGGCGGGCGGCGCAGCAGCAGGGACACGGCGCGGTAGGCGTCGGCCTGCTTCGACAGGTCGTCGAAGACGATCAGGACGTGCTTGCCCTGGTACATCCAGTGCTGACCGATGGCGGAACCGGTGTACGGCGCAAGGTACTTGAAGCCGGCCGGGTCCGACGCCGGGGCGGCGACGATGGTCGTGTACTCCAGGGCGCCCGCCTCTTCCAGCGCGGCGCGCACGGAAGCGATGGTGGAGCCCTTCTGGCCGATGGCGACGTAGATGCAGCGGACCTGCTTGTTGACGTCGCCCGAGCGCCAGTTGTCACGCTGGTTGATGATCGTGTCGATGGCCAGGGCGGTCTTGCCGGTCTGGCGGTCACCGATGATCAGCTGACGCTGGCCGCGGCCGACCGGCGTCATGGCGTCGACGGCCTTGTAGCCCGTCTCCATGGGCTCGTGCACGGACTTGCGCGCCATGACGCCCGGGGCCTGCAGCTCGAGGGCGCGGCGGCCCTCGGTCGCGATCTCGCCGAGGCCGTCGATCGGGTTGCCGAGCGGGTCGACAACGCGGCCGAGGTAGCCCTCGCCGACGCCGACGGAGAGCACCTCACCGGTGCGCTGCACCGGCTGGCCCTCCTCGATACCGCTGAACTCGCCGAGGACGATGGCACCGATCTCGCGCTCCTCGAGGTTGAGGGCGAGGCCGAGGGTGCCGTCCTCGAACTTCAGCAGCTCGTTCGCCATGGTGGAGGGCAGGCCCTCCACCTTCGCGATGCCGTCACCGGCAACGCTGACCGTGCCGACCTCCTCGCGCGAGGCCGCGTCCGGCTGGTACGACTGGACGAAGGTCTCCAGTGCGTCCCGGATCTCCTCCGGCCGGATCGTGAGCTCCGCCATCTGGGTTCCCTGCTCTCCTTGTTGGGCCCGAAGTTTCTTAGGGGTCTGGGGGCGACCCCCAGGAATCTTCTGCAAGTTCTGCACGGCCCAACCGGGCCGCTAGGAATGCTGTGTTCTGTTGGTGACTGCTCGGCTGGTCAGCCGGCCATGCGGCGAGCGGCCTCGGTCAGTCGGTTCGAGGTGGAACCGTCGATGACCTCGTCGCCCACCTGCACCACGATCCCGCCGAGGACCTCGGGGTCCACGTCGACGTTCAGGTGCATCTGGCGGCCGTACAGCTTGGCCAGCACCGCGCCGAGACGCTGCTTCTGCGCGTCGCTGAGCGGAACCGCGGTGGTCACGGTGGCGACCATGCGGTCGCGGCGCTCGGCGGCGAGCTTGGAAAGGGACTCGAGTCCCGCTTCCAGGCTACGTCCACGCGGGTGGGTGACCAGACGCGTCACCAGGCGCTCGGTGACGGCGTTCGCCTTGCCGCCGAGCAGGCTGCGGAGCAGCTCGCCCTTGGCGGAGGCGGTCGCCTTGCGGTCGGTCAGGGCGGCGCGCAGCTCGGTGTTCGAGGCGACGATCCGGCCGAAGCGGAAGATCTCGTCCTCGACGTCGTCGAGCGCGCCGGCCTTCTGGGCCGCGGTGAGGTCGGCGGTGGCCGCCAGCTCCTCCAGCGCATCCACCAGGTCGCGGGACTGCGACCAGCGGGAGCGCACCATGCCGGACACCAGGTCGAGGGTCTCCCCGCCCACCTGGCCGCCCAGCAGCCGTGCGGCCAGCTCGGCCTTGGCCTCACCCGGCTGCGCCGGGTCCGTGAGGACCCGACGCAGCGAGACCTCGCGGTCGAGCAGCGCGGTGACGGCGGCCAGCTCACCGGCGAGCTTCGCCGCGTCGACGGACGTGCTGTCCGTCAGTGCGTCGAGACGCTCGCGGGAGGCGTGCAGCGCCTCGCGGCTCGCTCCGTTCATCGCGCCGCCTCGGCCTTCGCCTCGAGCTCGTCGAGGAACCGGTCGATGGTGCGGCTCTGCCGGGCGTGGTCCTCAAGGGACTCGCCGACGAGCTTGCCGGCCAGGTCGGTGGCGAGCTTGCCCACGTCCTGACGCAGCGCCTGCGAGGCGGCCTTGCGGTCGGCCTCGATCTGGGCGTGGCCGGCAGCGATGATCTCCTCGCGCTGCCGCTGGCCCTCTGCGCGCAGCTCTTCCTTGAGCGCAGTGCCCTGCTCCAGCGCTTCCTGGCGCAGGCGGGCGGCCTCGTGCCGGGCTTCGGCGAGCTGGGCCTTGTACTGCTCCAGGACGCTCTGGGCCTCGGTCTGGGCGGCTTCCGCCTTCTCGATGCCACCCTCGATGGCCTCGCGACGCTCTTCCAGAACCGTGTTGATGTTCGGGAGGAGCTTCTTCGCGAGGATGGCGAAGACGATCAGGAAGGCGACGAGACCGACGATGAGCTCCGGGAGCGGCGGGAGCAGAGGGTTCTGAGACTCCTCTGCCGCCAGGTGCACCAGGGAATTCACATCAGTGCCTTTCGTCGAATCGGACAGGTATGCGTTCGTTACGGGTAAACGAACGGCATGACCAGACCGATGAGGGCGAGCGCCTCACAGAAGGCGAAGCCGAGGATCTGGTTGGCGCGGATCAGACCGGCAGCCTCGGGCTGGCGGGCGAGGGCCTGGGTGCCGTTACCGAAGATGATGCCGACGCCGACGCCGGGGCCGATGGCCGCGAGACCGTAACCAACGGAGCTGAGGGAACCGGTGACGGCGGCAAGGGTCTGGGACATGCCAGTTCTTCCTTCTCTTTCACGGACCGGTGGGGGTTGGCCACCGGACGAATGGGGGCTTTGGGGTGGGCGTCAGTGGTGCTCGGCGAGCGCGCCCTGGATGAAGCTGCAGGCCAGGAGGACGAACACGTACGCCTGGACAGCCTGGATGAAGAGCTCGAAGACGGTCATGCCGAGGACCATGACGAACGACACGCCCGCGGCCGGGATGCCCCAGCCGTTGAAGAGGTACCAGCTGGCGATCGTGAACAGCACCAGGAGGGTGTGACCGGCGAACATGTTCGCGAACAGTCGGACCGCGTGGGTGAACGGGCGGACCAGGACGTTCGAGAAGAACTCGATCACCATGACCAGCGGGAGCACCGGGCCCAGCGACTTGTCGTAGCCGGTCAGGTTCTTCAGGCCGCCCACGAAGCCGTGGCGCTTGAAGGTCACCGACATCCAGATGCCGTAGACGATCAGGGCGAGCGCAGCCGGGTACGCGATGATCGACGTCACCGGGAACTGGGCCAGCGGGATGATCGACCAGACGTTCAGGATCCAGACGAAGAAGAACAGCGACACCATGAAGGGGACGTACTTCTCGCCCTCCTTCTTGCCCAGCGTCTCGTACACGATCCCGCGGCGCACGAAGTCGTAACCGCTCTCGGCGACCATCTGGAGCTTGCCGGGGACGACCTGCGGCTTGCGGAAGGCGGCCCAGAAGAAGCCCAGGATGATGATCGTGCCCAGCAGGGCGAGCAGCATCGGCTTGTTGAAGTACCAGCCGCCTGCATCTCCGGCGATGGGCTCGAAGATGAAGGAGTGCAGGCCGGGGGCCGGGAAGCCGCAACCGGAGTTGAGTTGGCAGTCGGCCTCGAAGGCGAGCGTCATCTGGTCAGCACTCACCGCGGGCTCCTTCAGCGTGGCGCATAGGTACGGCAACCTCGTTGTGTCGGCGCGGCGCACAGCCGCGGTTCGGCACTGGACTGGTGTTTCGGATGATGGGGCGGCGTTCAGGCATGGAGCCTCGCGATGGAACAGGCGTCAGCTCGGATGCCCGCGCCCGCAGTGCCGCAGTTGGCACCGGACGATAGCAGGATCTCGAACGCGCCTTTATCCCGGCCCTACCCCTCACGACTTCGGCCCCGAGTTTTCGGGCTTGTCGCCCTTCACCGAGTCCGGTTCGACGTAGAGGATCTTGGCCTTCATGTGCGCACGGGTCTGCGCCGCGATCCACACGAGGGTGGTCGCGACGAGCGTGATGGCGAAGGCCTTCGGGTTGAACAGCGTGGTGTTCTTGAACACGGCGACAAAGACGAGCAGCAAAAGAATCTGCGTCGTGTAGAGCATGAGCCCCATCGCCTGGAACAGGTGCGGCAGCGATTTCGCCGTGCGTTGCAGAACGATGAACCCGATGCCCATGAAGACCATCACGACCACTGTGGCAATGGCTGCGCCGAGGGCTCCCTTGCCGCCCGCGACCACGGCGCTGACGAGCACGGCGACTGCGCCGGCGACAGCGGTGGGTACTGCGGCGTGCAGGAGGGATCGGGCGTCATCGGACAGCATGGCGCTTTGGCTCCGCGGTGGTGGTGGGGGCACGGACTCGTACGGGACTCGTACGGGACGAGCGTAGGCCCGGTCCGAGAGAGAACCTCGAGCCGAAGAGCCGTCGCATTACGGTCCTTCGGCTGTGTCGCCGGGTTTAGTGAACGGTATCACAAACTATTTGATGAGAGCTTTACCTGGGGGGTGTGCCAACTGTCACACATGAGTGTGAACGCGCCCGTGTGTGCGCGACAAGCCCTCGGCTTGTGTGCTAATGACGCCCCATGTCCGACATGCTCCGTCGGCGTCAGCGCGTCGTTTCGGCCTTACGCCGGTCGGGGAAGCGCGAACGGGGGCCCACCGCGGTCGCTCCGTTGACGCCCGAGACACCCACCGCGATCCGCCGGGCCGGCTCCGGCTCGCGGCCCGAGGAGTCCTGCGCGGCCGCCTCGGCGGCCCGCTCGGCGTGCCGGTAGCGCGGCGGGACCAGGAACTCCGCCCAGCGCGGGGTGCGCGGCCTGAAGCGCGGCAGGAGCAGCAGGACCAGGCCCAGGGCGCTCAGGGCCGCGATGACGAGCACGATCCACATCGAAGCGGAGTGCACCGAATAGGCCACCGCGCCGAACGCGATCAGGCCGGACCAGAAGTACATGATCAGGACAGCGCGGCTGTGGGAATGGCCGAGTTCCAGCAGTCGGTGGTGCAGGTGCCCGCGGTCCGCCGCGAACGGCGACTGGCCCTTCCAGGTGCGCCGCACGATGGCCAGGATCAGGTCGGCCATCGGGATCGCGATGATCGTCAGCGGCAGCAGCAGCGGGATGAAGACCGGGAGCATCGCGTGCGTCGCGTTGCGCTCGCCGCCCGCGAAGAGGGCCATCGTGTCCGGGTCCACCTGGCCGGTGATCGAGATGGCGCCGGCGGCGAGGACCAGGCCGATGAGCATCGAACCGGAATCGCCCATGAAGATCCGGGCGGGATGCATGTTGTGCGGCAGGAAGCCCAGGCACATGCCCATCAGGATCGCCGAGAAGAGGGTCGCGGGCGCCGCCGCCTCGATCCCGTAGCCGAACCAGATCCGGTACGCGTAGAGGAAGAACGCCGCGGCGGCGATGCACACCATGCCGGCGGCCAGGCCGTCGAGGCCGTCCACGAAGTTCACCGCGTTGATGGTGACGACCACCAGGGCCACCGTGAGCAGGTTGCCCTGCCACTGGGTGAGCGCGACCGTCCCGATCCACGGGACGGGGATCCACAGCATGGTCAGGCCCTGCATGACCATCACGCCGGCGGCGATCATCTGCGCGCCGAGCTTGATCAGCGCGTCGATCTCGAACTTGTCGTCCAGGACGCCGATCAGCCAGATCAGCGCGGCCCCCGACAGCAGGGCCCGCGGCTCGTTCGACAGCTCGAAGACGCCGTTGAGGTTGGGCAGGTGGTCGGCGACCAGCAGGCCCGCGCACAGCCCGCCGAACATGGCGATGCCGCCGAGCCGCGGAGTGGGCTCGCGGTGCACGTCGCGGGCGCGGATCTCCGGCATCGCGCCGGCCGCGATCGCGAACCTGCGCACGGGCCCGGTGAGCAGGTAGGTCACCGCCACCGTGACGCAAAGCGTCAGCAGATATTCACGCACGGGCTGCCCCAGATGTATCGCCGGCCATCTCAGCCCCACACATTAGCTGCGATGTCCCCGGTGGCGAGGACGCGAGGAACCCCGACAGCGGTTGCGGTACGCCCTGCTTGCCCCGATTACCCACCGTAAGGGGGAAAGGAGTGTGCCAGATCGGCCACTTCCGTGCGGGTTTTCGCCGCTTCCCCCTGCAGCGCGGCCGTGAACAGCGCGGCGATCCGGGCCATCTCCGGCTCCCGCATGCCCTGGGTGGTCACGGCCGCCGTGCCCAGGCGGATCCCGCGCTGGTCCCCGTACGGCAGGGCGCAGATGTCCAGCACGATCCCCGCCGCGGCGAGCCGCCCGCGGGCGGTGGGGCCGTCGAGGCCGAGGGGCGCCGGGTCGGCGGTGATCAGGTGCGTGTCCGTGCCGCCCGTCGTCACGGCGAAGCCGTGCGCCGTCAGCGCCTCCGCCAACACGCGGGCGTTGGCCACCACCCGGTGGGCGTACGTCGTGAACGCGGGCCGGGCCGCCTCGCCGAAGGCGACTGCCTTGGCGGCGATGGTGTGCATCTGGGCGCCGCCCTGGGTGAACGGGAACACCGCCCGGTCGATCCGCTCCGCGAACTCCGCGCCGCACAGGACCATCCCGCCGCGGGGGCCGCGCAGCACCTTGTGGGTGGTCGCGCACACCACGTCGGCGTACGGGACGGGGCTGGGCGCCGCCCCGCCGGCGACGAGCCCGATCGGGTGGGCGGCGTCCGCGATGAGGTAGGCCCCCACCTCGTCGGCGATCTCCCGGAAGACCGAGTACTCGGGATGGCGCGGGTAGGAGATCGAGCCGCAGACGATGGCCTTGGGGCGGTGCGCCCGCGCCAGCTGCTGCACCTGGTGGTAGTCGATCAGGCCCGTCTCGGCGTCGACCCCGTAGCCGACGAAGTCGAACCAGCGGCCGGAGAAATTGGCCGGGGAGCCGTGGGTGAGGTGCCCGCCGTACGCGAGCCCCATCGCCAGCACGGTGTCGCCCGGCCGCAGCAGCGCGGCGTACGCGGCGAGGACGGCGGCCGAGCCGGAGTGCGGCTGCACGTTGGCGTGCTCGACCCCGAACAGCGCCCGCGCCCGCTCCGCGGCGGTCCGCTCGGCGAGGTCGGCGTACTCGCAGCCGCCGTGGTAGCGCTTGCCCGGGTACCCCTCGGCGTACTTGTTGGCGAGCGGCGAGCCGAGGGCCGCCAGGACGGCGGGCGAGGTGAAGTTCTCGGCGGCGATCAGCTGCAGCGAGGTGGCCTGCCGCTGCGCCTCCCCGGCGAGCACGTCGGCCATCTGCGGGTCCTGCTGCCGCAGCAGGTCCGGGGGCGGGGTGATGACGCTCATGGCGCGACTCCAGTGGCGATACCGGGTACCGCCACTGTAGGCCCGCCGGGGCCGCCGCGCCCCTGCGGGACGGCCCTCCGGGCCCGGAAGGCACCGCCGGGCCCGCGCAGCCCCCCGCCAGGCCCCTGCGGGCCCGCGTCAGCGCGGGGGCGCGACGCCCGTCAGGGCCGTGACGACCGGGTCCAGCGCCTGGTTGATCTCGTCGCCGATCGAGCGGAAGAAGGTGATCGGGGCGCCGTACGGGTCGTGCACCTCGTCCGCGTCCTGCGAGGGGGCCAGGAGCCAGCCGCGCAGGGCCGCCGCGGCCCGTACCAGTGCCCGCGCGCGTTCGACGACGCCGTCGTCCAGGGGCGGCAGCGTCGCCGGGTCTATCGCCCGCACCAGGCGGGTGAACTCCTTCAGGGTGAAGGTGCGCAGGCCCGCCGAGTGCCCCATGGAGATGACCTGCGCCCGGTGGTCGCGGGTGGCGGTCAGGACGAGGTCGGCGCGTATGACGTGCTCGTCGAGCAGCTCGCGCCCGGTGAACCCGGAGGCGTCCGCGCCGAAGTCGGCGAGCACGGCGGCCGCGTTCGCCTCCATCGGGGCGCCCTCGTGGCCCCAGGTGCCGGCGCTCTCCACGATCAGGCTGCTGGCCGGGATGTCGCCCAGGCGGTGGGCCAGCGCATGCCGGGTCAGCCGCTCGGTGATGGGCGAGCGGCAGACGTTGCCGGTGCTGACGTGGAGGATGCGGAAGGTGCCCGCGCCGTCCGCGGGCGGGAGCTGCCCCCCGGCTATGCCACGCCCCTGAGGGCTCACGGGGCCACCTCGAGGTCGGGTACGACCTCCCGCAGCTGCTCGGCGGTCAGCGCGCCCTCGCGCAGCAGGACGGGAACCTTCCCGGTGACGTCGACGATCGACGACGGCTGGATGCCGGGGGTGGGGCCGCCGTCCAGGTACACGGAGACGGAGTCGCCGAGCATGGCGCGCGCCGCGTCGCAGTCCTCGGGCGCCGGGTGGCCGGTCAGGTTCGCGGAGGACACGGCCATCGGGCCGACCTCGGTCAGCAGCTCGATCGCGACGGGGTGCAGCGGCATGCGCACGGCCACCGTGCCCCGGGTCTCGCCCAGGTCCCAGGCCAGCGAGGGCTGGTGCTTGGCGACGAGGGTCAGCGCGCCCGGCCAGAAGGCGTCGACGAGCTCCCAGGCCTGTTCGGAGAAGTCCGTGACCAGGCCGTGCAGGGTGTTCGGGGAGCCGATGAGCACCGGGGTGGGCATGCTCCGGCCGCGCCCCTTGGCGGTGAGCAGGTCGCCGACGGCCTCCGCGCTGAAGGCGTCCGCACCGATCCCGTACAGGGTGTCGGTGGGCAGCACGACCAGCTCGCCGCGGCGCACGGCGGATGCGGCTTCACGCAGGCCCGTCGCGCGGTCCGTCGCGTCGTTGCAGTCGTATCGCCGGGCCATCAGCGGGCCTCCTCGTGCAGCAGGTGGGTGGCGGGAAGGGGGGCGCTCACGGGCGTGCCTTGCGGGCGGTCGCGAAGCGCGGGCGGTTGTTGAGGTCGGGGTGGTCGGCGGCGTCGGCCCAGCCCAGCTCCTCGGCGAAGATCCACGGAACCTGGCCGCCCTGGGTGTCGGCGTGCTCGACGACGACGACGCCGCCGGGCCGCAGCAGCCGGTGGGCGGTCCGCTCGATGCCGCGGATGGTGTCGAGGCCGTCCTCGCCGGAGAAGAGCGCCATCTCGGGGTCGTGGTCGCGGGCCTCGGGGGCGACGTACTCCCACTCGGTGAGCGGGATGTACGGCGGGTTGGAGATCACCAGGTCGACCTGTCCGTCGAGCTCGGGCAGGGCCTCCAGGGCGTCGCCCTGGTGGACGGTGACCCGGGAGCCCTCTGCGTTCTTGCGGGCCCAGCGCAGGGCGTCCTCGGACAGCTCCACGGCGTGTACGCGCGAACGCGGCACCTCTTGGGCCATGGCGAGGGCGATGGCTCCGGACCCGGTGCACAGGTCCACGATCAGCGGCTCGACGACGTCCATCGCCCGGACGGCCTGTATGGCCCAGTCCACGACCGACTCGGTCTCGGGCCGGGGCACGAACACCCCGGGCCCGACCTGGAGCTCCAGGTACCGGAAGAAGGCGCGGCCGGTGATGTGCTGGAGCGGCTCGCGCGCCTCGCGGCGGGCGACGGCCTCCCAGTAGCGGGCGTCGAAGTCCGCGTCCTTGACGCGGTGCAGTTCCCCCCGTTTGACGCCGTGGACGAAGGCCGCGAGCTCCTCGGCGTCGAAGCGCGGTGAGGGCACGCCTGCGGCGGCCAGCCGCTGGGTGGCCTGGGCCACCTCGGCAAGCAGCAAGTTCACGCTGGTCCTCCGGGCTTGCTGTCGTACGGGGGGAGGGGGGTCAGTTCGGGTTCGCGGCCGCGAGCTTGGCGGCCGAGTCCGTGTCGGCGCACGACTGGATGACCGGGTCGAGGTCGCCGTCGAGCACCTGGTCCAAGTTGTACGCCTTGAAGCCGGTCCGGTGGTCCGAGATCCGGTTTTCCGGGAAGTTGTACGTACGGATCTTCTCGGACCGGTCGACGGTGCGGACCTGGCTGCGCCGGGCGTCGGCGGCCTCCTGCTCGGCGGCCTCCTGGGCGGCGGCCAGCAGGCGGGAGCGCAGGATGCGCATGGCCTGCTCCTTGTTCTGGAGCTGGCTCTTCTCGTTCTGGCAGGACGCGACCACGCCGGTGGGCAGGTGCGTGATGCGGACGGCGGAGTCCGTGGTGTTGACGGACTGGCCGCCGGGGCCGGACGACCGGTACACGTCGATGCGCAGGTCGTTCTGGTTGATCTCGACCTCGACCTCCTCGGCCTCCGGGGTGACGAGCACGCCGGCGGCGGAGGTGTGGATGCGGCCCTGGGACTCGGTGGCCGGGACGCGCTGGACGCGGTGCACGCCGCCCTCGTACTTCAGGCGGGCCCACACGCCCTGGCCGGGCTCGGTGGCGCCGTTGCCGCCCTTGGTGCGGACGGAGACCTGGACGTCCTTGTAGCCGCCGAGCTCGGACTCGGTGGAGTCGATGATCTCGGTCTTCCAGCCCACGCGCTCGGCGTAGCGCAGGTACATGCGCAGCAGGTCGCCGGCGAAGAGGGCGGACTCGTCGCCGCCCGCGCCCGCCTTGATCTCCAGCAGCACGTCCTTGTCGTCGCTGGGGTCGCGCGGGACGAGCAGCAGGCGCAGCTTCTCGGTGAGCTCCTCGCGGTGCGCGGTGAGCTCCTTGACCTCGGCTGCGAAGTCGGGGTCGTCGGCGGCGAACTCCTTCGCCGTCTCGATGTCGTCGGCCGACTGCTTCCACGCCCGGTAGGTGGCGATGATCGGGGTCAGCTCCGCGTAGCGCTTGTTCAGCTTGCGCGCGTTGGCCTGATCGGAGAAGACCGAAGGGTCGGCGAGCTTCTTCTCGAGGTCGGCGTGCTCGCCGACCAGTTCCTCGACCGCCTCGAACATCGGGGGCTCCTGGGGTGAAAAGTACGAAAAAGGGCTGCGGGACGACAAAGGCGCCGGCCCGGCCGCGCCCGCGTGAGCGGGGTGCGGCCGGGGTCCGGCGCCGTGGGCTCGCTACTTCGAGCCGGCAGCCTTGCCGAAGCGGGCCTCGAAGCGGGCGACACGGCCACCGGTGTCGAGGATCTTCTGCTTGCCCGTGTAGAACGGGTGGCACTCGGAGCAGACCTCGGCACGGATGGTGCCCTCGGTCAGGGTGCTACGGGTGGTGAACGACGCGCCGCAGGTGCAGCTGACCTGGGTCTCGACGTACTCGGGGTGAACATCGCGCTTCAAGGTGTCTCCTAGATTCGGGAGGGCGCCGGGTCGCAGGGGCCGAATTGCCGCGTGCGTGAACCGGGGCCGACAGACCAGTCTGCCAGGACCGGGCTGCCTGTCAAAATTCCGGGAACGACCTCCTCAACCAGGAGGGCCCGGCATCTATTCCGCTAGCGGACGATGTCGCCGGCCGGGCTCTTGTCGCCGGCGGAGTTCGCGGTGGCCTCGGCGGGGACCGGCTGCTCGGCCAGGAGGGCGTCCCAGACCATCTTGGACTCCTTGGTGAGCGGCGCGACGCGGTTCGGGTCGTAGCGGTCCGGGGCCACCGGCAGGGTGATCATCTGCATGTTCTGGGCGTCGATGCCCTGCAGGCTCTGGGCGAAGCCCATGAGGGACTTCACGTCGCCGAGCGACTTGTCGGTGGTGAGCGCCTTGGTGCCGGTGTCGGCGAGGTCGAGCAGCCGCTTGGGGTTGTCGAAGATGCCGATGCTCTTGACCTGCTTGATCAGGGCCTTCATGAAGGCCTGCTGGAGCTGTATTCGGCCGAGGTCGCTGCCGTCGCCGACGCTCTTGCGGGTGCGGACCAGGCCGAGGGCCTGCTCGCCGTTGAGGCGGTTGGTGCCGGCCGCCAGGTTGAGGTGGCTGCCGTCGTCCTTGATCGGCTTGGTGGTGGTCACCTCGACGCCGCCGAGGTTGTCGATGATCTTCTTGAAGCCCGTGAAGTCGACCTCGATGTAGTGGTCCATGCGGATCCCCGACATCTTCTCGACGGTCTTGACCGCGCAGGCCGCCCCGCCGATGGTGAACGACTCGTTGAACTGCGCGCGCGTGCTGCCGCGGTCGGTCTTGCCGTTGCTCGTGGTGCACGAGGGGCGGTTGACCATGGTGTCGCGCGGGATCGACACGACGGTGGCCTTCTTGTGGCCCTCGTACAGGTGGACGATCATCGCGGTGTCGGAGCGTGCGGAGCCGCCGTCGTCGCGGCCGTAGTCGCCGTTCGCGCCGGCGCGCGAGTCGGAGCCGAGGACGAGGATGTCCATCGAGCCGTTGTTCACGTTCTGGGGGCGGTCGGCGCCGAGCGCCTGGTCGATGTCGACCGTCTTCAGATTTCCGTTGATCTTGAAGTAGAACCAGCCGAGTCCCGCCCCGCCGAGGAGAACCACGCCGGCCGCGCTCCAGGCGGCTATGGACAGGGCCTTCCGCTTCGCCGGCCCGCCCTGGCGCCGGTCCGCGGCGGCACGCCGCCCCTCGCCCCTGCTCTCCTCGCTCATGCTCTCCTCAGTCCTGGGCGCGGGCCCGGCCGTCCGTCCGGCCTCGGGCTACCCCCGCCCGCCCGCTGACACAGACGGGGGAACGCCTCCGCGGGTTCCACGGACCGGCCCGCCGGGCCCCCGCAGGTCGCGGATGTGGCGAAGGTCGCACCGGGTTCCGGGGCCGGGCGGGGCAGCAGCGCCGGAAGGGCCGTACGGGGCCGCAGGGGCCGCGCCTGCCGCCGTACGGAGGCTCCCGCGCCGGGGCGTGCCCAGCCGTGCCCGGTCGTGCCCGGTCGTGCCCGTACCGGCTCCGGAAGGCCCCGTACGGGCGGCGAACGCGGGACCGCCCCCGCCGCGGCTGCGGTGGGGGCGGTCCCGGTGGGATGCCGTGACGGCGTCAGTCGTCGTTCTTGCCCGACGGGGTCGTCTTGGCGATCTGCATCAGGAACTCGGCGTTCGACTTCGTCTGCTTCATCTTGTCGAGCAGGAGCTCGATGGCCTGCTGCGAGTCGAGCGCGTGCAGCACCCGGCGCAGCTTCCAGACGATGGAGAGCTCCTCGCTGTTGAGGAGGATCTCCTCCTTGCGGGTGCCCGACGGGTCGACGTCGACGGCCGGGAAGATGCGCTTGTCGGCGAGCTTCCGGTCGAGCTTGAGCTCCATGTTGCCGGTGCCCTTGAACTCCTCGAAGATCACCTCGTCCATGCGCGAGCCGGTGTCGACCAGCGCGGTGGCCAGGATGGTCAGCGAGCCGCCGTCCTCGATGTTGCGCGCGGCACCGAAGAAGCGCTTCGGCGGGTACAGCGCGGTCGAGTCGACACCACCGGACAGGATGCGGCCGGAGGCGGGCGCCGCGAGGTTGTACGCGCGGCCCAGACGGGTGATGGAGTCCAGCAGGACGACCACGTCGTGGCCGAGCTCGACGAGGCGCTTGGCGCGCTCGATGGCCAGCTCGGCAACGGTGGTGTGGTCCTCGGCCGGGCGGTCGAAGGTCGAGGAGATGACCTCGCCCTTGACCGACCGCTGCATGTCGGTGACCTCTTCCGGACGCTCGTCGACGAGGACGACCATCAGGTGGCACTCGGGGTTGTTCGTGGTGATCGCGTTGGCGATCGCCTGCATGATCATGGTCTTGCCGGTCTTCGGCGGGGCCACGATCAGGCCGCGCTGGCCCTTGCCGATCGGCGACACCAGGTCGATGATGCGCGTCGTCAGCACGCCCGGGTCGGTCTCCAGGCGGAGCCGGTCCTGCGGGTAGAGCGGGGTCAGCTTCTGGAACTCCGGGCGGCCGCGGCCGGATTCGGGCGCCATGCCGTTGGTGGAGTCCAGGCGCACGAGCGCGTTGAACTTCTCGCGGCGCTCGCCGTCCTTGGGCTGGCGCACGGCACCGGTGATGTGGTCGCCCTTGCGCAGACCCGCCTTGCGGACCTGGGCGAGGGAGACGTACACGTCGTTGGGGCCGGGCAGGTAGCCCGAGGTCCGGATGAACGCGTAGTTGTCGAGGATGTCGAGGATGCCCGCGACGGGGATCAGGACGTCGTCGTCGGCGACCTGCGGCTCGCCCGGGGCGAACTCGTCACGGCCGCGACGGCCACGGCGGTCGCGGTAGCGGCCGCGACGGCCGCGACGGCCGCCCTCGTCGTCGAAGTCGTCCTGCGGACCGGCGTCCTGGCGGCCCTGCTGACCACCCTGCTGGCCCTGGCCCCGGCCGCCCTGCTGGCGGTCGCGGTCGCCCTGCTGGCGGTCGCGGTCGCCCCGGCCGCCGCCCTGGCCCTGGCCGCCCTGGCCGCCCTGGGCGCCCTGGCCCTGCTCGTCGGCCTTGGCACCGCGCTCGCGGCGGTCGCGCTGGCGCTCCCCGCGCTCCCCGCGCTCGCGGCGGTCGCGGCGGCCGCGGCCCTCGCCCTCCTGGCCGCCCTGGGCGGGCGCGGAGACGGCGGTGGTGGCTTCGGCCTTGGTCTCGGCGGGCGCGGCGGCCGTGGCGGTCTCGGCCTTGGCCTCGACGGTCACGGTGGCGGCGGCCGCGTTCTCCGGGCTGCCGGAGGGGGCGGTGGCACGGCGGCGGCGGCGCTCGCCGGCCGGGGCCTCCTCTGCGGCGCGCTCGGCTTCGCTCGTGCGGGCGGTGCCCCCGGCCGGCTGGCCCGGGATCTCGATCTGCGCCGGGGCGGACTTCTCGGCGGGCGCCGCGGCGGCCTCGCCCGTGCGGGCCTTGCTGGTGGCGCGGCGCTTCGGCTTGGCCTCGGCGGCGTCGGCGGCGGGTGCCGCGGCCTTGGCGGTGCTGCCGCCGGCCTGCGCCTCCTTGATGACCTCGATCAGCTGGCTCTTGCGCATGCGCGCGGTGCCCCTGATGCCGAGGCCCGACGCGACCTGCTGCAGCTCGGCCAGGACCATGCCTTCGAGGCCGGTGCCGGAGCGGCGTCGCTTGGGCGCGGAGGCCGCGGCGGGAGCGCTGGTGTCGACAGAGGTGTCGGCAGCGCCCATCAGATCGGTGGTGTCGCTCACGAAGGGTCCTTCCCTGGAGCGGACGTCGGCCTGTCTGGCTCGGCGACCGGTTGTGCTGTCCGGCAGCAGTCCTAGGTGTATGGACTGAGCCGGGGCGGTTGTCCGCCGGTAGAAGTACGGCGGAGAGAAACGTGCATAAGTGGTTCCGGCGAGAGGCCCCCGAGCTGGAAGCGTGGGAAATTCACGCCGATTCCGATTCCGGAGCGTGCTCGAAACTGCCGGAGGTGATCAGAGCAGTCGGGGAGGCTCCCGGAAGAAAGGTGGTCCCGGATGGGGACACTGAGCGCCGAGCCAAGGCGGCTTCGGCTGCGCACTTGAGAGTAACACTACCGGATCCAACAGATATTCCCCCTCTCAATCACCGGCAATCGCGCCATCCGCGCGGGCGGCCTGCCCTGGCCGCCCGCCCCTTGGCCGACCGGCCCGTACGGCCTAGCCGCCCTGGGTTCCCAGCGGAAGTACGCTCGCGCCCGCGGCGTCGAGGGCCAGCCGGTTGGCCGCCCATCCCCCGCCCGCGAGCTGCGCGACCTTGTCGGCCGCGCCGCCTTCGGCCAGCGCGAGGACCGTGGGGCCCGCGCCGGAGATGACCGCGGGGATGCCGTCCGCCCGCAGTCGGTTGACGAGTGCCACGCTCTCGGGCATCGCCGGGGACCGGTACTCCTGGTGGAGCCGGTCTTCGGTGGCCGGCAGCAGCAGCTCGGGGCGCCTGGTCAGGGCTTCCACGAGGAGGGCCGCACGGCCCGCGTTGACGGCCGCGTCCACGTGCGGGACGGTGCGCGGCAGCAGGCCGCGCGCGGTCTCCGTGAGGACGGGCTTGGCGGGGACGAAGACCACCGGAACGACGGAGTCGGAGGGCTCCATGCGGATGGCCTTGGCGCTGCCGCCGTCCATCCAGGCCAGGGTGAAGCCGCCGAGCAGGCAGGCGGCGACGTTGTCGGGGTGGCCCTCGATCTCGGTGGCCAGTTCCAGCAGGGCCGTGTCGTCGAGCCTGGCCTCGCCGCCTATGGTGACGGCGCGCGCGGCGACGATGCCGGCGCAGATGGCGGCGGAGGAGGAGCCGAGGCCGCGGCCGTGCGGGATGCGGTTGGCGCAGACGACCTCCAGGCCGCGCGGCTGACCGCCCAGCAGGTCGAACGCGGTGCGCATGGAGCGTACGAGCAGGTGGCTCTCGTCCCGCGGGAGGGTGTCGGCGCCCTCGCCCGCGATGTCGATGTCCAGGCCGGAGTCGGCCACGCGGACGACCACGTCGTCGTAGAGCCCCAGGGCCAGACCGAAGGCGTCGAAGCCCGGGCCGAGGTTGGCACTGCTGGCGGGGACGCGCACCCGTACGGCGGCGGCGCGGAACGCTGGACCGGCCATCGTCCGATGACACTCCTTGTGACTCTGCGAGAAGTTCGCTGTGAATGTACTGGAGAAGGTACGACACCCGGGGGCCCTCGGGGCAGCACCGCGGTCATATGCGCGGTGGTGGATGTCAGTACAGCGTATCGAAGGAAGGTTCTCCCGCGACATAGGGCGCACAGGAGGCGCACGATGCGTGTCGCGTCCCGGACCCCGGATTCGGTTGCGTTTTGCCGTCGTACGACCCGAGTTGCCGGATTCCGCGAGGCGTCCGGAGCGGATCCGGAACGGCCGGGAAGGCCCCGGAAGGCTCGGGAAAACCCGGGAAGGCCCGGGAAGTCCGCGGAAGGAGTCGGAATCCGGCAACTCGGCGCGGACCGCCGGGGCTTCGGCGGCGCCGCGGCACCGTGACGGCGCATCGGCGCCACCCCGCCGGCGGCCCCGCCACGGCCCGGCCGGTGTCGGCCGGACCGCGGCGGACGGCGGGTCAGACCAGGCCGAGGCGGACGGCCGCGGCTTCGGCGTCCACCGGGACGGTGACGGGCTGCGGGGCTCCGGCGACCGCCCAGTCGGGGTCCTTCAGGCCGTTGCCGGTGACCGTGCACACGATCTTCTGGCCGGGGTCGACCAGGCCCAGCTCGGCGGCCTTGAGCAGGCCGGCGACCGAGGCGGCCGAGGCGGGCTCGACGAAGACGCCCTCCTGCGCGGCCAACAGGCGGTAGGCCGCGAGGATCTGACGGTCCGTCACCTCGTCGATGAAACCGCCCGACTCGTCGCGCGCGGCGAGCGCGTGCTCCCACGAGGCCGGGTTGCCGATGCGGATCGCGGTGGCGATGGTCTGCGGCTCCTTGACGACCTCGCCGCGCACGATGGGCGCGGAACCGGACGCCTGGAAACCCCACACGCGGGGCGTACGGGAGGCCAGGCCGTCTGCCTTGTACTCCTTGAAGCCCCTCCAGTACGCCGTGATGTTGCCGGCGTTGCCGACGGGCAGCACGTGGACGTCGGGGGCGTCGCCGAGCGCGTCGACGATCTCGAACGCGGCCGTCTTCTGACCCTCGATGCGCACCGGGTTGACGGAATTGACCAGCGCCACCGGGTAGTTGTCGGAGAGCGCGCGGGCCAGGTCGAGACAGTCGTCGAAATTGCCGTCCACCTGCAGGATCTTCGCGCCGTGCACGAGGGCCTGGCCCATCTTGCCGAGCGCGATCTTCCCGCGGGGCACGAGGACGGCGGACACCATCCCGGCGCGCACCGCGTACGCGGCCGCCGAGGCCGAGGTGTTGCCCGTGGAGGCGCAGATGACGGCCTTGGCGCCGTCCTCCTTGGCCTTGGTGATCGCCATGGTCATGCCGCGGTCCTTGAAAGACCCGGTGGGGTTCGCGCCCTCGACCTTGAGGTGCACCTCGCAGCCCGTGCGCTCGGACAGGACCTGCGCGGGCACGAGGGGAGTACCACCCTCGCGGAGCGTCACCACCGGCGTCGTCTCCGTGACCGGCAGCCGGTCCCGGTACTCCTCGATGATGCCGCGCCACTGGTGGGTGCGATTGCTGCTCATGGGTCCTTACTCCCCTTCAACACGCATGATGCTGGCGACACCGCGGACGGTGTCCAGCTTCCGCAGCGCCTCGACGGTCCCGGAGAGGGCGGCGTCGGGTGCGCGGTGGGTGACGACGACGAGGGAGGCCTCGCCGTCCTTGCCCTGCTGCCGGACGGTGTCGATCGACACGCCGTGCTCCGCGAAGACCGTCGCCACCTGGGCGAGGACGCCCGGCTTGTCCGCCACATCGAGGCTGATGTGGTAGCGGGTGACGACGTCCCCCATGGGGCTGACCGGCAGCTGGGTGTACGCCGACTCGCCGGGCCCCGTTGCCTCGGCGAGCTTGTTCCGGCAGACGGCGACGAGGTCGCCCAGGACCGCCGAGGCGGTCGGCGAACCGCCCGCGCCGGGCCCGTAGAACATGAGCCGCCCGGCGGCCTCCGCCTCGACGAAGACGGCGTTGTACGCCTCGCGGACGGAGGCGAGCGGGTGGCTGAGCGGGATCATCGCCGGGTGCACGCGCGCCGTGACGGACCCGCCGTCGGCGGCCCGCTCGCAGATCGCGAGCAGCTTGATGGTGCAGCCCATGCGCTTGGCGGAGGCGAAGTCCGCAGCGCTGACCTCGGTCATCCCCTCGCGGTGGACGTCGTCCAGCCGCACCCGGGTGTGGAAGGCGATCCCGGCCAGGATGGCGGCCTTGGCGGCGGCGTCGTAGCCCTCGACGTCGGCGGTCGGGTCGGCCTCGGCGTAGCCCAGGGCGGTGGCCTCGTCGAGGGCCTCCTGGTAGCCGGCGCCGGTGGAGTCCATCTTGTCGAGGATGAAGTTCGTCGTGCCGTTGACGATGCCCATCACCCGGTTGATCTTGTCGCCGGCGAGGGACTCGCGCAGCGGGCGGATCAGCGGGATGGCGCCGGCGACGGCGGCCTCGTAGTAGAGGTCCAGCCCGGCCTGCTCGGCGGCCGCGTGCAGGGCGGCGCCGTCCTGGGCGAGGAGTGCCTTGTTCGCCGAGACGACGGAGATGCCGTGGTCGAAGGCGGTGGTGATGAGGCCGCGGGCCGGCTCGATGCCGCCGATGACCTCGATGGCGACGTCGATGTCACCCCGTTTGAGCAGGGCGGTCGCGTCGGTGGTGATCAGCGCGGGGTCGATGCCCTCGCGCACCTTGGAGGGACGGCGCACGGCGACGCCCGCCAGCTCGACGGGCGCGCCGATCCTGGCCGTCAGATCGTCGGCGTGCGTCGTCATGATGCGCGCCACCTCTGAGCCGACCACTCCACAGCCCAGCAGCGCCACCTTCAGCGGACGCGTACGCATCATTCGACCTACGCCTTTCGATCTTTCTTCGGTTCCCGGCGGGCGGTATTGCGCGCCGGGTTTGAACCAGTCTCACCCAATGGACACAAGTTTCCATCCTCGGTCCATTGGATGAGACAGCTATTCCATCATCCGAGGTCGAGACGCAGGAGATCTTCCTCCGTCTCGCGCCGGACGATCACCCGCGCCGCCCCGTCGCGCACGGCGACGACGGGCGGGCGGAGCGCATGGTTGTAGTTGCTCGCCATGGAGCGGCAGTACGCCCCGGTGGCGGGTACGGCGATCAGGTCGCCGGGGGCCAGGTCGGCCGGCAGGTAGGCGTCCTTGACCACGATGTCACCGCTCTCGCAGTGCTTGCCGACGACGCGGGCGAGCACCGGCTCGGCGTCCGAGGTGCGGGAGACGAGGGTGACGGAGTACTCGGCGTCGTAGAGGGCAGTGCGGATGTTGTCGGACATGCCGCCGTCCACGGACACGTACGTGCGCAGCCCCTGCAGCGGCTTGATCGTGCCGACCTCGTAGAGGGTGAACGCGGTCGGGCCGACGATGGCGCGGCCCGGCTCGACGGAGATGCGGGGCGCGCGCAGCCCGGCCGCCTCGCACTCGCGGGAGACGATCTCCTGCAGGGCCTTGGCGATCTCCTGGGGCTCGCGCGGGTCGTCGGAGGAGGTGTAGGCGATGCCGAGGCCGCCGCCGAGGTCGATCTCGGGCAGCTCGATGCCGTGCTCGTCGCGTACGGCGGCCAGCAGGCGGACCACGCGGCGGGCGGAGACCTCGAAGCCGGCCATGTCGAAGATCTGCGAGCCGATGTGGGAGTGGACGCCGAGCAGCTCCAGCGAGTCGTGCCCGAGGGCGCGGCGCACGGCCTCGGCCGCCGAACCGTCGGCGACGGCGATGCCGAACTTCTGGTCCTCGTGGGCGGTGGCGATGAACTCGTGGGTGTGCGCCTCGACGCCCACCGTCACCCGGATCTGCACGGGCTGGCGTACGCCCAGCTCGCGGGCGATGTGCGCGACGCGGGCGATCTCCTGGAAGGAGTCGAGGACGATCCGCCCGACGCCGGCCTCGACGGCGCGGGTGATCTCCGCCACGGACTTGTTGTTGCCGTGGAACGCGATGCGCGCGGCGGGCATCCCGGCGGCGAGGGCGGTGGCCAGCTCCCCGCCGGAGCACACGTCCAGGTTCAGCCCCTCTTCCTTGAGCCACTTCACGACGGCCTTGGAGAGGAACGCCTTGCCTGCATAGAACACATCGGCGTCCGCCCCGAAGGCGTGGGCCCAGGCCCGGCACCGGGCCCGGAAGTCCTCCTCGTCGAGGAAATAAGCCGGGGTCCCGAACTCCTCGGCAAGCCGCGTGACCTCGACCCCGCCCACACTCACGACGCCGTCGTCGTTCCGTCGGACGGTCCGGGACCACACCTTCTCGTCGAGGGCGTTCAGGTCGGCGGGCGGCGGCGTGTAGTGGCCCTCGGACAGGACATCGGCGTGGCGGGGGCCGGCGGGGTGGGCGGAACGGCTCATCGGTATCTCTCTTCGCGGATCACAGGCAGTCGGGTGCGTGGATGCCGAGCAGGGCCAGGCCGCCGGCCAGCACCGTCCCGGCGGCTTCGGCAAGGGCGAGCCGGGCGCGGTGGGCGGCCGAGGGTTTCTCGTCCCCCTTGGGCAGGACGCAGTACTGGAAGTCGAGCAGCGCGTCGGCCAGCTCGACGAGGTGCCGGACCAGCCGCTCGGGCGCACGGTGGTGCGCGGCGGCTTCGAGCACGAGCGGATGATCGGCGAGCACACGCAACAACCCGGCGCCGTCGCCGTGCGGGCCGGGCAGCAACTCGGACCCGAACCCGAGCAGCCGGGCATTGCGCACCAGCGCGACCGCACACGCATGCGCGTACCGAACCCGGAAGAACTCACTGGACTCGTCCTGCACGAGCAGCGAACCACTGAAACTCGGCGTCTCACGAGCAGGCACGCACAGCATGGCCCAGACGGCGGCGTCGCCCCCGAACCGCGCGACGACGTCCCCGTCCCGCCGCGCAACGGGCGCAACGTTCGGCAGCGGCTCCCCACCGGAGATCCCCTGACTCACCAAAATCCGCCCGACGGCCCGCCCGACGACGACAGCACGCAACTCGCCGTCGGCAGGAGCAGGGACAACGGAGACGGGGGGGACGGCGGGGACGAGGCGCAGCACGTCCCGCACCACATCGACGGAGGACCGCTCCTCCAGCACGAAGTTCAAGAAACCTGCGCCGGTGACCTCGACACGGGCGATCCCGGTCTCGGCGCCCAGCCGCCCGGCCAGCACCCGGGCCACCTCGCCGGACGCACAGCCGGCGGCCTTGGCGACCTGGAAGGCGACGGGCGTGGCGTACTCCCCCACCCCACCGGGGCGGGTCCGCTCGACGACCACCCGCGCGGGCACCGCGGCATGCGCGGGCAGCTCCCCGTCGTCGACGGCGCAGCGCACGGCGCGCACGACGGTGCGGGTGAGATCGGCGGGCGTCACGGAACCCAGCCTAGGGGAGACACCCCACGCTCACGCGAACGGTTTCGCGATGTGAACAGAGGGGTGCCGGGGGTCAGCCCCTCCCCCTCCCGGCGGGAGCCCCTTCACGCCCTTCCCGATCGCGCCGTTCGACGAGCCTGCGCACGACCTGCACCAGCTCGGCGGGCTCGAAGGGCTTGGCGATGAACGCGTCGACCCCGGCCTCGATCCCGTTCTCCACCTCGTGCTGCGTACAGGCGCTGACGATGGCGACGGGCAGATGGCGCGTCCGCGGATCGGCCTTGAGCTGCGCGGCGGCCCCGAACCCGTCCAGCCGTGGCATGACCACGTCCAGCGTGATCACATCGGGAGCCACCTCGTGCACGACGTCCAGACACTCGGCACCATCGCTCGCGGTCACGACCTCGAAGCCCTCCAGCTCGAGATTGACCTTGATCAGCTGCCGGATGACCTTGTTGTCGTCGACAACAAGAACCCGACCCGAGGCGCCTGGCACAACTCGAGAGTAGGTCCGCGCACGCCCCCGCGTCCGGGTTTTTGCCACTTCCACCCCGTCCGGGCGACCCGGGCACCCCTCCTCGCGAAACGGTTTCTGATCACCCCGCGGAAGCTGGTAGTGTTCAACCCGTCGCCGCACAGCGAACGACACGCCCCCGTAGCTCAGGGGATAGAGCAACGGCCTCCGGAGCCGTGTGCGCAGGTTCGAATCCTGCCGGGGGCACTTCGCAGGAAGTGCCCAAAGACCCCGCCATCAGCAACTTCGCTGAGACGGGGTCTTCGCGTATGTGCAGCCAACTGCCGCCGTGTGCACCCGTATTGTCAGCGGCTGTGGACTATTCATGGACAGGATCTTGGCGCATCGCCCCAGGTCAGCCCCAGGAACGCCGAAGGCCCCCGGACAGGTCCAGGGGCCTCGCAGCGTATCGCCACCCACTCGCGATCACTCGTACTCGCGCAGCAGATCCTCGATCCGAAGGTTGCCCACCTCCTGGCGCCCGTCGAGGCACTTCGCGTACCGACTGAGCAGCACCTCCACGCTGCTGCCGGCGCGCTCGGCGACCTCGGTGGGGTCGACACCGGCGTTGAGCCACGTGGACAGCGCCGAGTGCCTCAGGTCGTACGGCCGTGGGCGAGCGGTGAGGCAGCGGTGGCCGGCGGCAGGGCCAGCACCCGCGCCTCCTGCCAGGCCCGGTAGTAGGTGGACGACGACACCACTCCCCCACCCTCGCTGAAGAAGAGCCGCCCGTCCTTGGCAGTCCCGAAGGTGTCAAGGTGCTCGCGCAGGATGCTCACGAGCTGCGGAGGAATCGGCCGGCGATGGCGTGGCGGCGGGAGGGCACGGGGTGGGTCACCACTTCCTCATCACCTGAAGGGCGATGACTTGGGCCTGGGCGTGCCTCGTCAGCGCCTCGCCCGTCTCGAAGAGCAGTCGCTTCGCACCGGCGGGGGGTTGGACGAGGTCGGCTACCCGGCACGACTGGCCCCCGATCCGGATGACGTCGCCCCTCTGCACGGTGATCGATGTGATCTCAACGTTGGCGGCGAGAGAGCCGCTGGGGGCTCGTCCGCTCACTGGTTCGCCTGCCGCGGTTCCGGCGCGTCGTCCGTGGTGCGGCAGGAGCAGTCGCAGGCCTCGTAGATCACCGGGATGCCGACCGGTGCTGTGGCGGGAGACGAATGGGCGCACTCGGAGTGCGTGCCGATGGCGCACGAGCTCGACCTGTAGGTGGTCCTCGCGTGCGTGGCACAGGAGAGTGCGGGAAGTTGCAGCCCACTGGTGCGGGCAGTGGTGGGGCCCATACACACCTGGTCCACGTGGTTCCGGAAGCCCTTGTTGTCGGTGAGCATCTTGTCGACCGGGAGCTCCATGGGGGTACCCGTGTTGTCCAGGTAGTGCTTCATGTGGCGCGATGCGTCGTTCAGGTCACCCCCGTCGGCGCCCATGACGAGCAGGTTCATCTTCATCCTGGTGCTCCAGTCGCCCCAGCCGGCATCCTCCTTTCCGCCTCCCGCCGCGGACGTCTCAGGGGGTGGGGAGGTGGGTGGTCAGCCAGGTCGTGGCCAGGGTGGCTACCTCTTCCAGGGCGCCCGGTTCCTCGAAGAGGTGGGTGGCGTCCTCGATGACCTCCAGGCGGTTCTCGCAGCGGAGTCGGGCCTGGGCCTCGCGGTTCAGGGCGAGGACCTGGGTGTCGTCGCCGCCGACGATGAGGAGGGTAGGGGCGCGGACCGTGGGGAGGGAGGTCGCCAGGTCGGGGCGGCCGCCTCGGGAGACCACCGCGTAGACCGGGGAGTCCGGCAGTGACGCTGACGTGAGGGCTGCCGCGGCTCCTGTGCTGGCGCCGAAGTAGGCCAGGTCGAGGGTCGGGGTGCGGGTGTGGAGCCAGGTCGTGGTGTCGGTGAGGCGGGCCGACAGGGTGGGGATGTCGAAGACGTGGGCGCGGGTCTGCTCCTCGGCCGGGGTGAGGAGGTCGAAGAGGAGGGTGCCCAGGCCGGCGCGGTTGAGGGCCGAGGCGACCTGGCGGTTGCGGGGGCTGTGGCGGCTGCTGCCGGAGCCGTGGGCGAAGACCACGACTGCGCGGGCGTCCGGCGGGAGGGTGAGTTCCCCGGGGAGGGTAAAGCCCGCCGCGTCGATCACGACGTCGATGGTCGTTGTGGATGGGCTCATGGCGGTGCCTTCGGGGGGTTGTGGGGCGTCGCCTCCCAGGCGGCCGCGCGGGTCAGGAGGGCGATGACCTCCTCGTCGGGGGTCTGGGAGAAGTCGTGGTACCACTGGCCCACGGCGGAGAATCCGGCCGGCGTGGCCAGGAAGACCACGTCGTCGGCGGCCTCCGCCAGGCGGGCCGCGGCGTCCGGCGGGGCCACCGGGGCCGCCATCACCACCTTGGCCGCGCCCTGTGCCCGTACGACCGCGCAGGCGGCGGCGGCCGTGGCGCCGGTGGCGATGCCGTCGTCGACCAGGATCGCCGTACGGGCGCGCAGGGGGACGCGGGAGCGGCCGGCCCGGAAGCGGTGGGCCTGACGGGCCAGTTCCTCCTGTTCCGCGGCCTCCACCTCGGCGATGTCCTGCGGGGTGATGCGGCCGCGGCGGACGATGTCGTCGCTGATGACGCGTACGCCGCCCTCACCGATCGCGCCGAAGGCGAGCTCGCGCTGGTACGGGACCCCGAGCTTGCGCACCACGATCACATCGAGGGGGGCGCGGAGGGCGTGGGCCACGTGGAAGGCGACCGGCACGCCGCCCCGGGGCAGGCCCAGCACCACGGGGTTCTCCGGCTCGTACTTCCGGAGGGCCTCGGCGAGTCGTCGTCCCGCGTCGTCGCGGTCGGTGAAGAGCACCTGGTCTCGCCGCCTCGTCTTGGCGTTCGATTCGCCCCTTCTTCGAGAGGAACTCATCGGGGGCGTTTGTGCAAGTGGTCCCGGTGATCCGTACGAGGGTGGGTAGGGGTGGGGGGCGTGCACAGGTTGGCGGCGGGGCCACGACGAGGATGGGGCGGCGCGATGCGCGGACTGGTGGAGACGGCGCGGCGGTGGGCGGCCGAGGGCCGGGCGGGTTTTCTGGCGCGGCCGGTGGCCGAGCAGGGGTTCGGGCCGCGGGACCCGGCCGGGGCGCTGCTGCTGGACGCGCGCGGGGAGTGCGCCGGATCGCTGTACGGGGGTGTGTTCGATGCCGAGCTGGTGGCGGAGGCCGGGGCGTGGCCGCCCGGGGCCACCGCCCGGGTGTGCGAGGTGTCGGTCGGGGCGGAGGAGGCGGCCGAGGCGCGGCTGACCTGCGGGGGCCGGGCGGAGATCCTGCTGCAGCCGCTGGCGGCGGTGCCGGCCGAGTGGTGGGAGCTGCTGGCCGAGGGGGTCGGGGTGGCGCTCGTGACCCGGCTGAACGAGCGGGCCGACCGGGCGGTGAGCGAGGTGGTCCGGGCCGTCGACTCCCCCGCCGGCGAGGCCGGGCGGCGGGCCGGTGAGCTGCTGGCCACGCGTCGGCCCGGGCGGGACGCGGTGTACGGGGATTCGGGGCTGGTGCTCGTGGAGGCGTACCCGTCGGCGCCGCACGTCGTGGTCGGCGGGCCGGAGTCCGGGGAGCTCGCTCAGCTGATCGGGGCCCAGGCGCGGCTGCTGGGGTGGGGTGCGGAGTACGTCGCCGCCGTCGCGGACGCGGAGAAGCTGCTGGCGGCGCGGCGGGACGCGGCCTGCCTGGTGGTGCTCAGCCACGATCCGGAGTTCGACGTGCCGACGCTGCGGGCGGCGCTCGCGCTCGGGATCCCGTACGTGGGGGCGCTGGGCTCGCGGAAGACCACGGCCCGGCGGCGCGAGGGGCTGGAGGCGGCCGGGGTCGCGGAGGCGGAGGTGGCGCGGGTGCACGGGCCGATCGGGCTCGACCTGGGCGCCCGCACGTCGGCGGAGACGGCGCTCGCCATCTGCGCCGAGATCCTGGCGGTGCTCAGCGGGCACGAGGCGCGGGGGGTGCCGGGGGCGCCCGGGGTGCCGGGGCTGCGGGAGTCGGGCGGGCCGCTTCGGTAGCTGCTGCGCCGGGCGCTCCGCGGGAGGTGCCGCGGCGGTCCGGCGGTCGTCTGCGGGCCGGTGGTGGCTGGTCGCGCGGTTCCCCGCGCCCCTGCGGGGCGGGGCGCGTCACTTGCCGAGGGCGCGCTTGAGCTGGGCCTTGGTCATCTCCGAGCGGCCGCGGATGTTGCGCTGCCTGGCCTCCTCGTAGAGCTGCGCGTGCGTGGGGCCCTGCGCGCCCGAGTGGGAGCGCAGGCCGCCGCGGCGCGAGGAGGACATGTCCTCCAGGGAGAGGCGGCTCGCGGTCTCGGACTCGCCGGCGCGGGCCCGCTCCTTGTTGACCGTCCGGGCGGCGATCTCCTTGGCCTCTTCCTCGGGGACGCCGCGCTCCTCGGCACCCTCCTTGATGTGTTCGTACTGGCGTTCACGCTTGGGGGAGGATCCGCGGGGCATGGCCTGACCCCCTCCTTCCGGTCCGGGCTGCTGTTCGCCTACCCGCAGCACCGGCCGGCAGTCGCGCGGCACCCATATTTCTGCCTCTTATCGGGCGAATCCCGACCAAAGCCGGGAATATGACCTGTATGAACACGACACTGAGCTACCTCGCGGTCGACGCGACCCTCGGCAGCATCGCGTGGTTCTTCTTCGTGGGCATCCTGATCGCCGGGTTCCTGCTCGCCGGCTTCAAGCTGGGCCAGCGCGTCCGGGCCAAGGAGCCCCCGCCGCCCACCCCCGAGAGCCAGCCCCACCTGCCCGAGGGCGGAGCGGTCCACGAGGTGCGCGAGGAGCGCGACCAGCTGGAGATCCCCGAAGGCGGCCTGCGCCCCCACGAGATGCAGGGCTACGGGAACTTCGGCGACACCGAGTCCACCCACCCCGACGAGGTCCGCAGGCGGCGCGAGTCCGGCTACGAGCACCCCAAGGGCCCCGGACCGCACCCCCAGCCCGGCTCGCCTCCGAACGCGGGACGCGGCGCCCACGCCTGACCGCCCCGGGCACCCGCCCCCTCCCCCTCGCACTCCCCCTCACTCACCCGTCTCTGGCCTGCGCCGTCTGCCCGCGGCGCAGGTCAGGCGTCTGTGCGGAGTCTGAGCACCTCGGGCGGCGGGTGCCGGGTCGAGGTGTGCCGGGCCTCGGCGACCAGGGGCGGGTCCAGGGGGTGGTACGGGACCTCGCCGATCCCGATCCCGATCGCCGTGGCCGTGGCCTCCGCAGCCTCCGCGGCCTCCTCCGCCCGCCGGGCCAGCTCCGCCGACAGTTCCGCCCGCTGCGCGGCCGTCAGCGGGCTCGACACCAGCGGCGTCTCGTCCTCGCCCGGCAGCACCAGCACCAGCGCCCGGGGGCGGCGCGCCGTGCCGGTGTAGCCGATCACCGCCGCGTCCCGCACCTCGGTGTGCCGCAGCTTCTGCCAGCCGCGGCGGCCCGCCGGGTACGCCTGGTCCAGCCGTTTGACGACCAGGCCCTCGATGCCGCTGGCGGGGAGGGTCTCGTACCAGGTCTCGGCCACGTCCGGGTCGGTGGTCATCGGGACCGGCTGGAGCGGCGGGCCGAGCGGGGACAGCAGGTCCACCAGGAGGGCCCGGCGCCGCTCGTACGGCTGCCCGCGCACGTCCTCGCCGGCCAGTTCGAGGACGTCGAAGGCGGCGTACGAGGCCGGCAGGCTCCGGGCGAGGGCGGCGGCCCTGGCGGCGGTGGCGGCCGCCGCCCGCCGCTGGACGAGGGCGAAGTCGGTGCGCCCCCCGTGCCACACCACGACCTCCCCGTCGAGGACGGTATCGGCGGGCAGCCGGCGCGCCGCGGCGACCAGATCGGGAAAGGCCCTGGTCACGATGCGGCCCGAGCGCGCCTGGAGCAGCACGTCCCCGGGCGTACGGACGACGACCACCAGCCGGTGCCCGTCGAACTTCGGCTCGTAGGCCAGGCCCGTCCCGCGCGGCAGGGTCCGTACGGAGGCCGCGAGGGCCACCTGGATCACGGCCCGGCCCCGGGAAGACGGCGGGCGCGCTCCGGGTCCAGGAGCGGCGCGAACAGGTCGCCGTCACGCTCGACCCTCGGCGGGATGTCGTCGGCGAGGAAGACCAGGTCGGACGGGACCCGGCAGGCCTCGACCTCGGCCCAGGAGACCGGGGCGGAGACCGTTTCCCGGGCCCGTGCGCGCAGGGTGTAGGGCGCGGCGGTGGTCTTGGCGGCGGAGTTCTGGCTGTGGTCGACGAAGACCTTGCCGGGGCGCAGGGACTTGGCCATGCGGTGCACGACGAGGTCGGCGAGCTCGCGCTCGGCCTCTTGGGCCAGTGTCTTCGCGTACGCCGACACGGCCTCGGACGGGGTCGGCTCCAGCGGCACGGCCAGGTGCAGCCCTTTCGCCCCGGAGGTCTTGGGGTACGCGGACAGCCCGTCGGCGGCGAGCCGCTCGCGCAGCCAGAGCGCGACGCCGCAGCACTCGACGACGGTGGCGGGCGCACCGGGGTCCAGGTCGAGGATCAGCCGGTCGGCGACGGCAGGGCTGCCCGCCGGCCACTGCGGGGTGTGGAACTCGACCACCAGGTTGGCCGCCCACATCAGCGACGGCAGATCGGAGACGACCACCTGCTCGGCCGAGGGGTCGTCCGACCGCGGTACGGCGGCGGTCTTCACCCACGCGGGCGTACCGGGCGGCGGGTTCTTCGTGAAGAACAGCTGCCCCTCCGGCCCGTCGGGATAGCGCAGGAACGACACCGGCCGGTCATGGATGTGGGCCAGGAGCGGAACGGCGGCGGTGGCGTAGTAGTGCAGCACCTCGCCCTTGGTGAAACCGGTCTCGGGGTAGAGGACCTTGTCCAGGTTGCTGAGCGAGATGCGGCGCCCCTCCACCATCGTGATCGGCGTCATACGATGAGACTGCCACGAAACGGGAGGAACCGTGCGATCCATCTGGAACGGGGCCATCTCCTTCGGCCTGGTCAGCATCCCGATCAAGCTGGTGAACGCAACCGAGAGCCACTCCATCTCCTTCCGCCAGATCCACCTGGACGACGGCGGCCGCATCCGCTACCGCAAGGTGTGCGAGCTGGACGGCGAGGAGGTGGCGAGCGCCGAGATCGGCAAGGGCTACGAGGAGGCGGACGGCTCGATCATCCCGATCACGGACGAGGACCTGGCCCGGCTGCCGATCGCCACGGCGAAAACGATCGAGATCGTGTCGTTCGTGCCGGCGGACGAGATCGATCCCCTCCAGATGGACTCCGCGTACTACCTGGCGGCGAACGGGGCCACGGCCGCCAAGCCGTACACCCTGCTCCGCGAGGCGCTCAAGCGCAGCCACCGGGTCGCGATCGCCAAGTACGCGCTGCGCGGGCGGGAGCGGCTCGGCATGCTGCGGGTCGTCGGCGACGTCATCGCCATGCACGGCCTGCTGTGGCCGGACGAGATCCGCGAGCCGGAAGGGGTCGCCCCCGAGGCCTCGGTGTCGGTACGGGAGGCAGAGCTGGACCTGGCGGACGCGCTGATGGCGACGCTGGGCGAGGTGGACATGGCGTCCCTCACCGACGAGTACCGCGAGGCGGTCGAGGCGATGATCGAGGCGAAGGCGGAGGGCGCCTTCGAGCCGCCGTCGGAGGCGGAGGTGGAACCGGCCGGCGGCAAGGTGATCGACCTGATGGCGGCCCTGGAGAAGAGCGTACGGGCCGCGAAGGCGTCCCGGACCGGCGGGGACGAGGGCGCGGCCGAGGCCGGCGAGGCCGACGAGGCCGAGGTGACACCGATCCGCCGGCCCCCGGCACGCAAGCGGGCTCCGGCCGCGCCGAAGGCGGTGGGCGGGAAGAAGTCGACCGCGTCGACGGCCACCGCGAAGAAGGCGACGGGGGCCGGAAAGTCCACGGCCGCGCCGACCGGGACCAAGTCGACGGCGAAGACGGCCAAGACGGCCAAAACGACCAAGACGGCGAAGACCGCCAGGTCGGCCAAGACGGCCGCAGGCGCCAAGGAGACGGCCAAGAAGACGGCGACCGCGAAGAAGGCGACGACGCGAAAGCGGGCCTCCGCGTAAACCGCCCCCGAGAGGGTGCGGCCGTCGGCCGGTCAGCGGCGCTGCCACGTACGCGCATCGCGCGCCAGGGCGAACAGGGCTTCGACGTCCGGTGGTTTGAGGCCGGGCGGGGACGAGGCGAGGGCGGCGGAGGCGGTTTCCGGTTCGAGGACGCGGATGTCGCGGACCGTGGGGGCCACCTCGACGCGGGAGGCGTCGACCAGGGCGAGTGAGGGAGTGGCCGGGGCGCCCAGGGCGCGGGTGGCGGCGGAGGCCGCGCGGCGGATCCAGCGGGGGTCGGGGCGGGGGTCGGCGCGGCCCACGCCGAGGAGGAGGTCGCCGACGACCGCGCGTTGGCGGCGGCCTGGGATGCTGCGGATGCAGAAGATGCCGGCGGGGCCGATCAGGAGGTGGTCGAGGGGGCCCAGGGTGCGTAACGGAATGCAGTGCAGGACGCGCCAGCCATCCGCTTCGAGGGCGTCGAGGAGGCCGCCGATGCGCTGCTGGGCGAGGAGTTCCTGGCGCAGCCGGTGTCGGGTGCGGGTGCCCGCGGAGCCGTGGGCGAGTTCGCCGAGCAGGATTTCGCCCGGGCGGTTCGGGGCGAGGTCCTCGTCGGGCGGGAGGGCGAGGCGGTGCAGTTCCGCACGGGTGGGGACGGGCGGCGGGCCGACCGTCCAGGCGCCGGTCAGGTACGGCCGCAGGGCCGCGAGTACGGCTTCGCGGTGCTGCTCGGCGAGCATGCTGATCCGGTTGGCCTGCCGGTCGTACCAGGCCACGGCCTGGCCGTCGGGCAGGTTCACGTAGAGCCGGCCGCGGCCGGGGCGGCCGCTCGGCAGCACTGTGAGTCCGCGCACGGGCGTCATGGACGTCACCCCCGGGTCCATGGGAGCAGGGCGTGCGCCCGGGGGCAATCCCCCGTGGGGAGTTCTCGGTCGCGTAACGGCTTCTACGGGAGTCTGCCGGGTTCCTGTTACACGCTCATCGCGGTACCGCAACGGCGGGCTCCTAGGTTGGGGGTGATGACGAAGGAGGTCCGCGTGAGCATCGTCCGTGTCCGCACCCTGGTCCGCGTCGCCGCCGTGAGCGCGTGCGCGGGAGGTCTGCTGGTGCTGCCCGCGGCCGCGGCCCTCGCCGAGGGCGTGCCGGCCGCGTCGGCGGCACGGACGCTGGTCAAGCGGGTGGCCCTCGCGGACGGGGTGTCCCGGGCCGAGGTCTACCGGGTTGCGGACGGCGTGTACCAGGCCGACATCCTCGGCGGTGACGGCGCCAGGGCGGCGACCCTGGACAGCGGGGACGGCGCGGTCGAGATCGGCGGCGGGGCGCTCCACGCCGACCTGCGGTCCGACGGCCGGATCACGTCCTGGGTCGGCGACCCGCGGTCCGGCACCGGGCGCGCGCCGGACGGACGCACGCCCTCCGGCCACACCCCCGACGGCCACAAGACGGGCACCCGGGACGGGGTCGTCCTCGCCGCACCCGACACGGGTGTGCTCCACCTGGACACGCTGGCCGACGAGCCCGGGGACGGGGTGCTGCTGCTGGCCGCGGGCGGCGGCATCGCGGCGGTGGGGGCCGCCGGCCTCGGGTACGCGATGCTGCGGCGCGGGCGTACCGACGGCTGATTCCGGGAGGATATTTCCGGAAGCGGGGCATATCTCTCCGTGCGGTCGTACCGCGGAGAGGAGGTCCCGGGGCCGTGAGGGCATCTGTCCTGCGCGCGGCGCTCCTGCCGGTGGCCGTGCTGCTGGCCGCCGGGTGCGGTGAGAGCGGGGGCCTGGTCAGCGCGGGGCCCACGCCGACCGCGAGCGGGCCCGTGCAGCTGTGGCCGGGCCGCCGGGGGGCGACCGTACCGCCCGCCGATCCGGGGGGCGTGCCCCCGGTGTACGTGCCGGGGCTGCCGCCCGTCCGGGGTCAGAACGTGCACGGGGTCGACCCGGTCGCGCTGGTCAAGGCCGAGGTGGCAGCGGGGAGCGCCGATGTACCGCCGGAGACCGCGGCTGCGGTCGCGGCCTGCGGGAGGGAGCCGGCGAAGGCGTGCCCGGTGCTGACGCCGTACTACCGGGACCTGACCGGGAACGGGCGGGACGAGCTGATCGTCGGGATCGACATGCCCGACGGGAAGATGTCCGTACGCGTGTACACGGCGGACCGGAACGGGCTCCTCAACCGGATCATGGCGACGACGGAGTCCGTGGTGGGGGTGGAGCTCGCCGGGCAGGACGTGATCCTGCGGGTGCCGAGCGGCAATCCGGGCTACGAGCTGATCACCGCGTGGTCCTGGGACTCCAAGGAGCGGACGATGCTGCCGACGCGGGAGCACATCGTCCGCGTGCCACAGGCTTCGCCGCAGGAGCCGCAGGAGCCGCAGGGGCCGCAGGGGCGGCCGGCATGAGAGCCCCCGCGTGGACGGCGTCGCTGACCTGGAAGTCGGCGTGCTTCATCGTCGTGATGTGCTGTGCGCTGGCCGCCGCGCTGGGCGTGCTCGTCCACGTGGAGGTGACGCGGCAGACCGTGTCCACGGCGCGGGAGAAGGCGCTGGACAAGCTGCAGGGCGTGGTACGGGACTACGAGGCGGGCGAGCCCCTCCCGCCCGATGCGGGGCTGGATCCGGCGGGGCTGCCGCCGCCGCTGCGGCAGCTGGCGGTGAGCGGGCGGCGCGGGACGATGCTGGACGAGGACCGGCCGGTGATGTGGGCGGCGGCGCCGGCGGACGGGAAGGCCCTGGCCACGTACGTCGACCATGCGCAGGGCGCGCGGACGATCAGCGGGCTCGACAAGGCGATCATCGGCTCCTCGGTGCTGGCGATCGGCGGGACGCTGCTGCTCGGCGCCTTCGCGGTGACCCGGGTGACGCGGCGGCTGCACCAGACGGCGACCGTGGCCCGGCGGATCACCCAGGGCGACCTGGACGCGCGGGTCGACGACCCGCGGACGAAGGACCCCGCGCGCCACCAGGACGAGGTGGCGACGGTGGCGGCGGCGCTGGACACGATGGCCGGGACCCTGCAGGCGAAGCTGCTGCGCGAGCAGCGGTTCACGGCGGACGTCGCGCACGAGCTGCGGACCCCGCTGACCGGGCTGCAGGCGGCGTCGGAGCTGCTGCCGGAGGGGCGGGCGACGCAGCTGGTGCAGGAGCGGGTGCGGACGATGCGGGGGCTGACCGAGGACCTGCTGGAGATCTCGCGGCTGGACACCGGCAGCGAGGTGGTGGAGAGCGACCTGCACCAGCTGGCGCCGCTGGCCCGGCGGGTGGTGCGGGCATCCGGCACGGACACGGAGGTGGTGGTCGTCCGGGACGCGCACGTCGAGACGGACCGGCGGCGGCTGGAGCGGGTGCTGGGCAACGTGGTGGCCAACGCGCACCGGCACGGCCGGACCCCGGTCGTGCTGACGGTGGACGGGCCGGTGGTGACGGTCCGGGACCACGGGGACGGCTTCCCCGGCTACCTGCTGGAGCACGGACCGGAGCGGTTCCGCAGCGGGGGCTCCGGCGGGCACGGGCTGGGCCTGACGATCGCGGCGGGGCAGGCGGAGGTGATCGGGGCCCGGCTGGAGTTCCACAACGCCGAGGACGGCGGCGCCCTGGCAACCCTGACCCTCCCGAAGACCCCGCCGGGCATTCCCGGCGAACCGGGCGCACAAGACGGACGGCGCTGAGCGCTCGGCCCGGCGGTCGTCTGCGGCCCGGCCGCGGCCGGTCGCGCAGTTCCCCGCGCCCCTTCGGGGCGCTGCCCACCCCGCCGGGTGGGCCCGCGCAGCCCACCCATCGGGATGGCCGGCGCGGCCACCCCGTCCGTCTGCACGCACGCGGGTCGGCTCCGCGGTCCGGAGGGGTTCGGCTACCGCCCTCGGACCGGCAGCCGAGAGCTCGCCCCGGCCCGAGATGACCCCTTCCCGCAGGTCACGTCCGTACATCGGCCGACCACCGGCCTGACCGTCGAACGACTGCCGGAGTACCGCCACCCGTCGGAAGGCCGGCGCGGCCCGCCCACCGCCAGGGCCGGGCGCGGCCTACTCCGTCGGCGGGGTTTTCCGCGGGGTGGGCTTGGTCCAGGGCCAGCGGAGCCTGGGCTTCTCGCCGTTCGGGGAGTACGCGTACTTCCAGCCCTTCTGGAGGCCCAGCCGCTTCGTGTAGCCCGCGGGCACGCGCTCGTACAGCAGAACCGTCGGGGGGCCGCCGTCCGGAGCCGGGACCGGGATCTCGTACCACTTCGGGGGGTGCCCGGTCGGGCCGACGAGGATCGGCAGGGTGCGGCCGTCCATCGGGCCGCCCTCGAAGGGGGTGGGTTCGCTTCTCACCCCTCCAGTGTCACAGCAGGTGGGCGGCCTCGGAGACCACCGGGATCACGCGCCGCGCCAGGACGCCGGCCGGGCCGTCGGCGGTTTCCAGGGCCAGGGCCGCCCGGGCCGCGGCCGCCGTCTCGGGGTCGGTGGCGGCGGTGGCGGTGAGCAGGGCGATGAACTGGTCCACCAGCCAGTCCCGCAGGGTGCCGGCGTCGGGCTGTTTGCCCTCGTCGATCCATATCAGGGAGGCGGCTTCGACGGCGGTGATCCAGGTGCGGACCATCATGCGCAGCCGGGGTCCCGGGCCGGGGGCGGGGACGGACAGGTGGAGCAGGATCTCGCGGGCGGCGGCGCGGCGGATGCCGTCGACGGTGGCCGTCATGCGGGAGGTTTCCACGACGCTGCCGCCCTGGAGGAGGGCGACGAAGCCGGTGTCGTGCTCGTCGACGAAGGCCAGGTAGCGGTCCAGGGCCCGGGCCAGCCGCAGGGTCAGCGGGCCGGTCCGGGGGACGGCGAAGCACTGGTCCAGCAGGTCGGCCGCCGAGCGCAGGGCGGCCTCGTACAGCTGCTGCTTGCCGCCGGGGAAGTAGCGGTAGACGAGGGGCCGGGAGACGCCGGCGGCCTCGGCGACGTCGTCGAGGGAGACCTCCTCCGGCGCCCGGTGCGCGAAGAGCGACAGCGCCGCGTCGAGGAGCTGTGCCCGCCGTTCCTCGACGCTCAGCCTGCGGTACGCGGGTGCGGTCATGCCCGCAGGGTAGCCGCCACGGGGCAACCGCAGGGGGCCGCGGGGGGGGCGGCGGGGGCCGCGGGGGGCTGCGGGTGGCCGCCCCGGCAAGGCAGCCGCCGCAAGAGCAGCCGCGGTGCAGCCGCCGGACCGCGGCGCGGCAAGCGCCCCCGGCACGGCGGGCACCCCCGGGGACGACGCCCCACAGCACGGCACCCGCCTCAGGCGAGGAGTCCCGAGCTCTGCCAGAGCCTGCGGCCGACGCCGCGCAGAACGCCGATGTCGTCGAGGAAGTCGGTGAGCCGCTTGGCGCCGGTCTGCATGACCTCGCGGCGGTGGCCGCTGGCCTTGACCTGGGCGACGGCCTCGCGCCGGTCGAGGCCCACGTTCTCGTACACCGCGGGGTTGACGAAGGCGAGGGAGAAGACGCGTGCGGACTCGCCGCAGCTGATCCGGGTCAGTTCCTGCTCCCAGCGCGGGGCGGTGAGCATCTGGCGGCGGAGTTCCTCGCGGGCGTAGCGGACGTGCCGGGCCTCTTCGACGACGTGGATCCGGGTGATGCCGCGGACCAGCGGCTGGATGCGCTCGTCGGGGAAGGTGAGGCGCTGCATCCAGTCGAGGATCTCCTCGCCGAGCAGGGTGCAGGCGAAGGAGCCGGGGGTGGTGGAGACGGTCTTGAGGACGCGGGCGAGGTTGTGGTTGAGGCGGGAGACCGGGTAGGTGGGGGCGCCGACCTTCTGGATCATGCGGGCGAACATCATCGAGTGCCGGCATTCGTCGGCTATCTCGGTGAGGGCGTAGCGGACGTGATTGCTGGTCAGGGGCTTGTCGTAGATGTGCCGGACCAGCAGCTGCATGAGGATGATCTCGAACCAGATGCCGAGGGAGGCGAGCGAGGCGGCCTCGTGGCGGGACAGCTCGACGCGCTGCTCCTCGCCCATCCGCTTCCACAGCGGGGTGTCGTAGAGGGAGAGCAGCTCGGGGGGCATGTAGTACGCGCCGTCGACCAGCGGGGCGTCCCAGTCGAGCTCCTTGTCGGGGTCGAAGGAGTGCTTGGCCGAGGAGTCGAGGAGGCGGGCGGCGGTCTCCTCGCGGTCCTTGAGGAGGCCGAGGGCGTCCTGGAGAACTCGGCGGCGGTCACCCGAAGGGTCGCTCGTGCGGTCGCCCGTGTGGTCGGTGGTGGTCGTCATGGCGGGGCACCTCGCCCTGTTCCGGGGTGGGTTGGGGTCACGGCTGCGATCTCCCGGTGCGGTCACCAGTTATGAGACTGCTTGTCAGCAAGACCGTCAATCCCCTGCGCGTCACTTGTTGACTGCGCGTCTACCAACGTGTGACATTGCCAACGATCCTGTCCTGCACGGCAGTACGCGAGGCGAGGGGGCGTCAGTGTCGACGCACGATCTCTACACCGCAGTCCCGGACGAGGACGTCTGGCAGATCCCGGCCACCGGCACCGCCCGCTTCAACTGGGAATACGCGGAGGGCCGCGAACGGCTCCTCGCGCTCTACCAGAAGGGCAAAGACAAACAGTGGGACGGCGCAAAGCGCATCGACTGGGACCTGCCCGTCGACCCGCACAACCCGCTCGGCACCCCGGACGAGGCCCTCACCCTCCACGGCACCCGCTACTGGCCGAAACTCACCGAACACGACAAGGGCGAGCTGCGCCGCCACTACGCCTCCTGGAACTTCAGCCAGTTCCTGCACGGCGAACAGGGCGCCATGATCTGCGCGGCACGCATCGTGGAGTCCGTCCCGGACCTGGACGCCAAGTTCTACTCCGCCACGCAGACCATGGACGAAGCCCGGCACGCCGAGGTCTTCGGCCGCTTCCTGCACGAGAAGATCGGCCTGCTCTACCCCATCAACAACAGCCTGCAGGGACTGCTCGGAGACACCCTGCGCGACGCCCGCTGGGACATGCCCTACCTGGGGATGCAGGTGCTCATCGAAGGGCTCGCGCTGGCCGCCTTCGGGATGATCCGCGACACGACCGACAAACCGCTGCCGAAACAGATCCTGGCGTACGTGATGCAGGACGAGGCACGGCACGTGGCGTTCGGACGGATGGCACTGCGCGACTACTACCGGCAGCTCACCGACGCAGAGCTGCGCGAACGCGAGGAGTTCGTGATCGAAGGCTGCCACCTCATGCGGGACCGGCTGCGCGGGGTGGACGTACTGGAGAACTTCGGCATCCCGCGGCAGGAGGCGCTGCAGTTCACCGAACAGTCGGAGTTCCTGCACCTGTTCCGCAGGCTGCTCTTCAGCCGGATCGTGCCCTGCGTGAAAGACATCGGCCTGTGGGGGCCGCGACTGCAGAGGGCCTACCTGGACATGGGGGTCTTCGAGATGGGCGACTCCAACCTGGACCTGCTGATGAGCCAGGACGAGGAAGTCGCCGAGACCCTCGACCGCCGGCGGTTCGCGGCCGAGGAGGCGGCGCGGGTGGCGGAGGTCGCCGCCGCCATCGCCGAGGGGGCCGGAACCCCTGCCGGGGATGGGCCGGGCCGTACGGGGTCGGGGCCCGGGGCGCGGTAGCGGGACGCCGACCGCACCGCCCGGCCGCCGGGCGCTCCGCGGGGCAGTGCGGGTACGCGGGCTGCGGGCCGGCTGTGGCTGGTCGCGCAGTTCCCGCCCCCCTTACGGGGCCCGGTAGCGGGGCACCGGAACGTACCGCCCGGCCGCCGGGCGGTACGGGTACGCGGGCTGCGGGTTTGCTGTGGCTGATCGCGCAGTTCCCCGCGCCCCTTACGGGGCCCGGTAGCGGGGCGCCTGAACGGATCGCCCGGCCGCCGGGCGGTACGCGGGGCAGTGCGGGTACGCGGGCGTAGTTCCCCGCGGCCCTTATGGGGTGCGGGGGGCGGTCGTCCGTGTTTTGTCGTCGTGTAGGGCCGCCTCCATTACCGCGCGGGCGATCGGGGCCGCCGCGCTGTTGCCGCTGATGTGCCCGCGGTCGCCCGCCGCGTCCTCCACGACCACCGCGACCGCGACCCCCGGCAGCGGTGCGTCCGCGGCCTTGGCCCAGCCGATGAACCAGGCGTACGGGGTGCCCGCGTTGCCGACGCCGTGCTGGGCGGTGCCCGTCTTCCCGCCGACCTGCGCGCCCGGGATGGCCGCGTTGCGCCCGGTCCCGTCCTCGACCGCCTTCACCATCAGCTGCTGGAGCCGCAGCGCCGTCGCCGGGTTCATGGCGCGGCCGAGGCTGCGCCGGCCGGTGCGCCGGACCTGGCTCCCGTCGGCCCGGGCGGTGCGCTCCACCAGGTACGGGGTCCTGACCTCGCCGCCGCCCGCGACGGCCGCGGCCACCATCGCCATCTGCAGCGGGGTGGCCTTGGTGTTGAACTGCCCGATCGAGGACAGGGCGAGCTGGTCGGGGCTCATGTCGGTGTCGAACGTCGACCGGGACACCCAGGCCGGCACCCGCAGGCCGTCGTCGTTGAACCCGAACCGGCCGGCCGCCTCCGCCATCCCCCGCAGCCCCACCTGTACGCCGATCTTCGCCATCACCGTGTTGCAGGAGTACTGCACCGCCTCCGCCATGGAGGCGTCCCGGCAGTCCGTGCCCGTGCCCGCGTTCGGCAGCAGGGTGCGGGTGCCCGGCAGCGGGTAGGGGTCGGGGGTGCCGGTCGGCGCGTCCACGTCCTTGACCACGCCCGCGTCGAGGGCCGCGGCCGCCGTCACGATCTTGAACGTGGAGCCGGGCGGGTACGTCTCGCGCAGCGCCCGGTTGAGCATCGGCCGGGCCGGGTCCGCGTTCAGCCGCGCCCAGGCCGCGGTGACGGCCGGGCCCGTGCCGGAGAGCACCCCCGGGTCGTACGAGGGGCTGCTGACCAGGGCGAGGATCCGCCCGGTGGCGGGTTCGAGCGCGGCCACCGCGCCTCGCTTGCCCGCCAGCGCGGTGTACCCGGCCCGCTGCGCGGCCGCCCGGACGGTGGTCTCGGCGTCGCCGCCGTCGGGGCGGCCGCGGGACAGGTCGTACCAGAGCGGGAAGACGGACAGGCCCGGGTCGGTCCCGGCGAGGACGGGGTCCTCGGCGCGCTCCAGCAGGCTGCTGCCGTACGTCTGGGAGGAGAAGCCGGTGACGGGCGCGTAGAGCGGGCCCTCGGCGTACGTCCGTTCGTGGCGCAGCAGTTGGCCGCTGTCCCGGGATCCGGTGACCGGCCGCCCCTCGACCAGGATGTCGCCGCGCGGCTGGGCGTACCGCGCGACGGCGGTGCGCTTGTTGGCCGGGTTGGCCCCGTAGGCCGCGGCCTCCCAGACCTGCACCCGGACCACGTTGGCCAGCAGGGCGGCGAGGAGCAGTGCGCAGAACCACGCGCACCAGCGGATGTAGCGGATCACCGGGCGCCCCCCTCTCCGGCGGCAGCGCCCTCCCCGGCGGCAGCGCCCGCTCCGGCACCGTCCCCCGCTCCGGCGCGCGGGACGGCGGCCGGGCGCGGTCTGCGGGCGCTGTCGCTGAGCCGGACCAGCAGCGCGACGATGATCCAGTTGGTGACGACGGAGGAGCCGCCCTGGGCGAGGAAGGGCATGGCCATTCCGGTCAGCGGGATCAGGCCGGTCACTCCCCCGGCGATGCCGAACACCTGGAGGGCGACGACGGAGGCGAGCCCGGTGGCCAGCAGCCGACCGAAGGAGTCGCGCAGGGCGAGCCCGGCGCGGAAGCCGCGGTCGACGAGGATCCCGTAGAGCAGCAGGATCGCGGTGAGGCCGACGAGGCCGAGCTCCTCGCCGGCGGTGGCGAGGATGAAGTCCGACGTGGCGGCGAAGCCGATGAGGAAGGACTGGCCGTGGCCGAGTCCGGCGCCGAGAAGCCCGCCGGCGCCGAACGCGAAGAGGGACTGCGCGAGCTGGCCGGGGCCCTCGCCGCGGTCGATGGAGGCAAAAGGATTCAGCCAGTCGTCCACCCGGCCGTGCACATGCGGTTCGAGGCTCCCGACGGCGTACGCGCCCACGGCGGCCAGGGCGAGCCCGATGGCGATCCAGCCGATCCGGCCGGTGGCCGTGAACAGCATGATCACGAACAGTCCGAAGAAGAGGAGGGAGGTGCCGAGGTCCCGCTCCAGGACGAGCACGCCGACGCTCAGCAGCCAGATCGCGAGGATCGGGCCGAGGACCCGGCCGGGCAGGAGCCGCAGCCGCCAGAAGAGGCGGCGGCCGGTCAGGGCGAGGGCGGTGCGGTTCGCGGCGAGATAGGCCGCGAAGAACACGGCCAGCAGGATCTTCGCGAACTCCCCCGGCTGGAACGAGAATCCCGCGAACCGGATCCAGATGTGCGCCCCGTTGACCGCCGGGAAGAAGACCGGGACCAGGAGCAGCACGAGGGCCACCGCCACCGACAGGTACGCGTAGCGCTGCAGCACCCGGTGGTCGCGCACGGCCGCGACGACCAGGACGAACAGGGCGATGCCGAGGGCGGACCAGCGCAACTGGCCCCCGGCGGCAGCGTGCGCGGCCGGGCCGGCCAGGTCGAGGCGCTGGATGAGGACCAGGCCGAGCCCGTTGAGCAGGAAGGCGATCGGCAGCAGCACCGGGTCGGCGTACGGGGCCCGGAGGCGGACCGCGAGGTGGGCGAGGAGGGCGGCGCAGCCGAGCCCGGCCGCATAGCGGGCGGCCGTCCCGGGCAGCCGGCCGGTGGCGGCGAAGCCGACGTAGAGGTGGCCGAGGACGCTGATGAGGACGGCCCCGAGGAGGAGCGCCAGCTCGGCTCCCCCGCGCCGGGGCGGACGGACGCCGGGGGGCAGGTACGGGAAGGGCTCCCCCGCCACCTCAGCCGTCAGAGCGGTCATACGGGAAACGTAGCAAGTGAACGGGTGACATGTCCGCTTATGTCATAGGGTGCCGAAGAATCGTCAGAATCGGTCAGGAGTGGGAGCGGCGGTACATGGGACCTGTGGAGTTCATCGTCCTCGCCTTCCCGGAGGAGCAGCTGCGGGTGCCGGCGGTCGAGGCGGTGCTGGGATTGCGGAAGACCGGGAACGTGCGGCTCATCGACGGGCTGGTGGCCACCAAGACCGCCGGCGGCGAGGTGCTGGCCGCGGAGTTCGACGAGTTCGTCGAACTCCAGGGCCTCCTCGCCCACCGAGAAGCAGCCCGGCTGATCGGCCCGGAAGACGTGAAAGAAGCCGCCGACCTGCTCGAACGCGGCAGCTGCGCGCTCCTCCTCGTGGTGGAGCACGTGTGGGCCGAGGACGCCGCCATCGCCGTACGGGCGGCCGGCGGCCGGATCGCGGGCTCGGTCCGGATCCCGGCGGAACGACTGGGGGTGGCCTGATGTTCATCCGCCCCGTCGGCCCCGTCGTCCACCCGGCACGCCGCCCCGCGGGACGGCCGCTGCTGCGGGGGAGCCTGGCACGCGGAGCCTACGTCTGGGACGTGGCCCAGATGCCGGCGTGGATCGCGCAGCACGACACCGGAGCCGCGGCGCCACCGCCCACCGCCGGCCCGGCCGAGACCGCCGCGCCGGCGCCGCCGGCCGGGTGGGCCGGGGCAGGCGGCTCGGCCGAAGCCGGTGGCGCCGCCGGAGCTGCGGAGGTGGAGGCGGGTGCGGGTGCGGAGGCGGAGGCGGAACCGGCCGCCACCGCGCCGCCGCGCGCCGCGGGCGGCGGCGTCGCGGGGCCGTCGCCCGAGTCGGCGGCTCCGGAGACCGGGGCCGACCTCACGGCCCATCTGACGCAGCTCGCCGCCCTTGCCCGTGAGGGGCTCCTGACCCCCGAGGAGTTCTCCGCAGCCAAGTCCCGCCTCCTGAATCCCTGACCCGGTTCGCGCGCCGATCTCCCCCGCCCGCGAAGCCGGTGCCGGAGTCGTGCGGGCGCGCCTTGTTCTGCGTGGGCTGCTCGGGGTGCCGGGTACCGCCGGGAGGGTGAGCGGGGCGGCAGGGCCGCAGCGGATCAGGGTGTTTGTCATATCTTGCGTGGCAGCATCGGCGGCCGGAGGTGATCCCATGTCACGCCGCCTGCTCCACGCCGCCGGTGTCGCCGCCCTGTTCCTCGCCGCCGGGCCGCTGCCCACTCCCCACGCCGAGCCGCTGCCCCGTGCCACCGCCGAGGCCACGCCCAGTGCCACGGCCAGTGCCACGGCCAGTGCCACGGCCAGTGCCACGGCCGAGGTCACCCCCGGTGCCACCGCCGAGGTCACCCCCCGAGCGGCCCCCGAGGTCACGCCTGGTGCCACGGCCGCTGTCTCCGGGGGCGCCGTCGGCGCTGGAGGCGGGGCCGCCGGTCGTGTCGGGGCCACGGCCACGGCCGCGGCCAAGCCCGGGGCCGTCGGCGAGGACTCGGGGCAGGCTGCCCGCAGCGCCTCGGGCAAGGCCACCGCCGACGCCGGAGCCGGGCGCAGGACCGCCGGCAACGCCCGGCGTGGCGCGGACGAGACCACCGCCGATGTCACCACCGATGATTCCGCCGCTGCCGCCACCGATGCCGCCGCCGATGCCGGGGGCGGCCCGAGTGCTTCCGCCTCAGCGGTCGGCGAGGCCGCCCCGAGTGCCTCGGCCGAGGGGACCGCCGCCGGAGGTGCGGGGAAGGCGGGGGCGGTGGCCTCGGCTCCGGGGAAGGGGGTGGTCGACTCCGTCGGGGGGTTGCTCACCCGGCTTCAGGGGCTCTACCGGCAGGCCGAGGAGGCCGCCGAGGCCTACAACGCCAACGAGGCCGTGCTCAAGGCCCGCCAGGAGGAGGAGCGGCGGCTCGGCACGGAGCTCAGCCGGGCGCGGGCCGCGCTCGGCGCGGAGCGGGCCGCGGCCGGGCGGATCGCCCGCGAGCAGTATCAGGGGGCCCGGGGCCTGTCCCCGTACGCCCGGATGCTGCTCACCGGTGATCTGCGGGCCGCCCAGGACCAGCGCCGGCTGACCGAACGGGAGAGCACCCGGCAGGCCGGCATCCTGGGCCGCCTCGCCCGCGGCGAGCGGCGGGCCGACGACCTCGCGACGGCCGCCCGCAGGGCGCTGGACGCGCAGCAGGCGGGGGCCGCCCGCACGAAGCGGCTGAAGGAGGAGGCCGACCTCCGCCTCCGGGAGGTCGAGCGGATGCTGTCCGCGCTCTCCGCGGGCCGGCTCGCCGAGGTCGGGGCCCGCGAGGCCGCGGACACCGCCGCCGCGCAGCGGAAGCTGCTGGCCTCCGGCCGGCTGGGCGCCCCCGCGGCCCGTACGCGTACGCCGTCGGAGGCCGGGAGCGCGGCCCTGGCCTACGCCACCGCGCAGATCGGCAAGCCGTACGTGTGGGGGGCGGAGGGGCCGGGGGCCTTCGACTGCTCCGGGCTGACCTCGCAGGCGTGGGCGCATGCCGGCCGGGCGATCCCGCGCACCAGCCAGGAGCAGTGGGCGCAGCTGCCGAAGGTGGCGCTGGACCGGCTGCGGCCGGGGGACCTGGTGGTGTACTTCCCCACCGCCACCCATGTGGCCCTGTACATCGGTGACGGGATGGTGGTCCAGGCCCCGCGTCCCGGAGCCGCCGTCAAGGTGTCGCCCATCGCGGCGAACCCGCTGCTCGGGGCGGTCCGCCCGGATCCGGGCGGGGTTCCGCTGGCCTCCTACAGCCCGCCGCCGCTGCTCGGCGCCGCAGCCGCGTCAGCAGCGGACGACGACGGGGACGGAGACGGAGACGGGGACGGGGACGATGCCGGCTACGCGTCGGCCGAGGCTCCGACCGGCGCAGGGGAGTCCGCGGACGACTCCACCTCGGCGAGGTAGTCCGCCGCGTCCTCGGCGTCGTAGAAGAACGCGTCGAAGTCGGCCGGGTTGTCGAAGCCGTTGGCGAACCGGTCCGCCACCGGCTGGTGCCGCCCGGCCGCCCCGATCAGGTTCAGCACGTGCTCCGGCGGCGGGGCCAGCATCGCGTTCGTCCACTGGGTCACCGGCTTGCCGGTCGCGAACCAGTACGTGTCGAACGTGGCCTTCATCCACGCCTCGTCGAACGGCTTGTCACCGTGCATCAGGATCGACGACAGATAGGAGGCCGCGCACTTCGCGGCCGAGTTCGACCCCTGCCCCGTGATCGGGTCGTTCGCGACGACGACGTCCGCCACGCCGAGCACCACCCCGCCGCCCGGCAGCCGGCCGATCGGGTTGCGGACGACCGGCGCGTACCGGCCGGCGAGGGTGCCGCCCGCGTCCGTCAGCTCGCACTTCGCCGCCCGAGCGTGCTCCCAGGGCGTGTACTTCTCCATCAGGGCCAGGGTGAGCTTGAGGTGTTCGGCAGGATCGTTCACGCCGCGGAACACGTCCAGCGGCCCGCCCGGGAGCCCCTCCCAGAACAGGATGTCGGCCCGTCCCGACGTGGTCAGCGCGGGCATGATGAACAGCTCGCCGACGCCGGGGACCAGGTTGCAGCGCACGGCCTCGGTGCCCGGGTGCTCGGGGCGCGGTTCGAGCCCGTTCACGTACGAGACGGCCAGCGCGCGCTGCGGCGTGCCGTACGGGGAGCGTGCCGCGTCCCGGCCGAACATCGACACGAGCTCGCCCTTGCCCGCCGCGACCAGCACCAGGTCGTAGACGCGGGAGAAGTAGTCCAGGTCGGCGACGGACGCGCCGTGGACGACCAGCTGGCCGCCGCGCTGTACGAAGGTGTCGAGCCAGCCGGCCATCTTCACCCGCTGGTCGACCGACTGCGCGTACGCCTTGAGCCGGCCCAGCCAGTCCACGGCGCGGCTGCCGTCGGGGCCGGTGACCGAGACGCCGACGCCCTCGATGCGCGGGGTGTGCCGCTCCCAGTAGTTGAGGCCGAGGTCGCGCTCGTGCCGGAGCGCCGTGTCGAACATGACCTGCGTCGACATGATCCGCCCGGTGCGGATCTCGTCCGCGGTCCGGTTGGACATGAGGGTGACCTCGTACCCCTTGGCCTGGAGGCCGATGGCGAGCTGGAGACCGGACTGGCCGGCGCCCACGACGAGTATCTTGCGCATCTCACGTTCTCGTTTCAGGGGTACGGGGGTGGGGCGGGGCCGCTACTCGGGCGTGGCGTCGAGGGCGTGGCCGACCAGCGTCGTCAGCGATTCGACGACCGTCTCCCGGCGCCGCGCGTCCATGATCAGCACGGGTACGCGGGGCGGGATGGTCAGCGCCTCGCGCACGTCCTCGGGCTCGTACGACTGCGAGTCCTCGAAGTGGTTGACGGCCACCGCGTACGGCAGCCCGCAGCTCTCGAAGTAGTCGAGGGCCGGGAAGCAGTCGCGCAGCCGGCGCGTGTCGGCCATGACGATGCCGCCGACGGCGCCGCGGACCAGGTCGTCCCACATGAACCAGAACCGCTCCTGGCCGGGGGTCCCGTACACGTACAGCACGAGGTCGTCGGCGAGGGTGACGCGGCCGAAGTCCATCGCGACGGTGGTGGTGTTCTTCTCCGGCGTCGCCGACAGGTCGTCGGTGGGGATGCTGGCCTCGGTCATCACCGCCTCGGTGCGCAGCGGGGCGATCTCGGAGACGGACGAGACGAAGGTGGTCTTCCCGACGCCGAAGCCGCCCGCCACCAGCACCTTGACGGCGACGGGGGACCGGGAGCGGTCGTACTGCCAGGGCTGGACGGGATCGTCGCCGAGGGCGGTTTCACAGACGGCGAAGGCCACTGAGCACCCTTTCGAGCAGTGCGCGGTCGGGGCGGCCGGGGCCGTGCCCGGTTCCGTAGACGCGGACCTTCCCCTGGTCGGCGAGGTCGCTGACCAGGACGCGGACCACGCCAAGCGGCAGCTTCAGCAGCGCCGCTATCTCGGCGATCGTGCGCATGCGGCGGCAGACCTCGACGATGGCGGGCATCTCCGGTATCCGCTCGTCGGCATCGGCGGCGGCGCCGCCGGCGGCGGGCTGCTGCGGCTCGGACACCCGCGTGTCCAGGGCCGCGACGAAGGTCTCGACGTGCAGGACCTGCGCGAAACGGGTGCGGCCGCCCGTGAGCGAGTACGGGCGGACGCGGGCGGGACGGCGATCGGCTCCGCGTATCGGCAGCCGGTCGGAGGCCGTGCTTCTCACGGGGTGTTCTCCATGGACTGGCGCAGCTCGCTGCGGACTTCGGGGGTGAGGACGTGTCCGGCGCGGCCGACGAACAGGGCCATGTGGTACGCGACGACGCCCATGTCGCAGTCCGGCGTGGCGTGCACGCCGAGGAGCGAGCCGTCGCTGATGGCCATGACGAAGACGGAGCCGTGCTCCATCGCCACCATGGTCTGCTTGACCTCGCCGTACTCCATCAGGGCTGCGGCGCCCGTGGTGAGGCTGCCGAGCCCGGACACGATGGTGGCGAGGTCGGCGGAGGCGCCGCGCGGGCCCTTGGTCCGCGCCGGGGCCTGGCCCTGGCCCTGGCCCTGGCCGGGGGCGGCGCCGGCGGCCGCGCCTCCGGAGTCGGAGGACAGCAGCAGGAGCCCGTCCGAGGACACGACGGCGACGGAGTTGACGCCGGGCACCTCCTCGACCAGGTCGGTGAGCAGCCACTGCAGGTTGCGGGCCTGGGTGCTCAGTCCGTACGTACTGGGCGCGGTCATGTGCGTGCCTCCTGTGCGGTGTCCCCCTGGTCGGTGTCCTGTGCGAGCTCGGCGGCGACGACGCGCCGACCGTCCCGCGTCCCCTGGTAGAACCCGCCCAGCCGGCGTCGCAGTTCCTCCGCGTCGACCCGGCGCGGCGCGGGGGGTGTGGTGCCTGCGCCCGGGGCTGGGACGGGGGCCGCCGGGCCCGGGCCCGCCGCGAATCCCGCGGTGGAGCCGGGGAAGGCCCGGCCGGCCAGGGTGCGCGGGGTGCGCTTGGGCAGGCCCTTGGCGGTGACGGTGTCCCGGGGCCCGTCGTGGTCGGCGTGGCTCCCCTGGCGGGGGACCCAGTCGGTCTCGGCGGGTGCGTGCCCGTGCGGTTCGGCCGGTGCGTCGCCGCGCGCGGTGGAGACCCGGTCGGCCGGGGGCTGCCGTTCCGCGTCGGGTGCGGCGGGTACGGCGGCCTGCTCGGGCAGGGTGGGGCTCGTCTCCGGTACGTCGACCGGCTGCGCGGTACCGTCCGGCGCGCCCGCGGCCGCCGGGCCGGTGTGGTCGGGCACCGCGAAGGCGCCCGGCTCTGCGTCGGGGACGACCCGCGCGAGGAGTTCGTCGCCCGGGTCCCGGTCGGCCGGGGCCTGCGCGGTGAACGCCTCGTCGGCGGGCGGCTTTTCCTCCCGCGCGGCGCGCTCGTGCAGCGTCATCGGGGTGGCCGCGACCGCCGGGGCAGGAGCCGCCTCGGGGGCAGGAGCCGCCTCGGGGGCCGGGGCGGTGGACACCTGCTCCGCCGGAGGCAGCAGCTCCCCGTCCGGGGTGGTGCCGCCGCCGAAGCCGGCGGGCTCGGTCGACCCGGCCGGGGCCTCGTCACCGGCACCGGCCTCGGGCAGGTCCGGATGCAGGACCGGAGCCCCGTCCGCAGCCGCGTCCGCAACCGACGCGTCGGTGTCCGCACCGGCATCGGGGCCGGGGGCGGCACCGAAGGCGTCGGCCAGTGCGTCAAAGGCGTCGGCGTCGCCGTCCACCGGGCCGAAGGCCGCGGTGTCGGAGGCCAGCGCGTCGAAGACCGGGGTCGCGGCCAGGTCGGCAGCCGGGGCGAAGTCCGCGTCCGCAGCCGGGGCGGCGTCCGCGTCGGCCGGCTCCTGCGCGGGCCGGATCCGGGGCGGCAGGGTGTTCTCGTTGGCCTCCGCGACCACGCCCGGGAGCTGGAACCGCGGCAGGCCCGGGGAGGCGAAGGTGTGCACCGGGGAGGTCGGCGGCCCGTCCGGGAGCAGGGCCGCCGGGATGGCGACCAGGCCCTCGATGCCGCCGGGCTGCGAGGCCCGCAGCTCCGCGGTGACCCCGTGCCGGGCCGCGAGGCGGCCGGCGACGTACAGGCCCAGGCCGAGGCCGTGTTCCGCCTCGGGCTCCTCGTCGTAGGCCTCGGGGGTGGCGAGGCGGGCGTTGAGCGCGGCCAGCCGGTCCGGGGTGACGCCGATGCCCTCGTCCACGACGGAGAGCACCACGTCGCCGGATTCCAGGTGCCGTGCGCAGACCTTGACCTTGGCGCCGGGCGGCGAGAACGCCGTCGCGTTCTCCAGCAGTTCGGCGAGCACGTGCGAGATGTCATCGGCGGCGTGCCCGGCGACCTGGGTGAACGAGGGCGGCACGGCGAGGTCGACCCGCTCGTAGCGCTCGATCTCGCTGACCGCGGCCCGCATGACGTCGACCAGCGGTACCGGTGCGCCGGTGCCCTGCCCGTGCTCCTGCCCGGCGAGGACGAGCAGGTTCTCGTTGTGGCGGCGCATCACGGTCGCCAGGTGGTCCAGCCTGAAGAGGGTCTCCAGCCGGTCCGGGTCCTGCTCCTTGGCCTCCAGCTCCTCGATGACCGCGAGCTGGCGCTCGACGAGGCCGAGGGTGCGCAGCGACAGCGAGACCGACGTCGTCGACATGACGCGCCGCTGCTCCTCCAGGGCCTCGCGGAGCGCGGTCAGCTCGGATTCGAGCGCGTCCCGGCCCGCGGACAGGGCGTCGTTGCGGCCGATGAGCCGCTTCCGGTCGGCGTCCAGGCCGGCGATCTTGGTGTGGAGGGAGACCGTCTGGTCCCGTACGGCGTTGAGGTGGCGTACGACCTCGGCGAACTCGTCGTTGCGGCCGGTGAACCGGACCGGTTCCACCGAGCCCTCGGGCGTGGCCAGCCGGGCCGCGCCGCGCCGGAGCACCGACAGCGGCCGGGTCAGCGAGCGGGCGACGGCCGTGGAGACGCCGACGGTGACGAGGAAGAGCACGCCGAGGGCGGCGACGAGCATCTCCAGCCGGGTCACGTCGTCGTCGCGCAGGGTGGCCAGTGCGGTGGCCCGCCCCCCGGCGAGGGTGGCCTCCACCGACCGCATGCGGTCGATGCGGGCGGTCAGGGCGGAGCCGACGGCGGCGGCGTCGAGCTTGCGGTCGGCCGCGGAGAGCGTGGACCGCTCGGTGAGCCGCTTGAGGTAGTCGTCGGCGGTCTTGACCTCGGGGCCGGTGACGGTGGCGGCGAGGGTCTGGCGCACCTCGGGGCGGGAGGCGCGCGTGAAGTCTTCGAGCGCGGCCTGCTCGCGTACGCGCGCCCGCTGGGCGGCGGCGGAGAGTTCGTCGGCGACGGCCGTGTTCGGGGCCTGGTCGGCGCGGGGGACGGCGAGCGCGGCGAGCAGCAGTCCGCGGGTGGCGGAGGCCTGTTCCACGGCCTGGCCCAGGGGGGCCAGGGGGCGGGTGGTGACGAGGGCGTCCTCGGCGCGCGGCGGGGTCTGGTCGGCGAGCTTGGCGCCCGGGGCGAGGAGTTCGGCGATGACGCCGGCGTAGGCCTGGTGGGCGGCGAGGGCGCTGCCCTTGCCGTCGACGGCCTCGGCGCGGACGGCCTGGACGCGGGCGAGGGCCTTGGCGAGGGGTTCGTCGGCCTCGGACCGGACCTCGTCGAGCTGCCGGTCGGTGAGGGCGGTGCGCTCCTGCACGGGGGTCTTGGCCGGGGCGCCGGGGCGGCCCTTGGCCACGTACTCGACGACGGCGTCGCGCTCGTCGCCGAGGAGGTGCGCGAGGGTGAGGGTGTGCCGGGTCTGTTCGGCGAGGGTGACCAGCTGCTGGGAGTCGTTCAGCTCACGGGTCGCCGTGACCACCGCGGGGGCTCCGGCCGCGAGGACGGTGAGACTGGCGACGGCGACGCCGACGACCAGCCTGCTGCGTACGTGGACGCGGCGTCCTGCGGGGGCGGGTCCGTCGGTGGCGGTGCCGTTCTTCCGAGACCGCTTCTTCTGCACCGGTGCTCGCAATCCTGTACGTGTGCTCGTGCTCGTCTACTCGTGTGGCCGAGGTAACGGCCGGTCAACAAGTAAACGCCCCCTGTCCCCTCAGTACCGCCTCAGACCTTTGCAGTGTGATGGGGAGAGAGCCTCACATCGCCCACCCGGCCACTCGAACGAGTGAACATCACGGAAGAGTTGCCAACCAACTCGGCAGGCGGCTTCCGGGGCCGTTTCGCGGGCGGGTGGTTGAAAGATCGATGGGGGCTTGGCAGTATGCGCGCCCACATGTCCCGGGGAGCGCCCGCGCACCGGGCGCGGAGGCGGCCCGGCGGCCGCCGCACGCCTCCCCGTCCCGGTCCGGACTTTTGCGTACGCCGCGGGCCCGGGCCGCGGCCGCGCGGGCAGAATGCCCGTATGCGCATCGACCTCGCCACGGCCCCCGGCGACGCGGAACGCCCCAACGAGGACTGGCTATCAGCCGCGACGCCCGCGGCGGGCGGCGGAGTCCTCGTCGCCCTGGACGGGGTCACCCCGCCGCCCGGGGACGTCGGCTGCGCGCACGGAGTGCCGTGGTTCACGGCCCGGCTCGGGGGCCGATTGACCGAACTGTCCGGATCGCGGCGGGACATGCCGCTGGCCCGGATCCTGGCGGAGTCCATCCGGGACACGGCCGACACCCACCGCGGGACCTGTGACCTTTCTCACGTGCGCACCCCGCAGGCGACCGTGGTGGTCGTCCGCTGGGACGAGGCGCACGTGGAGCACCTCGTCCTCTCGGACTCCGTCCTCCTCCTGGAGGCCCCGGACGGCGGGGTGACGGCGGTGCTCGACGACCGGCTGGACCGGCTCCCGCGGGAGGCGCTGCGCACCCGGGCGTCGGCGGACGCGCTGCGCAACGCGGAGGGCGGCTTCTTCACGGCGGCCGCGGATCCGGCGGTGGCGGCCCGGGCGGTGACCGGGCGCAGCCCGCGCGGGGAGGTCCGGGCGGTGGCGGCCCTCACCGACGGGGCGAGCCGGTGGACGGACACCTTCGGGGAGGGCGACTGGGCGCAGTGCGTGGCGGTGCTGCGCGAGGAGGGGGCGCAGGGGCTGATCGGCCGGGTGCGGGCCCTGGAGGCCGATCCGGCGCGCCCGCTCGCCCGCGGCAAGCGGCACGACGACGCGTCGGCGGCCTTCGCCGAGCTGTAGCGCCGCGGGCCGGGCCCCGGGCCGCTACTCCTCGCCCTGGTTGAGCTGGTTCAGGAGCCGGGCCAGTTCGGCGACCTCGCCGCGGTCCCAGTCGGCGAGCTTGCGCATGTACCGCTCGCGCCGGGCGCCGCGGACCCGCAGGAACCGCCGGCGGCCCTCCTCGGTGAGCCCGACGAGGAAGGCCCTGCCGTCGGCGGGGTCCGGCTCGCGGGCGATGAGGCCGAGCACCTCCAGGGCGCGCAGCTGCCGGCTCATGGTGGCCTTGCCGACCCCGAAGTAGGCGGCGAGGTCGGTGGCCCGCTGGCGGCCGGCGGCCTCCAGCCGTACGAGCAGCCCGTACGCGGCGGGCTCCAGCTCGGGGTGCAGGGCGCGGGCCATCTCCCCGGAGGAGGCGCGGGCCCGCCGGAGGAAGACGGAAAGCTCCCGCTCCAGAGCAAGGAACTCCTGGTCTTCGCTGCCGTGCACGTGCCGCTCCCGTTCGTGTGTCCGGCACCCCCTGTGCCGGTCACCTCCAGTATTTCGCAGAGCGTGCGGCGGCGGCCCGGGGCCCCGCCGGAGCGGGGTCCCGGGCCGTGCGCGGGCGTCCGGGCCGGCCCCGAGGGGCCTCCGGCGGGCTCAGGCGGGCTCAGGCGGCGGCGCTGACGGCCGCCGTCTGCGCCTGGGCGAGGGCCAGTTCCAGCACCTGGCGCACGTCCGTCACCGGGTGCACCTCCAGCCGCTCCAGCACCTCGGTCGGGACGTCGTCCAGGTCGGCCTCGTTCCGCTTCGGGATGATGACGGTGGTCAGGCCGGCCCGGTGCGCCGCGAGCAGCTTCTGCTTGACCCCGCCGATCGGCAGCACCCGCCCGGTGAGGGAGACCTCGCCGGTCATCGCCACGTCCGTGCGGACCTGACGGCCCGACAGCAGCGAGGCCAGCGCGGTCGTCATCGTGATGCCGGCGCTCGGCCCGTCCTTGGGGACGGCGCCCGCCGGGAAGTGGATGTGCACGCCCCGGTCCTTCAGGTCGGCGACCGGGAGCTCCAGCTCCGCGCCGTGCGAGCGCAGGAAGCTCAGCGCGATCTGCGCCGACTCCTTCATGACGTCGCCCAGCTGGCCCGTCAGGGTGAGCCCCGCGGCGCCGGTTTCCGGGTCGGCGAGGGAGGCCTCGACGAAGAGCACGTCGCCTCCCGCGCCGGTCACCGCGAGGCCGGTGGCGACGCCGGGGACGGCCGTGCGCCGCTCGGCCGGATCCTGCGCGGACTCCGGCACGTGGTGCGGCCGCCCGATGAGCGCCCGCAGGTCGTCGGCGCCGATGCGCTGCGGCAGTTCGCGCTCGCCCAGTTCGTGCTGTGCGGCAACCTTGCGCAGGAGCCGGGCGAGGGAGCGCTCCAGGGTGCGCACGCCCGCCTCGCGGGTGTACTCGCCGGCCAGCCTGCGCAGGGCGTCCTCCTCCAGGACGACCTCGTCGGCGCCGAGGCCGGCGCGCTCCAGCTGGCGCGGCAGCAGGTGGTCGCGGGCGATGACGACCTTCTCGTCCTCCGTGTACCCGTCGAGGCGGACGAGCTCCATCCGGTCGGCGAGCGCCTCGGGGACGGCCTCCAGCACGTTCGCGGTGGCCAGGAAGACGACGTCGCTCAGGTCGAGCTCCACCTCCAGGTAGTGGTCGCGGAAGGTGTGGTTCTGCGCCGGGTCGAGGACCTCCAGCAGGGCGGCGGCCGGGTCCCCGCGGAAGTCGGAGCCGACCTTGTCGATCTCGTCGAGGAGCACGACCGGATTCATGGACCCGGCCTCCTTGATGGCGCGGACGATGCGGCCGGGCAGCGCGCCGACGTACGTGCGCCGGTGGCCGCGGATCTCGGCCTCGTCCCGTACGCCGCCGAGCGCGACACGGACGAACCTGCGGCCCATGGCGTGCGCGACGGACTCGCCGAGGGAGGTCTTGCCGACGCCCGGCGGCCCGACGAGGGCGAGGACGGCCCCGCCGCGGCGGCCGCCGATGACGCCCATGCCGCGGTCGGAGCGGCGCTTGCGCACGGCCAGGTACTCGGTGATGCGGTCCTTGACGTCGTCCAGCCCGGCGTGTTCGGCGTCGAGGACGGCGCGGGCGCCGGTGATGTCGTAGGCGTCCTCGGTGCGCTCGTTCCAGGGCAGTTCGAGGACGGTGTCGAGCCAGGTGCGGATCCAGGAGCCCTCCGGGGACTGGTCGCTGGACCGCTCCAGCTTGTCGACCTCCTTGAGCGCGGCCTCCCGCACCTTCTCGGGGAGGTCGGCGGCCTCGACCCGGGCCCGGTAGTCGTCGGAGGCCTCGCCCTCCTTCTCCCCGTTCAGCTCGCGCAGTTCCCTGCGGACGGCCTCCAGCTGGCGCCGCAGCAGGAACTCGCGCTGCTGCTTGTCGACGCCGTCCTGGACGTCCTTGGCGATGGACTCGGCCACGTCCTGCTCGGCGAGGTGGTCGCGCAGCCAGGTGACGGCGAGCCTGAGGCGGGCGACGGGGTCGGCGGTCTCCAGCAGTTCGACCTTCTGGGCCACCGTCAGGAAGGGCGAGTAGCCGGAGTTGTCGGCGAGGGCGGAGACCCCCTCGATCTGCTGGACGCGGTCCACGACCTGCCAGGCGCCGCGCTTCTGGAGCCAGCTGGTGGCGAGGGCCTTGTACTCCTTGACGAGCTCGGCGACCGATCCGGGCAGCGGGTCGGCGAGCCGCTCGTCCACGCTCTCGCCCTCGACCCAGAGCGCGGCGCCGGGGCCGGTGGTCCCGGCGCCGATGCGGACGCGGCCGATGCCGCGGATGAGCGCGCCGGGATCGCCGTCGGAGAGCCGGCCCACCTGCTCGACGGTCCCCAGCACACCGGTGCCGGCGTACTTCCCGTCGACGCGCGGTACGAGCAGCACCCGGGGCTTCCCGCTGCGGACCGCGGCCTGGGCGGCCTCGACGGCGCCGCGCACCTCGGCGTCGGTCAGGTCCAGGGGGACGACCATGCCGGGCAGCACGACCTCGTCGTCGAGCGGCAGCACGGGCAGGGTGAGCTTTACGGACGTCGAAGCCATGATCTTCCCTCCGGCAGTGAAGTTGAGCTATGCCGACTCAATGCATGTGCGCCTCCCGGTGTTCCCCAACTCCCGTTCGCCTCCGGCGAACACGCCTCACCTGTCCTGTAGCGGCGGACCTTGCACAGGTCAGGTCGAGGTTGCACGGGACTTTGCACTGGTCAGCGTGACCTTGCATCCGGCGGCACTGTTAGCTGGTCGTGAGACATGCGTTAGACCTGGTGGCAGGTGGTGCGAGCGGGACGCCGCCCGAGGGGTTCGAGGTCGGCTACGTCGACCAAAGCGGGTCGGAGTTCCGGCGTCCGCTGGCGGACGTGTGGGCGGTGCGGTTCGAGGGCTGCGTGCCGGTTCGCGATTTCAAGTCGTACAAGGGCCAGCGGCACCTGCCTGGCCTTTGGTGGTCGTCGACGATGGGCGGGCACATCGGGTACGAGTCCTGGCTGGAGCGGGATCACGTGATGCTGCTCGACTTCGATCCGTCGGTGGTCGGGGTCTCGTCGCAGCCGTTCTGGCTGTTCTGGGCCTCCGATACCGGCAAGGGCCTCTCGCACGCTCCGGACTACTTCGCGAGGCGGGAGGATGGCTCGGCGGTTGTGGTCGACTGCCGCCCGGTGGACCGGCGTCGGCCTCGGGACTGGGTGAAATTCGAGGCGACACAGGCGGCCTGCAACCAGGTCGGATGGCACTTCAGGCTGGTGGGTGCACCGGACGGGATCGTGATGCGGAACGTTCGGTGGCTGGCCGGTTACCGCCACCCGAGGCATCGCGTAGAGGATGCCGTTTCCGACCTGCGGCGAGTGTTCGCCGAGCCGAGGCCGTTGATGGACGGGGCTGCCAGGGTGGGAGACCCCATCGCGGTTCTGCCTGTGTTGTTCCACCTGTTGTGGCTACATGAGCTGGTGGTGGACGTCTCCGTCCCGCTGCACGCTGCTTCACTCGTGTCGCCCGGAGTGTGGCGGTGAATACCAGCGAGAACGGCTCTGTGCTGAGGCCAGGCGACTGGATTACGTACGCTGACGGGGACCACCAAGTGGTGGCCCTGTCCGGAACCTCGGTACGGCTGCGGTCGGAGGACGGGGCCGAGTCGGTCGTCCTCGCCTCCTATTTGATGGCATCCCCAGGTTTCTCCGTCACTGGCACTGAGCCACTGCCGGCGCTGGAGCCGTTCGGGCTGCTGGCGACGCTGCCGGACTCGGTTCGCATGGCGGCCATCGAGTGGGAACAGCATGTCGTGGAGGTCGACACGGGGCTGCGGCCCAACGCTGCGCCGGGCACGAGTCCGCGGCCGGAGTACGACCCCGCTTCGCGTTCGCTGCTCCAGAGGGCCGAGGCTAAAGCCACGGAGCTGGGGGTGAGTCTTCGCACGGTTCAAGGCAGACGGTCGCGCTACGCCCAGCAGGGCTTGTGGGGTCTGGTCGACCAACGCATGGTGCGGCTGTCAGGGGTGACCGGAAGGGCTGATGCCCGTCTCGTCGCTGCGATCCAGGAAGCACTGCAAGCAGAGACTCACAGCTCCACGGGGACCCGATCCCGCCTGATCCGCCGGGTGATCAAGATGGTGGAGGCCACCCACGGTGAAGGGGAGGTGCCACTGCCGAGCAAGAACACCTTCTACAAGCTGATCGGCGTACTCTCCGCCGGCCGCCACACCTTCGGCTCTTCGGTCACCCGACGGCAGATGGCAAACCGGCCCCAGGGACCGTTCACACCGACGTTCGCTGCCCGGCCCGGGGAACAGGTGCAGATCGACTCCACCCCGCTGGATGTGATGGTGGTCTTGGACTCTGGACTGACGGCCCGGGCGGATCTGACGATTGCGGTCGACGTCGCCACGCGCACGATCTGCGCCGCTGTGCTCCGGCCGGTGGGCACAAAAGCCGTGGATGCCTCGCTCTTGCTGGCCCGAATGCTGGTCCCGGAGCCTATGCGGCCGGGCTGGTCCCAATCGCTTCGGATGGCCGCCTCGCGCATGCCGCACAGACGTCTGCTGGAGGTGGATGCCCGGATGGCTCAAGCAGCCGCGAAGCCAGTGATCGTGCCGGACGGCGTGGTCATCGACGGCGGAAAGGTGTTTATCTCGGACACATTCATCCGCTCCTGCAGTCGCCTCGGAATCTCCGTCCAGCGGGCCAGGCCCCGCACGCCCACGGACAAGGCGATTGTGGAGGCCACATTTTCGGCGATCAACACTCTGTTCTGCCAGCACCTGGTCGGCTACACCGGACCGAACGTCTCGCGCCGCGGGCACCGCGTCGAGGAGCAAGCCGCCTGGACGGTTCCTGAACTTCAGGACCTGCTGGACGAATGGCTGGTGGTTGGCTGGCAGATGCGACCACACGACGCTCTGAGAGACCCCTTCCTCCCCAAGAGGGCGATCTCGCCGAACGACATGTACGCCTCCCTGGTCGCGGCCAGCGGCTACCTGCCACTGGTTCTTCGCGGCGAGGACTATCTGGAATTGCTGCCGGTGGCCTGGCGAACGATCAACGACTACGGCATCCGCATCGGTTACCGCACCTACGACAGTCCTGATCTCGGCCCGTGGCGACGCGAGCACTCAGGGAACGCCTCCAAGCGGGGACTCTGGGAGGTCCATTTCGACCCCTACGACCTCTCTCACGTGTTCGTACGCACCCAACAGGGTTGGATCACTGCCCCCTGGGTTCATCTGCCGCTGGTTACAGCGCCTTTCGCTGACTTCACCTGGCAGCAGGCTCGCCGCCTGGCCGCTGAGACCGGGCTGGACAACACCCATGAAGCCGCTGTTGCTCGCGTTTTGGACGGACTCCTGACTCGCGCAGATCACGGACCGGACAGACGCGCAGCCAAAGTGGTCGGCCGTACGCGCGCCGCGGCCTCCGGGCTTCCGCCCGGCACTACTGCCAAGGCGGATCCCCCAGCGGAACCGGCACGATTCGCAGCAGCAGATCTGCCCAAGACCGAGGTGGCCTTCGAGGTATTCGATGCCCACGCAGAAGCCGAAAGGTGGCTATGACCAGGCCCGTCCGATCCAAGGAACCTCCCCCGGATAGTCCGCTGACTACGAAGGAGGGATGGCGCAGGTTCGTCGAGCACGAGCCCGCCCCTCCCGTGCTGCTGTCAGCCGCCGAACGAGCCGCCCTTGACGAGCGAGAGTGCCTTCAACAGGACGATCTGCATCGCGAGTATCACGCAAGCCTCCCCATGGTGAACACCCCGACGATCCGCAAGGTCATCGCCACGTCCCGTCTACTCATCCAACTCAACCGAAATCAGATCTCCGCCCGTCGGGGCGTGATCCTCAGCGGCGCCTCAGGAACGGGAAAGACCACGGCTCTGACGCAACTAGGGCGGGCCCATGAACTCGCGATCCGCAAGCGTCATGCCCGTGATAGGAACCGGCTCCCAGTCGTCTACGTGACTGTCCCGCCCGCTGCAACACCGAAGATGCTCGCAAAGGAATTCGTCCGGTTCTTTGGCCTGACCTTCCCAGTCGGGGCCAACCTCACCGACATCGTCGACGGGGTTTGCGCCACAGCCGCACACGTCCACGTCGACCTCGTGCTCGTAGACGAACTGCACAACCTCAATCTGGCCACACGCTCCGGTGCGGAAGCATCCGACCAGCTGAAGTACTTCGCTGAACGGCTCCCTGTTACGTTCGCCTACGCGGGCATCGACATCGAGTCCCAGGGCCTGTTCGCCGGCACTCGCGGGCGGCAGATCGCCGGACGGTTTGTCGTAATCCCAGCAGCCCCGTTCTCCCACGCAACCGCCGATGATCAGGGCACCTGGCGGGCCCTGGTGCACACTCTCGAATCCATGCTCAGGCTGCGCAATCACCGACCGAACACCCTCACTGAGCTGAGTGAGGATCTCTTCCATCGCACGGGCGGCATGATCGGCAGTCTGTCCCAGCTCATCCGAGGCGCCGCTGTCCTGGCGATCGAGGACGGCAGCGAGAAGATCACAAAGGATCTGCTGGACATCGTTCCGATCGACTACGCAGCCGAGCAGTCCGAAAGGCTGACAGCTCCCGCCAGGTCCTCACGGCGGAAGCAGAGTGCCTGACCTCATGCGCCGTCTGCCTGATCCCGTGCCGCCCGCTCGCCACGAGATGGCCGCCTCCTACATCAGCCGCCTGGCCACCATCCATGGCCTCGACATCAGCCATCTGTGGGTTCAGGTCACCCAACGAGAGGCATCCGGAGGCATGCGCCGCGTTGTCGTTCCGGAGAAGTTGGCCACCCTCACTGGCCGCGACATCCACGACCTCGCTGGCGCCATGCCTGAACTTCGCGATCCGCAGCCAAACTGGGCGATGTTCCGCCACCAGCCGCAAGTCGGATGTCATCTCTGCGACGCCAAGTACCCAGGCGGCGTGGTTACTCGGCTCCTTCCGCATCATCGCTACGTCTGCTTGCGGCACCGCACCTGGATCGGCCCACCTGACATCAACGGCAACGCCGCTGATCTGAGCCTTCTCCCCGCTGTCGTCAAGGCCCAACGACGCCACCTGCGTCTCATGCGCCGACGCGGCTGGGAACTCACATTCGATGCTGTGCTGACAGGCTTCATGATCTGCGGACATATCTGGAACAGCCCGTCGCGTTCAGAAGCAACCGACATCCGACAGATCTGGGAAGCCCGTGCACTCATCCTCATCCCACCCGACGAAGAAGCAGGATTTGCCTACCTCAACTACAGCACATCCAAGCTCTTCGCTGCCGTATATCCGCAGGCCGTAGAGATCGCTGCCCTCCTGGCCTCTCCGTATTGGCGGCGGGCTGCCGATCACAGACATCCGGGCCGCAGTCGGTTCTTCGAAGAGATGAGCCGCCGCATCACCTATCCCTACAGTGAGGACCCGGGAGGCAGCGATTCCATCGCCCACTGGAGCGACGCGTTCGCCTGGCGCCCGCCCTCCCGACCCATGAGGACGTACTCACCCGCCCGGTCGACCGGCATCGTCGCGCCTACCAGTGAGACTCAGCTGAAACGGGACTTCAACAGCGGATTCCATTTTGCTATCGAACGCCGGGTCGGATCCGCGCTACTCCGACACAATCACATCCGACCAGTCATCGCACGTGAGTGGAATCAGAGACACGAGCCAATCGACGAGGCCATCCATCAAACCAGGCGATTCGATGCGGCGTTCCGGGTCGACGCGGCACTCTACAGAGCCGAGTTGGGCCACTACCTCATCGCATTGAGGAACAATCACGAAGCGGCCCAAAAAAGACATCGCGAGGGCACCGACGAGAAGTCGACTTCGCCCGCGAATGCAAGCCAGGCTCCACGGGCCGCTGCGAGCCTTCCGCACACCCCGGATCGTGTAGGTCAAGTGTGATCTGCGCCAGCGTCCACCACTGGCCCTCCCAGCCGAGCGCGGCCGGGCCCCTTGGTCGGCTCCGCGTCCAGCTGCGTGAACGGCTTCTCGCGCGGCAGGGGACGCCGGCTCTTGCGACCGCAGAGCCCGCGGCCCGCCCTCGTTCCACGTCCGCCGCCACCGCTACACCGACCGGACGCTGACCCGCAGGTGCTTGGAGACTCGCCTCATCCTGGGTGAACCGCTTCGCCGCTTGAAGCCGTAACCGCTGACGTTCGGCGGTCAGCCTGCCCCCTTGTGGATACCGCAAGCTCCTCGGTGATGCAGGCAGTGGACGACCAGCCGTCAGCCCCTTACGGCACCACCAGTTGAACCGCAGGCGTAACTCCTTCCTCGAACTGCGAGCTGGAAGCGAGAGGTGCATCCTGGGATTGAAGGCGACGCCACCAATAGGCAGGCCACACGGGGAGAGTCCATGAATAACCGGGCAGCCAGCGCGTTCTTCCTCGGCCCCAAGGCAGAAAACGCCGACATATTGGAAGAGTTGCTTCTAGACGTCATCAGAGACGTAATCTTCTGGAGACGCAACTACTTCCCCGGGGATCCAGCTCTACTCACCAAGAGCACACAGCGCGACCTGGAAGCGGAACTAGACAATCTGGAAACGCATGTACGACAGATGCTGGCGGACCTTCGCCGAAACTTCCCTTTTCACTCTCCTCGCTACATCGCTCACCAGCTTTCAGATGTAAGTATCCCCGCCCTCATTGGCGAAATCGCAGGAAAACTGTACAACCCCAATAATGCCACGCCCGAAGCCGCCCCGGTAACAACGGACTGGGAAATTGAGGTGTGTTCAGAGTTGCTAAGAATGCTCGGATATAGAGCTCCACCAGAAGTACCAACAACAGAGTGTGATCAGGCGAGATACTTGAATGATCTGCGCGCCGGCTTCGGTTGGGCACACTTGACGTCTGGAGGAACCTCCGCCAACATCGAGGCATTGTGGATTGCCCGCGTCATCCGCTATTTCCCTTTGGCTGTATATGACGTAGCCGCCAAAGAGAAACTTGCGATCTCTGTGAAACTTCCGAGTCATGCACCGGACACCACCAGTGATCTGAGAGACCTGTCTCCCGAGCAGACAATTCTCCTCAAGCCGAATGAGAGTATCTACCTACTCGCAAAGCTAGTAAAGGCAATGCAGGAGAAGAACGATCTCGACGCCAAAGAGGCTGCGGACCAGGCGAAGGAAGCATTGGCGCTAAGCGACTACGGCCCAAGTTCGGGATTCTTCAGGGCGGCAGCCGAGTATCCTCCTTGCCTTTTCGTGAGCGGCACCTCACATTACAGCGTCGAGAAAGCTGCAGACGTGATTGGCATCGGGAGAGGGAACATTGAGCCAATCAATACAGATGAGCGTTTCCGTATGGACCCGGACGACTTGAGGCAGAAGATTCTAGACAGGGTTGACCAAAACTGCGCCCCTGTCGCCGTGATAGCCACAGTTGGCACCACAGCTCAAGGTTCAGTAGACCCGGTTCATAAAGTAATTGAACTCCGCAGAGAGCTGGAGAGGCAAGGTATCAGTTTTTGGGTACATGTCGATGCGGCATGGGGAGGATACTTCAGAACCCTCTTCCGACTGCCCCCTGAAAAGGAACGGCAGTTGATCCTGGCTCGAATCGGCCGCGAGCTAGGAATTGATTACCCCGGTAACGTTGTCGCATGGCATCAACAACTCCGGCAACTTGCGGAGAATTCGCGAGCCAATAAGTCCACGCTACGGAGGCTTGAGGCAGGCCTGCGCAAGGCCTCGCCGGAACTTCCTCCGCATGAGTATCTTCACGCTCTCAAGTCTTCCCTACTGGATCTGCGTTCTCGAGCCACACTCCCGCAGGGGGACCACGGGATTGAGGAAGGCGACTTCGCATACGGACTCGATGACATGATCGAATACGCCAGGGGAAATCTGGCAGAAGACGTCCTCATCACTAACGGAGTAAATCGCCGGAAGGTTCGCCTCGAGTGGGCCGATCCGGACGTATGCAGCGCATTGCACGCTTTTCCCGAGGTCGAATCAATAACGGTGGACCCGCATAAGCTCGGATACGTTGGATATCCGTGTGGCGTTGTGGCATTTAGCAATGACCGAGTCCGCCACTTTGTCACTCAGGATGCTCCATACATTACCGTCTCAAAACATAATGCACTACTGCACAATCCTCCTCGGCATCTTGAAATACCAGAAGGACGTCCGTGGAGTGACGGACATACCAGAGTGGCTTCACTTTCCCCCTTCACTTTGGAAGGGTCGCGGCCTGGATCGGCCGCTTCCGCTCTCCGTCTCAGTATGCAACTAATGCCACTAGATAGCGAAGGGCACGGAGAGTTGATTCGTTCCTCAGTGCTTGCAGCTCAGGAACTATGGGAGTGGCTTAGGAACTGGTCGCGGTTGGAGTCAGGGGACAAGCTATTTGAGTTTATCCGCTATCAACTTGACCCTCCGGACACAAACCTTGTGCTATTCGCCGTAAGGCCCAGGGGTCGCCACACCATTAAGTCCATGAATGAACTTACCGAAGAAGTGTACCGCCGCTTCTCGATCAGTGGTGAGCTCGGCGAGCGGGATTACAGTTATAGCCAGCCATTCTTCCTGTCACATACGACGCTAGACCCCAAACATTACCCCTACAATGGTCTCCGCAAGTTCTTCAACCGATACGAATTCCGTAATGCGAAGAATGACTATACAAAAGACAGCTCCCTCGTGGCTCTACGCGCGAGTGTCATGAGTCCCTACATTCACGCCCTGCGCACTTCTGGAAAGCAGGATGTGTTCCGGGAGTTCATCGGTGAACTGAGTAGTGCAGCCCGTCAGGCAGTAACACACTGAACCTCAGCGACTCATCCAATGACGGTCAGCCTGCATCCGACGCCAGCTGTTGAAGGAGGGTCGTAATGTCGTCACATATTTCCTCAAGCCGGAAGCAGGCAGCAACTGAGTGGGGCGACACCTTGAACGCACTCAGCACTTCCTTAGCTCGCATATCAAGAATCGCAGCCGGCGCTGAAGACTTCTGGAAGGTTGATCCAATCGCGTAGGCGAACTCGTCTCGAAGTCGCGATGACACCTCTTCTTCCGCGATGCCTGCAGCCTCGGCAATGGCTCGCGGATTAATCAGATACCCCTCGATGTACCGCCGCCGCCATTTCCTGGCTTTGAAACCAGACGGAGCACGGTACCCCTTCTCTTCAAGCATTTCTCCTACGGATTCGATTACCTCATCATCGCGATCCCTCAAACTATAGGCAATCAAACCACTCACCTCTTCGGACAGCGCTTTAAATATGTGAGCCCTCTCCTTGTGTGGCGCTGTCGTTTGCCAGGGAATCCATGCATCATGCCACTCGATTCCGAGGATCTCTGCGAATTTCTTCAGGATGGGTATATCGGACGACCCTTCAATGAAGAAGATCCGCTTGGTCTTGCGCACACGATCCAATCGGGGCGCATAATCTGACCCAATACCGGCCAACAGGCCAACCCTCTGCTCATCCTTCTTCAGGTAGCCCGCCCCTTGCTTCCTCACTTGAAAGATTCTTTCATGACTGACATTCCGCAGAATCTCCGTCGAGTGCGTAGCTAGTAGGACTTGCTTCCCGGTTCGACTCGCGAGCTCTTCGAGTTGATCAACCATTTGAGCCTGGAGTGTCGGGTGCAGATGGGCATCCGGTTCATCCAGTAGCAGGACGTCTACATCGTCAGCAGTAGCGAGGGTAAAAACGCTCAGCCACTGCAAGAAGCCGCTTCCCTCGACCATGAGGTCTCTGGGGTTGTACCTAGGCCATCGCGTGAGTTTGTAGCCGTCTACGTCTCCCTTGGAGACCTGCACATTGATATACGAGTGGTATTCCTCCCGGAACTCTCCAATGGCGAGCTCGGCGGAGAAAGTCCTCCTCAAGGCGCCCTGCAGGAGCTCCCAGGGATCGGATTCGCGAAGGCGGCGGAGATCATTGTCGGCAATCTTTGACCTACCCTGCCGCAGCTTCTCGCGCTCCTTCAGGTTAACTTGATGCATTTCAAGTAGGAGGTTCCGTAGAACGGCACCAGCCAACCCTTCTCCGATTCGCCGGCGCCGAAGGGCGCCTACGATTCGGGCCTCCCTGGCAGCAATTCCTGCGAATGGCGGCAGCAGCGCCGCAGTCGGAACGCGATCTGCGGCGTTAAGATTGCTGGAAGTGGGCTTAATAAAGAGCCGATCATTCGCAAGAGAGAGCGCGAACTCTAGGTGTTTCTCCTCACTCAAGTCGTCCCAGTCGCATCGAATTTTCAGCGTGTATCCGTCAGGGTCTGACTCCCCCTTGGCGGTCTTCAAGTTAGTCCATAGATGCTTCAGGGACGGGACGTTGATCGGCGAGAATTCGTCATCTCCGAGCCCGAATCCTTGGCGCCCCTCAGCCACGGCCAGGAAGGCGTCGTCACCTCGCTCCATCAGGGAAGCAATCTTGCAGAACTCCCAAACCGCCAACCCGTGCAGAATGGATGACTTTCCGGAGTTATTTCCGCCTGCCAAAAAGGTGACGCTTGATGGACTAAAGCTGAAGGTTGACTGGTCGAACTGCTTGAACCGTGTGAACTGAACCCTCTTGATCAATGCCGACTCTCCACTGTCGCCTTCACTGCAGGAGGCAGAATCGTAGAGCCCACATGCGCACTTCGTCTTCCGGTTGTGCACTCTCATGCCACGCTCGGGGAAGCTTCCGCGAACGACCCCCAGCCAGAGCGGGATGGCCCCGCCCGTCAACGCAAGGTCACGCTGGCCTTCCCAACGAGCCGCCCGCGATCCGGCTCGACGAGACACGACCACCTCTCGCACCCGAACATGCAAAGTTCATCCGCACAGTCTCAGGACCGACAGACCAGCAGCTTCCTTCACTTCGCAGCTCGGTGTACGGACACGTTGCAGCATCGACCGTGACCGGACATCACCGTCCCGCTTCGGGCCGGTTTGCCCTCAGGGAGCCGAGGACGCGGCGGCGGAGCGGAGGCGCCTCGTGGTGACGACCGCGGCGACCACGAGGAGGAGGGCGGCCGCCAGGGCCAGGAGGCGGGTGACGGTCCAGACCGTGCCCACCACCGACCCGTCGGGGCCGCCGGTCTCGTGGGCCAGCCGCACGGTGGTCTCGACGACGACCACCGCCGGGATCACCAGCCGGAAGGGCAGCCGCAGGAGTGGCCGGCGGGGGCCGGAGCCGGCGCGGGACAGGTGTCCGGCGAGTCCGCAGAGCGGCCCCAGCAGGGTGGCGAACACACACCACACGGCGATCACGGACAGGAACTCGTTCCATCCGAAGACCTCGGCCCGGTTGGCCGGGTCGTCGAAGTCCGGCACCCTGAAGTCGCCCTGGGCCGCCTTCGTCGCGTAGTAGGCGATGACGGTGACCACCAGGGCGCCCCACGCCGTGAGGGCGGCGCCCGCCCTGGACCGGGCCACGAGGCCGGTGCCGAAGGCGATCAGCGCGTACATCCACCCCGAGACGAGGGCGACGCCCACCACGTGCCCCGCCGGCCCGCCCGCCGCCTGCAGGAGCGGCCCGGACATTCCAACGGCCAACGCGACGACCACGGGAAGCACGATGGCCGAAGTCAATGAGCGCACGGGCAAAACCTCGATACGTGGGACGGGAGCCGCGACGCCCCACTCAACAGGCTCCTCGCCGTGAAGAACGGCAAGTGGCCGAATGATTGGCGAGAAACCGGACCTCGGCCGACTGCCGCCCCCGGCCGGGGGATGTCAGTGGTGCGCCCCAGTCTCCGGGCATGAGCATGATCGGAGAGTACGTACGCCTCGGTCCCGACGACTTCGAGCGGGCGCTGCGCGAGCCGGAGTGGGCGCAGGAGTTCGTGGACGCGCTGGCCGACGCGGAGTTCGACGCGCCGCCGGAGTCGTCCCGGGCGCGCTGCCACAGCACCGACAAGGCCTGGCACGCGCTCTCCTTCCTCCTGGACCGCATCGGCTTTCCCGTCGACGTGGTCCACGGGGACGCCGGGATCCCGGGCGCGGAGGACTGGGGCTACGCGCCGCCGCGCCACCTGGCCCCCGAGCGCGTCGCGGCCGCGGCGCAGGCCGTGGCGGCCACACCGCACACGGCCCTCGTCGACGGCGTCACCCCGCAGGACCTGGCGGCGGCGGAGATCTACCCGGTGGCGGTGTGGGAGCGCGGCGAACCGCTGGAGCTGGAGTGGGTGACCGTCTGCTACCGGGACCTGGCGGGGTTCTTCCGGGCCGCGGCCCGCGACGGGGACGGCATGCTCATGTGGATCTCCTGAGCCGCCCCCGCCTCGCCGGGGTGTCCTACGAGGCGGAGACGCGGATGTCACCGGAGGAGGTGCGGGCCGTGAGGCGGGCTGCGGCGGCCGGGTCCGTGGGGACGGAGACGTCCCGCCGGCCCGAGTCGGTGCTCGCCTCGACCCGGTACGGGGCCGCGGGCAGGCGCAGGGTGACGTCGCCTGTGGTGGACTCGGCCGATACGGAGCCGGGCCCCTTCGCGAACTCCAGGCGGACGTTGCCCGAGGAGGCGACGGCGTCGGCGCTCGGCCCGGTCAGGCCGGTCGCGGTGACCGAGCCCGAGGTGGTGCGGACCCGCAGCGGGCCGGTGACCCCTTCGGCCCGGACGTCGCCGGACGTGGAGGTGAGGTCGGCGGCGGCGACCCCGGTGACGGTGAGGCTGCCGCTGCTGCCGGCCAGCTTGACGGTGGCGCCGGCCGGGACCTCCAGGCGCCAGTCGGTGCGGCAGTCTTTCGCGCAGCCGTCGGTGAGGACGAGGCGGCCCTGCGACAGCTGCCGGCCGGGCACCGGTTCCGTGTCGCCGCGGTAGCGGACGGTGCGGTGGAGCCGGACGCCGGGGCCGGTGCCCGGGACCACCTCCACGGAGCCGCTCCGGGCGTCCGGCACCTCCACCGCGGTGACCGCCTCGGTGACCTCGGCGTCGTCCGAGAGCGTCACCGGCCGGTCGTCGAGCACGCAGGCGGACAGGAGCAGGACGCCGGCCGAGGCGACGACCGCGGCACGGAGGGACCGGGAGGGGAAGCGGCGGAATGTCATGCCCCCGACTCTGCCGGGGACGGCCACGGCATGCCGATAGTGCCGGTACCCGTATCCGGGGTGGGGATATCCCCCGGCCCGCCGCCGCCCGAACCCCCGGCCCGCAGCGGGTCCGGGCCGGCGGCGGGTCCGGGTCCGCCGGCCCCGTCCCCGGCCGCCGTCAGAGGCCGACGGTGCCGTCGATGCGTTCGCGCAGCAGGTCGGCGTGGCCGTTGTGGCGGGCGTACTCCTCGATCATGTGGACCAGCACCCAGCGCAGGGACACCCGTCCGCGCCACGCGTCGTCCCCCTCCGCGTCGAGGCCGGGCGCGGCCGCGGTGAACTCCCGGGCGAACGCCACCTCGGCGTGCCAGGCCTCCCACGCCTCCTTCGCGGTCCCGGCGGTGGCGGGGCCGGGCCGGCCGGCCCCGTCGAAGTCGAAGTCGCCGTCCGGGTCCGCCGCCGAGGAGAACAGGGCCGACGCGTCCTGCCCGGCCAGGACCCGCCGGAACCAGCGCCGCTCCACGTCGGCGAGGTGCCGGACGAGGCCGAGCAGCGAGAGCGTGGACGGCTCGACCGCCCGCAGGGCCAGCTCCCCGTCCAGCCCGGCGCACTTCAGCTCCAGCGTCGTGCGCTGCGCCTCCAGGACGCCGGTGAGGATGCTCCGCTCGTCGCCGGTTGCCGGCCCGGCGAAGCGCCGCTCGGAGGCCTGGCCCGGGACCAGCTCCACCCGCCGGCCCGTCACGGCGGGCAGCTCCGGGCGCATGGCCCAGTCCGTCCACGAGCCGTCGTACACCGCGAGGGTGTCGGACGGGTACCCGGCGAGGACGGCCCCGAGCGCGAGGACGCAGGCCGTCACCCCGGACCCGCAGCTGAAGTACAGCCGCTCCCGGCTCCCCGCCAACGCGCCGAAGGCATCGCGGAGTTCCCCGGCGGGCCGCATCAGGCCGCCCTCCCCCAGCAGCTCCCCGAACGGCAGGTTGACCGCCCCCGGCATGTGGCCCCCGCGCAGCCCCGGCCGCGGCTCGGGGGCCGTGCCGGTGAAGCGCTCCCGGGTCCGGGCGTCGAGCACGGCCGCGGCCGGGTCGGCCAGAGCCGCGGCGACGGCGTCGCCGTCCACGAGGAGCCCGGCGCGGGGGCGGGCCGTGAAGGAGCCGCGGGGGCCCTCGTACGCGGGTCCGGTCTCCTCGACGGGCAGCCCGGCGGCGGTCCAGGCCGGCAGGCCGCCGTCGAGGACGGCCGCCCGGTCGAAGCCCATGGCGCGCAGCATCCACCAGGCGCGGGCGCTGGAGTAGATGCCGGCCCCGTCGTAGACGACGACGGTGCCGGTGTCGTCGATGCCGAGGCCGCGCACGGCCTCGGTGAACGCGGCCGGGCCGGGCATGGTGTGCGGGGCGGGGGCGTCGTGGTCGGAGAGGGCGCCGTCGAGGTCGAAGGGGCGGGCGCCCGGGATCCGCCGGGCGGCGCCGCGGTGGGCGCCGACGGAGGCGTCGAGGACAACCAGGCCGGGCGTGCCGAGGCGGGCGGCCAGCCAGTCCGCCCCGACGAGGGGCCCGGCACCCTCCGGCCCCGGCCCCGGCCCCGGCGCCAGCTCCGGCTCCGGCTCCGTACCTGCGCCCGTGGTGGTGTGCGTCTGCGTGTTCTCGGTCATGCGGTGGGTCCCCCCGGGGCCTCGTGCAGCATCGACGGCACCCATCCTGCCCCGGCCGGCCGCCTCAGGGGCATCCGCCGGGGCGGGCCCAAACCGCGATCCGGGCCCCCCGCACCTCGTCCACGGAGCACAGCTCGAAGTGGGCGACCAGCGTCTGCCGTTTGACGGCCTCCCGCGGGTACCGGTCGAGCGGCTGCCCCGCCGGGTCCATCAGCCCGATCACCCGCGGGGCGCCGTCCACCAGCCGCGCCCAGATCTCCGCCGAGGGCAGCTCGGTGCCCCACAGGCTCGCCGAGGCCGCCGGGGAGCGGTCCAGGGCCAGGTCCCACAGCCCCCGGTACACGGCGGGCGAGGACAGCAGCCACTCGCGCCGCCGGGCCGGCAGGAACAGCACCGCGTCCCCGGGCCGGGCCCGCTCCCGGACCGCGGCGGCCACGGCGAGCGCGTCGTCCTTGCGGCTGTCGGGGGTGCGCAGCCACACCGACCACCACCCGAAGGGCACCAGCACGGCGGCCACCAGCGGCCACGGCAGCACCCTCCGCCACCGGCGCACGGCCGCGAGCCGGGCCCCGGCGGCCAGGGCGAGCCCGGCCAGGGCGTAGAGCACGTACCGGTCGACGTACAGCGGGTGCACCAGCGAGACGGCGATCAGCAGCCCGGGCGGCAGCAGCGCGAGCGGCACGGCGACCCGCACCAGCTCCCGCGGCACCGCGCTCCCCCGTGTCAGCAGCCACATCGCGGCCGCGACCGCCCCGTACGCCGCCCAGTCCCCCCAGCCGGGCCGGCCCAGCCAGCCCAGCTGCTGCCCGACCTGCCGGGCGCCGAGCCAGGCGAGCGGCAGCAGCAGGACGAGGACGGCGGCCGCGCTGCGCCGCCAGCCGGGCGAGCGGCGGGCGGTGACGGCGTGCGCGAGCAGCGCGAGCACGGCGAACTCGTGCAGCCAGCAGCCGAGGAGCAGCACCGCGGCGTACGCGGTCCACCGCTCGCACAGCATCAGGTACGTCGCCCACACCACGGCCGCCGTGACGAGGGCGTACGAGCGCCCCTCCTGGGCGTACATCTGCACCGGCGGCAGCACCGCGTACACGGCGCCGGCGAGCAGCCCGGCCCGCTCCCCCGCGAGCCGGCGGCCGACCGCGGCCACCCCGGCGGCGGCGAGGGCGGTGGCGGCGACGGACGGCAGCCGCAGCAGCCACAGCCCGGCGGCCGACGGGTCGGGCCCCACGGCCGCCAGCACGCCGTGCATCAGCAGGTAGTACAGCCCGTGCACCGCGTCCACCTGCCCGGACAGCTCGGCCAGGCCGCCGAGCGGGCGGTGCGCCACCTGCCAGGTCACGGACTCGTCGCGCCACATGCTGCCGCCCCGGCCCAGGCCCCACAGGCCGAGGAGGAGGGCGAGGAGCGGCGGCAGCCATCGCCGGGCGGCGGTGCGGATGTCGTCCTCCGGGTGCTTTCCGTACGGGCGGGCGGACTCCATACTCGGGGTCGGCCCGAAATCCTGCGGAGGTGGGGTGTGCGCGCGGTACGAGCGGTGGCGGCGGTGCTGCTGGGTGCGGCGGCCCTGGCCGGGTGCGATGCGGGCGGGGCGAGCCCCCCGGCCGACTCGGCGCAGCCGGGCACGGCGGGTGCGCCGCCCGCGTCGAACGCCCCGGCCCCGGACGGCCCGGCACCCAGCGGGGGCGCTCCCGCGACACCGGGCCCGACGGCCACGCCGTCGCCCCCCTCCCCCGCACCGTCCTCGGCGGACGGGCGCCTGGTCACGGTCACCCGCAGCGGCGGTTTCGCCGGGCTGACGACGAGCGTGGTGGTCAAGGGCGACGGCTCGTGGACCCGGCTGGACGGGAAGGCCCGGCAGATCGGCTCGGGGAAGCTGTCGCCGGACGGGCTCGCGAGGCTGCGGGCCGCGCTCGCGGCGGCGGACTTCCCCCGCCTGCCCCGGGTCGCGACGGGCGGGCCGACGATCTACGACGGGTTCCGGTACGCCTTCGTGCACGGCGGCCACGAGGTCGCCGCCGAGGACGGGTCGATCCCGCCGGGCCTGGCGGACGTCCTGTCGGCACTGCCCTCCTTCGAAGCCCGCTGACCCGGCCGCGACCGCCCCCGGCCGTCCCGGGGGACGCCCCCGCGACGGTCCCCGGGGCGCGCCCCCGCGGCATCTCCGGGGCGGACCCCGGCAGCCCTCCGCGGGCTCCGCCGGAAGTCCGGTCACGACACCGCGGGCCGGTGGGGCTGGTCGCGCAGTTCCCCGCGCCCCTACGGGACGCGGGTATCCCACCGGACTTCACCGAGCCCGCGGGGCGACTCCCCGCGAGGCTTCGGCGGATCCCGACAACCCCCCGGGAACAGGCCCCCGGCACCCCTCCGGGAGCGCCCTCCCGGCCGCCCCGATCCCACCCGGCATCGCCGCCCATATCCCCATTCCGACCGCAATCGGAATCAACACCTCCGCCTGACGCACTGTCCGAACCCGGCATAGCCGCAGGCCGGTGGCTCCTCTACGCTGCACCCCATCACGCGGATCTCCAGGGGCGGGACATGGAACAGACACACACCACCCACACCGGCGGCGCCGCGGCCACCCCCGGCGCTCAGCGGCGCGTGCTCGTGGTCGAGGACGACCGCACCATCGCCGACGCCATCACGGCCCGGCTGCGCGCCGAGGGCTTCCAGGTGCAGGCCGCCCACGACGGGCCGGCCGCCGTGGCGGCGGCCGAGAGCTGGCAGCCCGAGCTGCTGGTGCTCGATGTGATGCTGCCGGGCTTCGACGGCCTGGAGGTGTGCCGCCGGGTCCAGGCCCAGCGGCCGGTGCCGGTGCTGATGCTCACCGCGCGCGACGACGAGACCGACATGCTGGTCGGGCTCGGCGTCGGGGCCGACGACTACATGACCAAGCCGTTCTCGATGCGCGAGCTGGCGGCCCGGGTCCACGTCCTGCTGCGCCGGGTGGAGCGCGCCACGCTGGCCGCGACCGCCCCGCGCGGGGCCACCCTGCGCCTGGGGGACCTGGAGATCGACCACGCGCAGCGCCGGGTCCGGGTGCAGGCGGAGGACGTCCACCTGACGCCGACCGAGTTCGACCTGCTCGTCTGCCTGGCCGGCACCCCGCGGGCGGTCCTCTCGCGCGAGCAGCTGCTGGCCGAGGTGTGGGACTGGGCCGACGCGTCCGGGACCCGTACCGTCGACAGCCACATCAAGGCCCTGCGCCGGAAGATCGGGGCCGAGCGGATCCGTACGGTCCACGGGGTCGGGTACGCCCTGGAGACCCCGGCGCAGGCGTGAGCGGCGGACGCCCCGGCAGGGGGCGCGGCGCCGGCCGCTCCGGCGGAGCCGATGCCTGCAGCGGGGGGCTCCGCCCGTTCTCGCCGTTCTCGATCAAGACCAAGCTGGGCACGCTGGTCGTGGTCTCGGTGTTCATCACCACGGGACTGCTGCTGGTGGCCCTGCGCACGGACACCGAGCTCCGCTTCATCACGGTGTTCTCGGTGATCGCGTCGATGCTGATCACCCAGTTCGTCGCGCACAGCCTGACGGCCCCGCTGGACGACATGACCCGGGTGGCCCGGGCGATCTCGCACGGGGACTTCACCCGTCGGGTCCGGGGGGCCGGCCGCCGCGACGAGCTCGGCGACCTGGCCTCCACGATCAACCTGATGGCGGACGACCTGGAGGCCGTGGACCGGCACCGCCGGGAGCTGGTCGCCAACGTCTCGCACGAGCTGCGCACACCCATCGCGGCGCTGCGCGCGGTGCTGGAGAACGTGGTCGACGGGGTCTCCGAGGCCGATCCGGAGACCATGCGGACGATGCTGAAGCAGACCGAGCGGCTGGGCCGGCTGGTGGAGACGCTGCTGGACCTGTCCCGGGTGGACAACGGGGTGGTCCCGCTGAAGGCCCGCCGCTTCGAGGTGTGGCCGTACCTGTCCGGGGTGCTGAAGGAGTCCGGCCTGGCCGCCGCGGGCCGGCCGGGGCTGGCCTCGGGCTCCGGCGGGCACACCCGCAACGACGTGCACCTGCACCTGGACGTGTTCCCGTCGGGGCTGACGGCGTACGCGGACGCCGAGCGCCTGCACCAGGTGGTGGCGAACCTGATCGACAACGCGGTCAAGCACAGCCCCGCCCTCGGCCGGGTCACGGTCCGCGCCCGGGCCGGGGAGACCCCCGGCAGCCTGGCGCTGGAGGTGGTGGACGAGGGCCCCGGCATTCCCGAGGCCGAGCGGCACCGCGTCTTCGAGCGGTTCAACCGGGGCAGCGCGAACGGCGGCGACGGCGGCACCGGGCTGGGCCTGGCGATCGCCCGCTGGGCCGTGGAGCTGCACGGCGGCCGGATCCGCGTGGCCGAATCGTCACGCGGCTGCCGCATCCTCGTCACGCTTCCGGGCAGCCCCGCGGCGTCGCATTGACGTAGGGTTCGACTGGGAAGGACATGATCTCGGCCACACGTGCACGAGGTCCGTCAGGGGTGCGAAGCCAGGGGGGTCGCAACCCGGCTACCGCATACCCGAACCCCGTTGGTTTCCCGCCATTCAGAGCGGCGAAACCCGCCGTTCGGTGTGACCTACATGACGTAAGTCCCGCCCGGTCTGCATCTCCCCGCCAGGGAGGCGTAGCCTTTATTCCCGCTGTCCATACCTTGTGAAGCGGAAGAGGGCGGTTGCCGCCGTGTCGCCACAGTCCCCGAGTAACCCGAGCACCACGACCGAAGCAGCAGAGGGCGGGAAGACCCCTGCCTCAGGCTTCGGCGCCAATGAGTGGCTCGTCGACGAGATCTACCAGCAGTACCTCCAGGACCCGAATTCGGTCGACCGGGCCTGGTGGGACTTCTTCGCCGACTACAAGCCGGGGGGCGCGACCGCTCCCGCCAAGGCCGAGGAGCCGGTGAAGACCCCGACGGACGGCGCCTCCGCACAGGCCGCCGCCGTCAGCGAAGCCGCGAAGGCCTCCGACGCCGCCGCCACGGGGGCGGCGAGCGCCGTGCCGACCTCTTCGCCCGTGTCAGCTCCTGCCCCTGCTCCTGCCACTCCCTCTGGTGCCCCTGCTGTGACTGTCACCTCCCAGGCCTCGGCCGCCGCTCCGGCCGCGCCCGCCCCCGTCGCCGCCCAGAAGCCCGGTGCAAGCACCGGCTCCACCGGAGCGGCTGTCGCCGCGCCCGCTGCTGCCACCACCGAGGCCCCGGCGGGCCCCGAGCTGGTGACGCTCCGCGGCCCGGCCGCCGCGGTCGCGAAGAACATGAACGCCTCCCTCGACGTGCCGACGGCCACCTCGGTCCGCGCCGTCCCGGTGAAGCTGCTGTTCGACAACCGCATCGTCATCAACAACCACCTGAAGCGCGCCCGGGGCGGGAAGATCTCCTTCACGCACCTGATCGGCTACGCGATGGTGCAGGCCATCAAGGCCATGCCGTCGATGAACCACTCCTTCGCGGAGAAGGACGGCAAGCCGACCCTGGTCAAGCCGGAGCACGTCAACTTCGGCCTCGCGATCGACCTGGTCAAGCCGAACGGCGACCGCCAGCTCGTCGTCGCCGGCATCAAGAAGGCCGAGACCCTCAACTTCTTCGAATTCTGGCAGGCCTACGAGGACATCGTCCGCCGCGCCCGCGTCGGCAAGCTGACGATGGACGACTTCACCGGCGTCACGGTCTCCCTGACCAACCCGGGCGGCCTCGGCACCGTCCACTCCGTGCCCCGCCTGATGCCCGGACAGTCGGTCATCATGGGCGTCGGCTCCATGGACTACCCGGCCGAGTTCCAGGGCACCTCCCAGGACACCCTGAACAAGCTGGGTATCTCCAAGGTCATGACCCTGACCTCGACCTACGACCACCGGGTCATCCAGGGCGCGGCCTCCGGCGAGTTCCTGCGCATCGTCGCGAACCTCCTCCTCGGCGAGGACGGCTTCTACGACCGCGTCTTCGAGTCGCTGCGGATCCCGTACGAGCCGGTCCGCTGGAACCGCGACATCGACGCCAGCCACGACGACGACGTCACGAAGGCCGCCCGCGTCTTCGAGCTGATCCACTCCTACCGGGTCCGCGGCCACGTCATGGCCGACACCGACCCGCTGGAGTACAAGCAGCGCAAGCACCCCGACCTCGACATCACCGAGCACGGCCTCACCCTGTGGGACCTGGAGCGCGAGTTCGCGGTCGGCGGCTTCGCCGGCAAGTCGATGATGAAGCTCCGCGACATCCTCGGCGTGCTGCGCGACTCGTACTGCCGCACCACCGGCGTCGAGTTCATGCACATCCAGGACCCGAAGCAGCGCCGCTGGATCCAGGACCGCATCGAACGCCCGCACTCCAAGCCGGAGCGCGAGGAGCAGCTGCGCATCCTGCGCCGCCTGAACGCGGCCGAGGCCTTCGAGACCTTCCTGCAGACCAAGTACGTCGGCCAGAAGCGCTTCTCGCTGGAGGGCGGCGAGTCCGTCATCCCGCTGCTCGACGCGGTCATCGACTCCGCGGCCGAGGCCCGCCTCGAAGAGGTCGTCATCGGCATGGCCCACCGCGGCCGCCTGAACGTCCTCGCGAACATCGTCGGCAAGTCGTACGCGCAGATCTTCCGCGAGTTCGAGGGCAACCTCGACCCGAAGTCGATGCACGGCTCCGGCGACGTGAAGTACCACCTGGGCGCCGAGGGCACCTTCACGGGCCTCGACGGCGAGCAGATCAAGGTCTCGCTCGTCGCGAACCCCTCCCACCTGGAGGCCGTCGACCCGGTCCTGGAGGGTGTCGCCCGCGCCAAGCAGGACATCATCAACAAGGGCGGCACGGACTTCACCGTCCTGCCGGTCGCCCTGCACGGTGACGCGGCCTTCGCCGGCCAGGGTGTCGTCGCCGAGACCCTGAACATGTCGCAGCTGCGCGGCTACCGCACCGGCGGCACCGTCCACGTCGTGATCAACAACCAGGTCGGCTTCACCGCCGCCCCGGAGTCCTCGCGTTCCTCCATGTACGCGACCGACGTGGCCCGCATGATCGAGGCGCCGATCTTCCACGTGAACGGCGACGACCCGGAGGCCGTGGTCCGCGTCGCGCGGCTCGCCTTCGAGTTCCGCCAGGCGTTCAACAAGGACGTGGTCATCGACCTCATCTGCTACCGCCGCCGCGGCCACAACGAGTCGGACAACCCGGCCTTCACGCAGCCGCTGATGTACGACCTGATCGACAAGAAGCGCTCGGTGCGCAAGCTGTACACCGAGTCCCTCATCGGTCGCGGCGACATCACCCTGGAAGAGGCCGAGCAGGCCCTGCAGGACTTCCAGGGCCAGCTGGAGAAGGTCTTCGCGGAGGTCCGCGAGGCCGCCACGCAGCCGGCGGTCGGCGCCCCCGCCCCGATGGAGCAGGCCGAGTTCCCGGTCACCGTGAACACCTCCATCTCCTTCGAGGTGGTCAAGCGGATCGCCGAGTCGCAGGTCAGCATCCCCGAGGCGCACACGGTCCACCCGCGTCTGCTGCCGCAGCTGCAGCGCCGCGCGGCGATGGTCGACGACGGCACCATCGACTGGGGCTTCGGCGAGACCCTCGCCTTCGGCTCGCTGCTGATGGAGGGCACCCCGGTCCGGCTGTCCGGCCAGGACTCCCGCCGCGGCACCTTCGGCCAGCGCCACGCGGTGCTGATCGACCGTGAGACCGGCGAGGACTACACCCCGCTGCAGCACCTGACGGACGACCAGGCCCGCTACAACGTCTACGACTCGCTGCTCTCCGAGTACGCGGCGATGGGCTTCGAGTACGGCTACTCGCTGGCCCGCCCGGACGCGCTCGTCCTGTGGGAGGCCCAGTTCGGCGACTTCGTCAACGGCGCCCAGACCGTCGTCGACGAGTTCATCTCCTCGGCCGAGCAGAAGTGGGGCCAGACGTCGGGCGTCACCCTGCTGCTGCCGCACGGCTACGAGGGCCAGGGCCCGGACCACAGCTCGGCCCGCCCGGAGCGGTTCCTGCAGCTGTGCGCCCAGAACAACATGACGGTCGCCATGCCGACGCTGCCGTCGAACTACTTCCACCTGCTGCGCTGGCAGGTCCACAACCCGCACCACAAGCCGCTGGTCGTCTTCACCCCGAAGTCGATGCTGCGCCTGAAGGCCGCGGCGTCGAAGGCGGAGGAGTTCACGAGCGGCACGTTCCGCCCGGTCATCGGCGACTCGACCGTCGACGCGAACGCGGTCCGCAAGGTCGTGTTCTGCGCGGGCAAGGTCTACTACGACCTGGAGGCCGAGCGGGAGAAGCGCGGCATCACCGACACCGCCATCATCCGCATCGAGCGCCTGTACCCGCTGCCGGGTGCGGAGCTCCAGGCCGAGATCGCCAAGTACCCGAACGCGGCGAAGTACATCTGGGCCCAGGAGGAGCCGGCGAACCAGGGTGCCTGGCCGTTCATCGCGCTCAACCTGATCGACCACCTCGACCTGGCCGTCGGCGCGGACATCCCGGCCGGCGAGCGCCTGCGCCGCATCTCGCGTGCGCACGGCTCGTCCCCGGCCGTGGGTTCCGCCAAGCGGCACCAGGCCGAGCAGCAGCAGCTGCTCAACGAGGTCTTCGAGGCCTAGTCGGCACTGCGGTCTGACGCCGAAGGCCCGGCCCCGTCACGGGGCCGGGCCTTCGGCGTGTCCTGCGTCAGAGGCGTGCGGCTCGCCCGGTCAGGGGGACAGCTGCCCTGCAGGTGCAGCTGTGGGGGGGCGAGCGGGCCGACTACTGCCAGCCGAAGTCGTTCTTCGGGGCCGCCGTCACGGTCTGCCAGCCGAAGTCGTTCTTCGGGGCCGCGGAGACGGTCTGCCAGCCGAAGTCGTTGGTGCCGAGGTCGACGGCCTGGGCGGTCGAGGAACCGAGGAGAACGGACGCGGCGGCGAGGACGGTGACCGCGGCGGCCTTGGCGACACGGACGGCGTTCATGGCAGTTGACCTTTCGGCAAACGGGGAAGCTGTGGGACGGATCCAGCCCCGCATCCCGCGGTGACGTGGCGCCGGTGTTGCCTGCCGGGCGGTGTTCCCTTCCGGCGAGAACTACTTTCGCCGCAGGCCGGGAGTGGTGGAAGGGCTTTCCGGTGGACCCAACGGGCCATGTCCCAATGGGGCCAGCAGGGGCACTTCCGCCCTCACCAGCGCCCAGCCGGACATGCCGGTGTGCTCCCGCAGCAGGCGCCGGCAGACCCCGGCCGCCCGCCCCTCGGCCTCACGCAGGGAGGACGCCGTCAGGAACAGCCCCAGCACCGGATGGGGTTCGGCGTACGGATGCGCGCTGACGTGTTCGACGCCTTCACCGGCCTGCGCGAGAGCGAGCGCGCGGCGGGCCGCGTCGGCCGGGAGGGCGCTGCCGAAGGGGGCGCGGAACTGAGCATGAATCAGGTACATGGTTCCGAGACTGGCAATCCGGGAGCTTCTCAACCAGTGTGCCCCGCTGGCCCGTTGAGGCTCTGGACGGAAGAGGCCAACCGCTCCGTCGGCCCTCCACGCCTCGCCGTGATCATGCGATGATCAAGAGTGAGGATCACGCATTGGGGGGATGCGCATGTTGACCCTTCTGGGTCTCGACGGAACAACGGAAGCCGTCTACCGGGCGATGCTGGGGCACCCCGGTGACGGCGTGGCGGGCCTGTGCGCCCGCCTGGACCTGCCCGAGGAAGCCGTCCGCTCCGGCCTTGACCAGCTGAGCGAACTGGCCCTGGTCCGGCCCTCGTACGAGGAGCCCGGCCGCTTGCGGGCGGTCAGCCCCGAGGTGGGCATGGAGGTGCTGCTCGCCCGGCAGCAGGCCGAACTCGCCGCCCAGCAGCAGCGGATCGAGGCCTCCCGGGCCGCCGCCGCCCAGCTCATCTCCGAGTACGCGGACCTGCGGCCGGCGGCCTCCGAGCCCGGCGTCGAGCATCTGGTCGGACTGGACCGGATCCGCGAGCGCCTCACACTGCTGCACCGCGATGTCGAGCGCGAGGTGATGGTCTTCGCCCCGGACGGCGAGCAGACCCCGGAGAACCTGGAGGCCTCCCGGCCGCTGGACGAAGCCCTGCTGAAGCGGGGGATCCGGATGCGCACGGTCTACTTGGACAGCGTCCGCAACAGCCCGCACACCGTCGCCTACGCGGAATGGCTGGGCGAGCTCGGCCGGCAGGCGCGGACCGTGCCGACCCTGCCGATCCGGATGATCATCACGGACCGGAGCACCGCCGTCATCCCGGTCGACAGCGAGGACACCTCGGCGGGCGCGGTGGTGCTCACCGGGCACGGCACCCTGGCCGCCCTCAGCGCACTGTTCGAGAGCGTCTGGGAGGCGGCGAAGCCCTTCGGCGAGAAGGCGCACCGGGACGAGGACGGCCTGACCGACACCGAGTCGACCGCGCTGAAGCTGCTGGCGGACGGGTTCACCGACGAGGCCATCGCCAAGCGGCTGGGGGTCTCGCACCGGACGGCCCGCCGGATCGCGACGGGCCTGATGGAACGCCTGGGGGCGCGCAGCCGCTTCGAAGCGGGCGTACGCGCCGTCCGGCAGGGCTGGCTGGCCTAGGCGCTCCGCGGGGAGTCCGGTCATGACTGCGGGCCCATGAGACTGCGGGCCCATGAAGCTGCGGGCCGGTGGGGGCCGGTCGCGCAGTTCCCCGCGCCCCTGCGGGGCGCGGTACCGCGGCGGGGCGCTGCCGTCCGCTACGGCTGGGGCTCGAAGTCCCAGTACGGGCGCATCTGCTGGCGGGCCGAGACGGTGTGGACGTGCTGCGGGCCCAGGGTGCGGGTCAGCGCCTTCAGGCCGGAGTCCTCGTGCTTGGCCGCCTCCGTGTCCTCCCGTACGGCGCGCAGGTCCGCCGCCAGGGCGATCTGCGCGCTCAGCGCCATCGGGTGGTCCGGGCCCAGCACCTGCTCGCAGTTGCGCAGCGTCTCGCGGCTGAGGTCCAGCGCGTCCTGGAGGTGCCCGGTGATGTTGCGGTGCCCGGTGGCGTTCAGGGCGCAGCCCAGCGCCCACGGGTGCCGCTCGCCGACCGCGCCGCGCATGCCGACGAGGGCCTGCTCGGCGAGGTTCAGCGCCTCGCGGCGCTCGCCCTGGGCGCGCAGCACGAGGGCGAGGTTGCCGACGGTGCCGATGCTGTACGGGTGCGCGAGGCCGAGCTGTGTCTGGTAGCCGCGCACGACCTCCTCGGAGATCCGGCGGGCCTCGCCGATGTCCCCGTACTCGCGCAGGTAGGTGGCGTAGTCGGAGGCCACCATCAGCGTCCAGGGGAACTCCGCACCGAAGACCCGCGTGGAGCGCTCCAGCACGCTGCGCAGCCGGGCCCCGGCGCCGGGGATGTCCCCGGAGCGGCGCAGGCACATGCCGAGGTTGTGCTCGGCGCGCAGGGTCTGCGGGTGGTTGGGGCCGAGCACCTGGGAGTTGAGCTTGAGGCCCTGCTCCTGCCGGGCGAGGGCCTCGCGGTAGCGGCCCATCAGGCGCAGCCCCATGGCGCAGCCGATCCCGGAGGAGAGGGTGGCGATGTGGCGGACGCGCAGGACGCGCTCGCGGCGGCGCAGGGTGTCGAGGTCGGTCTCGTACGCCTCCTGGTAGCGGCCCAGCAGCCGGAGGGCGACGGCGACGTTGTTCTCGGCGTTGAGGGTGGTGGAGTCATCCTCGCCGAGGAGCTCGCGGTAGCGGGCGAAGGCGTGTTCCAGCAGTTTCCGGGCCTGCTCGAACTTGGCGGTGCCGAGCAGGACCCCCGCGTAGGTGCTGGTGGCGCGCAGGGTTTCCAGGTCGCGGTCGCCGCGTTCGGCGAGGAGCCGGTCGGCGACGGTCCTGGCGAGGGCCTCGGCCTGTTTGAAGTGCCCGAGCATGCGCAGGGCGCCGCCGTAGTGGTAGCTGAGTTCGCGGACCTGGTCGTGGTCGTCGCCGAGCATCGCCCGCCAGACGGTGTCGGTCTGCTCGGCGAGGCGCAGGCAGGTGCGGTACTCGCCGGCGAGGATCAGGTAGCGCAGGCAGTTCAGCAGGAAGTGCTGGATCCGCGGGTTGCTGCTGGTCAGCACGCCGGCGGTCTCCAGGTGCGGGATCAGCTCGGCGAAGCGGGGCCACAGCCGGGAGTCGGAGGGCCGGCCCGGGTCGGCGGCGGCGAGGACCTGGCGGACGGCTCGGGCGAGGGGGCCGGCCTCCTCCTCGGAGAGGTTCTCGCGGACGATGCCGTGCACCATGCGGTGGAGCTGTACGGTCTCCAGCCCGCCGCCGCCCTCCTCCACGGCCAGGTCGGAGTACTCCAGGCGGACGACGGAGAACTGCACCAGCTTGTTGAGGGCGGCGTTCCACCGGATCTGGTCGTTGATCAGCCCGGCGAGCTGCTCGGGTACGTCGTCGACGGGGAACTCGCGCAGCAGCCGCAGCGGCACCGGGCCGGGCGCGAAGAACACGAACAGCCGGAGCAGGGCGAGGGCGTCGGGGAAGTTCTCGCGGACGTTGTTGAGCAGTATCGCGAGGGCGGTGGGGAAGGGCAGCGGGTAGTCGTCGGAGACGGTGACGGCCTCGTGGGAGTCCAGGCGGCGGCGCAGCAGCGCGAGGTAGTCGTCGACGGTCAGCGGGGAGTCGGCGAGCCAGCCGGCGGTCTGGTCGAGGGCGAGCGGGTAGTCCTCCAGGGCCTCGGCGAGCTGGTCGGCCTCCGGGCCGGTGAGCCGGCGGGCCCGGCGGCGGATGAAGGTGACCGACTCGGGCCGGGCGTAGAGGGGGACCTCGACGAGGCTGGTGTGCCGGGAGGCCCACTCGCGGTTGCGGGAGGTGATGATGACGTCGCCGGCGCCGGCGGGCAGCAGGTCGGTGAGGTCGTCGGGGTTGTCGCAGCCGTCGAAGACGATCAGCCAGCGGCTGTACGGGGATCCGCGCCGCAGCGCCTCCAGGACGGACCGGATCTGCTCGCCGTAGCTGCCGGCGCCGCGCGGCAGGCCCATCTCGGGGGCGAGGTCGGCGAGCCGTTCGCGCAGGGTGGGCCGGTCCTCGGCGGGGACCCACCACACGACGTCGTACTCGGAGGCGAAGCGGTAGGCGTACTCGGTGGCGACCTGGGTCTTGCCGACGCCGGACAGGCCGAGCAGGGTGACGGTGGAGGCGCCGGGGGGCGCCTCGCTGAGGGCGGCGCGCAGTCTGCCGATGACGTCGTTGCGGCCGGTGAAGCGGGGGTTGCGGCGCGGGACGCGGCCCCAGATCTCCGGGGGGTCGTTGGGGAAGCGGGGGCCGCGGCGGCCGGTCTCGGTGCCGACCCGGTCGGTGGGCAGCTCCAGGCGGCGCAGCACGCGGTACTCGGCCTCGTACGCGTCCAGGCCCCACAGGTCGGTCTTCTCCAGGACGGCGACGGCGCTGGGCAGGGGCGCGTCGGTGAGGCTGACGGCGGCGAACCGGTCGGGGTGGCTGTCGGTGACCGCGCGCAGTGCGGTGTTCCACTCCTCGTCGGAGTGGGTGCCGGCGGAGAAGAACCGCTCGCTGAGGATGAGGAGGACGCGGCTGCCGCTGCGGGCCAGGTCGTCGAGGGCCTGGGTGAGGCCGCCTTCGAACTGCGGGTCCCAGCGCTGCAGGGCGACGCGGTGGCCGTGCTCCTCCAGCCGGTGGGCGATCCACACGGCCCAGGGCCGGTTGAAGCCGGCGAAGCTGATGAGGAAGCGCTGCGGCCGCGCGGGGGCCGGATCGCGTTCCTGCCGAATACCGGTGGTCATGCGGCCGTCTCCCTGGAATCCGGGCAGTGGACGGGTTTGAAAAGGTACCGCAGCCGACGGGCCGTCAGCCCTGTTCGTGCGGGGCGAGTTCGGGGTGTTCCGCGTACCAGGCGCGGCGGGCCCGGTCGACGGCGCGGCGGGCGACGGCGTGCTGGTCGCCGGGCGGCGGCAGCTCGTCCATGGCCCGTTCGGCGGCGGCCATCGCCGCGGTGAACTCCCGCCCGGTCGGCGTCAGTTGCGGATGCGAGTGGAGCACGGGGAGGACGGCGGCCACCTGGGCGCGGGTGCGGGCGTGCTGGGCCCAGGCGCCGCGGGCGCCGTAGAGGGCGGCGCGCTGCCAGTAGCCGGCGAGGGCCAGGTGGGCGTACGCGCCGTGCAGGAGCCCCTCCAGCGGGCGGGGGTCGGCCCGCCAGGGGGCCCAGTGCCGGGGGGCGGCGTCGGCGGTGTGCAGGGTGAGGACGTCGGCGAGGGCGGTCAGTTTGCCGTGCTGGACCTCGTGGACGAGGGTGGCGGCCAGGGCGGGCGGGGCCTGGGGGCGGGCGAGGACGGAGCCGGCGGCCGCGGGCAGGGTGGCGCCGCTGGAGCGGGAGCCGCCGGACAGCGGGACCACGGAGCGCAGCAGCAGGCCCGTCTCGCCGGCGCGGGCGGTGTCGTACCGCTCCAGCAGGGTGAGGGCGCCGGCCCACTGGGTGTCCCAGCGCTTGTGGCCCTTGGGGGTGAGGCGGCGGGCGGCGCGGACGGGCGCGGGGCGGGCGTGGCCGGGGGCCCGGTAGGGGTCGAGGTCGTCGAGGGCGGTGCGGCCGCCGGGCAGGGCGTGCAGGGGCAGGGCGGCGGGGTCGTCGGGGTCCCAGGAGCGTTCGGTGAGGGCGAGCGGGCCGGGCCGGGCCGGGCGGAGCAGGCCGAGGGTGGGGAGCGCGAGGCGGCCGCCGACGGGCTTCAGGGTGGCCTTGAAGCCGATGCCTGCGCGCAGGGCGGCGGCGACGGCGAGGGCGCCGAGGTGGCCGAGGTCGGCGGCGGGCCCGTGCGGGGCGTGCAGCCGGCGCAGGGCCTCCTCCGCCCAGACGCCGGTGGCCGGGTAGTGCAGGACGTCGCGGACGGCGTCGGGGTCGTGCCGCTCGGCCTCCTCCAGCAGGGCCCAGTGGTCGGCGGCTTCGCCGGACCGGCCGCCGGGGGCGGCGTCGAGCACGGCGCGGAGCAGGACCAGCCGTTTGGAGCGGCGGATGTCGCGGACGAGGCGGCTGCCCTCGGCGGAGGGTTCGGTGGAGGCGAGGGCGCGCAGGACGGGCGGGGCGACGGTGAAGGCGGCGAGGGAGCCGGCGGGGGAGCCGGTCATGAGGCGGCCGCCTGGGGGACGACCGCACCGGGGACGACTGCGCGCGGGACGGCCGCACCGGGAGCGGCCGCGCGTGGGACGGCTGCGTCGGGGGCGGCCGCGTCTGCGGCGGCGCGGTGGAGGGCGGCGGCGATGTGCCGGATGACGGCCTGGAGGTCCTCGCAGTACACGGACGGCTGACGGAAGCCCTCGCCGGCGCGGTAGCGGTGCGGGTAGTGGCCGCCGCCGCAGACGGCGACGAGCTCGCAGGCGCGGCAGGTGTCGGCGAGGGCCGCCGCCCCGAGCTGGCGGGCGGCCAGCCCCGGATGGTCGAGGAACTCGTCGAAGCTGTGGGTCCGCAGCGCCATCCCGGTGGCGGCCGCCCCCTCGTACGCGGATTTGAGCGAGTCGGCCTGCTCCAGGGTGCCGTCGGTCTCGATCACGGCGGTGGCGGCGGGGGCGAGGCCGAGGGTCTCGGTGGCGGCGGGCAGGCCCAGCAGCAAGGCGATGATCTCCTCGAACATGCGGATCCGGGTCCGCAGCGCCCCGTCGTGCCACCAGCGTTCGAACACGGCGGTCAGCCAGTCGGCGTACGGGCTGTGGCCCGGGCGGCGGCCGGGCGGCGGGGTGCTCCAGTTGGCCAGCGGCAGCAGCAGGCCGATGCTCGGCGGGGCGAAGGCGAGCAGCGACTCGTACGTCCGCACCGGGTCCTGGGCGGGGTCGACCACGCACAGCACGCCCGCGTAGCTCTCCGGGTGCCGGGCGAGCAGCCGCAGCCCGCGGGCGGCCGCCCCGAACCCGGGCCGCCCGGCCCGGTCCACGCGGCGGGCGTTGTGCTCGGGCAGCCCCCCGTCGAGGCTGACGCCGACGCGGATCCCCGCGGCGGCGAGTGCGGCGAGCCGGCCGCGGGTGAGGAGGGTGCCGTTGGTCTGGACGGTCGCGGTGACCCTGGTCCGCGGGGACGCCGCGCGCAGGGCGGCCCGTACGGCGTCGACGGGTGCGGCCAGCTCGGCGGGGGCGGTGAGCAGCGGTTCACCGCCGTGCAGGACGAGGTCGACGCGGCTCAAGGCGTGCGCGGCGGCGTGCTCGGCGATGCGCTCGGCGGCGCGGGCGACGGTCGCGGGGGACATGGCGGCGGGCCGGTCGCGCCAGGTCTGGTCGGCCATCTCGTACACGTAGCAGTAGGTGCAGGCCAGGTTGCAGCGGCTGCGGGTCTTGAACACGAACTGCCGTACCGGGTACGGGCGGTGGCCGGCCGCGCGGAGCGCGGGGACGTCGAGCCGGGCGTAGGGCCAGGGGGCGCGGGCCCGGTGTGCGGGCAGCGCGGACCCGCTCCTGTCCGTGTGCCCCATCGCGTGCACCTCCTGCCCGGCCGCCTGCCCCGGCGGACGGTCCATCCCTGCCCGGGGTTCGGCCCCGGCTAACGGCGGAAACGGGTCAACTGTGGGTGCGCTGCGTGGCCTTGGGGATGCGGTGCGTGAGCGGGCGCTCAGCTGACGCCCGAGTCGAAGGCGTTGAGGATCTCGGCGGGGTGGGTCACCCGCTCCACCATGGCCTCGATCACCCGGGCCAGCACGGGGTGGTCGATCCCCCGCAGCGCGGCCAGGTCATACCCGGACAGATCGGGAAGCCGAGCCGCACACGCCACCACCCGCCCGGCCCCCGCGGCCGCGCTTGCGTCCGCGCCCGTACCTGCGCTGGCGCCCGCGCCCGCGCTTGTTCCCTCCTCGCCGGCTGTGGCGCCGTCCCCGGCACCTCCCTGGCCGCCGGCCCTGGCGGCGGCCAGGGCGTGTTCCCGGGCGTCGGCCGTTGCCGTCTCCGGCTCGGTCTCCGAGTCGGGGGTCCTGTCCCCTTCCGTCCGCGCCGCCGCCTCCGTGTGCGCTGCCTGATGCCGGATCACCATGGGCTGCCCGTCCCCCTGTCGAGTCGCCGTACCGAATCGCGTGCGGTGTCGCGGTCCACGACGGCCCGCCCGTTGAACGTGTTCCCGCGCACGGGCCCTTCACGCCCCGGGCGCCGGCCTCACAGCCCGGCCTCCAGGGTGCGGACCCGGGAGGCCAGCGCCTCCCGGCGGTCCGCGGCCGCTTCCCCGAGCGCCCGCCACAGATCCAGGGCGGACCGGTAGGCGTCGAGCGCCGCCCTGGGGCGGGCCAGCCGCTCCAGCACCCCGCCCCGCAGCTCCTGGACTCTGGCGGCGAGTTCGACGGCGACCTCCCGGCGGTCCGCGCGGTCGGCCTCCAGGGCCGCCCGCCAGGCCCGCCGGTAGGAGTCCGCGGCCCGGTCGAGCCGGTCCAGGGCCCGGGTGTGGGCGTGGATCTCCTGCTGGACGTCCCCGTGCTCCCGCCAGGCGCGGGCCTGCTCCAGCGGGCTGCGGCTGTGCCGGACGGCGAGCTCCAGCAGGTACTCGGCCTCCCGCAGGTCCACCACGTCGCCCTCGTAGCCGTGCCGCAGCCGGAGCCCCTCGGCGAGGCGTACGAGCCGGTGCGCGGAGCGGGCGTCGGACTGCGGGATCGCGGCCCGGCTGTCGCGCAGCACCCGTACGGCCGCCGAGGTGAACCGCCGGCCGCCCGCGGACCGGGCCCGCTGCAGGAGGACGTCGCCCCACTCGGGCAGCAGCTCCGCGTAGGCCTCCCCGTCGCGGGGGATCAGCCGGCGGGCCCGGCCGTACGCGTCGGCCGCGTCCTCCAGCGCCGCCGGGTCCCCGTCGCGCGCGGACCGGGCCCGGTGCACGCGGGCCAGGCAGACCAGCGCGGCCAGCCGGAGCTCGGGGTCCCCGCCGGCCTCGGCCAGGGCCCGGGCCAGCTGGCCGGACGCCTCCTCCAGCCGGGCGGGCAGGTAGCGCAGGGCCGTGGCCAGGTCGACGCGGAGCCGCGCGGTCCGCGCCCGGTCCCGGTCCCGAGCCGGCGCGGGCCCGTCGCCCCCGGTTCCGCCCCCGGCTCCGGCTCCGGCTCCGGCTCCGGCAGCCTCAGGGGCACCCGGACCCGCTCCGGCCGTTCCGGGCCCGCCCGCCCCGGTGGGCCCACTGGTCCCGGCAGCCTCCGGACCGGCAGCCCCGAGCTCACCCGCCCCCGCTCCTGCCTCTCCGGGCCCGTCGGCCACGGCACCCCCCGGCCCGGCTCCCGGGCCGGCTCCCGGGCCGGGGGGCCCGGCCTCCGCTCCGGCTCCGGCACCGCCCCGGCCGGGTTCCGGTGCCGGGCCCGGCGGTCGCTGCGGTGCCGCGGCGCCGGCTGCCGTGCCCGTACCCGCGCGCTCGCCCGTGGCCGCTGCGGCGGCCGTGCCCGCTGCGGCGGCCGGGGCCGGGTCCGGCGGGGGGTTCGGCCCGGCTCCGGCGGACGCCTCCGGCAGCGCCGATGCCAGGTGGCCGGCGGCCTGTTCGGCCAGGGCCGTGCGCTCCACCGGGTCGGGGGTGCGGGGCAGCAGGGCCAGCAGCACCCGCCCCAGGGCCGGCCGCAGGGCCCCGTCGGCCCCGGCCTGCGCCCCGGCCCCCTGCCCGGCCAGGGCCTCCAGGACGGCCTGCGCCTGCAGCAGCGGAATCGGGTCGTCGCGCAGCTCGCCCAGCCCGACCAGGGCCTGGGCCTGCCGCACCACGCAGTCCAGCCGCAGCCGCGCATCGCCGTCCGGGGCGGCGGCCGCGGCGGCGAACTCCCGCTCCGCGGCGGCGAGCAGTTGCGCGTCGGGCCGCTCGGCCGGCGGGGTGAGCGCCCGCTCGTACAGCACCCGGCCGCGCAGGGCCCGGGCCGGCGCGGTGGGGAGCCCGCCGACCGCCTGTTCGGCCTCGGCCAGCAGTTCCGGATCCCGCTGCCGGGCCCAGAGCCGCAGCAGCACCCCGGCCAGCTCGCACTCGGCCTCGCCCGGGGCGTCGTCGGGGCCCGCGGGGGCGGCCACCGCCCGCCGCAGCACCGCGACGGCCTCGTACAGCCCGCGCTCGGCGCCGTCGCCGCCCTGGCGGTCCTGGGCGGCGATCCGGTCGCGGGCCGTGCGCACGGCCCAGCCCCGCCCGGGCGGGGGCGCGGCGGGCTCCCGGTCGGCGGTGCCCGGCGCGGCCGGTCCGGGCAGGTAGCGGCGTACGACGCGGGCGGAGACCTCGGCGAAGGCCTGTGGGAGCGGCGTGGCGGGGACCCGCTCGTCGCCGTCCTCCTCGGCCACCGGTTCGCCGGTGAGCTGGGAGACGGCGAGTGCGGGAAAGTTGCGCACCCCGCGCCCGAAGTGGGCGAGGACGTACTCGGAGCAGTGCTTGAGGACGAGGGCGGCTTCGTCCCGGCCGAGCGGCCCGAGCAGGACGTCCTGCACGCCGGGGGTGAACTCGTACCACTCCCCCGGTGCCGGGCCGCGCCGCAGCAGTCCGCTGAGCAGCACCTCCGCCAGGTCGGAGGGTTCGGAGTCGGGCAGCATGGTGCGCTGGACGAGCCGCATCACGGGCAGGGTCAGGGGGGCCGCCGACAGGTAGACGGCGAGCTGGACGGCGCGCGGCGAGGCGGAGGAGTAGAAGCGGCGGACGAGTTCGCGCGGCGGCCGCACGGCCCGCGGCGGGGGGACGGGTGCGGCGGGGTGGTCGGCGAGGACCCGGCCCACCTCGGCCGGTACGGGGCCGGTGCCGAACCCGGCGACGAGGCGGGCCCAGGCGCCGAGCGCGGTGGCGTTCGGCGGGAGCACGGGGACGGTGAGGCCGCCGCGGAGCCGGCCGGGGCGGGCGGGCCGGTCGGGCCGGAACCGGAGCTTGCCGGCGCCGCCCTCGACCCGGGTGAGGGTGCCCCGCTCGGTCGGCAGCCAGCTGCGGTTCCACAGCCGCTGGGGCAGGGGCTGGACGACGACGCAGGGGGTGCATTCGGCCCACCGGTGGAGGATCCGCTGGGCTTCGCCCTCGCGCCACAGCGGCCCGGCGCAGTCGGAGACGACCATGGTGAGGGAGCGGCCGCTGGGGTCGCGGAGCTGGTCGCCGGAGCGGAGCCGGGTGCCGGGGGCGGGGGCCTGGCCGAGGGCGGCGCGGCCGTCGGCGAGCCGTTGCAGGTAGTGGACCTGTACGTCGCGGAAGGCGCCGAGGCGTTCGCAGACGGCGCGCAGTTCCTCGAACATGTCCTGCCACACGGCCATGGAGGGCGAGGCGTCCATGACGAGCCGGACGGTCGCCTCGCGGCGGCTCTCGGGCCGCAGGACGGGGATGACCAGGCCGAGGGCGCGGGCGCTGGCCTCGGCGGTGGCGGGCTCGTCGAGGACGAGGCGGGTGGGCCGGCCGGGCGGGCGGTGCCGCTGGAGGGAGCGCAGGGCGCGCTGTATGTCCAGGATCCGGGGCAGTGCGGCGGCGCCGGGGACCCGTACGGGCACGCCGGCGCCGCCGGGGAGGGCGGCGGCCTCCTCGGCGGCGGTGCCGGCCGGGCGGGCGGCGTAGAGCCGGACCGGGTCGTCGGGCCCGGGGGGCGCGGGTTCTGCCTCGGGCGGCGGTTCGTCCTGCCGCACCGGACGGCGTGCGGGATGGGCGGTGCCGGCGGGGGCGGTGGCGGGGCCGGGCGGGCCGATGCGGCCGGCGAGCCAGAGCGCGTCGGCGAGCTCCTCGGCGGAGGGGTCGAGTCCGGCGGCGCGCAGCAGGCCGGCCAGGTCGCGGATCTCGGGGGGTGCGGGGGCGGGCCGCCCGGTCGGGGCGGGTCGTCCGGCGGGGGCGGGAGGGGAGGGCACGGTGGTCACCTCGGGCGGTCGAGGCGCTGGATGAGCAGGTCGGCGAGGTCCTCCCGGGTGGGCGGGGAGGCGTAGTGGGTGAGGTAGATGGCGTTCAGGAGCTGGTCGGCGGCGACGAGTTCGGACTGGGAGCGGCTGAGGAACTCGCGGATCAGGTCGGCGCCGAGCCGGGCGGCGTCCTCGCCGAGGTGGGCGCGGACCATGGTGGCGAGGCGTTTCTCGCCGGGCTGGCCGAGTTTGAGCTGGATGCAGCGGCGCAGCAGGGCGGCGGGGAAGTCCCGTTCGCCGTTGCTGGTGAGGATGATGAAGGGGAAGGCCCGGCAGCGGACCCGGCCGTCCCGGACGGTGACCTTGGCTCCGTCGTCGGTGAGGACCTGGACGTCGGGCTCGGTGTCGGCGACGCGTTCCAGTTCGGGCAGGGAGAACTCGCCCTCCTCCAGGACGTTGAGGAGGTCGTTGGGGAGGTCTATGTCGCTCTTGTCGAGTTCGTCGATGAGCAGGACGCGGGGCCGGCGGCCGGGCAGCAGGGCGGTGCCGAGCGGGCCGAGGCGGATGTACGTGCCGATGCCGGGTGCGTCGCCGGGGCTGCCGCCGCTCGCGGCGATCTGTACGTCCTGCAGCCGGGCGATGGCGTCGTAGCGGTAGAGGCCTTCCTGGAGCACGGTCCGGGAGACGACCGGCCAGCGCAGCACCCGGCCGAGTTTGAGTTCGTGGGCCACGGCGTGGGCGAGGGTGGACTTGCCGGTGCCGGGGTACCCGGTGACGAGCAGGGGGCGGCGCAGGTAGAGGGCCGCGTTGATGGCCTCCAGCTCCTCGGGCTCGGGCCGGTGGAGTTCGGCGGCCTGCCGGTGCGCGCCGAGCCGGCGGGCGACGTTGCCGTCGCCCGTGGCGGCCGGTAACGGGGGTTCGGCGACCGGACCGCCGTCGAAGTCCCGCCAGGGCGGCGGGTCGGGCAGGGTGTCGATGCCGTCGTGGGGCTCGCCGACCCCCCGGTAGATGAGCCATTCCTCGTTCACGTCCGCCGTCCCCTCCCGGGTCCCCTCCCGGGTCCCCTCCCGCCCGTCACAGGTCCCCCTGCAGCGGCTCTTCCTCGGGCAGGGCGCGGGCCGGGTCCTCCCAGACGAGCGCCATCCCGTTCGCCCACCAGGCGTCGGGGTCCGCCCCGTGGGCGCGGGCCCGCAGTGCCTGGAGCCGCACCGGCAGCGGTGCGCCCTGCCCGGCCTCGGTCAGCTCCTCGCGCAGTCCGCGGTGGAACGGCGCGCAGGACTCCCCCTGGTCGGCCGGGGGCCGCCGGGTGACGGCCACCCCGTACCCGGCGTCGCGGACCGCGTACAGGGATCCGCGGGTGGGTTCGGCGTCGGCGGCCCGGCAGTGCACCGGCACGGTGTTGTCCGCGAGTCCGTCCAGCCAGGCGGGGGACGGGCTGCGGGGCCGGCCGCGGGCGCAGTCGGCGCGCTCGTCCAGCAGCGGCCCGGCCTGGACGCGGGCCCAGCGGTCGGCCCTGCGGTGGGCGGCGTCGGCGTCGGCGGGGTGCGCCCCGTCGGCTCCGGCGGGGTGGCGCAGTACGACGGGCCGCTGGACGCCGAGCGGGATCCGGCCGGTCAGGATCCAGGTGTCGACGGGCAGTCCGAACAGTTCGGGGGCCACGGCGACTTCGAGGACGGCCGCCGCTTCGTGGGTGTCGCAGCGGCGGAAGGCCTCGGCGAGGGCGTCGCGCACCGCTTCGGCCAGTCCGGCGCGGGTGGCGCGGACGCCGGAGCCGACGGGGGTGAGCCGTCCGGGGTGGGCGGGTCCGGCGAGGACGGAGACGCGCCAGTCGTAGACGTCCTCCCAGCCGTGCGCCCAGGCCTCCAGCAGGACGGAGGGCCCCTGGGACAGGGCGCCGGCGGTCCGGCCGTGCTGGTGGAGGCCGGGGGCGCCGTGCCCGGCGCGGGTGCGGCGGCGGCGTTCCCGTTCGGCGAGGCCCTGGTCGCGGCGTTCGCCGAGTTCCCGGCGCAGGGGCCGCCACAGCCGTTCGGCGGTGGCCCGGACCCAGTCCCACAGCTCCTCGTCGGCGCCGGGGGCGGGGGGCTCGCGGAAGTCGGCGACGCTGACGTCGGTGGCGTACCGGAGCATGGCGGCGGCCTCTCCGGCGCCGCCGGGCGGGTCGTGGAGCATGCCGAGGCCGTCGCGCCAGCTGAGCGGGGCGGGCAGGGCCGGGTCGGGTTCCTCGCCGCGGGCCGCCTCGACGAGGGCCCGGACGGCTTCGGAGGAGGGGGGCGGCGGCAGCTCGGCGAGCAGCCCGCACAGCGTGGTGCGCTCGGCGGGGGTCAGCCGGCCGGCCGCCGCGTACGGGTCTGCGGTGCCGGGGAGTCCGCCGGGGCCGGCGGTGGCCCGGGCGGCGCCGAGGGCGCCGAGTTCGCCGTGCAGGTCGGTCCAGGTGCGGCGGGTGTCGAGGTCGCTGAGGTGCTGGTCGTAGTGGTAGAGGTCGTGGGCCTGCATGACGCGGCGGTACAGGCCGACCTGGCCGGTGGCGGCCAGGGGCAGGGTGCGCAGCTGGATGACGGAGACGGCGAGTCCGCCGCCGCCGGTGTGCCGGCGGGCCTTGACGACGCCGACGACCTCGCCGGAGGCCAGGTCCACGACGGGGCCGCCGGACATGCCGGGTTCGATCTCGTCGTCGTCGCCGAGGCGCAGGGCGGCCCCGCCGGCCGCGGTGCCGCGCAGGCGGGTGGTGCGGCCGGTGATCTCGGGGGTGCCGAGGTCTTCGGTGCAGCCGAAGTAGGCGACCTCGTCCAGGCGCGGCCGGGCGCGGTCGGTGAGGCGTACGCAGGCGTGGGAGACGGGGGCGAGGACGCGGACGAGGGCCAGGTCGGGGAGGTCCCACAGGGCGCGGCGGGCGGGCCGGCGCTCTTCGAGCCGTTCGGGCAGGACGCATTCGACGCGGCCGGTGACGGTCCCGGTGGTGCGGGGGCCGGAGGAGAAGGTGATGCCGAGCTCACGTCCCACGAGACGCACCGCAGCACCCCCTTCGCCGACGACGTGCGCGCAGGTCAGGACCCAGCCGGGCGCGATGAAGAAGCCGCTTCCCCAGGTGGGGCCGGTCCCAGGGGGTGCATACCCGGCGGGGGCTGCGTGGACGCGTACGGTCGCGGCCTGGACGAGGGGTTCGAGGAGTTCGTATGCGCGTGCGGTGCCGCCGGTGCGCGCGTCTGGCATCCCCCGCCCCTCTCGCGATTGGAAAGGCACTCCAGGCTAGCGCCGGGGCCGCCGGTGGGGGAGGTCTCGCCGGTTATGCGGATTATCCTGGCGGGAAACATCCGCATGCACATCTTCATTACGGCACGGAGCCCGACTTGTACTTCACCGATCGAGGCATCGAGGAGCTGGAGAAGCGGCGCGGCGAGGAGGAGGTCACTTTCGAGTGGCTGGCCGAGCAGCTGCGCACGTTCGTCGACCTGAACCCGGACTTCGAGGTCCCGGTGGAGCGTCTGGCCACGTGGCTGGCGCGGCTGGACGACGAGGACGACGAGGACGAGTGAGAGCGGCGGGACCTGCGGCGCGAGTGCGCGGGGCCCGCAACGGCGGAGGGGCCCGACCGGTGACGGTCGGGCCCCTCCGGCGTCATGGGGGAGGCGCGCCTCAGGCGGCCTTGGTCTCCCAGAAGATGCGGTCGATCTCGGCGATGAGGTCGAGGGCCTTCTGGCCGGTCGCCGGGTCGTGGGACGCCTTGGCGGCCGAGAGGGCCTTCAGGGTGTCGTTGACCAGGGTGTGCAGCTGCGGGTACTTCTCGAAGTGCGGCGGCTTGAAGTAGTCGCTCCACAGCACGGAGACGTGGTGCTTGGCGAGCTCGGCGCGCTGCTCCTTGATGGTGATGGCACGGGCCCGGAAGTCAGGGTCCTCGTTGGCCTGGTACTTCTCCTGCACGGCCTTGACCGACTCGGCCTCGATGCGGGCCTGGGCAGGGTCGTACACGCCGCACGGCAGGTCGCAGTGGGCGGAGACCTTCGCCTTGGGGGCGAAGAGGCGGGAAAGCATGGAGATTCTCCTCCTCGTGATCGTCTTCTCAGGGGGGAGATTACTCCGTGGCAACGGGTATTTCGCGAGCGGCCCCGTGGGCTTGGGACAAAAGTCCAGGGCGGGTCGTGCCGTGGTGAGCGAATGTACGGCGGCGTGCGGCAGCATGCCCGGTGAGGGATCAGCGGGCGAGGAGGTCGGGGATGGCGGGCAGAACGGCGGGCAGGGGCGGCTCCCGGTTCGAGGTGCTGGAGGTGGCGGGGCCGTCGATGGCGCCGACGCTGCTGCACGGCGACCGGCTGGTGGTTCGGTACGGGGCCGCCGTCCGGCCGGGTGACGTGGTGGTGCTGCGCCACCCGTTCCAGCAGGACCTGCTGGTGGTGAAGCGGGCGGTGGAGCGGCGGCCGGGCGGCTGGTGGGTGCTCGGGGACAACCCGTTCAACGAGACCGGCGACAGCACCGACTACGGGGCGGTGCCCGAGGACCTGGTGCTGGCGACGGCGGTGCTGCGGTTCCGGCCGCGCCCGGAGGATCAGAGTTCGCTGAGGGCGCGGCTGTCCTGGGCGGTCTCGGCGCTGCGGCCGCTGTGGGCGGACGCCTCGGCCTCCAGCCGCTTGCGGGCGCGGTAGGCGGCGACGTTCGCCCGGGTGGCGCAGCGGTCGGAGCAGTAGCGCCGGGAGCGGTTGGTGGAGGTGTCGAGGTAGGCGTTGCGGCAGGGCGGCGCCTGGCACAGGCCGAGGCGGTCGGGACCGTGCTCGGTGAGGTGGAACGCCAGGCCGAAGGAGGCGATGGCCGCGTAGCCGGCGGAGGCGTTCGAGGGGTGGTCGGCGAGGTGGATGTGCCACTTGGGGGTGCCGTCCTCGTCCAGGGTCTCGTGGCCGGAGACCTGGGGGCTGACCGGGAACTCCATGAGCAGGGAGTTGAGGAGGTCGACCGCGAGGACGTGGTCGCCGCCGTCGGCGGCCTCGAAGACGGCCCGCAGCCTGCCGCGGACGTTGCGGAAGCGGGTCACGTCGGTGTCGGTGACCCGGCGGGCCATCTGCGTGCTCGCGCCGAAGAGGGCGCGTACGGCCTCGACCGAGGTGAGCGTGTCCTTGTTGCGGGCCGGCTCCTCGGTGTTGACCAGGCGCACGGCGAAGTCCGAGTAATGGGCCAGTTCCACTTGTAGTCCTTACAGATGCGGATTAGGGTCTCGGGTAACAGCTGCTACGTATTCGAGGGTATTACGGGTGGAGGGTTTCGCGATGACGCGCACGACGACCGACTGGCAGGCCTGGCAGGACAGCTGGGACCGGCAGCAGGAGGCATACATGCCGGACCGCGAGGAGCGGTTCCGCGTGATGCTGGACATGCTGGAGGCGCTCGTCGGCCCCACCCCCCGGGTGCTGGATCTGGCGTGCGGTACGGGAAGTATTACGGACCGCGTCCTCAAGCGGTTCCCGGGAGCGACCGGTACGGGGGTGGATCTGGACCCGGCGCTGCTGACCATCGCCCGCGGCCACTTCGCCGGCGACGGGAGGGTCTCCTTCGTCGCCGCCGACCTCAAGGACCCCGGCTGGACCGCGGCGCTCCCCCACGGGACGTACGACGCGGTGCTGACGGCCACCGCGCTGCACTGGCTGCACGGCCCGCAGCTCGACGCCCTCTACCGGCAGCTCGCCCCGCTGGTCCGGGAGGGCGGGGTCTTCATGAACGCCGACCACATGCCCGACGCCTCGACCCCGCGGATCAACGAGGCCGACCGCGCCGTGCGGCACGCCGCCACGGACCGGGCCCGCGCGGCCGGAGCCCTGGACTGGGCCGAGTGGTGGGCGACGGCGGCCGCCGACCCGCTGCTCGCCGAGCCCACGAGGCGCCGCTACGAGATCTACGGCGAGCACGCCGACGGAGACACCCCCGACGTGGCCTGGCACGCGCGGACCCTGCGCGAGGCCGGCTTCGCCGAGGCGCGCGCGGTCTGGTGCTCCCCCTCCGACTCGCTGGTCCTCGGTCTGAAGTAGGAGCTTCCGGAAGAGGGCCGGGGCCCGAAAAACCCGGGAGGGGCGGTACGGGGATCCGTACCGCCCCTCCCGGGGTGCCGGGGTGCCGGGGTGCCGGGGTGCCGGGCGGCGGCCCGGCCGGCTTCCGGCTCAGAGCACCTTGGAGAGGAACGCCTTCGTCCGGTCGTGCTGCGGGTTGCCCAGCACGTCGCGCGGGTTGCCGGACTCGACCACGACGCCGCCGTCCATGAAGACGAGGTTGTCGCCGACCTCGCGGGCGAAGCCCATCTCGTGCGTGACCACGACCATGGTCATGCCCGACTCGGCCAGGTCCCGCATGACGTCGAGGACGTCGCCGACGAGCTCGGGGTCGAGCGCCGAGGTGGGCTCGTCGAAGAGCATCAGCTTCGGCTCCATGGCCAGCGCGCGGGCGATCGCCACACGCTGCTGCTGGCCGCCGGAGAGCTGGGAGGGGTAGTTCCCGCCCTTGTCGCCGAGGCCGACCCGGTCGAGCAGCTTGATGGCGCGCTCGCGGGCCACCGACTTGGACTCGCGCTTGACCATGACCGGCGCTTCCATGACGTTCTCGATGGCCGTCATGTGCGGGAAGAGGTTGAAGCGCTGGAAGACCATGCCGATGTCCCGGCGCTGGGCCGCGACCTCGCTGTCCTTCAGCTCGTAGAGCTTGTCGCCCTTCTGGCGGTAGCCGACGAGCTGGCCGTCGACGTACAGCTTGCCGCCGTTGACCTTCTCCAGGTGGTTGATGCACCGGAGGAAGGTCGACTTGCCGGAGCCCGAGGGGCCGATCAGGCAGAACACCTCACGCGGGGCGACCTCCAGGTCGATGCCCTTGAGGATGTGCGCAGCGCCGTAGGACTTGTGGACGCCCTCGGCCTTCACCATGGCAGTCGTCATCAGGCCACCGCCTTGCGGTTCGAGAAGCGGGAGAGGTTCGCCTTGAGCTTCTGCCACGGCGTGGGCGGCAGGGTGCGCAGGGCACCTCGGGCGTAGTGCCGCTCCAGGTAGTACTGGCCGATCGAGAAGACGCTCGTCAGGGCCAGGTACCAGATCGAGGCGACGAAGAACATCTCCATGACCGCGAACGAGGTGGACGCGATGTCCTGGGCGGCCCGCAGCAGGTCGAAGTACTGCACGGCCACGACCAGCGACGAGGTCTTCAGCATGTTGATGAACTCGTTGCCCGTCGGCGGGACGATCACGCGCATGGCCTGCGGCAGGACCACGCGGCGCATGGTCTGCGTCTGGGTCATGCCCAGGGCGTGCGAGGCCTCGGTCTGGCCCTCGTCGACGGACTGGATGCCGGCGCGGACGATCTCCGCCATGTACGCGCCCTCGTTCAGGCCGAGGCCCAGCAGGGCGGCCAGGAACGGCGTCATGACCTGGGTCATCTCGTCCTTGTAGAACCCGATGTTCAGGATCGGGAAGATCAGGGCGAGGTTGAACCAGATGAGGAGCTGGACGTACACCGGGGTACCGCGGAAGAACCAGATGTAGAACCAGGCGATGGTGCTGGTCACGGGGTTCTTCGAGAGCCGCATCACCGCGAAGACGACACCGAGGACCAGGCCCAGAGCCATCGAGGTGACGCTGATCCAGATGGTGTTGCCGACACCCTTGATGATCGTGGGGTCGAACAGCTTCTCGGGCACGGTGGCCCAGCGCACATTGCCCTGGGAGAAGGCGTAGATGAGCGCCGCAGCGAGCGCGAGGACGACCACGGCGCTGATCCACCGGCCGTAGTGGCGCACCGGGATGGCGCGGATCGCCTCGTGGGGGACGGCCCCGGCCGGCGGGTTGTCCGCCGGGCCGGAGGCCTTGTCGAGCTTGTCAGTCACAGTGACTGCCCTTCGATGGTGCAAGGAGAACGAAGTACGAGGGGAGTACTCCGCGGGGTCACTGGCCGGCGTTGACCTTGGCCTCGGTCACGGCGCCGGAGCCCGCGTTCCACTTGTCCAGGGCGGCCTTGTAGGTGCCGTCCTTGATGATCGCGTCCAGTGCTTCCTTCAGCGCGTCGCGCAGCTGGGTGTTCTTCTTGTCCACGGCGATGCCGAAGAGGCCGGCGTCGGTCGGGTCGGCGATCGCCTCGAAGTCGTTGCCGCCGCCCGCGGTCTTCGCGATGTACGCGGCGACCGGGGAGTCGTTCAGGTCGGCGGCGGCGCCGCCGGCCTTCACGCGGGTCTGGGCCTCGGCGTCGGTCGGGAAGGACTCGATCGAGAGCTCGCCCTTGCCCTCCGCCTTGCACTTCTCGGCCAGGTCCTTGGCGGCCTGCTCGTAGGTGGTGCCGCGCTGGACGGCGACCTTCTTGCCGCACAGGTCGGCGAGGGTCTTGAGGCCCTCCGGGTTGCCCTTCTTGACGAGCAGGGCGGTGGAGGAGGAGAAGTAGTCGACGAAGTCGACACCCGCACCGGTCTTGTTGCCCTTGTCGTCCAGGCCCTCCTGGCGGGCCTTGGTGTCGCTCAGCGAGGACATGACCACATCGCTGCGGCCGGTCTGCATGCTGCCGATCAGGGTGTCGAAGGTGCCGGACTCGAACTTGAACTGCACGCCGAGCTGCTTGGTCAGCGCCGCCGCCACGTCCGGGTCCACACCGACGATCTTGCCGCCCTCGGTGAACTCCATCGGGGCGTAGGTCGCGTCCGTGCCGACCTTGATCACGCCCGCGTCCTGGATCTTCTTCGGCAGCTTGGCGAAGAGCGGGGCGGAGCTGTTCGCGGCCTGGCCCGACGGGGCCGTGGAGGCCTTGTCGGTCTGGTCACCGCAACCGGTCAGGATCAGGGCGCCGGCGACCGCGATCGCGCCGACCGCGGCAATCCGGGACCTGGCGGCGGTCGTACGACGGGTGGTGCTTGCGGTCATGAGCTGGTTCCTCCGGCTGACTGGGGAAAGCAAGCGAGAGCGGTCGGGCACGCATCTTCGAGTGTCGCGACCTCGTGTGAATCCGCATCTTGCCATTCGGACTGACGCATTCAGGCAGTTCGTCAGGTCAAAATCGGATAACGGGTGTCCCGGAGTGTCCAACTTGCCTGCGGGAAGCACGCCCGTGGACCGAAGGAACGGCTGTGACCAGGCCTTTTTGATGGACTATTTGCGGTACGTCTCGCCAATTGGACAGACCCGTTTGGACCTTTCGCCGAAATCGGGACAAGAGACCTCCAGTCCCGTGGGAAGCGACTCGTCTGGGTGAGTGTTCTTCGGGTACAACGGATCCTTACACCCCTCATCCGGGGCTCAGGGCGCGCGTGCGGCGCGCCCCGCGCGTACGAGCCTCCCCTTCGCGGAGACGGGCCAACCGTCGATGCGGAGTACGTACGCGGTGCCCGCCCACCCCTTAACCAGGAGTGGCCACCCTCATCGACAGAAGACTTAAGGGGTCTAGAACAGTGGCAGCGGAGATCGTCAATCCTCGCAGCGACAGCGATACGGACAACAACCCGGACGCGGTGTTCGCACTGCACCGGGGCGGCAAGATGGCCATCCAGGCCACCGTGCCGGTCCAGAACAAGGACGACCTGTCCCTCGCCTACACGCCCGGCGTGGCAAAGGTCTGCACCGCGATCGCGGAGCAGCCCGAGCTGGTGAACGAATACACCTGGAAGTCCAACGTGGTCGCCGTCGTCACCGACGGCACGGCCGTGCTCGGACTCGGCGACATCGGGCCCGAGGCCTCCCTTCCCGTGATGGAAGGCAAGGCCATCCTCTTCAAGCAGTTCGGTGGTGTGGACGCGGTTCCGATCGCGCTCGCCACCAAGGACACGGACGAGATCGTCGAGACGGTCGTCCGCCTCGCACCCTCCTTCGGGGGGGTGAACCTGGAGGACATCTCGGCGCCGCGCTGCTTCGAGATCGAGCGCCGCCTCCAGGAGGCGCTCGACATCCCGATCTTCCACGACGACCAGCACGGCACGGCCATCGTGACGCTGGCCGCCCTGCGCAACGCCGCCAAGCTCACCGGGCGCACGCTCGGCGACCTGCGCGCCGTGATCTCGGGCTCGGGCGCGGCGGGCATCGCCATCGCCAAGATCCTCGTGGACGCGGGCATCGGCGACGTGTGCGTCACCGACCGCAAGGGCGTCGTGTCCGCCGACCGGGGCGACCTGACGGACGTCAAGGCCGAGATCGCGGGCCTGACCAACACGTCCGGGATCACCGGTTCGCTGGAGCAGGCACTGGCCGGCGCGGACGTGTTCATCGGCGTCTCGGGCGGCACGGTGCCCGAGGAGGCCGTGGCCTCGATGGCGAAGGACGCCTTCGTCTTCGCCATGGCCAACCCGAACCCGGAGGTCCACCCGGACGTCGCGCACAAGTACGCGGCGGTCGTGGCCACGGGCCGGTCGGACTACCCGAACCAGATCAACAACGTGCTGGCCTTCCCGGGCATCTTCGCGGGCGCCCTGAAGGTCCGTGCCGGCCGGATCACCGAAGGCATGAAGATCGCCGCCGCCGACGCCATCGCCGGCGTCGTGGGTGACGAGCTCGCCGCCGACTACGTGATCCCGTCGCCGTTCGACGAGCGGGTCGCCGACGCGGTGGCGGCCGCGGTGGCGGCCGCGGCCAAGGCCGACGGCGTGGCCCGCCTGGGCTGATCGGTACCGCTGTGCGTGAAGGGGCCCGGCCGGAGTGATCCGGCCGGGCCCCTTCACGTGCGGGCCCACCCGCGGGCGCACCCTCCCCGCCCCCGAACCGGGAGGGGTCGCGCCGCGTCGGCGAGTCGTGCGAGGCAAGCCTCGGAAGAGGAGGAACAGCAGATGTCAGGCTCATGACCAGCCACTGTCCGGCCTGAATACTACCCCTCCCCCTGGCCTGATCTTGCCGTTCCGCTTATCGCTGTCGGCAAGCCAAGACCGCAGGTACAGCCCGTAGTTGAGTGCATGACGGACAGTTCCGTTCATGATCCCGGCACCGACCGTTCACCACCGTCCTGGACGCAGCGGAACGCCGTCCCGGTTCCCGGCTGCAGCCTCCCCGTTCCGCCCTTTCCGGGGGCGGCCGGTGCGACGAAGACCTCACCCGCCGGACGCCCGTCAGGGCTGGCCCGCCGGACTACCGGACGGTAGCGTCGCCGCATGTTCGCTGCCTACGCCGCCCGAATCGACCGTGACCAGCCGCTGAGCGGCCTTGAGCTGGGCGAGCGCCCGGCCCCCGAGGCCCGCCCCGGCTGGGTGACCGTGAACGTCAAGGCCGCCTCCCTCAACCACCACGACCTCTGGTCGCTGCGCGGGGTCGGCCTCGGCGAGGACAAACTCCCGATGATCCTCGGCTGCGACGCCGCCGGCATCGACCAGGACGGCAACGAGGTCGTCCTGCACTCCGTGATCGGCCAGAGCGGGCACGGCGTCGGCCCGGACGAGCCCCGGTCCATCCTGACCGAGCGCTACCAGGGCACGTTCGCCGAGCAGGTGACCGTCCCCGCCTGGAACGTGCTGCGCAAGCCCGCCGAGCTGACCTTCGAGGAGGCCGCCTGCCTGCCGACGGCCTGGCTGACGGCGTACCGGATGCTCTTCACCAACGCGGGCGTACGGCCCGGCGACTCGGTACTGGTCCAGGGCGCGGGCGGCGGGGTCGCCACCGCGGCGATCGCCCTGGGCAAGGCGGCGGGCCTGCGGGTCTTCGCGACCAGCCGTGACGAGGCCAAGCGCAAGCGGGCCGTGGAGCTGGGCGCCGTGGAGGCCTTCGAGCCGGGCGCGCGGCTGCCGCACCGGGTGGACGCGGTGATCGAGACGGTCGGCGCGGCCACCTGGTCGCACTCGGTCAAGTCCCTGCGCCCGGGCGGCACGCTGGTCATCTCGGGCGCGACCAGCGGCGACCGCCCGGCGCACGCCGAGCTGACCCGGATCTTCTTCCTGGAGCTCAAGGTGGTCGGCTCGACGATGGGCTCCAAGGACGAGCTGGAGGACCTGCTGTCGTTCTGCGCGGCGACCGGGCTGCGGCCGGTGATCGACGAGGTGCTGCCGCTGGACCGGGCCCGGGAGGGCTTCGAGAAGCTCGCGTCGGGCGACCTCTTCGGCAAGGTCGTGCTGACCGTGTAACCGCGGGAGCCGCACACCCGTCCGTCAATGTAGGTTGACACCCTGGGGGCGTCAACCTACATTGACATGCATGACCGAAGCCACCGATCTCGCCGAGCGGGCCGGCGACCGCGACCCCCGTGTGGGCCTGCGCGCCGTCGCCGCGCTCCGGCGACTGCTGGAGCAGCTGGAAGCCGTACAGGTGCGCAGTGCCCGCGCACAGGGGTGGTCCTGGCAGGAGATCGCGGCCGAGCTGGGCGTCAGCCGGCAGGCCGTGCACAAGAAACACGGGAGGGCCTGATGTTCGAACGCTTCACGCGGGACGCCCGGGACGTCGTGACCGGCGCCGTGTCCGAGGCCCGGCGGTCCGGGGACACCACCGTCACCGAGGAGCACCTGCTGCGGGCGCTGCTGGAGCAGGGCGCCCTGGACCCCCTCGGCGTGGACCGGGCCGCCGTGGCCGCGGACCTGGCGGCGGCCCGGCGCCGGGGCGGCATGACCCGGGCCGACGAGGAGGCCCTCGCCGGCCTCGGGATCGACCTCACGGAGATCGTCTCCCGCGTCGAGGAGGTCCACGGGGCGGGCGCCCTGGCCTCGGCCGCACCGCGGCGCCGGACCCTGGGGTCCTCGCTGCGCTCGGCCCTCGGCCGCCCCGAGCCGGCGCGGCGCCACGTCCCCTTCGGCGAGGGCGCCAAGAAGACCCTCGAACAGTCCCTGCGCATCGCGCTCGGCCGCCGCGAGAACCACATCACCGCCCTGCACCTACTGCTCGCCCTGCTCTCCCGGCCGGGCACGACGGCCGAGGTACTGGCCGACCACGGCATCACCTACGCGGCAGCGGAGACAACCCCGTAGGAACGCGGGTATCTACGCGACCCGCCGGGGGCGCCCCGCAGGGGCGCGGGGAACTGCGCGACCAGCCCCCACCGACCCGCGGTGCCACAACCGGCCTTCCGCCCGAGCTCTCAGGCGGAGGCGGACCCGGCCGCCTGAGCGGGGACCGGGGCGCGCCGGGAACGCCCCGCAGGGGCGCGGGGAACTGCGCGACGAGCCCCCACCGGCCCGCGGTGCCACAACCGGCCGAGCGCTAGCGAACCGGCTTCAGGACGGCCGCGATGCGGTCCGCCGCGGCGGCCAGGTGGGCCCGGGCCTCGGCCAGCTGGTCTCCGGTGACGCCGTGGTCGCGGGCCGCGTCGCGGACGTCGTCGCGGAAGCGGTCCAGGAGCCGGTCGAGGTCGCGGGCCGGGTCGCCGGTGGGCGCGAGGTCCTCGGCCCAGCGCGGGTGCGGGCCGGCGGCCGCGGCGCCGCCGGTGTCCGCGGTGGCGGTGGGCGCGGCCGTGCCGGACGGGCCGGATGCGCCGGACGGGTTGCCCGCAGCGCCGCCGAGCCAGCTTCCGGCCAGCGTGCCGAGGACCCCGCCGGACTTCGCGAACTGCTCCTGGAGCTGGCTCGCGATCCGCATGACCTCCTCGCGGGCCCGCTCCTGCGCCTCCTTGGCCTGGCGGCGGGCCTGCTGGGCCTCTTCGCGGGCCCGGCGGCTCTCGTCCTTCGCCCGGCGGGCCTGCTCCTTCCACTCCTGTCTGGCCCGGCGCAGCTCCTCCTTGGCCGCCGTCCAGGACTCGTCCTCCACATGGGTCTCCGATGCGGACGCCGCCGCCCGCATTTCGCGCCGCAGGGCGCCGGCCGCGCCGCGCACGTCGTCGCGGATCTCGGCGGCCAGCTCGGACACCGAGTCGCGGATCTCCAGCTCCAGGTCGGCGAGCTCGCCGCCGCGGTCGGCCAGCTCGGCGCGGCCGGCGTCGGTGATGGAGTACACCTTCCGCCCGCCCTCGGTGGCGTGCGTGACCAGCCCTTCGGCCTCCAGCTTGGCCAGGCGCGGGTACACCGTGCCCGCGGAGGGCGCGTACAGGCCCTGGAAGCGCTCCTCCAGCAGGCGGATCACCTCGTAGCCGTGGCGCGGGGCCTCGTCCAGGAGCTTGAGCAGGTAGAGGCGGAGGCGTCCGTGGGCGAAGACGGGCGGCATGTCAGAGCACCTTCTTGTCGAGCGCGAGGGGGGCGGCGGGCGCGTCGGCGGGCGGACGGCGCAGCAGGGCGATGGAGCCCGAGACGGTGGTGGCCCGCAGGCTGCCGGTGCCCGCGCCCAGGGTTCCGGTGATCCGCTTGGCGCTCATCTGGCCGGAGACCCGCAGGTCCTCGAAGGCGTTGGAGACGCCGCCGGTGGCGGTGTTGGCCTCCACCCGCGCGTCGGCGGGGTGCGGGAGGCGGATCGCGACCTGGCCGGAGACGGAGTTCAGGGCGATGTCCACGCCGCCGGGCGCGGCGGGGTCGGCGTCAAGGTCGATCAGCATGTCGCCGCTGACCGAGTCGGCCCGTACGGTCAGGCCCGCGCCGTCGACCACGGTCAGTCCGCCGGAGACGGAGCGGAAGCCGAGCTCGCCGGTGACGGACTGGGCCTCGACGTTGCCGGAGACGGTGTGCGCGGAGGTCCGGCCGGACAGCCCGACGAGGGTGGCGTCCCCGGAGACGCCGTTGACGTCGGTGCCGCCGCGGATGCCGGAGACCACGGCGGCGGCGCTGACGGCGGCCAGGCGCACGCGGGTGCCGGCGGGGACGGTGAGGGTGACGGCGGCGCTGCGCTCCCAGGCCTTGCGGCCCTCCTCGTTGGAGCCGGTCCAGGCCTTCCAGGGCTTGGATTCGAACCACTTCTTGAAGCCCTGCGAGCCGTTCCAGGGCAGGTCCTCGTAGGAGACGGTGAGGGTGCCGCCCTCCTGGACCACGTACAGCGGCGGGCCGTCGATCGCGGTCGCCTCCAGGCGGGCCGGGCCCTCGTCGGCGACGACGTTGACCGTGCCGCCGACGAGGCGGACGCGCAGCTCGGTCACCGGCTCGTCGAAGGCGAGCTTCTGCGGATCGCCCACCGACCACGTCTTCTGCTCTGTCATGGCGTCGCTCCTCCTCTGCGTACGGACACGCTGGGCGTCCGGACACGGCCACGCAACATATCGCGTCTTCTGGATAACACGATATATCGCGGTCGGGTGAAGTCAAGACTGTGCCGCGTGTCCGCGGCATGCCGAAGGGCCCGCGCGCCGGTCCGCGGCGACGGGCAGGGGGCGGGCGCGGGGCAGCGGCGGGGGCGGTGTCCCCGAAGGGCGGCCGTTCGCGGAGGCGGGGCCGGCAGGCGGGCTAGGAGGCGGCCAGCAGGGGGCTCGCGTGGTGGTGCAGCCAGGCCCGGTACGGCGGGGCGTTCAGGGCGGCCTCGCGGTAGGCGGCGCGGAGGTCCTCGTAGGCCTCGGCGTGCTCGCCGGGCCGGGTCGCCAGCAGCAGCCGGACGGCCAGGGGGTCACCGGCCAGGGGCCGGATCGCCATGTCGGTGCGCGGCCCCGAGGTCGGCTGGCAGGGGGCGACGGCCTCGCCGGAGACGATCAGCGAGGCAGCGGTGTGGTAGTCGGCGTGCAGCACGGGCGGGTCGACCCCGGCCCCGGCGAACACCCGCCGCAGGCCGTCCCACTCACCGTCGACCGAGGGGTCGACGGTCCACCGGTCCTCGGCGAGGTCCCGCAGCTCGACCACCGGCCGGGCGGCCGCCGGGTGGTCCAGGGACATCGACACGAACTGCGGCTCCCGCTCCATGAGGACCCGCATCTCCAGGCCGGGCGGCACCCGCAGCGGGCTGCCCTCCACCTCGTGGACGAACGCCACGTCCAGCTGGCCCGAGGCGACCATCCGCAGCAGGGCGTGCGGGGAGCCGTCCACGACCAGCGAGGTCTCGGTGTCGGGCCACCGCCGGTGCAGCCGGCGCAGCCAGCCGGGCAGGGCGCGGCTGGCGGTCGAGCCGAGGCGCAGCCGCGGGCCGCGGGCCATGGCCTGGGCCTCGGCGACGAGGGCGGCCATGCCGTCGACGAGCGGGCGGGCCCGGCCGAGGACGGTGCGGCCGAAAGGCGTGGGGCGACATCCGGTCCGTTCCCGCAGGAACAGCTCCCCGTCCAGGGCTCGTTCGATACGGCGCAGCTGGGTCGTCAGGGAGGGCTGGCTCACGCCGAGCTGCCGCGCCGCCTTGTGCAGGCTGCCGGCGTCGGCGATGGCGCACAGTGCGCGCAGGTGCCTCACCTCGAGCTCCATGTCCCGAGGGTAGGGCGGCCCCTGCGCACTTCACCAGCCACTAATACCCCCTAGAATCCCGCCATTCTCAAGGAAGTTGGCCTGTCGACACCCTCCCGATAGGGCGGCGTTATCGCTGGCTGACATCATCCGCCCGCCCCTCCGGCTCCCGCAGACTCCGGTACCGAACGACCCACCCCCCGCACCGGATTGAGTAGGAGCCCCCCCACATGCGCCACTCCCGTATGCCCCGAAAGAGCCTGCCGGCAGCCGTCGTCGGCCTGGCCCTCGCCGCCGCCCTCGGCGGTGTCGCCCCCACCGCCACCGCCGCGTCCGCCCCGGCCGGCAGCGCCGAGACCTACGCCGCGTACGAGCGCTCGCAGGAGAACCAGGCCGCCAACAAGGCGTTCTTCGAGGCCGTGCAGCGCTCGGTGGCCGAGCAGCGCGCCGCGAACCCGGGCGCCCTGGCCGTGACCGTCACGTACAACACCCGCAACGCGCCGAGCTTCCGCTCGCAGATCTCCCGCTCCACGCAGATATGGAACAGCTCGGTGTCGAACGTGAAGCTCCAGGAGGTCTCCTCCGGCGGGAACTTCGCGTACTACGAGGGCAACGACTCGCGGGGCTCGTACGCGAGCACCGACGGGCACGGCCGCGGCTACATCTTCCTGGACTACCGCCAGAACCAGCAGTACAACTCCACCCGCGTGACCGCGCACGAGACCGGCCACGTGCTGGGCCTGCCCGACCACTACTCGGGCCCCTGCTCCGAGCTGATGTCGGGCGGTGGGCCGGGCACCTCGTGCACCAACGCCTACCCGAACGGCGCCGAGCGCTCCCGGGTCAACCAGCTGTGGGCCAACGGGTTCGCCGCCTCGGGCCTGGGCGCGAAGGGCTGACGCCCGGCAGCACGAAGCGGGGGCCGCCTCCCGGGTCCTTCCGGGACCTTCCGGACTTCCGGGACGGCGGCACCCTGCACCGGCCCGGGGCTAGGTCAGACTGCCGGCCTCGGGCGCGTACTCCGGGCAGTCCGGGTTCCGGCAGGGGCCCGGCACCCATTCCGGGATGAAGATCCCGAGCGCTTTGCGCCGCCGGACGAGCGTGTCGACGGGGCGCCCGCAGGCCTGGCACGTGCGCTGCTCGTGCCCGGCGTGCGGGGCGACCACCGCGGGCGTGTGCGGCGGCGGGTGGCGCTCGGAGTGTCGCTGTTCACCGGCCATACCTCCACGGTAGGCCGGTTCCGCGCGTTCGGCGGGCCCGCGGGGTCGCGGGCCCGCCGGTCCGCCGGTCCGCCGGTCCGCGGGTTCAGCGCTTGCGCGCGTACGTGGCGATCGTCTGGCCGCCGCCGTAGGCCGTGAAGCCGGTCAGCTCCAGCGCCCGCAGCCCGAAGCCGGCGCGGGACATCGGCATGCCGGAACCGAGGAACACCGGGTAGGTCTTGACGACGAACTCGTCGATCTCCTCGACCAGCTGCCCGGCCAGGTCGGCGCCGCCGCAGAGCCAGATGCCGAGGCCCGGCTCCTCCTTCAGCTCGCGCACCCGCGCCACGATGTCGCCGCTGATCACCTTCACCGCAGGGTCGGGCGCGGTGGCGAGCGACCGGGAGACCACGTACTGGTCGAGGTGCGCGTACGGGCTGGTGAACCCGACCTTGAGCCCCGGTTCGTAGGTGCCGCGTCCCATCACGACGGTGTCGAAGTGGCGGGCCCGGAAGTCCTCGGGGATGCCGAACATCGCGTGGGCGGGCGTGGGCAGGGTCTCGGGGTACTCCGCCGCGAGGGCGGCCGTGTACTCGGGGTCCAGCCACTGGTTGAGGAAGTCGGCATCGCCGTCCGCGGCTCCGATGAAGCCGTCGACGGACGTGGCGATGAAGTACGTGAGCTTGCGCAAGCGGGTCTCTTTCGTCGGTGGGTGCCACCGCTCCGGGGCACGTCAAACAAAGTACTCCACCCGGAGTGGTTCAGGCAAGGGGCTGCGGCTTGCGCCACATCGGCCACATCGGCGGCCCGTCCGGAAGCCGCACCGCCTCGCCCGTGAACTCCCAGCCCAGCCGCTCGTACAGGCGCATGCTGCGCTCGCTGCTCGCCTCCAGGTACGCCGGTACGCCCTCCCGGTCGCAGCGCTCCAGGACCGGCCGCATCAACCCGGCCCCCAGGCCCTCGCCCTGCCGCCCCGGGGCGACCGCGATCATCAGCAGGTACTCGTGCTCCTCGGACGTCGGGTGCACCGCCCCCGTGAGCCGGCCGACCAGCTCGCACCGCTCGTTGTCCGGGTCCGCCGCCGCGCGCATGCGGGCCGGGACGTCGTCCTCGGCGGCCCCGTCCTCCGGCTCCCCCGCCGGGACCCGCAGCCACAGGGCCGCCGCCGAGCCGTCCGCGGCGTAGTCGATCCGGCCCTCCTCCAGCGCCACGTCGACGAAGACCCCGAGGAAGGCGCCGTGCACGGCGGCCCGGTGCTCCGGGTCGGGGAAGACCCAGCTGCTCACCGGGTCCTCGCGGAACGCCTCGTCGAGCAGCCGCGCCACCGCGTCCCGGTCCGCCTGGTCCGCCCGGCGTATCTCCAGCACCACTGGTCACACCCTTCGCTCACGCGTCAACAACCGCAGGCGATCCTAGAGTTGGGCCACGACGACAGAAAGCCCTGTTCCGGCACCGCATGGTGCCGGAACAGGGCTTGCGCCCCGCAGGGGGCGCGGCAAACTACGCGACACGGGCCCGGTCGCGCCCCGCAAGGGGCGCGGGGAACTGCGCGCCCAGCCCCCACCGGCCCGCGGGGAACTGTGCGACGCGAGCCCGATCGTGCCCCGCAGGGGCGCGGGGAACTGCGCAACGCGGGCTCGGTCGTGCCCCGTAGGGGCGCGGGGAACTGCGCGATCAACCCCCACCGGCCCGCGGTGTCATGACCGGCCCCCCGCGGAGCGCAAAGGCGGGTTCACCGGGTCCGGCGCGTGACGAACTCCGCCAGCGCCAGCAGCCCGCCCGCCGCCCCGAGGTCCGGGACCGCCCGGGACAGCTGCTGGACCGCCCGGCCCATCCGGTCCGCCGCATGGGCCTGCGCCCAGTCCCGCCCGCCGGCCCGCTCCACGGCGTCCGCGGCGCGCCGTACGTCGTCCCCGGCCATGGGGCCCGCGTACAGGGCGGCCAGCTCCTCGCCCGCCGCGGTGCCCGAGGTGAGGGCGGCCACGACCGGGAGGGACTTCTTGCGGGCGATCAGGTCGGCCCCGGCGGGCTTGCCCGTGTGCCCCGGGTCGCCCCAGATGCCGAGCAGGTCGTCGATCAGCTGGAAGGCCAGGCCGGCCTCCCGGCCGAAGGCGTCCAGCGCCTCGACCTCGTCCGGCCCGGCGCCGGCGTACAGCGCGCCGAGCGCGCAGGCGCAGCCCAGCAGCGCCCCGGTCTTGGCCGTGGCCATGGCCAGGCACTCGTCGAGCGAGACGTGCGGCCGCTGTTCGAAGGCGCAGTCGGCCTGCTGGCCCGCGCACAGCTCGATCACGCAGGACGCGAGCCGCGCGGAGGCGGCCGCCGCGGCGGGGTGCGGGTCCTGCACCAGCAGCCGCAGCGCGAGGGCGGCCATCGCGTCGCCCGTGATGACCGCGTCCGGCAGCCCGAACACGGTCCAGGCCGTGGCCCGGCCGCGCCGCGTCACGTCCTCGTCGATGACGTCGTCGTGCAGCAGCGTGAAGTTGTGCGCCAGCTCCACGGCCGCCGCGGCCCGCACCGCGCCCTCGGGCACACCGCCGGCCGGCCCGTCCCCGCCGCCGCTCAGGGCCCGGGCCGCGGCGAGCACCAGGGCCGGCCGGATGGCCTTGCCCGCGCTGCCCGCGGCCGGGCTTCCGTCCGCGTGCTCCCATCCGAAGTGGTACATGGCCACGCGGCGCATGGGGCCGGGCAGGCCCTCCAGCGCCCGGCGCAGCTCCGGATCGACCGCCTCCCGTGCCCGCTCCAGCAGGGCCGCGGCCTCCTGCCCCTCGCCGGTCGTGATCGCCTCAGTGGTACCCATGACTGCCCCCGATCCCCTGGTGGTCTCCGGCCCGGCCGCTCAGTGGCGGCGGGCGATCTCGACGTTCTCCAGGACGCCGAGCGCGTCCGGCACCAGCACCGCCGCGGAGAAGTACGCCGTGACCAGGTAGGAGATGATCGCCTGCTCGCTGATGCCCATGAACCGCACCGACGTGCTCGGCTCGATCTCGTCCGGGATGCCGGGCTGGTGCAGGCCGATCACCCCGGACTCGTCCTCGCCGGTGCGCATGCAGAGGATGGACGTCGTCCGGGCGTCGCTGATCGGGATCTTGTCGCACGGGAAGATCGGCACGCCGCGCCAGGTGGTGATCCGGGTCCCGTCGACGTCGACCGCCTCCGGGTGCAGGCCGCGCTTGTTGCACTCGCGGCCGAAGGCGGCGATGGCCTTGGGGTGGGCGAGGAAGAGCCTGGAGCCGCGCCGCATGCTGAGCAGCTGGTCCATGTCGTCCGGGGTGGGCGCGCCGTCGTGCGGCTGGATGCGCTGGCCGTAGTCGGCGTTGTGGAGGAGGCCGAACTCCCGGTTGTTGACCATCTCGTGCTCTTGGCGCTCGCGCAGCGCCTCGACCGTGAGCCGCAGCTGCTGCTCGGTCTGGTTCATGGGGTGGTTGTAGAGGTCGGCGACGCGGGTGTGCACGCGCAGGACCGTTTGCGCGAGGGAGAGTTCGTACTCGCGGGGGTGGGCCTCGTAGTCGACGAAGGTGCCGGGGAGGGCGGGCTCGCCGCGGTGGCCGGCGGAGAGGTCGATGGCGGCCTCGCCGTACGCGTTGGTGCGCTGCCCGGGCTCGGCCCGTACGGATTCGACGTGCCGGCGCAGCGAGTCGACGCGGTCCGCGAGCAGCAGGAAGTCCTGGCGGGAGAGGACGAGGGCGGTGCCGGGGGTGGTGGCGCGGGCGGTGTACTCCCAGATGGCCGCGTCGTCGGTGAGGGAGTCCTCGCCGAAGTAGGCGCCGTCGGCGACGGTTCCCAGGACGGCGTCCTCGCCGTAGGGGCCGGGGCCGACCTGGTCGACCCGGCCGTGCGCGAGGAGGAACACCCGGTCGGAGGGGCTGCCGAAGGAGGTCAGCTCCTGGCCGGCCTCGAAGTCGATCTGGCGGCACCGCCCGGCGAGCTCGGTGAGCACGTCCGGGTCCTCGTAGGTGCGCAGCAGCGGGAGCTCGCCGAGCTCGGCGGGGATGACCTGGACCTGCGCCCCGGTCTTGACGAACTCGACGCGGCCGTCGCCGACGGAGTGGCTGAGCCGTCGGTTGACCCGGTACGTACCGCCCTGGACGGGCACCCACGGGAGCATCTTCAGGAGCCACCGGGAGGTGATCTCCTGCATCTGCGGTGCGGACTTGGTCGTGGTTGCCAAGTTCCGTGCGGCCGACGTCGCGAGACTCTGCCGGGGAGTCCGGACTTCGGGTTCGGAACCTGCCTGGACCGACATGTGCATCCCTTTCGATCACTCCATGGATCTGCAGGAGAAGCCTTTCAGCACGCTGTGTGGTGAGACCATTACACAAACGGGTGGACTACGCCGCCGGAGCGCTGGGCACCCTCTGGAGTTGACCCTCTTCCCATGAGCCCCGCCCGCAACAGCGCTTTCCGGCCGGCGGCCCCGCGCGGACCCTAACTTGAATCCAAGATGCAAGTTTTCTACGGTGATGCCATGCGGCTGACCCGATTCACCGACCTGGCGCTGCGCACCCTGATGCGCCTGGCCGTCGCGGAGGACGACCTCCCCACCACGCGCGACGTGGCGGCGTCGATGGAGGTCCCGTACACGCACACGACCAAGGTCGTCGCCCGGCTGCAGCACCTCGGCCTGGTCGAGGCGCGGCGCGGCCGCGGCGGCGGGCTCGCACTGACCGCGGCCGGGCGGGCGGCCTCGGTGGGCGGGGTGGTCCGCGAACTGGAGGGCGCCGGCGACGTCGTGGAGTGCGAGGGCACCACGCCCTGCCCGCTGCGCGGCGCCTGCATCCTGCGCGGGGCACTGCGCCGGGCACAGGAGGCGTTCTTCGCGACGCTGGACCCGCTCACGGTGAACGACCTGGTCGCGACGCCCACGGGGCCCCTCCTGCTGGGCATTTCGAGCAGCAGGGCGGCGGGGTGGGCCGAAGGTCCCTGACCACGGGGCCGGACGGCCGGTTCGGACCGGCCGGGCGGGGGCCTACGGTGATTCCGGGCGATGACCCGAACGGATGCACCCCGCCCGAACCCGTACACAAAAATTTGCATCTGACATACCAATTTAGTGCACCACTCACATCGAGGCGAGGACCTTCTGATGCTTTCCGCGAAGTCGGCAGAGACCGTACGCGCCACCCTGCCCGCCGTGGGCGCCGCCATAGGCGAGATCACGGAGCTGTTCTACGCAAAGCTCTTCGCGGCCCACCCCGAGCTGCTGCGGGACCTGTTCAACCGGGGCAACCAGAACGCAGGCCTGCAGAAGCAGGCCCTCGCCGGCTCCATCGCCACCTTCGCGACCCACCTCGTCGCCCGGCCCGACACCCGCCCCGACGTCATGCTGAGCCGCATCGCGCACAAGCACGCCTCCCTCGGTGTCACCCGCGAGCAGTACCCGATCGTCCACAAGTACCTCTTCGAGGCGATCGTCGACATCCTCGCCGAGGCCGTCACCCCCGATGTCGCCGAGGCCTGGGACGAGGTCTACTGGCTGATGGCCAACGCGCTCATCACCATCGAGGAGCGGCTCTACGCCGAGCAGCAGGTCCTCGCCGGCGACGTCTGGCGCCCGTGGACGGTCACCGGCCGCGTCGCCGAGACCGCCGACTGCACCACCTTCCGCCTGACCCCCGCGGACGGCGCCCCGGCACCGGACTTCAAGCCCGGCCAGTACGTCTCGGTCCAGGTCGAACTCCCCGACGGCGCCCGCCAGATCCGCCAGTACAGCCTGACCGGCGCACCCGCCGCGCCCGAGCGCACGATCACCGTCAAGCGGATCCACGGGCCGTCCGCCCTCGGCCCCGACGGCGAGGTCTCGAACCACCTGCACTCCCGGACCGCGGTCGGCGACACCCTGCACGTCTCGGCGCCGTACGGCGACCTGGTCCTGCAGGACACCGAGGCCCCGCTGCTGCTCGCCTCCGCCGGCATCGGCTGCACCCCGATGCTGTCGATGCTGGAGCACCTGGCGGAATCCGGGCACACCGCCCCGGTCACCGTCCTGCACGCCGACCGCTCCCCCGCCGACCACGCGATGCGCGACGACCACCGCGCGCTGGCGCTCAAGCTGACGGACTCCACCGCCCGGTTCTGGTACGAGGCCGACGCCGAGCCCGGCGACGGCGAGGGCCGCATGGACCTCGCGGACGTACCGGTCGCCCCCGGCACCCAGGCCTACCTGTGCGGGCCGCTCCCCTTCATGCGGGCGGTGCGCGAGCAGCTGCTCGCCAAGGGCGTGCCGGCCGCGGACATCCACTACGAGGTGTTCGGCCCGGACCTCTGGCTGGCCTCGGAGTAACGGTCGGGACGAGCGGGCCGGTCGGGACGAGTGTCCGGATCGGCTCGCTCGCTGTACGAATGCCCTAGCCATGGAAAGACCTCCTCCGTTACACCGGGTGCAACGAGGCGGCCACGCAAGGTGACCGCAACGGACCCGCAAAGGAGGCGGCCATGGCCGCACCCATGTCAGCGGACCGCTTCATCAACGCACTGCGCAACGAGGGCCTGACCGTCGTCGAGGTCGGCGCCTGGCGCACCCACAACCGCAACCACAAGGGCCCCTGGGGCCCGGTGCACGGGGTGATGATCCACCACACCGTCACCCGCGGCACGGCCAACACCGTCGAGCTCTGCCGGTTCGGCGACGCGGACCTGCCCGGCCCCCTCTGCCACGGCGTCATCACCAAGGACGGCCGGGTCCACCTGGTCGGCTACGGCCGGGCCAACCACGCGGGCGCGGGCGACGCCGACGTCCTGGCGGCCGTCATCGCCGAGAAGCGGCTGCCGCCCGACAACCAGGCCAACGCCGACGGCAACCGCCACTTCTACGGCTTCGAGTGCGAGAACCTCGGCGACGGCGAGGACCCCTGGCCGGCGGTCCAGCTCGACGCGATGGCCCGCGCCGCGGCCGCGGTGTGCCGGGTGCACCGCTGGACCGAACGCTCGGTGATCGGCCACCTGGAGTGGCGCCCCGGCAAGATCGACCCGAAGGGCTTCACCATGGCCTCGTTCCGCGGCCGCGTGGCCGAACGCCTGGAATGAGGCCCCACCGGGCGGCCCCGCGTCCGCCCACCCCGGCGCCGCCCCCGTCGCCGGCCGGGTGATGCCGTCGACCGCGGCAACGGGCACGGCAGGACCGCGACGTGCGAGAACGCGGCACGGGCGGCGCACAATGGGCGGATGGAACGCCCCCCGAACCCCGATGCGCTGCTGCGGGACCGGCCCCCGTCGCCGCTGCAGGAGATCCGTGACGAGCGGTTCGGGCGGCACGGGGTGCGGCTGCTGCTCAAGCGGGACGACCTCGTGCATCCGGAGCTGCCCGGCAACAAGTGGCGCAAGCTCGCGCCCAACCTCCGGGCCGCCGCCGCCGGCGGGTACCCGGGGCTCGTGACCTTCGGCGGGGCCTACTCCAACCACCTGCGGGCCACCGCCGCGGCCGGACGGCTGCTCGGGCTCGCCACCACCGGCATCGTGCGCGGGCACGAGCTGGCCGGGCGGCCGCTCAACGAGTCCCTCGCCCGGTGTGCCGCCGACGGGATGCGGCTGCACTTCACGACCCGGTCCGCGTACCGCCGCAAGGGCGACCCCGAGGCGGCGCGGCAGCTGATCGCCGAGGCCGGGGCCGCGGGGGCGTACCCCGTCCCCGAGGGCGGCAGCAACGCGCTCGCCCTCCACGGGTGCGCCGCGCTCGGCCGCGAGCTGCACGGCGTGTCCGACGTGGTCGCGGTGGCCTGCGGCACCGGCGGGACCCTGGCCGGGCTGGCGGCGGGCCTCGCCCCCGGGCAGCGGGCCCTCGGGGTGCCCGTCCTGGCGGGCGGCTTCCTGGCCGCGGAGATACGTTCCCTCCAGGAGCAGGCCTTCGGCGGCCCGGCCGGGGACTGGAGCCTGGCCGAGGGCTTCGACCACGGCGGCTACGCCCGCGTACCGGACGCCCTGGAGGCCTTCGCCGCGGACTTCGAGGACCGCCACGGCCTCCCCGTCGAGCGGATCTACGTGGCGAAGCTGCTGTGGGCGCTGGCCGAGCTGGCGGCGGCCGGATCCTTCCCCGCCGGGAGTGCGGTCACCGCCGTCGTCACCGGCCGGCCCGCGGACCCTGAACCCCCCGCCCTCCCTCCGCCCCTCTCCCCCTGAGCGCCCCGCAGGGGCGCGGGGAACTGCGCGACCAGCCACAACCGGGCCGCAGACGAGCGCCGGACCGTCGCGGCACCCCCCGAGGCCGGGTCCCCTAGGAGGCCTCGCGGTACGCCGCCGCCTCCTCCAGGTCCAGCCGGCGCAGCAGCGCCCGCAGCATCTCGTCGTCGATCCGCCGCAGGTCCCGCAGGGACACGAACACCTCGCGCTCGGCCCCGATCATCTCCCGCGAGAGCCGCCGGTAGACGTCGTCCGCGGACTCCCCGGTGAGCGGGTTGACGTCGCCCAGCCGCTCCCACACCGCGTTGCGCCGCCGCTCCAGGACGGTGCGCAGCCGTTCCGCCAGCGGCGGGGGCAGGGCGTTCTCGGGCTCGGCCAGCAGTTCGTCGAGCCGCTCCTCCGCCGCCCGCGAGGCCTCGCTCTGGGCCTGCGCCTCGGCGAGCGTCTCCGCCGTGGCGTCCCGGGCGGGCAGCCGCAGCAGCCGGATCAGCGGCGGCAGGGTCAGCCCCTGCACCACCAGGGTGCCGATGACGGTGGTGAAGGTGAGGAAGAGGATCAGGTCGCGGTGCGGCACGTCCATCGGCACCGAGAAGGCGATCGCGAGCGAGACCACGCCCCGCATGCCGGCCCAGCCCACCACCACCGGCGCCTTCCACGTGGTGTCCGGCTCCCGCGCGCGGATCCGTGCCGAGACCCAGCGCGGCACGAAGGTGGCCGGGAACACCCACAGGAACCGGGAGACGACCACCACCAGGAACACCAGGACCGCGTACCAGGCGGCCTCGGCGCCCTCGTACTCCACCAGCCCCTTCAGCACGACCGGCAGCTGGAGCCCGATCAGCGCGAAGACCACCGACTCCAGGATGAAGGCGACCATCTTCCACACCGCCTCCTCCTGGAGCCGGGTCGCGAAATCGACCTGCCAGTTGTGGTGCCCGAGGTACAGCGCCACCACGACCACCGCGAGGACACCCGAGGCGTGCACCCGCTCGGCCGCCGCGTACGCCACGAACGGGATCAGCAGCGACAGGGTGTTCTGCAGCAGCGGCTCCCGCAGCCGCGTGCGCAGGTGGTGGATCGGGACCATCAGCACCAGGCCCATGCCGACGCCGCCCACCGAGGCCAGCAGGAACTCCGCGATGCCGCCGGCCCAGCCGGCACTGACGCCGACGGCCGCGGCCAGCGCCACCTTGTAGGCGGTGATCGCGGTCGCGTCGTTGACGAGGGACTCCCCCTGCAGGATGGTCGTGATCCGGTTCGGCAGCCCGAGCTTCCGGGCGATCGCGGTCGCGGCGACCGCGTCGGGCGGGGCGACCACCGCGCCCAGCACCAGCGCCACCGGCAGCGACAGCCCCGGCACCGCCAGGTACACCGCGTACCCGACCACGAGCGTCGCGAAGAGCACGTAGCCGACGGACAGCAGCGCGATCGGCCGGGCATTGGCCCGCAGGTCCAGGTACGAGCTGTCCACCGCGGCCGTGTACAGCAGCGGCGGGAGCAGCAGCGGCAGCACGATGTGCGGGTCGAGGACGTACGCGGGCACCCCGGGCACGTACGAGGCCACGAGCCCGGCCGCGACCAGCAGCAGCGGTGCGGGCACCGGCGTCCGGCGCGCGATGCCCGCGACGGCCGCGCTGACCGCGACCAGCGCCACCAGCGGCAATACCTCCATCGACAACCCACCTTCGCTCGTCGTGGCTGATCGGACTTCGTCCGGCGGCGCCCGCACGTCAGTACGCTGGCCATCATGAGCGAGTGCACCCACGTTCCCGAACTGCCGCGCCCCGAGCCTGTGCCGACTGCCCAGACCTGCCCCGAATGTCTGGTGCTCGGCAGCCATCCGGTGCAGCTGCGGATGTGCCTGTGGTGCGGGTACGTGGCATGCTGCGACTCCTCCCCGCACCGGCACGCGTCCGCGCACTACCGGACCACCGGTCATCCGGTGATGCGCAGCTTCGAGCCGGGAGAGACCTGGCGGTGGTGTTTTGTCGACGGTTCGATCGTCTGAGGCGGGGTAGGTCAAACCTCCGCCGGTTCCCCGGATTTGGGCCCGCAGACCCCTAGCCACTGTGCGTACCCGTAGGCATACCATCTGTCACCGGCCGTAGGCGTGGGTGTCCCGATCGGGCTCCACGAGGGGTGCCGCGACACGATCGCCCGGATCGCGGTAGCGTCACCGGCGAAGAGAGCTCGTACCACCTTGGAGGTGAGGGTGTCCCAGATCGCAGGCGAGCCCGGGACCCAGGACTTCGTGGAAGTCCGGCTGCCGGCTGCGGGTGCCTACCTGTCGGTGCTGCGAACGGCCACGGCCGGCCTCGCGGCACGTTTGGACTTCACCCTCGACGAGATCGAGGATCTCCGTATCGCGGTGGACGAAGCCTGCGCGATCCTGCTCCAGCAGGCCGTGCCGGGCTCCGTCCTCAGCTGCGTGTTCCGGCTGATCGACGACTCGCTGGAGGTGACCGTCTCGGCGCCCACCACGGACGGCCGCGCGCCGGAGCGCGACACGTTCGCCTGGACCGTCCTGTCGGCACTGGCCGGCAAGGTCGAGTCCACGGTCGAGGAGGACAAGACGGTGAGCATCAGCCTCTACAAACAGCGCGGCGCGGGTCCAGGCCCGGCGTGAGCGGCGGGGAGACCCCGGTGCGGGGTGGGGACCGGCCCCGCGTACGGCACGAGGTCGACGGCGGCATCCCGGAGCAGCAGCGCGCCCGGCCGCACCCGGCTGACGCGGATGCGGAACACGGCTTTTTGGACTCGGCGGAGCGACGGGCGGGCCCCATGAGCGAGAACCAGCACGAAGAACCACAGGCGTCCCAGCCACCCGCGGCCGCCGGCCCGGCCGCGGGCCCGGACCTGGACGCGGACGCGGCGCTGCCGCCGCTGCCGGATCCGCGCGACCGCAGCGGCGCGCGGGCCCTGTTCGTCGAGCTGCGGGCGCTGCCCGACGGCTCACCGGAGAAGGCGGAGCTGCGCAACCGGCTCGTACGGATGCACCTGCCGCTGGTCGAGCACCTGGCCCGGCGGTTCCGCAACCGCGGCGAGCCGCTCGACGACCTGACCCAGGTCGCGACGATCGGCCTGATCAAGTCGGTGGACCGGTTCGACCCGGACCGCGGGGTCGAGTTCTCGACGTACGCGACGCCCACCGTGGTCGGGGAGATCAAGCGGCACTTCCGCGACAAGGGCTGGGCGGTGCGGGTCCCCCGGCGCCTCCAGGAGCTGCGGCTCTCGCTGACCACGGCCACGGCCGAGCTGTCCCAGCAGCACGGCCGCTCCCCCACGGTCCACGAGCTGGCCGAGCGGCTGGGGATCTCGGAGGAGGAGGTGCTGGAGGGGCTGGAATCGGCCAATGCCTACAGCACGCTCTCCCTGGACGTCCCGGACACCGACGACGAGTCGCCGGCGGTCGCGGACACCCTGGGCGCGGAGGACGAGGCGCTGGAGGGCGTCGAGTACCGCGAGTCCCTCAAGCCGCTGCTGGAGGGGCTGCCGCCGCGGGAGAAGCGGATCCTGCTGCTGCGGTTCTTCGGCAACATGACGCAGTCGCAGATCGCGCAGGAGGTCGGCATCTCCCAGATGCACGTCTCCCGGCTGCTGGCCCGCACCCTGGCCCAGCTCCGCGAAAAGCTCCTGGTCGAGGAGTAGCCGCCGGCCGGGCCGACCCGGCGTGCGGGCCGAGGGGGCGCAGACGTCTGCGCCCCGGAGGCGAACGGGCGAACGGGCGAGCAAGTCCCGGCGAACAAGTCCTAAGAGGCGGGCCCGCCGATGCCGAGGGCTTCGGTCGCCGTCGGGTTCACCAGGAGGGCCACCACCGCGACGGCGGTCGCGGCCAGTGCCACGGCGGCGGCGATCATCGCGCCGCCCGTGGTGTAGAGCGTCCAGGCCACCGGCAGCGCCATCAGCTGCGTGATCAGCGCGGGCCCGCGGCTCCAGCGCCGGGCCAGGCGCAGCCCGCGGGCGGCGACCAGCGGCAGGGCGGCCAGGGCGATCAGCGTCAGCCCGCCCGTCTCCGCCTGCTGCGGGGAGTCGGCGTCGCCGGCGATCCCGACGAACAGCATGTAGATGCCGAGGCCGGCGAGGGCCAGGCCTTCGATGGCGGTGAGCGCGGCGGCGGCGGTGAGCCGGCCGGGCAGCGGGGCGGTCGGCTGGTCCGGGGCGGGGGTGGGCTTCGTACTCACCCCTGCAGGGTAGCCGCGCGGCCGGGCCGGCGGCGGGGGCGGGGCCGACGGCCTCGCAGGGCGGGCGGCCAGTATGGGACCGGTGTGAACGGGTCGGTAGGCTGGCGGGCATGCGTGCACTCCTCGTGGCCAACCCAGCAGCGACGACCACCAGTGCGCGCACGCGCGACGTCCTGATCCACGCTCTGGCCAGCGAGATGAAGCTGGAGGCGGTGACCACCGAGTACCGGGGGCACGCGCGGGACCTGGGCCGGCGAGCGGCCGAGAACGGCCTCGACCTCGTGGTGGCGCTGGGCGGCGACGGCACCGTCAACGAGGTGGTCAACGGGCTGCTGCACAACGGCCCCGATCCGGAGCGGCTGCCCCGGCTGGCGGTGGTGCCGGGTGGCTCGACGAACGTGTTCGCCCGCGCGCTCGGGCTGCCCAACGACGCGGTGGAGGCGACGGGCGCCCTGCTGGACGCGCTGCGCGAGCACCGCGAGCGCACGGTGGGCCTGGGGCTGGCGGCGGGTGCGCCGGGCTCGGAGGACGAGTCGGTTCCGGCCCGCTGGTTCACGTTCTGCGCGGGTTTCGGCTTCGACGCGGGTGTGGTGGGGCGGGTCGAGCAGCAGCGGGAGCGGGGCAAGCGTTCGACGCACGCCCTTTATGTGCGACAGCTCATGCGCCAGTTCTGGGAGGAGCCGAACCGGCGGCGCGGCACGGTGACGCTGGAGCGCCCGGGCGCGGATCCGGTGACGGACCTGGTGCTGTCCATAGTCTGCAACACGTCTCCGTGGACCTACCTGGGCAATCGGCCCCTGTATGCGTCTCCGGAGGCCTCGTTCGACACCGCACTTGACGTATTGGCGCTCAGCCGTTTGTCAACTCCGGCCGTCGCGCGGTACGCCACGCAGCTCCTGACCTCGACTCCTGAGCGGGGCCCGCACGGCAAGCATGCCGTGACTCTGCACGATCTGACCGACTTCACCTTGCATTCGAAGGTGCCGCTTCCGTTCCAGATGGACGGAGACCACCTTGGATTGCGGACCAGCGTTCGGTTCACAGGCGTTCGCCGTGCACTGCGTGTGATTGTGTGAGTAGAAGGCCCCAAAGTCCTTTCAGTCGAACGTTTACGCGCCGATCCACCCTAAGGATGTAGGGCTGTGACCTAGTAGACACCGACGAATCAAAAAAAACTTTCCGGAAGGGGTTGTATCCCCGTCCGAGGTTTGCGAATCTCTTCATGGCGATCGGGACAGCCCGCAGAACCGGCTCCCAAGAAGACCGCCAGAACCCCACCACGAGTCCTTGACTGACCACCCGCCACCCCTGGGCGGTCGCCCTTCCCTCACGGGGGGATTCGTGAAAGCGTTCACATTCACAAGCAACCTGCCCGCAATACAAGGAGATGGAGCAGCCATGGACTGGCGTCACAACGCCGTTTGCCGCGAGGAAGACCCGGAACTCTTCTTCCCCATCGGCAACACCGGTCCTGCGCTGCTGCAGATCGAGGAAGCCAAGGCCGTCTGCCGCCGCTGCCCCGTCATGGAGCAGTGCCTGCAGTGGGCGCTCGAGTCCGGCCAGGACTCCGGCGTCTGGGGCGGTCTCAGCGAGGACGAGCGCCGCGCCATGAAGCGCCGCGCCGCCCGCAACCGGGCGCGCAACGCCAGCGCCTGACATTGACTTTCGAGCCTCGAGCCGCAGCGCGTAGTAACACCTGGTAGCGCTCAGCACCGTGCTCTTGAGCCCCGGACGGGAACGTCACCGGCCACCGCCGGAAGTTCCCTCCGGGGCTCAGTGCTGTCCGGGGCGCACTGCCGCCCCGCATCCGGCAGGCCATGCCGCCCCGCACGGCCCGTCACGCTCCGTGACGGGCCGTTGCGCTACTTCTGCGGGCTGACGGGGACGTCGAGGACGACCTTGGTGCCGCGCGGCTCCGCCCGCACCATGTCGAACGTGCCGCCGAGCTCGCCCTCCACGAGGGTGCGGACGATCTGCAGGCCGAGGTTGCCTGCCTTCTGCGGGTCGAAGCCCTCGGGCAGGCCGGAGCCGTCGTCGAGGATCGTGATGAGCAGCCGGCCGTCGGCCCGGCCGGATCCGCTGCGGGCGGCGGTGACCTCCACCGTGCCGCCCTCCCCCTGGGTGAAGGCGTGCTCCAGGGCGTTCTGCAGGATCTCGGTCAGCACCATCGACAGCGGAGTGGCCACCTCCGCGTCCAGGATCCCGAACCGGCCGATGCGCCGACAGTCCACCTTGCCCGGCGAGATCTCGGCGACCATCGCGATCACGCGGTCGGCGATCTCGTCGAACTCCACCCGCTCGTCGAGGTTCTGGGACAGGGTCTCGTGCACGATCGCGATCGAACCGACGCGGCGCACGGCCTCGTTGAGCGCCTCGCGGCCGGTGTCCGAATCCATCCGTCGGGCCTGCAGCCGCAACAGTGCGGCCACGGTCTGGAGGTTGTTCTTCACCCGGTGGTGGATCTCCCGGATGGTCGCGTCCTTGGTGATCAGTTCGCGTTCGCGACGTCGCAGTTCGGTGACGTCGCGGCACAGGACGAGGGAGCCGATCCGGGTGCCCTTGGGCTTGAGCGGGATGGCCCGCAGCTGGATGACCCCGCCGTTGCCCTCGATCTCGGTCTCGCGCGGGGCCCAGCCGCTGGCGAGCTTGACGAGCGCCTCGTCCACCGGGCCGCGGGACGGGGCGAGTTCGGCGGTGATGGTGCCCAGGTGCTGCCCGACGAGGTCGGAGGCGAGGCCGAGCCGGTGGTACGCGGACAGCGCGTTGGGGGACGCGTACGTGACGACCCCGTCGGCGTCGAGCCGCATCAGGCCGTCCCCGACGCGCGGGGAGGCGTCCATGTCGACCTGCTGTCCGGGGAACGGGAAGGAGCCGGCCGCGATCATCTGCGCCAGGTCGGAGGCGGACTGCAGGTAGGTCAGCTCCAGCCGGCTCGGTGTACGCACAGTGAGCAGGTTGGTGTTCCGTGCGATCACGCCGAGGACCCGGCCCTCGCGGCGCACCGGGATGGACTCGACGCGGACGGGCACCTCCTCGCGCCACTCCGGGTCGCCCTCGCGCACGATCCGGCCCTCGTCGAGGGCGGCGTCGAGCAGCGGGCGCCGGCCGCGCGGCACCAGGTGGCCCACCATGTCGTCCTGGTAGGAGGTGGGCCCGGTGTTGGGCCGCATCTGCGCGACCGAGACGTACCGGGTGCCGTCGAGGGTGGGCACCCACAGCACGAGGTCGGCGAAGGAGAGGTCGGAGAGCAGCTGCCACTCCGAGACCAGCAGGTGGAGCCACTCCAGGTCGGTTTCACCGAGAGCGGTGTGCTGGCGTACGAGGTCGTTCATGGAGGGCACGTGGCGAGCGTACCCCGGGCTCGGGCCATGACTTTCCCCACGGCGACTACCCGGGAGTATCCAGGAGGGGCCCACTCCGCGTACTGTTGGAGGAAGTCACGGGTTTCCGGTGCCCGACATTGGATGGACAGAACAGAATGGTCTAGTCCACAATTGACGTAAGCTTCCGCCCTCCCCGCACAGGAGGACGGATCGAGGTGGGCCACGCGCTCTGCCCTGACCGCGCAGGCAACCTCCCAACCGGCCGCCGGGAACCGCACACCCGCCGGCCGTAAGTACTCCGGGCTACGGTGCCGGGCGGGCTGAGGGTCCCGCCCCGGCACCGTGGCCCAGAGGAATCCGCCGCTGCGGCCGGAGCGATCCCCCCTACTGCGGCCAGGCGCGCACCGCGAGTTCCGCGACCGCCTCCAGCTCCTCCCGGGTCGCCCCGTCGCGCGACTGCTGCGACATCCCCTGGAGCACCGACATCGCGTACCGGGCCAGCGCCCCCGCATCCGTGTGCGCGGGCAGCACGCCGGCCGCGACGTCCGCCCGGATCCGGCTCTCGAACAGCGCGACACTGGCCGCGCGCCGCTGGCGCAGCGCCTCCGCCACCTCCTCCGAGGTGGTGTTGACGGCAGCGCTGATCACCATGCAGCCCGGCGGGTGCGCCGGGTCGGTGTACACCTCGGCGGCCTCGCGCAGGATGCGCTCCATCGCGGCGCGGGCCGTGGGCTCCTCGGCCAGGGCGACGGCCGCGAAGTCCGCGTACCGGCCGCCGTAGACGGCCACGACCTCGCCGAAGAGCTTGCGCTTGTCCCCGAAGGCCGCGTAGAGGCTGGGCGCGCTGATCCCGAGCGAGGCGGTCAGGTCGGAGATCGACGTCGTCTCGTAGCCGTTCTCCCAGAAGGCGAGCATCGCCTTGTCGAGGGCGGCGTCGCGGTCGAAGGAGCGGGGCCTGCCGCGCTGTCCGGTCACCATGCCGAGATTCTATAGCGGCCGCTATGGAATCTGGTACGGTCCCTTTCTGTAGCGACCACTACTGAATACGAAGGGGGGCGCGTCATGGGCGTGCTCACAGGGAAGACGGCACTGGTCACGGGCGGCAGCCGGGGTATCGGACGGGCGATCGCGCAGCGGCTCGCGCGGGACGGGGCCCTGGTCGCGGTGCACTACGGGCGGAACGAGGCGGCGGCCGCGGAGACGGTTGCGGCGATCACGGCGACCGGCGGGCGGGCGTTCGCGATCCGCGCGGAGCTCGGGGTGCCGGGCGACGCCGAGGCGCTCTGGGCGGCGTACGAGGCCCACCCGCTGCACACCGCGGAGGTGGACGTCCTGGTCAACAACGCGGGCGCCCCGGCCTTCGCGGGCATCGCGGACACGGACGAGGAGACCTACGACCGGGTGCAGGCGCTCAACGCGAAGGCGCCGTTCTTCGTGATCCGGTACGGGCTGCCCCGGCTGCGCGACGGCGGCCGCATCGTCAACGTGACCAGCACCCCGGACATCGCCCTGCCGGCGATCCTGGCCACGATCGCCGCGAAGGGCGCGGTCAACGCGCTGACCCGGTCCCTCGCCGCCGAGCTGGCCCCGCGCGCGATCACCGTGAACTCGGTGGGCCCGGGCATCACGGACACCGACCTGAACGCGGCCTGGCTGGCGGACCCCGCGGCGCGGGCGCACGCCTCCTCCCGGTCGGTCTTCCACCGACTGGGCACGGCGGAGGAGGTCGCGGACGTCGTGGCCTTCCTGGCCTCGCCCGACTCCCGCTGGGTGACGGGCCAGCACCTGAACGCGACGGGAGGCCTCCAGTTGGCCCTGCTCTGACGGCGCCGGGCGGGGTGCGGGGCGGGGCGCCGGGAGGCCGGGGGCGGGGTTCGGGACCACCATGGATCCGGGGCGGATTCCGCGGCCGGAGCGGCCCCGGCTCTGCTAGATTGGTCTATACCACATACCCGCACTCCAGATCGGCAGGCCCCGCGTGGAAGTTGTCATCGTCCCGGACGCCACGGCAGGCGGAGAGCTCATCGCGGAGGCCATCGCCGCGCTGCTGCGCCGCAAGCCCGACGCCCTGCTCGGCGTGGCGACGGGCTCTACCCCGCTGCCCGTCTACGAGGCGCTCACGGCCAAGGTCAGGGCCGGCGAGGTCGACGCCGCCCGGGCCCGCGTCTGCCAGCTCGACGAGTACGTCGGCCTGCCGGCCGGGCACCCGGAGTCCTACCGGGCCACCGTGCTCCGCGAGGTCGTCGAACCCCTCGGGCTGGCCGAGGCGTCCTTCATGGGCCCCGACGGGTCCGCCGAGGACCTCGTCGCCGCCTGCGAGGAGTACGACCGGGCGCTCGCCGGGGCCGGCGGCGTCGACCTCCAGCTGCTGGGCATAGGCACCGACGGGCACATCGGCTTCAACGAGCCGTGCTCCTCGCTCTCCTCGCGCACCCGCATCAAGACACTGACGGAGCAGACCCGCGTCGACAACGCGCGCTTCTTCGGCAACGACCTGGAGCAGGTGCCGCACCACGTGATCACCCAGGGCATCGGCACCATCCTCGACGCCCGCCACCTGGTCCTCCTCGCCACCGGCGAGGGCAAGGCCGAGGCCGTCGCGCAGACCGTGGAGGGCCCGCTGTCCGCGCTGGTCCCGGCCTCCGCGCTGCAGCTCCACCGGCACGCGACCGTCGTCGTGGACGAGGCCGCCGCCTCCAAGCTGAAGCTCGCGGACTACTTCCGCCACACCTACGCCAACAAGCCCGCCTGGCAGGGCCTGTAGGCCGCGGGACGACCGCACGGCCGGACGGAACGGCGGACGGTGGAAAGGACGGAAGGCCGGGCCCCCTCCACGGGGCCCGGCCTTCCGCCGGTCCGGCGCCACCGGCTAACCGCGCGCGATGGCCTCCGCCGCCGCGCGCCCGCACACCCGTGCGGCGCCGTGGGTGGCGATGTACAGGGCCCCGCGCGGCTCGGCCCGCGGCAACCCCATCTCGACCACGACCGTGTCCGGCCGGGCCGCGACCAGCGCGTCCAGGACCTCGGCCATCCACGGGTGCCGGTGCGCGTCGCGGACCACGGCGACCACGGTGCGGTCGCCGGCCGCGGCCAGGACGTCCGCTGCCGCGGCGCCCCGCGGGTACACGCCCGACCCGGTCCCCGGCACCAGCGCGGCCAGCTCGGCGGCCACGCCCCACGGGGTCTCGTCGCCCACCGCGATGTTGGCGACGGGGGCGAGCGTGGCGACGTACGGGGCGGAGCCGGGCACCCCGCCGCCGGAGACGCCGGGGACGCCGGGGACGCCGGAGACGGTCAGCGCGCGGCGGGCCGCCTCCAGGCCGATGCCGGGCGCGCCCCCCTCCGGCGCGCCCGGCACGGCGGAGGCGGGCCGGGCCGAGCGGGTCCACTCGGCCAGTGCCCGGACCCGGGCGGCCGCGTCGGCGAGCCGCTCCTCGGGGAGCGTGCCCTCGCGCACGGCGGCGACCAGGGCGTCGCGGAGGCGGATCACGGTGGCCTCGTCGGCGAGCCCGCCGCCCACGCAGATCGCGTCGGCGCCGGCGGCGATGGCGAGGACGGAGCCGCGCTCGATGCCGTACGTCCCGGCGATGGCGTGCATCTCCATGCCGTCGGTGACGATCAGGCCCTCGTAGCCGAGCTCCTTGCGCAGCAGTCCGGTCAGGATCTGCGGGCTGAGGGTGGCCGGCCGGGTGGGGTCGAGGGCGGGCACCAGGATGTGCGCGCTCATCACGGCCTTGGTGCCGGCCTCGATGGCGGCCCGGAACGGGACCAGTTCGCGCACCGCCAGGGTCTCCAGGTCCACGTCGATGCGCGGCAGCGCGTGGTGCGAGTCGACGTTGGTGTCGCCGTGGCCCGGGAAGTGCTTGGTGCAGGCGGCGACGCCGGCGGCCTGCAGGCCCTCGACGTACGCGGCGGTGTGCCGGGCGGCGAGGCCGGTGTCGGCGCCGAAGGACCGTACGCCGATGACCGGGTTGTCGGGGTTGGAGTTGACGTCGGCGGACGGGGCCCAGTTGAGGTTCACCCCGCACTCGGCGAGGCGGCGGCCCAGCTCGCGGGCCACCCCGCGGGTCAGGCCGGTGTCGTCGACGGCGCCCAGGGCCAGGTTGCCGGGGAAGGAGGAGCCGCCGCGGACCTCCAGGCGGGTGACGTCGCCGCCCTCCTCGTCGATGGCGACGAGGACCTCGTCCCGCTCGGCCCGCAGCTGCGCGGTGAGCGCGGCGAGCTGCTCCGGCGAGGCGATGTTGCGGCCGAACAGGCCGACGGCGGTGAGGCCCTCGGCGACCCGGCGCAGCACCCAGGCGGGGGCGGTGGTGCCCTCGAAGCCGGGCTGGAGGACGGCGAGCGCGTCGCGGGTCAGGGTGTCGGTGCGGTGCGCAAGGACAGTCATGGGCCGTTATCCCTTCACGGCGCCGGAGGTCATGCCGCCGACGGCCTTGCGCTGGAGGAAGACGAAGATGACCAGGACCGGGACCGCGAAGAGGGAGGACGCGGCCATGGTGGCGCCCCAGTCGTTGCCGAAGGCGGTCTGGAACTGGGTCAGCCACAGCGGCAGGGTCTGCGCCGTCTTCTCCTTGTTCAGGATCAGGACCATGGCGAACTCGTTCCAGGCGGTGATGAAGCCGAAGAGCGAGGTGGACATCAGGCCGGGGGCCAGCAGCGGGAGGATCACCTTGCGGAAGGCCTGGCCGCGGGTGCAGCCGTCGATCTGGGCGGCCTCCTCCAGGGTCACCGGGACGGCGGCGATGAAGCCGCGCAGGGTCCAGATGGTGAAGGGCAGGACCATCACGAAGTAGATCGCGGTCAGCAGGGCGAGGCTGTTCAGCATCTCGGCGTCGCGGGCGATCATGTACATCGCGATGACCATGACCTCCCAGGGGGCCATCTGCGCCATCATCACGCCGAGGACGAGGCCTTTGCGGCCCTTGAACCTCATGCGGGCGATCGCGAAGCTCGCGGCGAGCGCCACGAGCAGCGCCAGCAGCACGGCCCCGACGGTGACCAGCAGGCTGTTCTGCACGTACGTCCAGAAGAGCTCGACGCCGGTGGCCTTGGTGAAGTTGCGGAACGTCGGGGTGAAGACGAAGACCGGGTCCTTGGTGAGGATCTGTCCGGACGGCTTGAGGGCCGAGGAGAACATCCAGTAGACGGGGAAGACGAAGACCGCGGCCAGGACCAGGGCGGCGAGGTTCTTCGCGACGGCTCCCGGGCGCAGCGGGCGGCGGGTGCGCAGCCGCGGCGCGGGCTTCGGGGCGGTGGTGGTGCTCACTGCTCCTCCTCCTGCTTCAGGATCAGGCGGAAGTAGAAGGACATGACGACCACGAGCATCACGATCGTCAGGACGGAGATCGCTGCCGCGAGCGCGTAGTGGCCCTGGCTCTGGCCCTCGACGAAGGCGAAGACGGGCAGGGTCTCGGAGGCGCGGTCGGGGCCGCCGCGGTTCATCGCGTAGACCTGGGTGAAGGCCTTGAACACCCAGATCACCTCAAGGAAGGTGGTGACGAGGAAGAACGGCCTGAGGTTGGGGAAGACGACCTGCCAGAAGGTCTGCCAGCCGTTCGCGCCGTCCATCCGCGCGGCCTCGTACAGCTCGGCGCTGACGGTGGTCAGGCCGGCGTACATGTTGAGGGCGACGAAGGGGACGGAGCCCCAGACCACCAGGATCGTGATGATCACCAGGGTCGACCAGCCGGTCTCGAACCAGTTGTGCTGCTCGTAGCCGGAGAAGCCGAGCGTGCGCATGACCCAGTTCATGACGCCGAACTGCTCGTCGAACAGCCACTGGAAGACGGTCACGGACGCGACGATCGGCATGGCCCAGGCCATCACCAGGGCCATCGACAGGACCAGGCGCATCCACGTCCCCAGCCGGTTCAGCAGGAGGCCGAGGAGGCTGCCGATGGCCATGATGAGCGCGACGTTGGCGGCGGTGAAGGCGAAGGTGCGGACGACGACGGTCCAGAAGTGCCCGTCGCCCAGCAGCTGGGTGTAGTTCTCGACGCCGTGGAAGGGCGCCTTGCGCTGGATGAACTCGATCCGGTCGACCTTCTGGAAGGACAGGATGACGTTCTTGGCCAGCGGGTACAGCAGCAGCGCGGCCATGCCGATCACCGCCGGCGCGATCAGCAGGTACGGCAGCCATCCCGAGGGCGGCGAGGACGTGGCGCCGCGAGGAGACGGGGCCTCCTTCGAGGCCTTCTTCGAGGCCTTCTTCGAGGCCTTCTTCGAGGCCTTCTTCGGGCCCTTCCCCCCGGCCCCGGTGGGCTGCGGCTGCTGTGGCGCCCCCGACGTGCGCGGCCGCCCGCCGGACTCGTGTGGTGCGTCCTGTGGAGCGGGCGCCGCTCCCTGGGAGTGCACGGTCATGTCTTGGTTTCCTCGCGGTTGGCGGTGGCGACCGGCGTCCGTCGCACCCGGGTCGGCAGCGGGCGTCCACCGCGTACGGCTGTCCGTGCGGCCGGGGGTACGGCGGGCGCGGCCGGGCGCCCGCCGCACCCCCCGGTGCAGGTGTGGAGCGGTGTTGCCTGGAGCGGTGTTACTTGTTGACGCGGCTCGCGATTTCCTTGTCCGCGTCCGCGCCCGCCTTGGCGGCGTCCTCGCCCTTGAGGACCTTGGTCATGAACTCCTTGATCGGGTTGGGCTCGGTCTCGACGTTCGCCCAGCCCGGGGTGACCGGGGTGATCTTGCCGTTGACGCCGGCCTTGCCCATGGCCTCGGCGAAGGAGCCCGCGGCCGGGGTGAAGTGGGCGGAGGCCTGGTTCGGCAGCGACGCGCCCTTGATCTCGGCGGCGTACTTCGCCATCTGGTCCTTGCCGGTGGCCAGGGCCAGCCACTCCTTGGCGAGCTCCTTGTTCTTGGAGCGCTCGGCGACGGCGAGGTTCGAGCCGCCGAGGAAGACGGTGCCGGGCTTGTCGGCGGTCTTGCCCGGGATCGGGAAGTAGCCGAAGTCGGCCTCCTTGCCCGCCTCCTTCAGGGCCTTCTCCGCACCGCCGGCCTCCCAGCCGAGACCGATCCAGGAGGCGACGCCGCCCTTGGGGACGATGTCGGTGGACTGCTGCGGGGTGGCCTCGTCCTTGTCCTTCGGGGCGGTGGAGTAGGACTGGAGCTTCTTGTAGAAGTCCATCGCGGAGGCCGCCTGCGGGGTGCCGAGCCCGCCCTTCCACTTGCCGCCGTCCTTGACGGCGAGCTCGCCGCCCTCGTCCCAGATGAAGCCCGCGAGGACGTACCAGCTCTGGCCGGGGAGGTGGATCGGCTGGGTGGACGGGTCGGCGGCCTTGAGCTTCTCCAGGCCGGCGATCCACTCGTCACGGGTCGTCGGCGGGGTGACGCCGGCCTTGGCGAAGGCCTTCTTGTCGTAGACGACGACGCGGTTGGCCGCGTACCACGGGGCGGAGTAGAGCTTGCCCTCGTACTCGGCGGAGGCGAGCATGCTCTTCTGCCAGGCGTCGGCGCCCAGCTTGCCCTTCTCCTTGGTCAGGTCGGCGAGGCCGCCGGTGACCGCGTAGCCGGCGCTCTGGGTGTTGCCGAGCTCCAGGACGTCCGGCGGGGTGTTCTCGGAGAGGGCCGTGGTGACCTTCTCCTGGATGCCCTTCCACGCCTGGACCTCGACCTTGACGGTGACCCCGGGGTGCTTGGCCGAGAACTCCTTGTTGACCTCGTCGATCCAGGCCTTCGGCGCGGAGCCGTCCATCACCCAGACGGTGATCTCCTTGGCGCCGCCCGCGTCGGCCGTGCCCTTGTCGTCGCCGCCCCCGTTGCCGCACGCCGCAACACCGGCCATCATGCCCGCGACACCGACCGCCGCGATGAGCTTGCGCTTCACGCCACCCTCCTCAGGGATGCTGCCTGCAACTTCCCTCGCCCGCCGCGGTGATGCACCGAGTACTGCACAAGTACTGCCCGTGGGGCCGGGATCTGATCCATATTGGTGTAGACCAGTAACCGGAGCTTGGCCTAGACCTTTAGGGGTGTCAAGGGTCTAATGATCGGGTGCCGCGTCCGTTACCGGACCGACACCTGGGGGAGGACTTCAGGCCCGTCCCCCCACCCGTGTCACCATGTGACCGCACATATCGGAGGAGCCGGTGACGGCAGCGAAACTGGAGTCGGGAAGGCGGGCGGCGATGGCCACCGAAGGGGCGACCACCGAGCCGGAGGGCGGTGCGGCCACGCGCACCGCACGCGTGCCCAAGTACTACCGACTCAAGCGGCACTTGCTCGACATGACGGAAACCCTGCCCCCCGGCACACCCGTCCCGCCCGAGCGCACCCTCGCCGCCGAGTTCGACACCTCCCGCACCACCGTGCGCCAAGCCCTCCAGGAGCTCGTCGTCGAGGGCCGGCTGGAGCGCATCCAGGGCAAGGGCACCTTCGTGGCCAAGCCCAAGGTCTCCCAGCCGCTGCAACTGTCCTCCTACACCGAGGACATGCGGGCGCAGGGCCTGGAGCCCACCTCGCAGCTCCTGGACATCGGCTACGTGACCGCCGACGACACCCTGGCCGGACTGCTCAAGATCGCCACGGGCGGGCGCGTCCTGCGCATCGAGCGGCTCCGCCTGGCCAGCGGCGAGCCGATGGCCATCGAGACCACCCACCTGTCGGCCAAGCGCTTCCCCGCCCTGCGCCGCTCCCTGGCCAAGTACACCTCGCTCTACACGGCCCTCGCCGAGGTGTACGGGGTGCGGCTCGCCGAGGCCGAGGAGACCATCGAGACCTCGCTGGCCACCCCCCGCGAGGCCGGGCTGCTCGGCACGGACGTCGGCCTGCCGATGCTGATGCTCTCCCGGCACTCCCTGGACGCCGACGGGGAGCCGGTCGAATGGGTCCGCTCGGTCTACCGCGGAGATCGATACAAGTTCGTTGCCCGACTCCAGCGCCCCGCCGTGTGATCCGTAGTTGACTTCGTTCCGCTATACGGACGGGGGCTTATGTTCACCGGTCAGGTCCCCGTAGATTCCCTGCGCTTGCGCAGATGATCAACGAGGGGACGAGGATCATGCCGGAACCGGAAGCAACAGACACCCAGCGGAACGCGGCGAGTTCGGGCACGGCACCGGACTCGCCCCCCGCATCAGCCCGCATGGCCCCGAAGTCGATCGCCGCGTGGGTGCTCGTCGCCCTCATCGGGGCCATCGGCTGGGCCGTGCTCGCACTCTCCCGCGGCGAGGAGATCTCCGCCGCCTGGCTGCTCGCCGCCGCGCTCGGCTCGTACGCCATCGGCTACCGCTTCTACGCACGCTTCATCGCGCACCGGGTCCTCCGGGTCGACAAGACCCGGGCCACCCCCGCCGAACGCCTTGACAACGGTGTCGACTTCCACCCGACCGACCGCCGGGTGCTCTTCGGCCACCACTTCGCCGCCGTCGCCGGCGCCGGGCCGCTCGTCGGCCCGGTGCTCGCCGCGCAGATGGGCTACCTGCCCGGCACCATCTGGATCGTCGCCGGCGTGATCTTCGCGGGTGCCGTCCAGGACATGGTCACCCTGTTCTTCTCCACCCGGCGCGACGGCCGCTCGCTCGGCCAGATGGCCCGGGACGAGATCGGCCCGGTGGGCGGAGCCGCCGCCCTCGTCGCCGTGTTCGCCATCATGATCATCCTGCTGGCGGTGCTCGCCCTGGTCATCGTCAACGCGCTGGCGCACTCGCCCTGGGGCGTGTTCTCCATCGGCATGACCATCCCGATCGCCCTGTTCATGGGCTTCTACCTGCGCGTGCTGCGGCCGGGCCGGGTCACCGAGGTCTCCGTCATCGGCGTCGCCCTGCTGCTGCTCGCCATCGTCGCGGGCGGCTGGGTCGCCGAGTCCTCGCTGGCCGGCACCTTCACCCTGGAGAAGGAGACGCTGATCATCTGGATGGTCGCGTACGGCTTCATCGCCTCGGTGCTGCCGGTGTGGATGCTGCTCGCGCCCCGCGACTACCTCTCCACCTTCATGAAGATCGGCACGATCGCGATGCTCGCCCTGGGTGTCGTCATCGCCATGCCGACCCTGAAGATGCCCTCGATCACCGACTTCGCCGCCCGCGGGGACGGCCCGGTCTTCGCCGGGTCGATGTTCCCCTTCGTCTTCATCACCATCGCCTGCGGCGCGCTGTCCGGCTTCCACTCCCTGGTCTCCTCGGGCACGACCCCGAAGATGATCCAGAAGGAGACCCAGGTCCGGGTCATCGGCTACGGCTCCATGCTGACCGAGTCCTTCGTCGCCGTCATGGCGATGATCTGCGCGTGCATCATCGAGCCCGGCCTGTTCTTCGCGGTCAACTCCCCCGGCGGGGTCGTCGGCACCACCGTCCAGACCGCCTCGGAGGCGGTCACGAACTTCGGCTTCGCCGTCTCGCCCGAGTTCCTCGCCCAGGCCGCGAAGGACGTCGAGGAGGCCACCCTGCTGTCCCGTACGGGCGGCGCGCCGACCTTCGCACTCGGAATGTCGGAAATCTTCTCGGCCGTCGTCGGCGGCGCCGGCATGAAGGCCTTCTGGTACCACTTCGCCATCATGTTCGAGGCGCTGTTCATCCTGACCACGCTGGACGCGGGCACCCGCGTCGGCCGGTTCATGCTCCAGGACACCCTCGGCAACGTGCACAAGTCCTTCAAGGACGTCAGCTGGAAGCCCGGCGTCTGGCTGGCCAGCGCCCTCGTCGTCGGCGGCTGGGGCTACTTCCTGTGGGTCGGCGTCAAGGACCCGCTGGGCGGCATCAACCAGCTCTTCCCCCTGTTCGGCATCGCGAACCAGCTGCTCGCGGCGGTGGCCCTGGCCGTCTGCACGACCCTGCTGGTCAAGTCCGGGCGGCTGAAGTGGGCCTGGGTGACCGGCGTCCCGCTGGTGTGGGACGTGGCCGTCACCCTCACCGCGAGCTGGCAGAAGATCTTCTCCGACGACGTGAAGGTCGGCTTCTTCGCCCAGCGCGACAAGTACCAGGACGGCATCGAAGCGGGGAAGGTGCTCGCACCCGCGAAGAACATGGACGAGATGCACACGGTGGTCACCAACGCCACCGTGGACGGCGTCCTGGCCGGGCTGTTCGCCGTCCTGATCGTCATCGTGCTGCTGGACGCGGCCCGCACCTGCATCCGGGCCGTCCGCAGCCCCGAGACGGTCCGGCTGACCGAGGTCCCGTGGACCGAGTCGAAGATCATCGCCCCGGCCGGGCTCATCGCGACGCCGCAGGAGCGGGCCGAACTCGCCGCCGCCGGCCTCGACTCGGGCGGCGGCCGCACGAAGGAGCCGGTGGCGTGAGCGGCGGCGGGGTGCGCGGCGCGCTGGCGAAGGCGCGGTTCTACGTGCGGGAGTTCTCCGGCGAGGCGGCGTACGACCGGTACGTCGCGCACGCCCGCTCCCACGATCCGGACGCCGAGGTCATGACCCGCCGCGCCTTCGAACGCGCCCGCACCGACGCCCGCGAGGCGGACCCCCGGGAGGGCTTCCGCTGCTGCTGAGCGCTTGCCGCACCGCCGCGCGTCGCACGTACAGGGGCCCCGCCATCCGGCGGGGCCTCGCGCGTACGGCCGGGCGTCAGCGCACCCAGTCCTTGAGCGGCTCGGTCTGGAGGGTGATGCCAACAGGTTCCGGGAGAGCGATGTCCGATCCGTACGGCACGACGTGAACGCTCTCATACCGGCGGCCATTCGGCTGACTGTAGACGGAGACCTCACACTTGGCCCTGTCGATGAGCAGGTAAACAGGGATGCCCGTCTCTGCGTAGGCCCGGGGCTTCTCGACGTGGTCACGCCGGTGCGTGTCCGAGTCCCATGAGGTCACCTCGACGGCCATGAGGATCGGCTCGGGACCAACCCAGTCGCCCTGTCCTACGAAAGCGTCCTCGTCTGCCAGTACGGCGTCGGGGATCGCCCGCCCGGCCCGGTACTCCTGCGCCTTGATTCCCTGCCCCTGGTGCAGCCAGAGTTCGGGCCGGTGCTGGATGCAAATCCGCGTAAGCCACTGGATGATCCGCCCGTGATCCCCGTCCGGCATGGCTTTGCTCCTGATGACCCCGTCGATGAACTCCAGCCGTGTCCCCTCCCGCTCGCGAGCCGCTATGCGCGCGATGAACTCGAAATCCTCGGTCGGCATGTGGGGGTGTGCGGTCATCACGGTCACGCCTCGCTCGCCTTCCTCGACGGTGCTACTCCCGACGATAGCGCCGGGCGCCTGCCCGCGTCCGGCACACTCGGCGGCATGGACTTCGACATCCGCATGGCCGCGACCGCCGAGTACGAGCGGCTGGGAGAGATCACCGGGCAGGCCTACACCGGGGACGGGCTGCTCGACCAGAACGAGGACGACACCTACCTGAACGTCCTGCGCGATGTGGCCGGCCGGGCCGCCGCCGGCGAGGTGCTCGTCGCCGTACGGAACGGGGAGGTGCTCGGCGGGGTGACCTTCGCCCCGCCCGGCAGCCCCCTCGCCGACGTCGCCGGGCCGCACGAGGCCGAGTTCCGCATGCTGGCCGTCGCACCCGAGGCCCGCGGCACGGGCGTCGGGGAGGCCCTCGTACGGGCGTGCATAGAGCGGGCCCGCACCCTCGACGGGGTCACCGCGCTGACCCTGTCGACCCAGCCGGCGATGCGGGGCGCCCAGCGGATCTACGCGCGCCTGGGCTTCGTCCGCACCCCGGAAATGGACTGGTCCCCGATCCCCGCATTGACGCTGCTCACCTACCGACTGGAGCTGTGAGGCCACGCTCAGCAAAGGGCCGGACACAACATCTAGGGGGTCGCACAGAAACCTCCCCCCACATGTATGCTCGTCCTCGCTGTCGCCGCAGGGGAATCCGGTGAGAATCCGGAACTGTCCCGCAACGGTATGAAGTACACCCATCGGTGTCACCGAAGTCCGACGACCTGCCGACGGCGCGCCCGGCTCGACCGAACCGGGTGCCGACCACGTCCGGGCCTCGAGGTAGGGCCGGCGGACGCCGCACAGTGCTGCCCTCGGGGGACCCTGTCCGCGCGCGCCCGCTCGCGCCCGCGCCGCCGCCGTCCCGGAGCCGAGCGAGGGAGAGCTCCCCCCGTGACCATCGCGCCTTCCGCACCGCGCGCCGAGTCCGACCCGTCCGACAACGGAACTGAGGGGGGCCCCGGGGCCGCGCTGCTGCGCACCCTCACCGAGCTGACCGCCGACCTTCCCGACACCGACCCGGGCCGGGTCGCCGCCGCCGCCCTGCGCGGCCGCAGCGCGAACGCCGACGAGGCCGAGCTGCGCGGGCTGGCCACCGAGGCCGCGGCCGGTCTGATCTCCGAGGACCCGGCGTACTCCCGGCTCGCGGCCCGCCTCCTGACGATCGCCGTCGCCGAGGAGGCCGCGGGCCAGGGCGCGACCTCCTTCTCCGCCTCGGTCGAGGTCGGCCACCGCGAGGGCCTGATCGCGGACCGCACCGCCGAGTTCGTCCGCCTGCACGCCACCCGCCTCGACGCGCTGGTCGAGCACACCCTCGGCGAGGGCGCCGACGACCGCTTCGGCTTCTTCGGCCTGCGCACCCTGCACAGCCGCTACCTGCTGCGCCACCCGATCACCCGCCAGGTCATCGAGACCCCGCAGCACTTCATGCTGCGCGTGGCCTGCGGCCTGGCCGAGAACGACGGCATCGAGGCGGTCGAGGAAGTCGCCTCGCTGTACCGGCTGATGAGCCGCCTGGACTACCTGCCGTCCTCCCCCACGCTCTTCAACTCCGGCACCCGGCACCCGCAGATGTCCTCCTGCTACCTGCTGGACTCCCCGCTGGACGAGCTCGACTCGATCTACAGCCGATACCACCAGGTCGCGCGCCTGTCGAAGCACGCCGGCGGCATCGGCCTGTCGTACTCCCGCATCCGCGCCCGCGGTTCGCTGATCCGCGGCACCAACGGCCACTCCAACGGCATCGTCCCGTTCCTGAAGACCCTCGACGCGTCCGTCGCCGCCGTGAACCAGGGCGGCCGCCGCAAGGGTGCCGCCGCCGTCTACCTGGAGACCTGGCACGCGGACATCGAGGAGTTCCTGGAGCTGCGCGACAACACCGGTGAGGACGCCCGGCGTACGCACAACCTGAACCTGGCGCACTGGATCCCGGACGAGTTCATGCGCCGCGTGAACTCCGACGGCGACTGGTCGCTGTTCTCCCCGGCCGACGTGCCCGAGCTGGTCGACCTGTACGGCGACGAGTTCGACGCCGCCTACGTCAAGGCCGAGCAGGCGGGCCTGGCCAAGAAGACCATGCCGGCCCGCGAGCTGTACGGCCGCATGATGCGCACCCTCGCGCAGACCGGCCAGGGCTGGATGACCTTCAAGGACGCCTCCAACCGGACCGCGAACCAGACCGCCCTGCCGGGCACGGTCGTCCACTCCTCCAACCTGTGCACCGAGATCATCGAGGTCACCAACGACGGCGAGACGGCCGTCTGCAACCTCGGCTCGGTCAACCTCGGTGCGTTCGTGCTCGCCGAGACGGGCGAGATGGACTGGGAGCGCCTGGACGAGACGGTCCGGACCGCCGTGACCTTCCTCGACCGGGTCGTGGACATCAACTTCTACCCGACCGAGGAGGCCGGCCGCTCCAACGGCAAGTGGCGCCCGGTGGGCCTGGGCGCGATGGGCCTCCAGGACGTCTTCTTCAAGCTGCGCCTGCCCTTCGACTCCGCCGAGGCCAAGGCCCTCTCCACGAGGATCGCCGAGCGCATCATGCTCGCCGCGTACGAGGCCTCCGCCGACCTCGCGGAGAAGCACGGCACCCTCCCGGCCTGGGAGCAGACCCGTACCGCCCAGGGCGTGCTGCACCCCGACCACTACGGCGTCGAGCTGACCTGGCCGGAGCGCTGGGACGCGCTGCGCGCCCGGATCGCGACCACCGGCATGCGCAACTCGCTGCTGCTGGCCATCGCGCCGACCGCGACGATCGCCTCGATCGCGGGCGTGTACGAGTGCATCGAGCCGCAGGTCTCCAACCTGTTCAAGCGCGAGACGCTGTCGGGTGAGTTCCTCCAGGTCAACGGCTACCTGGTGGAGGACCTGAAGAAGCTCGGCGTGTGGGACGCGCAGACCCGCGAGGCGCTGCGCGACTCCTCCGGCTCGGTCCAGGGCTTCAACTGGATCCCGGCCGAGGTCCGCGAGCTGTACCGCACGGCGTGGGAGATCCCGCAGCGCGGCCTGATCGACATGGCGGCGGCCCGTACGCCGTACCTGGACCAGTCGCAGTCGCTGAACCTGTTCATGGAGACGCCGACCATCGGCAAGCTGTCCTCGATGTACGCGTACGCCTGGAAGCAGGGTCTGAAGACCACGTACTACCTGCGCTCGCGTCCGGCGACGAAGATCGCCCGCGCCGCGTCCGGCGGTGCCGCCGTCCAGGCCGCCGTCCCGGCGACCGCCACGCCCCTCCCGCAGGCCCTCGACGCCGAGGCGCTGGCCTGCTCCCTTGAGAACCCCGAGTCCTGCGAGGCCTGCCAGTAATGTCCACCCCTGACAAAAACCTCCTCGACCCGGGCTTCGAGCTGACGCTGCGCCCGATGCGCTACCCGGACTTCTACGAGCGCTACCGGGACGCGATCAAGAACACGTGGACGGTGGAGGAGGTCGACCTCCACTCGGACGTGGCCGACCTGGCGAAGCTGACGCCCGCCGAGCAGCACATGATCGGCCGGCTGGTCGCGTTCTTCGCGACGGGCGACTCGATCGTGGCGAACAACCTGGTCCTGACGCTGTACAAGCACATCAACTCCCCGGAGGCGCGCCTGTACCTGTCGCGCCAGCTGTTCGAGGAGGCCGTGCACGTCCAGTTCTACCTGACGCTGCTGGACACCTACCTGCCCGACCCGGAGGACCGCACCGCCGCGTTCGCCGCGGTCGAGAACATCCCGTCGATCCGGGAGAAGGCCCAGTTCTGCTTCAAGTGGATGGACTCGGTCGAGAAGATCGACCGGCTGGAGACGAAGGCCGACCGCCGCCGCTTCCTGCTGAACCTGATCTGCTTCGCGGCGTGCATCGAGGGCCTGTTCTTCTACGGCGCCTTCGCGTACGTGTACTGGTTCCGGTCGCGCGGTCTGCTGCACGGCCTGGCCACCGGCACCAACTGGGTGTTCCGGGACGAGACCATGCACATGAACTTCGCGTTCGAGGTCGTGGACACCGTCCGCAAGGAGGAGCCCGAGCTGTTCGACGACGAGCTCCAGCAGCAGGTCACGGACATGCTGAAGGAAGCCGTCGAGGCGGAGCTGCAGTTCGGCCGCGACCTGTGCGGTGACGGCCTGCCGGGCATGAACACCGAGTCGATGCGCGAGTACCTGGAGTGCGTCGCCGACCAGCGCCTGGTCCGTCTCGGCTTCCCGCCGGTGTACGGCTCGCAGAACCCGTTCTCCTTCATGGAGCTGCAGGGTGTCCAGGAGCTGACGAACTTCTTCGAGCGCCGCCCGTCGGCCTACCAGGTCGCCGTCGAGGGCACGGTCGACCTGGACGAGGACTTCTAGTCCGGTCGGCCCGCCCCGGTACGTGTGCGAGGGCCCCGGCAGCCGTGATCGGCTGCCGGGGCCCTCATGCGTTCCGTGGAGCGGACCGCCTCAGTCCTGCGGGGGGTGCGGGCGCGGGACGCGGTTCAGGCGCGGGCCGAGGCCGTACACCGGGTCTGCCGGCGGGTGCCGCCGCGCCTCGCGCAGCAGGCGGTCGACCACCCGCTCGTGCCGCAGGCCGACCAGGGCCGGGGCGAGTACCACGGCCATCATGACCAGGACCGCCAGGCAGCCCAGGACGGTGTCCATACCTCCACTGTGGCCCGGGTCCGCGCGGACCGCGCGGCGGGCGGGCGGCGGACGGGCGGCCGGCTACGCGTTCGGGACGGTCTCGTAGCGCGGGGTGCCCTCGGCCATCTGGCGCAGGGCGTCCTTGCGGTCCCGCTTCGAGAGCCGGTCGATGTACAGGTAGCCGTACAGGTGGTCGGTCTCGTGCTGGAGGCAGCGGGCGAAGTAGCCGGTGCCGCGCACCTTGATCGGGTTGCCGTGGGCGTCCTGGCCGGTGACCTCGGCGTAGTCCGGGCGGGCCAGCGAGGCGTACGCGGTCGGGACCGACAGGCAGCCCTCGTTGGAGTCGTCGAGGACGCGGGAGGCGGCCGGCAGCTCCACGGGCTTCGGGTTGACCACGACGCCGGTGTGGCGGACGCCCTCGTCGTCCGGGCAGTCGTAGACGAAGACCTTGGCGTCGACACCGATCTGGTTCGCGGCCAGGCCCACGCCCTCCGCGGCCCGCTGGCTGGCGAACATGTCGTCGATCAACTGTGCCAGCTCGTCGCCGAACTCGGTGACGTCCTTGCACTCGCTGTGGAGCACCGGGTTGCCGACCACCGTGATCGGACGGGCGGTGCCGCGCTCGCGGTGGGCGAGCTCGCGCGCCGCACAGTCCTCGGTGTCCACGACGTAACCGTCGTCGTCCACCGCGATGACCTCGTTCTCCTGCTGCGCCATGTCCGCCGTACGCCTTCCGTAAGTCCACCCGTTCACAATGTGCCGGTACAGCCTACGGTGCCCGCTCAGCAGACTTCTTCGAGATCCCGCCACTCGCGGGTGTCCGGGCTGTCGGCGACCCAGCCGTCGAGCAGCCCGCGGACCAGGCCGGCCGGTGCGGCGATGCCGCATTCGCGCTCGGGGACCCACAGGGAGCCGGAGCCGGCCGTGCGGTGGCCCAGCGGGCCGGGGTGGCCGGGTTCGCTGTGGTCGTGCGGGTCCAGGTGCTCGCCGTCGCCCTCGCCGCTCGGCATCACGCTCTCCGAGCAGGTGCGGCACAGCAGCCGCACCGAGGACGACCAGTCCTCGGCGGCGAAGCCCGCGTCCGAGGCGAGCTGTTCCAGGGCGTCCCGGTCGGTCTCGGTGGCGGCCTCCAGCAGCACCACCCAGGTCGGTACCGGGGACGGCGCCCACAGCTCGATCTCGTCGAAGACGGGGTAGGCGGGGCCGGCGGCGGTGACCCGCTCGCCGTTGGGCACCCCGTCGTGCAGGACGACCTCGCCCCAGCGCCGCCCGGAGGAGGGCAGCGGGATGGACAGCACCTCGATGCGGGCCGGGTCCAGCCGGCGGCCCCAGACCACCTCGGCCTCGCCCTCCGGGGACAGTCGGACGGCGGCGCTGCCGAGTTCCATGCCGACGGGTTCGCCGCCCTTGCCGTGCGGGTCGCCGGGGACCTTCAGCCCGTACGCCTGCCAGGCGCGCCGGGCCAGCGGCCAGTCCTGCAGGGCGGTCGCGGCGATGCCGACGTTCCACCAGTCCGGGGCGCCGGTCCCGCGGTCCAGCAGGGCCACGGCCCGCAGGCCGGCGGCCCGCGCCTGCTCCCAGTCGTGCCGGAACTTGTGCAGCAGGGCCAGGTTGAACCAGGACTCCGACAGCCAGGGCTCCAGGTCGGCGGCCCTGGTGAGCAGCGCACCCGCGTCCTCGTACCGGCCGTCGCCGATCAGCGTGAACGCGCGGTCGGTGGCCTGCCGCCACGAGGCGGAGGGCCTATGCCGTACCTTCCCGAAGATCCTCACGATTCCCGCCTGCTTGGGGGCGCCCCCAGCGGTGGCTGGGGGACAACGGTGCAGCCTTGCGGACACCCTCACGGACGCTCCTACTGGCATCCAACCATGCCCACTCGGACGGCCGCTCATTACCCATGGGTTACCCAGGTGGGACGGGATCAACTCTGTCACGTCCGCCCTGGCCCGGACCCCGGCGGGGTACCCGCCGCCCACAGGCGAACGCCCCCGGGGATTGGCGCCTTCGGGTGAACGAAGGGCCTTCCCCGGGGGCGGAGTCACCCTCGGTTTCGCCGTCCTGTCAGCCGGCGGCGGGATCGGCGGTGACGTCGTGGTCGGGCACCGCCTGTCCCGAGCGGATCAGCTCGATCCGCCCCATCACCTTCGAGCGCAGGTCGCTCGGCACGTCGTCCGAGCCGCAGCAGCGCTTCACCAGCTTCTTCACGGCCTGCTCCAGGCCGTACTTCTCCAGGCAGGGGTTGCACTCGCCGAAATGCGTCTCGAACTTCGTGCAGTCGCTGTCCGGCATCTCGTGGTCCAGGAACTCGTAGAGGTGGTCAAGCACCTCCGAGCACTCCGTCTCGTGCGGCTCTCCGCAGCTCATGAGCCCGAGCCTTTCAGGTCGTTCGACTCTCCCGCTCCCGCCGGGACCAGCCCGCGCTCACGGGCGTAGTCCTCCAGCAGGCCGCGGAGTTGACGGCGGCCACGGTGCAGTCGCGACATGACCGTACCGATGGGTGTACCCATGATGTCCGCGATCTCCTTGTACGCAAAGCCCTCTACGTCGGCAAGATAGACCGCGATGCGGAACTCCTCCGGAATGGCCTGAAGGGCTTCCTTCACGTCGGAATCGGGCAGGTGGTCGAGCGCCTGCGACTCGGCGGAGCGGAGTCCCGTCGACATGTGCGACTCGGCGCGCGCCAGCTGCCAGTCCTCGATCTCCTCCGCCGCGCTGCGCTGCGGTTCGCGCTGCTTCTTGCGGTAGGAGTTGATGAAGGTGTTGGTCAGAATGCGGTAGAGCCACGCCTTGAGGTTGGTGCCCTCGCGGAACTGGTGGAACGACGCGTACGCCTTGGCATACGTCTCCTGGACCAGGTCCTCGGCGTCGGCCGGATTGCGCGTCATGCGCAGCGCGGCCGAGTACATCTGGTCGAGGTAACCGAGGGCGTCCCGCTCGAAGCGCGCGTTGCGCTCGGCGGTCGTCTCCTCCGCGTGGCCTTCCTCGGTCCCAGCGACAGGACCCACCTCCTCCGACTGCGCGACGGCTCCGATATCGGACCCGCTCGAATCGGAGAATAGTCGACCTTCCCGGCCGTCCGCCGCCCGGAGCGGGCTGCGCTTGGGCGCGGGGAGGACCGTCCATTCCAGACCGGCAGCCTGCGGACGGTCCTGGCCGATGACCTGGGTCATGCGCTCCCTCTCCTCCGACGATGTCCCGTGCGTTCCGACATCCGGCACAACAGAAGCGTCGGGCCGCGCATTCCCGCGGGGGCACGGGCGGTCGCGGTATGTGTCAGGTCGCACAGCGGACGCGGTCAGCGGGGCAGTGCCTCCAGCCAGGCGGCGACGGCCTCCGTGATCACGGCGAGGGCCTCGTCCTGCGTCACGTCCGCCTTCTTCGGCACGGCGAAGCCGTGGTCGCCGTGCGCCACCTCGACGATCCCGTACGGCTCGGGCCCGGCCGGCGGCGGGAACTCCTCCGGGCGCCCGAACGGGTCCCGGCCGCCCTGGACCACCAGGGTGGGCAGCCCGGCCCCGGTCAGCTCCCCGGCCCGGGACTTCTCGGGCCTGCCCGGCGGGTGCAGGGGGAACGCCAGCGCCAGCACCCCGGCCGCGCCCAGTGCGGCGCCGGTCCGGCAGGCCACCCGGGCCCCGGCGCTGCGGCCGCCCGCCACCACGGGCAGTCCGGGCCGCTCCAGGGCCGGCCACAGCCCGTGCCAGCCCTCGTCGAGCACCTTGGGTGCGGCGGCCACCTTCTTGCCGGCGACCCGCCAGGGCTGCTCGACCAGGGCCACGGTGGTCCCGCGGGCGGGCAGGGCGGCGGCCAGCGCCTGCAGGTCGCGTGCCTCGATGCCGCCGCCCGCACCGTGGCCGAGGGCCAGGACGAGCCGGGCCCCGGGCGCGGTGTGCCAGGTGATGCGGGCCTCGCCGGCCGGGGTGGGGACGCTCTCGGTGCGCGTGCGCGTGGTCATGCCCCCATCCTGCCCGGCGCGGCGGGCGGGGGCGGGCTAGAAGAGGGTGCCCTCCTCCGGCGCGTCCAGCTCGTTCAGCAGCTCGGGGCCGTTGTTGCGCACGCTGCTCACGGCGGTGGAGACGGGGAAGGCGCGCATCAGCCCGCCGGGCGGCGGCGCGAGGAGCTGCTGCAGCGAGCCGTCGGCGTCGGTGTTCGCCGGGTCCAGCCAGGCGTCCCAGCGGTCCGGGGTGAGCATCAGCGGCATCCGGGGGTGGATCTCGGAGAGGGCGCGCGGCCCGCCGTCGGGGGCGCCGGCCAGCGGCGTGGTCTCGGCCTCGGCGGTGATCACCGAGCAGGTCGCCCACCACGCGTGCGGGTGCTCGTCGGGGAGGGTCCGGTCGCGCCAGAACTCGTAGATGCCGGCCATGGCGAAGACGGAACCGTCGGCGGGGAGCACGAAGTACGGCTGCTTGCGGGTCCGCTTCCGCTTCCCCTCGACCTCCAGGCGGCGCTCGTCGTGGGCGGTGACCCACTCGTAGTACCCGTCGGCGGGGATGATGCAGCGGCGCTGCATGAAGGGGCGGCGGAAGGACGGCTTCTCGGCGAGGGTCTCGGACCGGGCGTTGATCATCCGGGCGGCGCCGTCGGGGTTCTTGGCCCAGGACGGGACGAGGCCCCACCGCAGGACGCGCAGCTGGCGAACCGGACGCGGGCTCGGGGCGTCTTTGAGGGGGCGGTCGAGGACGACGTGGACCTCCTTCGTCGGCGCCACGTTCCAGTCGGGGGCCAGGGTCTCCTCGGGCTCCCACCGCTCGACCCCGAAGATCCGGGCGAGATCCTCGGGCCCCCGGCCCGCTGCATACCGTCCACACATGGCTGTCACACTGCCATGTCGCCCCCGGCTACCGCCGGGAGGTGCCCCCTCCGACCATCACCGCAAGGAGTCCGCCGCTTTATGGACAGCACCACGCCGGCCGGCCTGTGGGACCGGCTCACGGGCATACAGACCCCGCCGGCCCTGTGGCTGGTGATCGTGACGGGCCTGGCCGCACTGGCGCTGGTCGCGCCGCACCCGGTGTGGCGGGTGTCCCGCAACGCCGTGACCATCGCACACGAGGGCGGCCACGGCCTGCTGGCGCTGCTGACGGGGCGGCGGCTCGACGGGATCCGGCTGCACTCGGACACCAGCGGGGTCACCGTCAGCCGCGGCAAGCCCACCGGCCTCGGGATGATCCTGACGGCGGCCGCCGGGTACACGGCGCCCTCGCTGCTGGGGCTCGGCGGGGCCGCGCTGCTGTCGGCGCACCGGATCACGCTGCTGCTGTGGGCGGCGACCGCGCTGCTGCTGGCGATGCTGGTGATGATCCGCAACGCGTACGGGGCCCTGACGGTGGTGCTGGTCGGCGGCACGTTCGTCCTGGTGTCCTGGCTCGCCGCGGCCGAGGTGCAGGCGGGGTTCGCGTACGCGGCCGTGTGGTTCCTGCTGCTGGGCGGGGTCCGGCCGGTGTTCGAGCTGGGGGCCAAGCGGCGGCACGGCGGCGCGCCGGATTCGGACGCGGACCAGCTGGGCCGCCTCACCCACACGCACCCCGTGCTGTGGCTGTTCCTCTTCCACGCCGTCGCGCTGTGCTCGCTGATCGGCGGCGCCCGCTGGCTTCTCACCCTCTGAGACCGTGCCCCGGGGCGCGGCTCGATCACGATCAGCGCCCGGGCGGAGCCACTAAAGTGGTGGCCATGACCCAGACCCCCGCGCTCCCCGCCCTCTGGCCTGCCCCGCACGCCGACGGCACCGTCCACGCCACCGTCACCGTGCCCGGGTCGAAGTCGGTGACCAACCGGGCCCTGGTCCTCGCGGCGCTCTCGGCGGAGCCCGGCTGGGTGCGCCGCCCGCTGCGCTCGCGGGACTCGCAGCTGATGGCGGACGCCCTGCGGGCGATGGGCGTGGGCATCGAGGAGACCGTCTCGTCCAGCTCCGGCGACGGCGCGGGCGGCGAGGCCTGGCGGATCATCCCGGCGGCCCTGCACGGCCCGGCCACCGTCGACGTCGGCAACGCCGGCACGGTCATGCGCTTCCTGCCGCCGGTGGCCACGCTCGCCGACGGCGACATCCGCTTCGACGGCGACCCGCGGTCCTACGAGCGGCCGCTCGGCCAGGTCATCACCGCCCTGCGCAAGCTGGGCGCCCGGATCGACGACGGCGGCCGGGGCGCGCTGCCGCTGACCGTGCAGGGCGGCGGGGCGCTGGAGGGCGGCACGGTCGAGCTCGACGCGAGCAGCTCGTCCCAGTTCATCTCCGCGCTGCTGCTCGCGGCCCCGCGCTTCAACCAGGGCGTGGAGGTGCGGCACGTCGGTGCGGCGCTGCCCTCGATGCCGCACATCCGGATGACGGTGGAGATGCTGCGCGCGGCGGGCGCCCAGGTCGACACGCCGGAGGCGGGCGGTGAGCCGAACGTGTGGCGGGTCGCGCCGAGCGCGCTGCTGGGCCGCGACATGGTGGTGGAGCCGGACCTGTCGAACGCGCAGCCGTTCCTGGCGGCGGCGCTGATCACGGGCGGCACGGTCACCATCCCGGACTGGCCGCGCCGCACCACGCAGCCCGGCGATGAGCTGCGCCGGATCTTCACGGAGATGGGCGGCTCCTGCGAGCTGACCGACGCGGGCCTGGTCTTCACGGGCACCGGCAAGATCCACGGCATCGACGTGGACCTCGGCGAGGTCGGCGAGCTGACGCCCGGCATCGCGGCCGTCGCGGCGCTGGCCGACTCCCCGTCCACCCTGCGCGGCGTGGCGCACCTGCGGCTGCACGAGACGGACCGGCTGGCGGCGCTGACCGCGGAGATCAACGGGCTCGGCGGCGACGTCACGGAGACCGCCGACGGCCTGCACATCCGCCCGCGTCCGCTGCACGGCGGCGCGTTCCGCACGTACGACGACCACCGGATGGCCACCGCGGGCGCCGTGATCGGCCTGGCGGTCGCCGGCGTGCAGATCGAGAACGTGGCGACGACCGCGAAGACGCTGCCGGACTTCCCGAGGATGTGGACGGACATGCTCGCGGGATCGGGAGCGTAGGTCCGTCATGCGCAGGTACGGCAAGCACACCGACGAGGACGACATCCGCTCCCGCCCCAACCCCAAGGGCAACCGGCCCCGCACCAGCAAGCGGCCGAAACACGAGGACGCGGCGGAGGGCTTCGTCCTCACCGTCGACCGCGGCCGGCTGACCTGTCTGGTGGAGGACCGCACGATCGTCGCCATGAAGGCGCGCGAGCTCGGCCGCAAGGCCGCGGTGGTCGGCGACCGGGTGTGGCTCGTCGGCGACCTGTCCGGGAACAAGGACACCCTCGCGCGGATCGTGCGGATCGAGGAGCGCAGGTCCGTCCTGCGGCGCACCGCGGACGACGACGACCCGTACGAGCGGGTGGTCGTCGCCAACGCCGACCAGCTGGCGATCGTCACCGCGCTGGCGGACCCGGAGCCGCGGCCGCGCATGATCGACCGCTGTCTGGTGGCCGCGTACGACGCCGGGCTGGAGCCGCTGCTGGTGCTCACGAAGTCGGACCTGACGTCGCCGGACAAGATCCTGGAGATCTACGCGACGCTGGGCGTGAACTACGTGGTGACCAACCGCGAGGAGCTGGCGGCCGGCGAGGCCGCCGAGCGGGTGCGCGAGCGGCTGGCCGGCCGGATCACCGCCTTCGTGGGCCACTCGGGCGTCGGCAAGACGACCCTGGTGAACTCGCTGGTCGGCCAGGGCCGCCAGCGCGCCACCGGCCACGTCAACGCGGTGACCGGGCGCGGCCGGCACACCACCACCTCGGCGCTGGCGCTGCCGCTGCCGTCGGGTGACGGCTGGGTCATCGACACCCCGGGCGTACGGTCGTTCGGCCTGCACCACGTGGACCCGTCGCGGGTGATCCTGGCCTTCCCGGACCTGGTGCCCGGTACGGAGGAATGCCCGCGCGCGTGCAGCCACGACGAGCAGGACTGCGCGCTCGACGCGTGGGTGGCGGAGGGACACGCCGACCCGGCCCGGCTGGACTCGCTGCGGCGGCTGCTGGGGACGCGGGAGCGGCGCGAGGGCGACTGATCGTCCGGCGGGGTCCGGCGGGGTCCGGAAGGGTTTGCCGGGGTCATGGTCTGGTGAATGCATCATCGCAGTGAGTGACGCGATGTCACGTGACGCGGGGAGGCATTCGCCATGGCGTGGCTGCTGGTCGTCGTCGCCGGACTCCTGGAGACCGGGTTCGCGGTCTGCCTGAAGCTGTCCCACGGGTTCACCCGGCTGTGGCCGACGATCGCCTTCGCCGCCTTCGCGCTCGGCAGCTTCGGCCTGCTGACGCTGGCCCTGAAGAAGCTGGACGTGGGGCCGGCGTACGCGGTGTGGACCGGCATCGGCGCGGCCGGGACCGCGGTCTACGGGATGCTCTTCCTCGGCGACCTGGTCTCCACCCTCAAGATCGTCTCGATCACGCTGGTCATCCTCGGGGTCATCGGCCTCCAGCTGTCCGGGTCGGCTCACTGAGCAGCCGCAGCAGCCCGAGCAGTTCCCCGAGCCCCGGCTCCCGCGCCGGGGCTATGACGTAGGACAGTGCGAGCCGCACGGCCAGTTCGCACCGCTGCCCCCCGTCCCGCGGCGCGAGCACGGCCGCCGCCCGCTCCCGCACCGCCCGGGCCAGCTCCCCGGGGGCGGGCGCGGGCACGCCGGGCCGGGCGCCCTGCCCGGGCGGTATCGGCAGGGTGCCGTCCCAGGACCCGGTCAGCAGGGCCCTTACGAGGGGGCGCGCGCGGGCCGCCCGTACGGTCCACTCCGCGACCGAGGCGAGCCGGTCTCCCCCGCTGGCGACCGGGGCGCGCAGCACCCGGTCGATCCCGTCGAGGTACCAGTCGGCCTCGCGGCGCACGAGGGCGCGGCCGAGGCCCGCCTTGCCGCCGAACTCGTTGTAGAGGGTCTGCCGGGACACGCCGGCGGCTGCCGCCACGTCGACCATCCGCACGGACGGCCAGGGGCGCGCCAACAGCGCCACTGACGCCGCTTCCAGCAAGGACTCCCGGGCTGCCGGCATCGCGCCTCCCCGCTCGACTCCCCGCCAGAGTTGACGGGCCGACAGGTCCTGTCAAGGGTGCCTGCCCGGTCGCACCGCGGACGCCGCTCGCCCGCCCCCGCGCCTCCCGATACTGTTCGGGCATGCCCGAGTACGAAGATGACCTGCGCCTCGCCCTGGAGCTCGCCGACGCGGCGGACGCCGTCACGACGGAGCGGTTCCGCGCCCTGGACCTGAAGGTCGAGACGAAGCCGGACATGACCCCGGTGAGCGAGGCCGACCGGGCTGCCGAGGAGGTCGTCCGGGCGGGGATCGAGGCGGCGCGGCCCGAGGACGCCATCCTGGGCGAGGAGTACGGCCTGAAGGGCGGCGGCCCGCGCCGCTGGGTCGTGGACCCGATCGACGGCACGAAGAACTACGTGCGCGGCGTGCCCGTCTGGGCAACCCTGATCTCGCTGATGGAGGAGGGCCCCGACGGGGTGTTCCGGCCCGTCGTCGGGGTGGTCTCGGCGCCCGCGCTGGGCCGCCGCTGGTGGGCGGCGCAGGGCGGGGGCGCGTACGCGGGCGGTGCGCTGGGCGGCGAGCCGCAGCGCATCCGGGTGTCGCAGGTGGGCTCCCTCGGCGACGCGTCGTTCGCGTACTCCTCGCTGAGCGGCTGGGAGGAGCAGGGCCGGCTCGACGGGTTCCTGGAGCTGACCCGGCAGTGCTGGCGGACCCGCGGCTACGGGGACTTCTGGCCGTACATGATGGTCGCGGAGGGTTCGCTGGACCTTTGCGCCGAGCCGGAGCTGAACCTGTGGGACATGGCGGCCATCGCGGCCGTGGTCCAGGAGGCGGGCGGCCGCTTCACCAGCCTGGACGGGGTGGACGGCGTCCACGGCGGGAACGCGGCCGCCTCGAACGGGCTGCTGCACGACCGGATGCTCGGCTGCCTGCGGCCCCGCGCCTGAGCCGCGCCCGGTACGGGCCGTACGGACCGGTGCGGGGCCGGGCCTGCGCCTGAGCCGGGCCGGTACGGGCCCGCGCTTGCGCCGGACCGGTACGGGCCCGCGCTTGCGCCGGACCGGTACGGGCCCGCGCTTGCGCCCGCGCCTGCGCCCGGACAACCGAGTGCGCCCTCTTGATGACCCTCCGTGTCCGTGGGAATCTGAAACTCCCCCGCTTGTGCACTTGTGAATGACTTCTCAAGCGGAGGACTCTCCCAGGAGGTGGCTCTCTTCATGCTCGTCCGTGACGCCATGAGCACCGTGATCCTCACCCTCGGCCCCGCCCACACCATCCGACAGGCGGCCTGCCTGATGTCCGGCCGCCGGGTCGGCGCGGCCGTCGTCCTCGACCCCGAGCACAGCGGAATCGGCATCCTGACCGAACGGGACGTCCTCAACTCCATCGGCGCGGGCCACGACCCCGACCGGGAGTCCGTGGGTGCGCACACCACGAACAACGTCGTGTTCTGCACCCCGGAGACCACCCTGCAGGATGCCGCCGAGGCCATGGCGCACGGCGGCTTCCGGCATCTGATCGTCGTCGAGGACGGCGGCCCCGTGGGCATCGTGTCCGTCCGCGACATCATCCGCTGCTGGGTGCCGGTCCGGCGCAGCACCGTGGCGGCGTAGGCACAGGAGAACGGCGGCGGGCCGGACCCCGTGAGATCCGGTCCGCCGCCTCCCTACGGCAAGCGGTCGGTTCAGCCGCGCAGGGCCTGGACCGCGGCCTCCAGCCGCTTGCCGAAGTCGCCGTCCGCCTGCCGGAAGTTGCCGATCGCGCGCTCGGCTATGTCGTCACGGGAGACCTTGGCTATGAAGCCGGCCAGGTTCTCGATCAGACGGTCCTTCTCGTCCTCGGACATCAGGCGGTAGAGGTTGCCCGCCTGGACGAAGTCGTCGTCCTCGGAGTGGGCGGGGGCGGCGTGGTCGCCGGTGGCGCCGGTGACCGGGATCGGCTGCCACAGCGGGCGGTCGGTCTGGTGCGGGCCGCCGAAGGAGTTCGGCTCGTAGTTCTTCGCGCCCTTGTGGCGGCCGTCGTAGAGGAAGCCGTCGCGGGAGTTGGTGCGCGCCTCGGTGGCGTGCGGGCGGTTCACCGGCAGGTGGTCGGCGTTGATGCCGACGCGGTAGCGGTGGGCGTCGCCGTAGGCGAAGAGGCGGCCCTGGAGCATCTTGTCCGGGGACGGGCCGATGCCGGGCACGAAGTGGGCCGGGCTGAAGATGCTCTGCTCGACCTCGGCGAAGACGTTCTCCGGGTTGCGGTTGAGCTCCAGCTTGCCGATCTCGATCGGCGGGTAGTCCTCGTGCGGCCACACCTTGGTGAGGTCGAACGGGTTGAAGCGGTAGGCCGCCGCGTCCGCCGCCGGCATGATCTGGACCCGCACGGTCCAGGTGGGGAACTCGCCGCGCTCGATGGCCTCGCGCAGGTCGCGCTGGTGGGAGTCCGGGTCCTCGCCGGCGAGGAGGTTGGCCTCGGCCTGGGTGAGGTTCTTGATGCCCTGGTCGGTCTTGAAGTGGTACTTGACCCAGAAGACCTCGCCCGCCTCGTTGTTCCACTGGAAGGTGTGCGAGCCGTAGCCGTTCATGTGGCGGTACGAGGCCGGGATGCCGCGGTCGCCGAACAGCCAGGTCACCTGGTGGGTGGACTCGGGCGACAGGCCCCAGAAGTCCCAGACGTTGTCCGCCTCGGTCGACCCGGTGTACGGGTCGCGCTTCTGGGTGTGGATGAAGTCGGGGAACTTGATGGCGTCCTTGATGAAGAACACCGGGGTGTTGTTGCCGACGAGGTCGTAGTTGCCCTCTTCGGTGTAGAACTTCAGCGCCCAGCCGCGCGGGTCGCGCACGGCGTCGGCGGCACCGAGGTTGCCGGCCACGGTCGAGAACCGCAGGAAGACCTCGGTCTCCTTGCCCATCCCGGAGAGGAACGCGGCGCGGGTGTACGGCGTCACGTCGGCCGTGACGGTGAAGGTGCCGTAGGCGCCGGCGCCGCGGGCGTGCACCACGCGCTCCGGGATGCGCTCGCGGTTGAAGTGGGCGAGCTTCTCCAGCAGGAGCTGGTCCTGGACCAGGACCGGACCGCCGACGCCCGCCGTCTCGCTGTTCTGGTTGTCGGCGACCGGAGCCCCGGCTTCCGTGGTGAGCGGTCCCTGCGTCACGTGCGCCTCCTGCGTCATTGCTGCCGTGCCTGTCCCGGCCGCGCCTGTCCTTGGCCTTTGCCGTACCCGATCCTACGATGGACTTTGTCTAAGTCAAGTAAGTATCCAAGTCCGTACGGGCTCGGGAATTGCACCGGGTCCCCCACTGTTAGGCTGGTGTCCATGAGTGACCTGCTGGAACGACTTCGCGGCCGCGGATGGCGCATGACCGCACAGCGGCGCGTCGTGGCCGAGGTGCTCGACGGTGATCACGTCCACCTGACGGCGGACGAGGTGCACGCGCGCGCCGTGGACAAGCTGCCCGAGATCTCCCGGGCGACGGTCTACAACACGCTGGGTGAGCTCGTGGCCCTCGGCGAGGTCCTGGAGGTCTCCACGGACCGGCGGGCCAAGCGCTACGACCCCAACGCCCACAAGCCCCACCAGCACCTGGTGTGCGCGCAGTGCGGGGCGATCCGCGACGTGCATCCGGCGGGCAACCCGCTGGCCGACCTGCCGGACGCGGAGCGGTTCGGCTTCGTGGTGTCAGCGGTCGAGGTGACCTACCGCGGCGTGTGCCCGGACTGCTCCGGCGCCTGATGACGACGGAAAGGCCCGGGAGCGATGCTCCCGGGCCTTTCCCATGCCCTTGCACAGGCTGCTTCCGGCGGAAACGACGAAGGCCCGGATCCTGAGGATCCGGGCCTTCGCCATCAGTAGCGGGGACAGGATTTGAACCTGCGACCTCTGGGTTATGAGCCCAGCGAGCTACCGAGCTGCTCCACCCCGCGTCGGTAAACACGACTTTACGCGAGGCCGCCCGGCAGATGCAAATCGCTTAACGGACGGCATCGGACCGGCGCCTACACGGACAGTTCGTCGGCGAGCGCGTCACGCAGCCGGGCGGCGCGCTCCGCGACCTCGGCCGGTCCCAGCTCGATCGCCCGCACGCACCACTTCTGCCCCTCGGCCAGGTCCCCGTGCCGGGCGGCGAGGAGCCCCAGGCGCAGCGCGGCGCGGCCGTGGCCGGCCACCGCCGCCCGGGTCCACCACAGGGCGGCCTCCGGCTCGTTCCCCTCGCGCGCGAGCAGCAGCCCGAGGTTGAACGCGCCGTTGCGGGAGCCGGCCTCCGCCGCCTCCCGGTACCAGCGCGCCGCCACCGCCATGTCGCCGCGGGTTGCGGCGAGCATCCCGACCCGCACCTGCGCGCGCCGGTGCCCCAGCTCGGCGGCCCGCTCGTACCAGTCCTCGCTCTCGGTGCGGGCGCCGCCGCCGACGGGCTCACCCAGGGCCGGCGGCTCCGGCGGCGGGGCCAGCGACTCCAGCAGCGCGGCCAGCCGGAACGCGGCCTCCGCGCTGCCGCCGCCGGCCGCGCACCGCAGGTGCCGCTCGGCGGCACGCTCCTCGCCGTCGCGCACCAGGGCGATGCCGACCTGCAGTGCGGCGTCGGTGTGGCCGGCCGAGGCCGCCCGCTCGTACCACTTCAGCGCCGTCCGGTCGTCGTCGCGGCTCGCGAAGAGGATCCCGAGGTTGAACGCGGCGTCCACGCTGCCCGCCTCGGCCGCCTTCGAGAACCAGGGCTCGGCCCCGGCCGCGTCGCCGACCTGGAGCAGCATGATGGCGAGGGCGTTGGCCGCCTCGCGGTGGCCGGCGTAGGCCGCCCGCCGGTAGAACTGCTCGGCCTGCGCGGTCCGGTCCTGCGCTGCGCAGAGCAGGGCGAGGTTGTACGCCCCGTTCTGGTCGCCTGCGTCCATGGCGACCCGGTACCACTTCTCCGCGGTCTCGGTCTCCCCCCGGGCGGCGTGCAGGGCGCCGAGCGCGTTGGCGGCGTTGCCGTCGCCGTCCTGCGCGGCCCGGTTCCACCAGGCGATCGCGCTCTCCTCGTCCCCGGCGTCGCGCAGCAGGAAGCCGAGGGCGCATGCGGCGCGCGCCTCGCCCTGCTTGGCGGAGGTCAGGTACCAGCGCCCGGCCTCCTTGAGCTCGCCGCGGGCCTCCAGCAGCGCGCCCAGGTGCAGGGCGGCGCGCCGGTGGCCGCGCGCGGCGGCCTGCCGGTACCACTGCTCGGCCTCGGCGGGGTCGCCCTTGCGCAGGTGCCGGGCCAGGCGGTACGCGGCCTCGCGGTGGCCCTGCTCTGCGGCCTGCCGCAGCCAGCGCTCGATGCCCTTGTCGCCGCGGTGCTCCAGCAGGTCGGCGAGGGCGTACGCGCCGAGGGCGTGGCCGGATTCCGCCGCCTGCCGGAACCAGTACTCGGCGGCGGGCTCGTCCCCGCGCTCGCGGAAGTGGCGGCCCAGGGCGTGGGCCGCGGGGGAGGATCCGGCGACGGCGGCGACCCGCCACCAGTCGGCGGCCTCGTCGGGGTAGCCGCGCTGGAGCAGCAGCACGCCCAGGTTGTTCGCGGCGGCGCGATCCCCCTCCGCGGTGGCGCCGCGGAGGTACGGCTCGGCTCCGTCCAGGTCGCCGCGGCGCAGCAGCAGGGCTCCGAGGACGCTCATCGCCCCGGGGTCCCCGCGGTCGGCCGCGACCCGGTGGCGTGCCTCCAGCTCGGTGTCGCTGGCCGTGTCGGCCTCGGCGAACATTTCCTCCGCGAAACCCGCATCGGTCAGTGGGGTCTGCGCGTTAACGGCCTGAGCCTCCTCTTTGACTGCTGCATCCGACCCTGCTTCGGCCGCCCTCACAAACCGCCCTGTCTCCAGCAGAGTTGACCTGTCCCCCATATATCCCATCGTCGCATCACCTGCTACCCGCGTACACCTGGTATGTCGCAGCCTGTGAGGTCACTACAGCGTTTTGTCGACATGCCCACAGAGAGACAAGTCAAACACGGTCCCAGCCCAACTCACCCGCCCCGGCTACCCCATGACCCCACGCGTCGATCGCGGACATGACGAAGGCCCGGATCCAAGGATCCGGGCCTTCGTTTTCAGTAGCGGGGACAGGATTTGAACCTGCGACCTCTGGGTTATGAGCCCAGCGAGCTACCGAGCTGCTCCACCCCGCGTCGGTGAGACCACAGTATCACGACGCGGGACCGAGCCATTACCGTTTTCAGCCCGCCGGCTTCGGGGCCGGCTGCTTCGCCTCCGCGTCGATCGCCCGCTTCAGCGCCGCCTGCAGGTCGCTCTGCGCCTTGCCGTAGGCTGCCCAGTCGCCCGCCTTCATCGCCTTGTCGGCTTCCTCGATGGCCTTCTGCGCGTCCGCGAGGGCCGCCTTGACCGTCGGGTCCTGGGGCTGCTTCGGCGGCGTGACCGTGCCCTCGCCCGGCGGCGGGTTCACGGGCGTCGTCGGCGCCTCGGCCCCGAAGACCACGTTCAGCGCCTTGTCCAGGGTGTCCTCGAAGGCGGTCTGGCCGCCGTAGGTCACCAGCACCTTGCGCAGCAGCGGGTACTTCAGGCCGGCACTGCGCACGTACACCGGCTCCACGTACAGCATCCCGCCTTCGAGCGGCACCGCGAGCAGGTTGCCGTACTCGACCTCGGAGTCGCCGCCGCGCAGCAGCCGGATCGACTCGGCGATCTTCGGCTCCGACTGGAACTTGCTCTGCACCTGCTTCGGGCCGTCGACCGGCTTGCTGGTCGGCAGCTTCAGGATGCGGATCTTGCCGTAGTCCGGGGTGCCCGGGTCGGCGTTGACCGCCATGAAGGCGCTGAGGTTGTCCCGCTCGTTCGGCGTGAACGTCGTGGTGAGCGAGAAGACCTGGTCCTTCTCCGTCTGGCCCGGCATCTTCATCGACAGGTAGTACGGCGGAACCGCCGTGCCGGCCTTGGTGGTCGGGTCGTCCGGGACGGCCCAGGCCTCGCTGCCGCTGAGGAAGGTCTGCGGGTCGGTGACGTGGTACCGGGTCAGCAGCTCGCGCTGGACCTTGAACAGGTCCTGCGGGTAGCGCAGGTGGTCCATGAGCGGCTTGGAGATCTCGCTCTTGGCCTTGACCGTGCCGGGGAACGCCTTCATCCAGGTCTTCAGGACCGGGTCCTCGGCGTCCCACTGGTACAGGCTGACCGTGCCGTCGTAGGCGTCGACGGTGGCCTTGACCGAGTTGCGGATGTAGTTGACCTGGTTCTCCTGCGCGACCACCGCGCGCTGGCTGTTGGTCAGCGAGTCCGCGGTGCTCTGGCCCAGCGTGGTGCGCGAGGCGTACGGGTAGCCGTTGGTCGTCGTGTACGCGTCGACGATCCACTTGATCCGGCCGTCGATGACCGCCGGGTACGGGGCGCCGTCGATGGTCAGCCACGGGGCGACGGCCTCGACGCGCTCCTTGGGCGTGCGGTTGTAGAGGATCCGCGAGCCCTCGCCGATGGCGCCCGAGTAGAGGATCTGCGGCTCGCTGAAGGCCAGCGCGTACGCCGCCCGGTTCACCGGGTTGCCGAGGTTGACGCCGGAGTCGCCCTGGTAGCTGGTCTCCTTCTCGCCCTTGTCGTCCGAGTAGTCGAGCTCCTTCTGCGGGCCGCCGACGATCGAGTACTGCGTCGTCCGCTCGCCGTAGTAGATGCGCTGCTCGAAGTCCGTGCCGAACATCCCCTTGGAGGGGAGGTCGGACTGGGTGAAGTCGGGGGCGCCCTGGTCGTCGACGGTGGTGCCCTTGGCCGCGACCACGCCGTAGCCGTGCGTGTACTTGAAGTGGTCGTTGATCCAGTTGTTCTTCGGGATGCCGCCGATGTTCAGCTCGCGCAGGCCGATGACGGTGTCCTGGCCGCTGTACCGGTCCACGGCCAGCGTGGACGGGAAGGCGTAGTAGCCCTTGACCTGCTGGAGCTGCTGGAAGGCCGGGGAGACGATGTTCGGGTCGAGGATGCGGATGCTGGCAGTGGTGCCGGCCGCCTGCCGCAGCTTGGCCTTGTCGTCGGTCTGCGGGACGCCCGGGTAGTCCTTCACGTCGGACTGGTCGATCCCGTAGGCGTCCCGGGTGGCCTTGATGTTCTTCTCGACGTACGGCGCTTCCTTGGCCTGCTCATTGGGCTGGACCTGGAACTTCTGCACGATCGCCGGGTACAGCCCGCCGATCAGGATCGCCGAGAGCACCATCAGGCCGAAGCCGATCACCGGCAGCTGCCAGGTGCGGCGCCACAGCGTCGCGAAGAAGAGCACGGCGCAGATCGCGGCGATGGCGACGAGGATCGTCTTGGCCGGCAGGTACGCGTTCGCGTCGACGTACCGCAGGCCGGTCCAGTTGTCGGCGGCCTTGAAGTCGCTCGACTTCACGGCCAGGCCGTAGCGGTCGAGCCAGTACGCGACGGCCTTCAGCGTGACGAAGAGGCCGAGCAGCACCGACAGGTGCCCGGTCGCGGCGGCCGTGGCCCGGGCGCCCGGGCTGGTCACGCGCAGTCCGCCGTACAGGTAGTGGACGACGACGGCGGCGATCACCGACAGGATGACGGCGGCGAAGCCGAAGCCGAGCAGGAAGCGGTACCAGGGCAGGTCGAACGTGTAGAAGGACACGTCCAGCTTGAACTGCGGGTCCTTCCTGCCGAAGGGCACCCCGTTCACGTACATCAGCCAGGTCTTCCACTGGCCGGCCGCGGAGGCGCCCGCGATCATGCCGACGAGCGCGGAGATGGCCGGCAGCAGCCACTTCTTGTACGGGGCGATGCTCATCCGGTAGCGGTCGAGGCTCTGCTGCTCCAGCGACATCGCGCTGAGCGGCGGCCGGAGCCGGTACGCCAGCCAGATGTTCAGCCCCACCGCACCCGCCATGAGCAGGCCGAAGACGGCGAACAGGCCGACCCTCGTCCACAGGGTGGTGGTGAAGACGGTGGAGTACTTCACGGAGCGGAACCAGAGCCAGTCCGTCCAGAAGCCCGCGAACATGACGAACGCCATGCCCAGGACGGCCAGCACCCCCAAGGTCATCAGGAGAGTGCGGGAGCGCCGGGAGGGGCGGCCGACTCTCATCCGTGGCCCCGAGGGGCCTGAGCCGCGGTCCGGCATCTGGAAAGCCAAGGTGCGCACCTCGAAAGCTGAGTCTGGTTACGTTTCACAAGCTGGGCCCCGATCGTAGAGCCCACTCTGAAAACTTACTGAGGCTTTGCTCAGTTCCCGTCGGCGGGTGGAAACGAGGCAGGATGTTGTCCATGACCAACGTTTCCCCCTCCCCCGGCACTCCGATGGCGGCCGGCCCGCTGACCCGCGCCTGCCTCGAGATCGACGAATACGCGGCCGGCCTCGGCTGGGACCAGCCGGCCCGGCTGTTCGCGCTGGTCGACACGGCCCGGCTGCGCCGGCAGGAGCCCCGCCTCGCGCACCAGCTCGGCGTCGACACCGACGACGCCGGCCGGTCCTCCCTGACGCCGATCGAGCAGGACAAGCTGCCCAAGGGGGCCGCCCTCGACAAGTTCCTGGGCACCGTCGCCTGGCCCGACGCGGTCGTCGGCTGCGCCCTGACCGTGGAGCGGCTGATGCTGCCGCCGTCCGCGGAGGCCTCCGTACCGGAGGGGCTCAACGACAAGCAGCTCGCGAAGTGGGTCGCCGGGCACCCGGAGCGCCAGGAGGTGCGTCTGACGGTGGCCGTGCTGCGCGACGGCTCGCGCGAGTCCGCGGTGCGGCTGCGCGACAAGGACTCCGCCACCGAGGTCCTCACGGGCGCGGGCCTGGTGCCCGGGCTCGCCGACGCGCTCGCCGCGACCTTCCAGTAGGACCGGGCCGTCAGGACCCGGCCCGGCCCGTGCGGTAGGGGTGGCGGGGCGGCCGGTGCGGCGGTCAGGGCTTGCCGCAGAGCGGCAGCCCGGCCGTGTCCCCCTTGCCGATCTTCTCCAGCGCCTGCCGGGCGTCGCCGATGGTGCCGACCTTGATCAGGGTCAGGCCGTCGGGGGCGTTCCTGACGGCCGAGGCGCAGTTCTCGGCGGGGGTCAGGAAGTACTCGGCGCCGGCCTTGCGGGCGCCGATGGTCTTCATCTGGATGCCGCCGATGGGGCCGACCTTGCCGGTTTCGTCGATGGTGCCGGTGCCCGCGACGAACTTCCCGCCGGTCAGGTCGCCCGGGGTGAGCTTGTCGACGATGCCGAGCGCGAACATCAGGCCGGCGCTCGGGCCGCCGACGTCGGCGAGGCGGATGTCGATGGGGAACGGGAAGGTGTGGGCGGTGCCGGCCCGGATGCCGACGATGGCGTGGCCGTCGCCCTCCGCCTTGGCCGAGGTGATCGTGATCTTGGTCGTGCCGGCGGGCTCGCGGCGGGCCTTCTGGGCCTCGGCCGCCTCCGCGGCGGGCACGATCGTGAACTCGACCGGCTCGCCGGCCTTGTGCTTGGTGACCAGCTTCGCGACGTCCCCGGGGGCGCCGACGGGGCTGCCGTCCACGGCCCGGACCACATCGCCCGCGTGCAGCTTGCCCTCCGAGGGGCTGCCCTTGATCACGGACGCGACCACGACGCGGGTGGGGACGTCGACGCCCAGCTGCTTCAGGGCCGCCACCTTTGCGGTCTCCTGGGACTGGCTGAACTCCTCGGCGTTCTCCTGCGTCGACTGCTCCTCCGTCTTGCCGTCCGGGTAGAGCGTCTCGTGCGGGACGACGATGTTGTCGCCGGACAGCCAGCCGTAGACCGCTTCGAGGAGGTTCATGTCGTAGTCCGCGCCCGTGACGCGGACGGTCGTCATGTTGAGGTGCCCGGTGGCGGGGTAGGTCTGGTGGTCGCCGATGCTGATGACGGCTTCACCGCGGTTCTCGCCCAGCGTGTTCCAGGTCGGCCCGGGGCTCATCTCCGAGTACGGGACCTTGATGAAGACCCCCGCACAGAGCAGCCCGAACAGCATGAGGGTGGCGGCGAGCATCGTCGCGGTGCGGCGTGGCATGGGACCGACAGTACGGGACGGGCCTGGCGGACGGCCGCCGGGGCCGGTCCGCGGGGGCCGTGGGCCCGGGTCCGGGGAGGTTCCGCGGGACGCCGTGAGCGTCAGACCGGGTCGGAACCGGAGTGTGCGGCCGCCTTCGCCCTGCTCGGGTCGGCTTTGTCCATGGCCTCGCGGAATCGTGCGTACCCCGCGAGCTCGGATATGTCTCCCTGAGTGCGGTCGCGTGCCGCCCAGCTGCCCCATATCGCCGCTCCGACGGCGGCGAACAGCGGAATCAGCAACCACGCCAGTGACGCCATGGACGTGCCTCCCAGCCCCGTGAAAAAGGTGCGTGTCGTTGTGGCTTCAACGCTCCTGCCCGTGGGGGGGTTACGCAAATCGAGGGCGTGTTGCGCGGCCGAACGGGTGGGACAGTACTCCCCCGCACCGACACCGCCGCGGCCGGGGGTCAGCAGGCGCCGACCCACTCCTCGGTGCCGTCCGAGAACGTCTGGTGCTTCCAGATCGGCACCTCGTGCTTGAGGTCGTCGATCAGCATCCGGCAGGCCTCGAAGGCCTCGCCGCGGTGCGGGCAGGACACGGCCACGACCACCGCGAGATCGCCGACGGCCAGGTCGCCGACGCGGTGTACGGCCGCCAGGGCCCGTACCGGGTACTTCGCCACCACGCGCTCGGCGATGCGGCGCATCTCCGCCTCGGCCGTCGGGTGGCAGGAGTAGCCGAGCGAGTCGACGTCCGCCCCGCCGTCGTGGTTGCGCACCGTGCCGACGAAGAGCGTCGTGCCTCCCGTCGCGTCGTCGCCGACGGCCTGGAAGGCCTCGTCGATCGAGAGCGGGGTCTCACGGATCGCGAGCAGTCGGATCGGGTCCGGAGCGGCCTGCTCGCCGGGGTGGTCGAAGTGCGGTGCCATGCAGCCATCGTGCACCACCGCTCCCACATCGCGGTATAGCCGGTTCGACCGGCTGTGCGGGGCAGGGGTATGGAGCCTCCTACAGGACCCGCAGCCCCGGGGTGCCGCCCGGGGGACGGCAGGCGGAACCGCCGCCGGGCGGGGGCCGTCGGCGGGGTGTGCGGGGCCGGGTCCGCGGGGCCGGGTCCGCGTCCCGGGATCCGCGGGGCGCGCGGGCCCGCAGGCGCGGTCAGATCCCGCGCCGCCTGCGGGCCCGGCGGACCACCGCGGCGGCGCCCAGCAGCGCGACCGTCGCACCCGCGGCCCCCGCGGCGGTGGCGTCCTTGCGCCCCAGCCTGCGGCCCGCGACCGTGTGCCGGCCCGCGACCTCCTGGAGCAGCTCGGCCAGCACCTCCTCGTTGGTCCAGCGCGGCCGCCAGCCCGCCGCGTGCAGCCCGCTGACGCTGACCACCCACGGGTACATGGTGTAGGCGAGGTCGCCCGCCGGGGACGGGGTCAGGCCGATCCGGTGCAGCCGGGCGGCCGCGCCCAGGGCGACCGCCGAGGGGAGCTCCATACGGCGGATGCCGCTCAGCTCCTCGACCTCGTCCTGCTCCAGCCAGCCCTCGCAGCCCACCGCCAGCTCGCCCTCGACCTTCTCCAGGGCGGCGTACTCCAGGGCGCCGACCAGGTCGTCGACGTGGCAGAACTGCCAGGTCGGGCGGGATCCGGCGACCACGAGCAGGCGCGGGGACTCGAAGTAGCGGGTCAGGGCCGTGTCCGTGCCGCCGACCAGCACGGCCGGGCGGACCACGGTGACGTTCAGGCCCGGGTGCGCGCGCGGCGCCCGGCGGCCCAGCCGCTCGATCTCCAGCAGGTCGCCGACGCCCGTGGCCTCGGCGGTGGCCCGCAGCTCGGAGTCCTCCGACAGGGGGATGTCGTTGTCCGGCAGCGCCCCGTACACCATCGCGGAGGTGCACAGCACGACCCGGCGCACCCCGGCCGCGGCGGCGGCCGTCAGGACGGTCTGGGTCCCCCGCACGTTGTACGCCGTTCGGGCCGCGGGGTCGGTTTCCAGGTCGAGGTCCAGCGCCAGGTGGACGACCACGTCCGCGCCGCGCAGTTTCTCGGCGATGGCGGGGTCCCGGACGTCCAGGACGTGCCACTGCGCGGTGGCGCAGTCGCCGCGCCGCTCGTCGATCGCGACGACCTGTTTGACCTCGTCCGACTCGGCCAGGCGCTGCACCAGCGCGGCGCCGACGCCGGTTGCGGCGCCGGTCACGGCGATCACGGGGCTGGGCCGGCGCACGGCCGCCTGGTTACGCGGCTGGCGAACGCCCTCGCCGTGCTCAGGGCGGTCCTCGTCGCCGTGCGGCGCGCGGCCGTGCTTATCCGAAAACTGCGGATCCGGGGAACTCACCAGGCGTCTCCAGCGGTTGTCTTCAGTAGGGACGTGTCGTGACGCGTACCCACCAGGTGATGTCCATCCTGCCGCAGCCCAGGAGTCGGCGGAGCATCGAGCCCGGAACCGGGTCCGGTGTCTACGCTGGTTGGTGTTGTGGGACCACTTGCCCGCCGGCACCCGCCGGCGGCCCTACGAGCCGAGGAAACCCGTGAGCGACACCCCATTCGGATTCGGCCTTCCGCCGGAGGAGCCGGAGAGCGGCGACGAGGGCAAGAAGAAGGGCAACCAGGGCGGCCAGGGCGGCCCGAATCCGTTCGGGTTCGCCGGTTTCGGCCTGCCCGGCGGCCCCGGCGGCCCCGGCGGCGCAGACAACCCGTTCGCCGCGATGTTCGGCTCGATGAACCCCGCCGACCTCGGCGCGGCCTTCCAGCAGCTCGGCCAGATGCTCAGCTACGAGGGCGGTCCCGTGAACTGGGACATGGCCAAGGACATCGCCCGCCGGACGGTCTCCCAGGGCACGCCGGACGGCGTGAAGGACACCAGCGTCGGCCCCGCCGAGAAGTCCGCGGTGGAGGAGGCCATGCGGCTGGCCGACCACTGGCTGGACAACGTGACCTCGCTGCCCTCGGGTGCCACCACGGCCGTGGCGTGGAGCCGCGCCGAGTGGGTCGAGGCGACCCTCCCGGTGTGGAAGGAGCTCGTCGACCCGGTCGCCGAGCGGGTCGGCGCGGCCATGGGCGGCGTGCTGCCCGAGGAGATGCAGGCCATGGCGGGCCCGCTGCTGGGCATGATGCGCTCCATGGGCGGGGCGATGTTCGGCCAGCAGATCGGCCAGGCCGTCGGCGTGCTCGCCGGCGAGGTCGTCGGCTCCACCGACATCGGGCTGCCGCTGGGCCCGGCGGGCAAGGCGGCGCTGCTGCCGCTGAACATCGAGGGCCTCGGCAAGGACCTCGGCGTGCCGTCGGAGGAGGTGCGGCTGTACCTGGCCCTGCGCGAGGCGGCCCACGCCCGGCTGTTCGCGCACGTGCCGTGGCTGCGTTCGCACCTGTTCGGCGCCGTCGAGGGCTACGCCCGCGGGATCAAGGTCGACACCTCGAAGCTGGAGGACGTGGTCGGCCAGATCGACCCGACCAACCCGGAGCAGCTGCAGGAGGCCCTGCAGGGCGGCATGTTCCAGCCGCAGGACACCCCCGAGCAGAAGGCGGCCCTGGCCCGGCTGGAGACGGCGCTCGCGCTGGTCGAGGGCTGGGTGGACGCCGTCGTGCACGAGGCGGCCAAGCCCCGGCTGACCTCGGCGGACGCCATGCGCGAGACCATGCGCCGGCGGCGGGCCTCGGGCGGCCCGGCGGAGCAGACGTTCGCGACCCTGATCGGGCTGGAGCTGCGCCCGCGCCGGCTGCGGGACGCGTCCCGGCTGTGGGCCTCGCTGACCGACGCGCGCGGCATGGACGGCCGCGACGGGCTGTGGGAGCACCCGGACATGCTGCCGACCGCCTCCGACCTCGACGACCCGGACGGCTTCGTCCACCGCGAGCAGCTGGACTTCTCCGAGATCGACAAGATGCTCGGCGAGGCGGCGGAGCGGCGTGAGCAGGGAGACCAGGGCGGGCAGGCCGACGGCAAGGGCGAGGGGAAGCAGTGAGCCTCCACGAAGACGCGGTCCTCGTCCTGAAGGGGTACGAGGGCCGGGACGAAGAGCAGCGTGCCCTGAGGGACGTCTACCTGGAGCACCTCGCGGCGCATCCGGAAGGGGTCTACAAGCCCTGCCAGGCGGGGCACGTCACCGGCAGCGCGCTCGTGGTCGACCCGGAGCGGGGCCGCGTACTGCTGACGCTGCACAAGAAGCTCGGCATGTGGCTGCAGATGGGCGGCCACTGCGAGCCCGGGGACGCCACGCTCGAGGCGGCCGCGCTGCGCGAGGCCGTCGAGGAGTCCGGCATCGGCTCCGGGCTGGCGCTGCTGCCCGGCGGCCCGCTGCGGCTCGACCGGCACCCGATCCCGGCGCCGTGCAACTGGCACCTGGACGTGCAGTACGCGGCGCTGGCCCCGGCGGACGCGGTGGCGGAGATCAGCGGGGAGTCGCTGGACCTGCGCTGGTTCCCGTACGAGGAGGTGCCGGCAGTGGCCGACACCTCGGTCGTCCGGCTGGTGGAGGCGGTGCGGGCGCGGCTGTGACGCCCGTACGGACGGAATGAGGGGCGGCTCCCCCGCGCGCGCTGCGCGGGGGAGCCGCCCCTCCTTCGTCCCGGACGTTGCTCCGGTCTAGTTCCAGACGTTGTTCTGGTTCTGGGCGTGGGCGCCGTGCTGGCCCATGCCGAACTGCGCGGCCACGCCCTGGCCGATCTGGGCGTTCTGCGGCGGCAGCACCTCGCTCGGCTGCACCAGGGCGAATCCGGTGCCGAGGAAGCTGAGCTCCCAGCCCTCGCCGGTGTTGCCGCGGCGGCGCCAGACGCCGGTGGAGTGGGTCTGGGCCTGCATCTGCACGCGCAGCGAGGTGGACCAGGCGACGATGGCGTCGGCGTCCACGTTGACGTACTTGTCGGGCGTGACGTGCATCATCAGCGGCTGCCCGGAGGTCATGAGGGCGACCTTGCCGCGGCCGGTGATGTTGAGCTGGTACTTGCCGGATCCGGAGATCCCGTACTGGCTGTCCACCGCGATGACCTCGCTGTGGAGGGAGGAGTCCATGGCCAGGACGTAGCTGCTGTCGACGGTGAGGCCCTGGTGGTCGACGTCCACGACGTGCACGTACTGGGCCAGGTTGGCCAGGTAGACCGTGCCCTGCCCGGAGCAGCGCATCAGGTCGAGGCCCTCGCCGGTGTGGCTGCGGGCGCCCCGCTGGTTGCTGCTCTGGTATTCGCCGTCGAAGTCGACGATGCCCTGGTAGGCGACCATGGCGCCCTTGCGGGCGAGCACGTCGTCGGTTCCGGCCAGGGTGACCCGCAGCAGCTGCGGGTTCTGGACGGCGTACCGCTCCTGGGACTGCTGCTCGGCGTAGCCGAAAAGTGAGCTCTGCATGATCTGTCCGCTCCCCCTCAGCCCCGCGTCCGGAGCCGGTCGGTGCTGTCCTCGCTGGGCTGTACGACGACGATGCCCTGGCCGGAGAAGGCCATCTGGTAGGCCTCCCCGCTGCCCCGGCCGATCATCGACGAGGCCTTGAAGCTGCGCTTGCCCTTCACCTTGAGGTTCGGGGACCAGGCGACGAGCGCGTCCGGGTCGACGTACGTCTCGTCGTCGCCGCGGCCGCAGTCGACGACGATCGGGGTGCCCCGGGAGGTGATGGCGACCCAGCCGGTGCCCGCGATCTGCACGTTGAACAGGCCCTGGCCGGCGAACTTGGCCATGCCCTTGACGCGCTCGACGCCCCACTGGAGGTGGGCGTCGAAGGCGAGCAGGTTGGTGCCGTTGACGGAGAGGGCGTCGTTGTTGAGGTTGACCACGACGACGTCCGCGCCGTAGTCGGCGAGGTAGAGCAGTCCGTCGCCGGTGCACTTCATCAGCGGGGCGCCCTCGCCGGTGATCCACTGGGAGGCCATCTGGCGCATGGCCGGCGGGTTGGGCTCGTACTGGATGAAGCCCTCGTACGCCACCATCGACCCGGTGCGGGCGAAGAGGTCCTGGCCGCTCTGCATGGCGACCTTGAGCATGGCGCGGCCGTGGTTCTCCATGCGGGCCGTGACGGGGGTGGGGGCGTAGCCCGCGAGCTGCTGGTTCATTGCGTTCATGACGGGCTCCCTCAGACCTCGTACGGCTGGACGACGATGAAGTTGCCGGGGGCACCGCGGAACTGGAGGTTCACGCTCTCCCCGCTGTGGCCGGGGTAGGCGTTGCGGCGCAGCCCGACCTGGCTGGAAACGATCACCTGGGAGGCAGCAGACCACGCGACGACGGCGTTGGCGTCCGCGAAGGTGGTCGGGGTGACGGGCAGGACGACGGGCGTGCCGTGCGTCTTGACGATCACCGTTCCGGTGCCGTGGAACTGCATGGTGAACAGGGCCCCGCCGGGGATCCCGTGGCCCTCGACGCGGCGGACCTCGTACTGGAGGGACTCGTCGAAGGCGAGGACGTTCTCGGAGGAGACGCAGATGGCGTCGCCCTGGAGCTCGATGGCGTGCAGGTGCGCACCGTTCTCGGCGAGGAAGACCTGGCCGCGGCCGCTGCAGCGCATCAGCTGCATCTCCTGGCCGGTGGCGTTGCCGACGATGCGGCCGGCGAAGCCCGCGCCCTTGTAGCTGAAGTCGACCTTGCCCTGGTACAGGACCATGCTGCCCTGGCGGGCCAGGACGGGCTGGCCGCCCATGGCCAGGTCGGCGCGCATGAGCTGCTGGTTCTGCGAGGTCCAGCGGGCGCCGGTGGGCACCTCCTTGTACGGCTGCAGCGCGGCGCCGAGGCCGGGTCCGGCCGCCGCGGGCACGGCGTGCGGGGTGCCCTGGCCGGGCGTCTGGCCGTACGGGGGCGGCTGCTGGCCGGGGACCTGCCCGTAGGAGGGCTGCGGCTGCCCGTAGGGGGCGGGGGTCTGGCCGTACGGGGGCTGCGGCTGCTGGCCGGGGACCTGGCCGTACGAGGGCGGGCCGGGCTGCTGCGGCGGGTGGGGCGGCTGGCCGTACGGGGTGGCCGGGGCCTGGGGTGCCTGCGGGGCCTGCGGGGCCTGCGGGGCCTGCGGGGCCAACGGCGCGACCATGGTGGGGGCCGAGTGGACCGGGGCGGGCGGGGCCGGCTGCTGGTACTGCGGGGCCGGGGCCTGGGGAGGCTGGGGGGCCTGGGGGGCCTGGACCGGGGCGCCGAAGGACGGTGCGGGCGCGGCCGCCTGCGGCGGGGCGAAGGCCGGGGCGGGAGCCGGGGCCGCGGGCTGGTCGGGGACGGCCTGCTGCGCGGGCTGCTCCTGTTCCTGCTCCTCGGCCACCTCGCCGCCGAAGTGCTGGAGCAGGGCGGCGAGTCCGCCGTCGAAGCCCTGCCCGACCGCGGCGAAGCGCCACACGTCCTTGAGGTAGAAGTCGCCGAGCATCAGCGCGCGCTCGGTGCTGAACTCCGCGCCGTTGAAGGAGTACCGGACGACTTCCTCGCCGCCGGCCACGATCCGGATGTAGCCGGGGCCGATCTGCGACATCTGGCCGTCGCCGTCGAGGGTGGCGGTGAAGGACAGCTTGTGGATGTGGGCCGGGATGCGGTCCAGCGTCACCCGGAAGGACTCGGTGTCGCCGGCCTGCGTGCCGAGCTGCTGGATCGACTCCTCCGGCGACTTCGGCTGGTTGTAGAAGACGAAGTAGCGGTCGTCCGAGAGCTGCTCATGGGCGTCGAGCCCGAAGCAGCTGATGTCGAAGGCGAGTCCCGGCCCGGCGATCTGCACGCCCACGTACAGGTCCGTGCCCGCCGTCAGATCGCTGATCCTGGCCTTGTGACCGCGTTGGAATTCCCTGGCCATGCGTAAGACCGTCCCCCATCCCGACAGTGAAATGCGTGCCGCTCAGGCTAGCCGCATCCGACGACATCAGGCCAAGCCGGTACCGACCCGGTACAAGTCGGTACCGACCCGGTACACGGCGCCCGGTCCCCGCGGGCCCGGCGCGCGGATGCCGGCGGCCCGCAGGTGTCAGTCGCCGCGGGGCTCGGGGACCTTGGGCAGGCGGTCGGCCGCAGCCACGCCCTCCAGGTAGCCGCGGGCCCGCTCGGTGCGCGGGTAGGCCTCCAGCAGTGCCCAGAAGCGCGGGCCGTGGCCGGCCACCAGGAGGTGGGCCAGCTCGTGCAGCAGCACGTAGTCGACCACGTACTCGGGCATCCCCTGGATGCGGTGCGAGAGCCGGATGCTGCCCTCGGCCGGGGTGCACGAGCCCCAGCGGGTGTTCTGGTTGGTGACCCAGCGGACCGAGCGGGGGCGGGCGCGGGCGCCGAGGTACTGCTCGGACAAACGGGCGGCGCGCTCGCCGAGTTCCGCGTCCCCGAGGGTGCGCCGGGTGTCCCGTGCGGCCAGCCTGTCGAGCATGACGCCCACCCAGCGCTGCTCCTCGGCCTCGGACATGCGGGCAGGGATGAGCACGACCGTGCGGTCGCCCTCGCGGTAGGCGGACACGGTCCTGCGGCGGCGCGCGCTCCGGCGGACTTCGACGGCGCGCTGCGTGGGGTCGGCGGACACGCCCACGACCGTACCCGTTCGGCGCGGGCGGGGGAGCCCCGCTCCGCGGTTCGGACCTGATCCATTCGCAGCGGGTCCCACATGTACCACCCTTCTCCATCTCATATGCCCAATAGGTCGTGCCTGTGGACAAACTCGCGCGCCGGATGCGACGGGCGGGCACTGTTGCGAGGACGGGAAACCGACGGCGGGAATCCGGCGCCGGGGAACCGGGGGCGGGAAACCGAGGGCGGTCCGCGCAGGCGGTGCGCCGACGAGGAGGAGGGGGAAGGCCGTGTATCCGAAGGTGAAGCCCGCGCTGGCCCGGGCGTGGCGGGATCTGCAGACGGTCCAGTTCGGGGTGACGCCGGCGCATGCGGTGGTGCTCGGCCCGGTCGACACGGCGACGGGGGCGCTCATCGACCGGATCGACGGGACCCGCGGCATGGACCTGCTGCGCACGGAGGGCGCGGCCATGGGGCTACCGGACGGGCAGGTGGACGGGCTGGTCCGGCGGCTGGCCGCGGCCGGGCTGCTCGACGACGCCACGGCGGGCGGGCCCCGGGCCCAGGCGGTACGCAAGCGGCCGGAGACGCTGGAGCGGCTGGGGCCCGACCTGGGCTCGCTCTCCCTGGTGCACCGCGAACCCGGCGGGGACCTGCGGGGCGTGGCGGCGCGTCGGGCGATACGGGTCCGGGTGCGCGGCAGCGGCCGGGTGGGCGCGCAGATCGCCGCGGTCCTGGCCGGGGCCGGCGTGGGCCGGGTGGAAGTGCTCGACGGAGGCCGGGTGGAGCCCGCGGATGTGGCGCCGGGCGGGCTCGGGCCCGACAGCGTGGGCCGGCTGCGCTCGGAGGCCGCTGCGGGGCTGGTGCGCGCGTCGGCCCCGGGGCGGGCACCGCGGGCGGCGGAGCGGGAGGGCCCGGAGACCGGCCCGGCCCTGGTGGTGGTCGCGCCGCGGGACGGCCTGGCCGCCTGGGCGCCGGATCCCGCGCTCGCGGCCGACTGGATCGCGGGCGGCGTCCCGCACCTGTACGCGGGGGTGCTGGAGGGCACCGGGATCGTCGGGCCGCTGGTGCTGCCGGGGGCCACGGCCTGTGCGGGCTGCATGGAGCGGGACCGGATCGAGCGGGACCCGGCCTGGCCGCGGATGCTGGTCCAGTGGCGCTCGGCGCACCGCAGACGGGCCGCCGCGGCCTGTGATCTGGGCCTGTCCACGGCGGTGGCCGGGCTGGCCGCGGCGCACGCGCTGTCCTTCGTCGACGGGGAGCTGCCGGCGTCCACCGCGTCCCGCTGGGAGGCCGCCCTGCCCGGGCTGCACTGGGAGCGCACCGGGATCCGGCCGCACCCGGGCTGCCCGTGCGCGGCGGCCACGCTGGCGGCGGAGGAGGAGGTGCGGGAATGAGACGGGCCGGTTCGGGTCTCGGACAGGGTGGGGCGATGCGCGCCGGAGGGCGCGGAAGGGCCATGGCAGGATGCGTGGAGGCCGCAGGCACGGGGAGGGCACCCCTGAACCGCCGCTTGCGCCACGGCTGTCTGGGAATTGGAGGGGCGCATGTCTGATCTTCCCCGGAAGGCGGTCACCCGTACCGTCAAACTGGCCGCGTTGCCGCTGGGCATCGCGGGTCGGGCCACCTGGGGGCTGGGGAAGCGGATCGGGGGCAAGTCGGCGGAGATCGTGGCGCGTGAGATCCAGCAGCGCACCGCCGAGCAGCTGTTCCGCACGCTCGGTGAGCTGAAGGGCGGTGCCATGAAGCTCGGGCAGGCGCTCTCCGTCTTCGAGTCGGCCCTTCCCGAGGAGTTCGCCGGCCCGTACCGGGCGGCGCTGACCAAGCTTCAGGAGGCGGCTCCGCCGCTGCCCGCTCAGACGGTGCACCAGGTGCTGGCGGAGCGTCTGGGGGACGACTGGCGGGACCTGTTCGAGGAGTTCGAGGACAAGCCGGCGGCGGCTGCCTCGATCGGGCAGGTGCACAAGGCGGTGTGGCACGACGGCCGGCAGGTGGCGGTCAAGGTGCAGTACCCGGGGGCCGGCGAGGCCCTGGTGTCGGACCTGCGGCAACTGAGCCGGTTCGCCGGGCTGCTGGGGCCGCTGGTCCCGGGCATGGAGCTCAAGCCGCTGATCCAGGAGATGCGCGACCGGGTCGTGGAGGAGCTGGACTACGAGCTGGAGGCCGAGGCGCAGCGCACCCATGCGGATGCGTTCGGGGACGATCCGGACGTGGTGGTGCCGGACGTGGTGCACCAGGGCGACCAGGTGCTGGTCACCGAGTGGCTGGACGGGACGCCGCTGTCGGAGGTGATAGCCGACGGCACACAGGAAGAGCGGGACCGTGCGGGACAGTTGCTGGCCCGGTTCCTGTTCACGGGGCCGGCGCGCACGGGGCTGCTGCACGCGGATCCGCATCCGGGCAACTTCCGTCTGCTGACGGGGCCGGAAGGCCGGATACGCCTGGGCGTGCTGGACTTCGGCACGGTCGACCGGCTGCCCGGGGGCTGGCCCAAGGCCATCGGCACCTCGCTGCGGATGACGCTGGAGGACGATGCCGAGGGCATGTACGGGCACCTGTCTGCCGAGGGGTTCGTGAAGGAGTCCATCGAGCTGGACCCGCGCGCGGTGCTGGACTATCTGAAGCCCATCATCGAACCCATCGAGGCGGAGGAGTTCACCTTCACCCGGTCGTGGCTGCGCGGCCAGGCGGCCCGGCTGGCCGATCCCCGCTCCCCCGCCCACCAGTTGGGGCGGCAGATCAATCTGCCGCCGGCGTACCTGCTGATCCACCGGGTGACGCTGAGCACCATCGGGGTGCTGTGCCAGCTGGGTGCGACGGTGCGGCTGCGGGGCGAACTGGAGGCCTGGCTGCCGGGGTTCGCGCCGCCGGAGTAAGGCCGGCGGAGGCCGGGGAGCGGGGGCTGCCGGGAGCGGGCGCGGTCGGGGTCGGGGTCACCACCAGGACGAGTCGAGGCGGCCCTCGATCGCCCGGAGGTTCTCCCGCGCGCAGTCCACGCAGAAGTACTGTCTGGTCCCGTTCTCCACCGAGCAGGTCCAGGTGGGCGGGGGGCCGTTCGGGGACCGTGTGCCGCAGCGCGCGCAGACGACGGGCTGGGCCTCGGGTTCCGACGGGTCGGGAGGGGGAGTCGGCTGGGCCACCTCCCGACGATATCCCCGCCGGGGGCGCGGGGCGGTCCGCAACGCACCGGGGGGACCGGTCCGTTCGGACCGGTCCCCCCGGTGTGCTGCCCGCGCCGCCGGGTGGCGGCGCGGGCGGGCTGGTCTCAGTGCATGACGGCCATGGCCAGTGCACGGCGGGCGCGCAGGGAGACGCGCTCGGCACGCCGCTGCATGCGGCGGGCGGCGACCAGGCGCAGGGCGCGACGCTCGGCGTCGGCCTCGCGCATGCGCTCGTCCATATGCGCACGGGCCAGGGCTTCTGGGATGAGTTGCATTTCGCGGGTCCTGTTCTGACGCGAGGTGATCGCGCCGGTGGTGATGAAGTCTGCGGTGGCGGAGCCGTGCGGCTTCTCGCTCGTTGTGTGGGCGGTCATGGGGGCCTGTTTCAGGGGGTCGTGCGTCAGGGGGCGGTCGATGGTTCCGATGGCGTTCATGCCGAGGCAACCGGGTTCTTGCGCGGGCGGCCACGGGGACGCTTGCGGGCGACGACCACGCCCTGGACGAAGAGCTCGCCGCCCCAGACACCCCAGGGCTCGCGGCGCTCGAGCGCACCGGCGAGGCAGGCCTCGACCAGCGGGCAGGTGCGGCACAGGGACTTCGCGTACTCGACGTCGGCCGGGGACTCGGCGAAGAAGACCTCGGGGTCGTAGGTGCGGCAGGCGACCGGTACGCCGAGGTTCTCGATGGCGTCGTCGAGCGCGGTGAGCGCGGTGAGGGGAGTCAAGGTGGAGTCCTCCGGGACTGCGGGCGGGGAGATCGTCTGGGTCTGCGGTACGGACGGGGCGTGCTCTTCGAGTTGCACGGTGTGTTCTTCCTCGTCTTGTTCGGTTAGTCGTTCCGGCCGGGTTCGGCCGGGGGCGGCTGGTACCTGGTCTTGCCAGTCCCGAGGCTCCTTCTCGCCGTCGTCCCCGTTCGGGGACAAACAGAAGGGCCGCGGATCCCGGGTGGGGTTCCGCGGCCCTGAAGGCGCCGGCCTGATCGCTGGATCAGGCTGGATCACTCCAGGGTTCGAGCCCACGGAAGGCCCACATCAGGTGGTGCTGCTGCTGCTTCGTCTGCTTCGTCTTGGATCCGGCACCGGCCGCAAAGGCGAATCCGTAGGCGTGAGCCTGGGCTTCTGCCAGTTCTGCCACCGGTGCCTGGGTCGGTCGCTCATTCCGCTCGCTCGCGGCCGGCGCGACGGGCGCGGCGGCCAGCAGGGCGCGGTTGTCGGCGGAAATCGCGGACAGACCGGTGCCCATGAGCGGGAGGAGCGAGGAGGAGCCGAGCGTGCAGGAAGCGGCGACCGAGCGATCGGTCATCTTGATGGTGGTGATGGTGCTGGTCACTGGTCTCGCCTCCTCTCGGCGTCTCGGGGACGGGCCCGGGGGCCTGTCCCATGCGTATTCGGATAAGTACAGCACGGATCCGAAGCTTCGTCAGAAGCCACCGTTTCCGTTGCTAAGAACCTATGGGGATCAGCTGGGCATGTGCAAACTATTTTTCCGACGAGTTTCTACGCGTCGGCCCCGCCCGCCGCGTCAGGCGCCTGACCTGCGCAGATGGCCAGGACCTCGGCTCCGTACCGATCGAGCTTCCGGCCGCGCACGCCGGGGATGACCGCGAGCTCGCCTGACCCGGCGGGCGCGGCCTCGGCGATCGCCACCAGCGTCTTGTCCGTGAAGACGCAGTACGCGGGCACTCTCTGCGCCCGGGCCTGTATCTCCCGCCACTCCCACAGCCGCCCGTAGAGGCCCTCGTCCATGTCGGACGGGCAGTCCTCACAGCGCATCAGCTTGAGCTCGCCGGCCGCGGTCAGCGTTCTGCCGCAGACCCGGCACCGCGCGGAGCCGCGGGGGGTGCGGCGGCGGGTCTCCCGCTCGGCCACCTCCCGCTCGGCCGGGGAGCCGACCCAGGCCGCGAGGGCCCCGGAGCCCGGCCTGAGCCCGTTCAGGAAGCGGCTGGGCTCACGGGAGGCGCGGCCGCCCGGAGAGCGCGAGAGGGCCCAGGAGAGGGTCAGGTGCAGCCGTGCACGGGTGACGCCGACGTAGAGGAGCCGCCGCTCCTCCTCGATCTGGTCGTCGGTCTTCGCGTACGTGATCGGGACCATGCCGTCCGTGAGGCCGACCAGGAACACGGCGTCCCACTCCAGGCCCTTCGCCGCGTGCAGCGAGGCGAGGGTGACGCCCTGGACGGTCGGCGCGTGCTGGGCGGCCCGGCGCTCCTCCAGCTCGACCGCCAGGTCGGCGAGGGTGGCCCCGCCGCGGGCCCGGGCGAAGTCCTCGGCGAGCCGGACCAGCGCGGCCAGCGACTCCCACTGCTCGCGGGCGGCCCCGGAGCCGGCGGGCGGCTCGGCGGTCCAGCCGGTGGCGCTGAGCACGGCGCGGACCTGGGCGCCTAGCCCGACGACGTCGTCGAGCAGCGGGTCGTTGCCCGCGGAGCGGGCGGCGCCGCGCAGGGCGAGGAGCGCCCTCTGCACCTCGGCCCGCTCGAAGAACCGCTCGGCGCCGCGCAGCCGGTACGGGACGCCGGCGTCGGCGAGGGCCTGTTCGTAGACCTCGGACTGGGCGTTGATGCGGAACAACACGGCGATCTCGCCGGCCGGGACGCCCGCGTCGATCAGCTTCCGGATCCGGGCGGCGACGCCCTCGGCCTCGGCCGGCTCGTCGGCGAACGCGGCGTAGACCGGGTCGGGGCCGGGCTCGCGCTGGGAGACCAGCTCCAGGCGGTGGGCGGCGGCCCGGCCGCCGGCCTGGGCGAGGAGCCCGTTGGCGAGGTGGACCACCTGGGGGGTGGAGCGGTAGTCGCGAACCAGCTTGACGACAGTGGCCTGCGGGTAGCGGATGCGGAAGTCCAGCAGGTGGTCCGGGGTGGCCCCGGTGAACGAGTAGATCGTCTGGCTGGCGTCGCCGACGACGCAGAGGCTGTCGCGGTCGCCGAGCCACAGCTCCAGCAGCCGCTGCTGGAGCGGGCTGACGTCCTGGTACTCGTCCACGACGAAGTGCTGGTACTGGCGGCGGATCTGCTCGGCGATGTCGTGGCGGTCCTGGAGGATGCCGACGGTCAGCAGCAGCACGTCCTCGAAGTCGATCATGCTGCGGTCGCGCTTGAGCTGCTCGTACGCCCCGTACAGCTGGGCGATCTCGGCCATGTCGCGGGGGGCGTCTCGGCCCGCCTTGAGGGCGGCCGCCGGATAGTCGGCGGGGACGGTCTGGGTGACCTTCGCCCATTCGATCTCGCCGGTGACGTCGCGCAGCTGGCTGCGGTCGAGGCGGACGCCGCAGCGGGTGCCCGCGTCGGCGACCAGCTGGACCTTGCGCTCGACGAGCCGGGGCAGGTCGCCGCCGACGGCCCGGGGCCAGAAGTACTGGAGCTGGCGCAGGGCGGCGGAGTGGAACGTCCGGGCCTGGACCCCGCCCGCGCCCAGGGCGCGCAGCCGGCCGCGCATCTCGCCGGCGGCGCGGTTGGTGAAGGTGACGGCCAGCACGCTGGCGGGCATGAGCTGCCCGGACCGGACGCCGTAGGCGATGCGGTGGGTGATCGCCCGGGTCTTGCCGGTTCCGGCGCCGGCCAGCACGCACACCGGTCCGCGCAGGGTCGTGGCGACCTCGCGCTGCTCCGGGTCCAGGCCCAGGAGCACCGCGTCGGCCGAGCCGGCCGGGTCGTCTGCGCCGGTGGGGAAGGACGGGAAGGGCGTTGCTGCTGTCACCCCGCCATGCTGCCAGGTCCGGACCTGCAGGCGGGACATCCGTCCACAGGGTGGTGGCCCCGGTCACACTGGTCGTACTTGACGTATGCGTCGTGCGACGGGTGCGGGAATGGCTGCGGGGTCCCGTACGTTCGAGTACTCCGGACCATCCACCCCACGAAGGAGCGCAGCATGCAGGACACGGGTTCCGTCACGATGTACAGCACGACCTGGTGCGGCTACTGCCGCCGGCTGAAGACCCAGCTGGACCGGGAAGGCATCGCGTACAACGAGATCAACATCGAGCTGGACCCGGAGTCCGCGGCGTTCGTCGAGAAGGCGAACGGCGGGAACCAGACCGTTCCGACCGTGCTGGTGGTGTCCCCGGCGGGCACCGAGTCGGTCATGACGAACCCGAGCCTGGCCCAGGTGCAGCAGGCCCTCGCCGTCTGATCCGGACCCTCGGGCCGGGACCCGCAGGCCGGGATCCGCGGGCCGGACGTGTGCGCGGAAAGGCCCCCGCCGAGGCGGGGGCCTTTCGCCTGTCCTGCGCCGGCCCCGGGCAGTGCCGCGGGCGGCAGTGCCGGGGGCTACGCGACCGGGCGCGGCAGGGGCTCGCCGTACCAGCGCTCGACGAGCCGGGCCGCGATGGAGATCCCCGACGGGGGCAGCACCTCGCCCGTCTCGAAGGCGCGGCGCAGCTCCTCGCGGGAGAACCAGCGGGCCTCCTCGATCTCCTCGCCGTCGACGTTGATCTCGGAGGTCACGGCCCGGGCCGTGAAGCCGAGCATCAGGCTGGACGGGAACGGCCAGGGCTGGCTGGCGGTGTACTCGACCTCGCCGACGCGGACGCCCGCCTCCTCCCAGACCTCGCGGACCACCGCCTGCTCGATGGACTCGCCCGGCTCGACGAACCCGGCCAGCGTCGAGAAGCGGCCCTCCGGCCAGTGCACCTGGCGGCCCAGCAGCGCCCGGTCCTGGTCGTCGGTGACCAGCATGATCACGGCGGGGTCGGTGCGCGGGTAGTGCTCGGCGCCGCAGCCCGGGCAGCGGCGGACGTGGCCGGCCGCCGCGACCACCGTGCGCTCGCCGCAGCGGGAGCAGAAGCGGTGCATCCGCTGCCAGTTCTCCAGGGCCACCGCGTGCACCATGAGCCCGGCGTCGCGCGGGGACAGCAGCATCCCGGCCTCGCGGAGGCCGGCCGGGCGGGCCGACTGGTCCATGCGGCCCGGCAGGGCGTCCTTCTGCAGCGCGAAGTACCGTATGCCGTCCTCGTCGGTGCCGAGGAAGTAGCGGTGGGTCTCCGTGAGCGGGGCCTCGAAGGCCGGGGTCATCACGATCCCGGTGCCGCCGTCGGGGGTGTCGTCGATCAGGACCTGGCCGCCGGAGACCACGAAGACGCGGGTCGTGGGGTGGCTCCAGGCGGCGGCGAGCCAGGGCTCGTCGAGGCGGTGGTGCGCGGCGCGGTCGATTCCGCTGGGCGCGGCCAGCGAGATCGGGTGCTCGGTATACGTGCTCACAGGTACTTCCAACTCCCCCGGTGGCGTGGACGGGCAGGCTCGGTGACTCGTGACTCGTGGTGCGTACGTGGTGCGGGGCGCGGCCGCGCCGCGGCGGGTCAGGCGGCGCCCGTGCCCGTGCCCGCGGGCTTCCAGTGGGCGGCCAGGTCGCCCCAGAGGTAGGCGGCCGTCTCGACGCCCTTGACGAGCAGGTCCAGCTCGACCTTCTCGTTCGGGGCGTGCCAGCCGTCCGACGGCACCGAGATGCCGAGGAACAGCACGGGAGCGCCCAGGACGTCCTGGAGGTCGGCCGCCGGCCCGGAGCCGCCCTCGCGGGTGAAGCGGACCTTCTGCCCGAAGGCGCGGCCCATGGCCCGTACGACGGACTGCAGCGCCGGGTGGTCCAGCGGGGTCAGGCAGGGCCGGGTCGGGGCGCCGAACACGATGGAGTGGCGGATCCCGTCGGGGACGCGGGCCGCGACCCAGTCCCGGACGGCGGCCTCGACCTCGTACGGGTCCTGCCCGGACACCAGGCGGAACGACAGCTTCAGGTGCGCGGAGGCGGGCACGATGGTCTTGCCGCCCGGGCCCTGGTAGCCGCCGCCGATGCCGTTGACCTCGGCGGTCGGGCGGGCCCAGACCCGCTCCAGGGTGGAGTAGCCCTTCTCGCCCGCCGTCGCGTGCGACTTGGCGTTGCCCAGCCACTCGGCCTCGTCGAACGGCAGCTCGGCGATCAGCGCCCGCTCCTCGTCCGTCAGCTCGGCGATGTTGTCGTAGAAGCCGGGGACGGTGACCCGCTCGTCGGCGTCGTGCAGCGCCGCGACCAGGCGGGCGGCGACGGTGGCCGGATTGGGCACGGCCCCGCCGAACGCGCCGGAGTGGATGTCCTGGTCGGGCCCGTGCAGGTCGATCTCGCAGTCGGCGACGCCGCGCATGCCGGTGCAGACGGTCGGGGTGGTCTCGGACCACATGCCGGTGTCGGAGACGATCACCACGTCGGCGGCGAGGCGGTGCGCCTCCCGCTCGACCAGGGCCCGGAAATGCGGGGAGCCCGACTCCTCCTCGCCCTCGACCAGCAGCTTCAGGTGGACGGCGGGGGCGTCGGCGCCGGTCGCGGCCAGGTGGGCCCGTACGCCGAGGGTGTGGAAGAACACCTGGCCCTTGTCGTCGGCGGCGCCCCGCGCGTACATCCGGCCGTCCTTGACGACCGGCTCGAACGGCTCGGTGTGCCAGCCGTCGGCGAGCGCGGCGGGCTGCACGTCGTGGTGCCCGTACACGAGGACGGTCGGGGCCCCGGGGTCGTCGGCGGGCCACTCGGCGAAGACGGCGGGCGCGCCGTCCGTCTCCCAGACCTCGGCGACCGGGAAGCCGGTCTTCGTGAGCTGCGCGGCGAGCCACTCGGCGCTGCGTCGTACGTCACCCGCGTGCTCGGGCTGGGCCGACACCGAAGGGATGCGGAGCCACTCGGCGAGGTCGTCGAGGAAGGCGGCGCGATGGGTGTCGATGTACGTGCGGACGACGTTGTCCGCCGGGGTTTCGCTCATGCCACGAGCCTATCTGTCTGCCCGACGGCCACCGGCCCGGCCCGATCTGCCTTGGAGGATCCGCTCAATGGTGGCCCGGCCGGGAAGGCGGCGGGGCCGGATCACACGGCCGCTGCGGACGTGGAGGAAGGCCGCCCCGACCCGGCGCAGGGGAGTACCGGCCGTCTCCGACCAGGCGAGGCGGTAGATCGCGAGCTGGAGGGGATCGGCCTCGGTGGAGCGGCCGGTCTTCCAGTCGACGATCTCGTACGCGTACCGGCTGCCCCGGGGGTTGCGGTAGACCGCGTCGATCCGGCCGCGGATCACCCGGCCGGCCAGGGTCAGCTGGACCGGGACCTCCAGGCGGTACGGGGTGCGCTCCGCGTACTCGCTGCGCTCGAAGGACTCCTTGAGGACGGTGAGGTCGGCCTCGTCGGCGACCTCCTGGTCGGAGCCGGAGCCGGGCAGGCCGTCCCAGCCCCCCTCCGGGTCGAGGACGTCGAGGAACGGGAGCGGGAGCTCGTCGAAACGGGACTCCACCCAGGCATGGAAACGGGTGCCGCGGCGGGCCGCCGGGGCCGGCGGGCGGGGCATCGGGCGGGCCAGGTCGCGGGCGAAGGCCTGCTCGTCCGCGGCCAGGCGGAGGAGTTGGCTCGCGGACAGCGCGGGCGGCAGCTCGATGTCGCGGACGGCCTCGCGGGTGCGGCGGAGTTCGCCCTCCAGGGCGTCGAGGTCGCGGTCCCAGGAGGCGATGGCCCGCGCCTCCTCGGCGCTGAGGCCGCCGCCCGCCCCGTCCCCGGGCCCGCCCGGTCCGGCTTCGGGCCCGCCCGGTCCGGCCCCGTCCTCGGGCCCGGCAGGCCCGGTCGGCCCGTCCCAGGCCTCGGCGTCCGGCGCGTCGTCGCCGGGCAGCCACAGGTCGTCGGCCGGGCCGTCCCAGGCCGTCGCCGCGGCCTCGTCACCGGGCGGGGTGGGCGCGGGCAGCGCGGGGCCGTGGTGCGGGTCGCCGGGGGCGGTTTCCTCCCCCACCCCGCCCCTTCCCGAAACCGGGGCTCCGCCCCGGACCCCGGCCCCGGCCGCAGCCGGGCCGGACGGCCCGAGGCCGACCGCCGGGTCGCCCGGCAGCCACAGGTCGTCGGCCGCCCGGCCGTCAGCCGACTGCCCGGCGGCATCCGTCGACAAGTCACCCGGCAGCCACAGGTCGTCGGGGAGCCGCAGGGCGTCGGCGGGGGGCTCGTCCGGCCAGGGCGCGGGGGTGGGGTTCGGGGTTGCCAGGTGGGATTCCACCAGGGCCGCCGCCGCGCGGCGCAGGGCCAGTGACTGCGGGTCCAGGGGCAGGGGCCAGGAGTGCTCCGCGGCGGACTCGGCGGCCAGGGCCGGGTTCTCCTCGTCCTCGGCCGGCTCCTCGGCCCAGGCTTCGATCTCGCCGTGGCCCGCGGCGCAGTGCTCGTACAGCGCCCGGAGGAACGGCGACGGCCCGCGCCGCTTCTTCTGCGTCGGGCCCCACCAGTGGGCGGAGGCCAGGAGCAGCGAGCGCGGGCGGGTGAAAGTCACGTAGCCGAGGCGGAGCTCCTCCACCTCCTTGTGCTCCTTCAGGGCGGCCTTGAAGGACTTCATGCCCGCCGAGGTCCACTCGGGATCGGCCGGCAGGGTGGGCGCGTCGCCGCGCAGCGCGTACGGCAGGACCTTCGCGTACGAGGTCCAGGCCTCCGGCGGCTTCTGCTTCGGGAACGCGCCCGCGCACAGGTCGGGGACGACCACGACGTCCCATTCCAGCCCCTTGGACTTGTGGGCGGTGAGCACCTTGACCGTGTTCTCGCCGCCCGGCAGGGCGTGGTCGAGGCCCTTCTCGTACTGGACGGCGGTCCGCAGGAAGGCCAGGAAGGCGAGCAGGGACGCCTCGCCGTCGAGGGAGGCGAAGCCGGCGGCCACGTCGAGGAACGACGAGAGGGTCTCGCGGCGGCGCGCGGCCAGGGCGTGCGGGGACGCCGACAGCTCCACGTCGAGGCCGGTCGCGGCCAGCACCCGGTGCAGGACGTCCATCAGCGGGTCGGCGAGGGAGCGCCGCAGGTCGCGCAGCTCTTGGGCGAGGTGCGCGAAGCGGACGCGGGCGGCCGCCGAGAACGGCAGGTCGTCCACAGATGAACCGGCGGAGCCGGGCGCCTCGGCTCCCGTGCCGTCCAGGAAGGTCTCCAGGGCGTCGGCCAGGGAGATGATCTCGGCCGGGTCCACGCCCTCCACGGCGGCGGCCAGCCGCCCCTCCGGGTCCGTGTCGCCGCCCTGCGCGCGCCCCACCAGTTGCCGCGCGCGCCGGCCCAGCAGGGCCAGGTCGCGGGCGCCGATGCGCCAGCGCGGCCCGATGAGGAGGCGGACGAGGGAGGCGTTGGCGCCCGGGTCCTGGAGCACCTCGCAGACCGCGATCAGGTCGGCGACCTCGGGCAGGTGCAGCAGTCCGGAGAGGCCGACCACCTCGACCGGCACGTCCCGGGCCACCAGCGCCGCCTGGATCTGCGCGAAGTCCGCCGCGCCCCGGCACAGCACGGCGATCTGCCGGGGCTCGGTCCCCGTCCGCACCAGGTGCGCGACCGAGTCGCCGAGCCAGTCGAGCTCCTCGGCGTGCGTGGGCAGCAGGGCGCAGCGGACGGAGCCCGCCTGCTCCTCCCCGGGCGCGGGGCGCAGGGCCTCGACGCCCTCGTGCATGGCGCGCAGCGGGGCCGCGAGGCCGTTGGCGAGGTCGAGGAGGCGGCCGCCGCTGCGCCGGTTCTCGCTGAGGGAGAACCGGGTGGCGGGGCTGCCGTCGGCGTACGGGAAGTGCTCGGGGAAGTCGTCGAGGTTGGCCACGGACGCGCCGCGCCAGCCGTAGATCGCCTGGCAGGGGTCGCCGACGGCGGTGACGGCGTGCCCGGTGCCCCCGCCGAACAGCCCGGACAGCAGCAGCCGCTGGGCGACGGAGGTGTCCTGGTACTCGTCGAGGAGGACCACGCGGAACTCCTCGCGCAGCAGCGCCCCCACCTCGGGCCGGGTGGTGGCGAGCTCCGCGCACAGGGCTATCTGGTCGCTGAAGTCGAGCAGGTCGCGGGAGCGCTTGGCGGACCGGTAGCGCTCGGTCAGCTCCAGCAGCTCCAGGCGGCCGCGGACCGCTTCGGGGATCTTGCGCAGTTCCTCGTTGCCGAGGCGGGTGCCGGCGAGTTCGTCGAGCAGCGCGGTGTCGTACGCGCGCAGCCGCTCGGGGGTGACCAGGTGCTCGGACAGCTCCGCGTCGAGCGCGAGCAGCTCGCTGACCAGGTCGGGGACGGACTTGGTGAGCGCCGGATACGGGCCGGGGGCCTCGCGGAGCACGCGGGCGGCGAGCTGGAAGCGGGTGGCGTCGGCGAGCAGCCGGGCGCTGGGCTCCAGGCCGATGCGCAGGCCGTGGTCCTTCAGGAGCTGGCCGGCGAAGGCGTGGTAGGTGGAGATGCGGGGCTCGCCGCCGGCCGCGGCGTCGGCATCGGCGCCGAGGCCGAAGCCGGAGCCCGAGCCGTGGGCGGTGCCGGCCGTGTCCGCCGGGGAGGGGTCGGGGTCGGTGATGCCGGCCTGCGCGAGGGCCGCCCGTACGCGCTCGGCGAGCTCGCCGGCGGCCTTGTTGGTGAAGGTCAGGCCGAGGACCTGGGAGGGCGCGACCGTCCCGGTGCCGACCAGCCACACCACCCGGGCGGCCATGACCGTGGTCTTGCCGGACCCGGCGCCGGCCACGATGACCTGCGGGGCGGGCGGGGCGGTGATGCAGTCCAGCTGCTCGGGGGTGAACGGGATGCCGAGGAGCTCCTTGAGCTGCTCGGGGTCGGTGAGGTGGGGGGCGGGGCGCGCGGACACCCGGAAAGGCTAGCCGTCCGGGCCGACATCCCCCGCGATCCGTCTCACACCCCGGGCGGCTGCGACGCGGGTCACTCCGCGGTCCGCGACCGGGTCCGATGGGATCCGACCAGGTCCGACCGGGTCCGACCGGGTCCGACCGGGTCACTCCACGGTCTGGCGGCCCTCCGGGCGGGCGCTGCACGCGCTGCGGAAGGAACAGTGGCCGCAGTGCCGGCCGGGCGCGGGGGCGAACCGCTCGTCGAGGACCCGGCCGGCGGCGGTCGCCAGCAGGTCGCCGACCCACTCGCCGGAGGATCCCGGCGAGAGCGCCTCCTGCCCCTGGACCTTGGGGACGGTGGCGCCGCCGTCGCGCACGGCCGCGCCCTGGCGCAGGTGGACCAGCTCGGCGCCGCCCGGCGCGGGCCGCGTGCCGTCGAAGGCCTCGTCGACGGCGCCCTCGCGGACGGCGAGCTGGTACACGGCGAGCTGCGGGTGCCGGGCCACCTCGTCCTTGGTCGGCGCGGACTTGCCGGTCTTGAAGTCGACGACGTACGCGCGCCCCTGCGGGTCCGCCTCGACCCGGTCCATGGAGCCCCGGACCCGGACGGCGTACTCGCCCGCTTCGAGCGTGACGTCGAAGTCGTGCTCCGTGGCGACGGCCGCCCTGCCCCCGCGGTCGGTGGTGTGCCAGCGCAGGAAGCGTTCCAGGGCCGCGCGGGCGTTGTCCTTCTCCTGCCGGGACTTCCAGGGCGCGTCGAAGGCGAGGGCGTCCCAGACCGAGTCCAGGCGCTCCATGAGGACGGCGAGGTCGGCGGGGGTGCGGCCGGAGGCCACCTCGTCGGCGAGGACGTGGACGACGTTGCCGAAGCCCTGGGCGGCGGTGGCCGGGGCGTCGGCCTTGACCTCGCGGCCCAGGAACCACTGGAGGGAGCAGGTGTTGGCGAGCTGGTCCAGGGCGCTGCCCGAAAGGGTGACGGGCCGGTTGCGGTCGCGGAGCGGGACGCTGCTGCGGGTGGGCTCGTACAGGCCCCACCAGCGCTGCGGGTGCGCGGCGGGGACCAGCGGCCGGTCGTCCTCGTCGGTGAGCGCGGCGAGGCGGGCAAGGCGTCGGGCGGCGGCGTCGCGGAGCGCGGGCGAGGCGTCCGGGTCGACGGTGGTGGCGCGCAGCTCGGCGACGAGCGCGGGGACGGACAGGGGGCGGCGCGGACGGCCGGAGACGTCCTTGGGGGTGACCCCGAGCTCGGTGAGGAAGCGGGAGGGCTGGTCGCCGTCCTCGGCCGGGGCCTTGACGGCGGTGACGACGAGCCGCTCGCGGGCCCGGGTGGCGGCGACGTAGAACAGGCGGCGCTCCTCGGCGAGGAGCGAGCCGGGGCCGAGGGGTTCGGCGAGTCCGTCGCGGCCGATCCGGTCGGCTTCGAGGAGGGAGCCGCGGCGCCGGAGGTCGGGCCACAGCCCCTCCTGCACGCCGGCGACGACGACGAGCTGCCACTCCAGGCCCTTGGAGCGGTGCGCGGTCATGATCCGGACGGCCTCGCGGCGGGTGGCGCGGCGGGTCAGGGTGTCGGCGGCGATGTCCTCGGCATCGAGCTGTTCGAGGAAGTTGAGGGCGCCGCGGCCGCCTGTGCGCTCCTCGGCGCGGGAGGCGGTGTCGAAGAGGGCGCAGACGGCGTCGAGGTCCCGGTCGGCGTTGCGGCCGGCCGGGCCGCCGCGGCGGGCGTTGCGCTCCAGCCGCTGCGGCCACGGGGTGCCGTCCCAGAGGGCCCACAGGGCCTCTTCGGCGGTGCCGCCGCCCTGGAGCAGCTCGCGGGTCTTGCGCAGGAGCAGCCCGAGGCGCTGCGCGCCCCGGGCGTACGCCGGGTCGTGCGTAACGAGGCGCTCCGGCTCGGCGAGGGCGCGGGCCAGCAGCACGTCCGAGGGCGCGGGCACGGTGACCCCGGCGGCCCGCTCCTCGTCGCGCAGCGCACGCCCGAGCCGCCGCAGGTCGGCGGCGTCCATGCCCCCGAGCGGCGAGGTGAGCAGCGTCAACGCCGCCTCGACCCCGACCCACCCGACATCAACCCCACCCCCAACGACCCCGGCCTGCCCGGCCTGCCCGGCCTGCCCGGCCTGCCCGGCCACGCCTACCGCCTCGGGCACCCCTGGCGCCGGGGCGGGCTCGGCCGCGTCTGCCGCCTGGGGCGCGTCTGCCGCCTCGGGCAGCTCGGGCGCCTCTGCCGCCTCGGGCAGTACGGGCGCCTCTGCCACCTCGGGCAGTACGGGCGCCTCTGCCACCTCGGATGCCCGTGCCGCCTCGGCTGCCTCGGACGTTTCGGCCGCCTCGGGCACCTCCGCCTCGTCTGCCACATCTGCCGCCTCGGCCGAGGCGGACGTTCCGGCCTCCTCGGGGGCTTCGGCGAGCTCTGCGGGGGCGGTGGTGAGGGATGGTGTGGCCAGGGCTGCGGCGCGGAGGGCGGTCAGGAGGGGGGAGACCGCGGGCTCGTGGCGGAGCGGGATGTCCGCGCCGTCGGTCTCGGCCGGGACTCCGGCCGCGATCAGGGCGCGCCGCATCGCCGGCAGGGTGCGGCCGCCGGCGCGGACGAGGACGGCCATGTCCTGCCAGGGCACGCCGTCCTCCAGGTGGGCGCGGCGCAGGATGTCGGCGATGTTGTCCAGCTCGGCGCCGGCCGTCGGGTACGTGTACACCTCGACCCGGCCGCCGTCCCGCGTCGGCGCGAGCCCGCGGTGGGCCCGGACCGCGTCGGCGGGCAGCCGCGGCACCGGCATGCGGGTGGTCAGCAGGCGGGTCGCGGCGAGCAGGTTCGCGGCGGAGCGGCGGCCGACGGTCAGGGCGCGGACGGCGGCGCCGGGGAAAGCGCCCTGGAAGTCGAGCGTGTTGTTGATGTCGGCGCCGCGAAAGGCGTAGATCGACTGGTCCGGGTCGCCGAAGGCGACCAGGGTGCCGCCGGGCCCGGCCAGGGCCTGGAGCAGGCGGAGCTGCGAGGCGTCGGTGTCCTGGAACTCGTCCACGTAGATCACGTCGTACGCGGCGGACAGCGCGGGCGTCCGCTCGGCGAGCAGGACGGCGCGGTGGAGGAGCTCGGCGTAGTCGAGCGTGCCCTGCATGTCCAGGACGTCCAGGTACTCGGAGAGGAAGGCGGCCGCGGCCTTCCAGTCGGGGCGGCCCTGGCGGGAGGCGAACGCGTCCAGGGCGCCCGGGCCGAGGCCCAGCTCGCGGGCGCGGGCGAGGACCGCGCGGACCTCGTCGGCGAAGCCGCGCGTGGTGAGCGCGGCCCGCAGGTCGTCGGGCCAGCGGATGGACCGGATCTCGCGCTGGCCCTCCAGCAGGGTGCGGACCATGACGTCCTGCTCGGGACCGGACAGCAGCCGCAGCGGGTCGGCGAACAGGTCGGTGTCCTGGTGGGCGCGGACCAGCCCGTAGCAGAAGGAGTGGAAGGTGGTGGCCTGCGGGGCGAGGGCGCCGCCGAGCCGCAGGGCGGTCCGGTCGCGGAGTTCCACGGCGGCCTTGCGGCTGAAGGTGAGGATCAGGATGCGGGCGGGGTCCGTCCCGGCTTCGACGCGGGCCGCGGCCGCCTCGACGAGGGTGGTGGTCTTGCCGGTGCCGGGTCCGGCGAGGACCAGCAGCGGTCCGGTGGTGTGATCAACCACCGCCTGCTGTGCTGCGTCCAGCACAGGGGACTCCACCCGCCGCGGCTCGCCGCGCACGAGGCGGTACGCATCCGGGGTCCGCGTACGCCGACGCTGGGAGCGGTCGGGGAAAGAGGTGATCACGTGGGGTGCCGGTCCTGGTGGGTCTGCTGCGGTTGCTGCCTCGGCGCATGCCGAAGAGGCAACGCTACGGCAAGCGGGACGCCCCGCGCAGTTCGCCGAGGTCGGGCGCGGTCGGCCGCTCCGGGCGCCGCACCGGGTACCGCACCGGGTGCCGCTCCGGGTGCCGCTCCGGGCGCCGCACCGGGTACCGCACCGGGTGCTGTTCCGGGTACCGCACCGGGTGCCGGGCGGGTCGCTCCGGGTGCCGGGCGGGCCCCCGCCGCGGGCCGCGGGAGCCGTCGGGGGCGGGCGGCCGCGGCTCCCCCGTGCGGTCCTCCGCACCGGCGGCCCACTCCCCTCCGGGGCGTCCTGTGGACGAAGCTGTCAGATGTGACCCTCGTCCCGTTCGGCCCCCGGGCCGCTCCCGTCCCAGCGGGCCCGCCGCATGTCCAGGCGCGCCTCGCCGTCGGCCGTCAGCCGCAGCGGGGTGGATTCGGCCCGGTAGTGCCCCAGGGCCCGGTGTTCGCTGCCGGGCAGGGGGCGCCCGTCCGCCCGTACGACGCGCCACCAGGGCACGGCTCCCCCGTACAGGGCCATCACGCGGCCGACTTGGCGCGGCCCTCCCTCGCCGAGCCACTCGGCGACGTCCCCGTACGTCATCACCCGGCCGGGCGGAATCCGCTCGGCCACGTCCAGCACGCGCTCCGCGTACGCGGGCAGCTCCTCGCTCATTCCGCCCATGGTGCCGCACGTCGCGGAGGCGTCTGCGGAGTGTTTCGTTCCGTACCGGCGCGCACCCTGCTGCCCCCCGCGCCCGCCGGTCCGTGCCACCATCTTCCGGGCGGTGACTGGTGATACGTGATCAAGAAGAGACGGATGTGACGACGAAGGAGCAGGGTGTGAGCCCTCCGGACGGCGCGACCGAGGACGACGGATCGCGCCCAGAGCCGCGCCCTCATCCGGAGCCGCGACCGGAGCCGAGCCCGGAGCCGAGCCCGCGCCCGGGCGGGCCCTCCGGGCGATCCGGAGCCCCCGGCCCCACCGGACCCGCGGGTCCGGCCGAGCCCGCCGAACCCGCCGAACCCGCCGAACCCGCCGAGGTCGTGGAGGTCGACGAGCCGCTGCTCGCCGCCCGCGTGCACCGGCCCTCCGACCTGGTCCGCCTCCTCGTCGGCGTCCTCGGCATCGCCGTCGTGCTCGCCATCGCCGCCTTCGCGCACGGCACCACCGCCGGCCTCGAAGCCGACATCAGCCAGGGCACCGGCGCCGCCCCCGACCTGCTGATCCAGGTCGCCGGCCTGGTGTCGAGCATCGCCGTCCTGCTCGTGCCCGTCGCCTTCGCCGTCGAGCGGCTGATCAAACGCGACGGGCTGCGCATCGCCGACGGCGTGCTCGCCGCCGTCCTCGCCCACGGGGTGACCCTGGCCACGGACCTGTGGGTCTCCGAGGGCGCCCCCGCCTCCATCCAGGACGCCCTCACCCGGGCCGCCGGGGGCGGCGGGGCCCTCACCGACCCGGTGCACGGCTACCTCGCGCCCGTGATCGCGTACATGACCGCGGTGGGAATGACACGCCGGCCGCGCTGGCGGGTCGCGCTGTGGGTGGTGCTGCTGCTCGACGCGTTCGCGATGCTCGTCAGCGGCTACACCACCCCGTTCTCGATCATCCTGACCGTGCTGATCGGCTGGAGCGTCGCATACGGGACGCTGTACGCGGTCGGCTCGCCGAACGTCCGCCCGACCGGGCAGCACCTCCTCGCCGGCCTGCGCCACGTCGGCTTCCAGCCGGTCAGCGCGGCGCGCGCGGAGATCGCCGACGGCGCCGACGCCTCCGAGGCGAGCGACCGCGGCCGCCGCTACCACGTGACCCTGGAGGACGGCCCGCCGCTCGACGTCACCGTCGTCGACCGCGAGCAGCAGGCCCACGGGTTCTTCTACCGGGTGTGGCGCCGGATGACCCTGCGCGGCATCACCACCCGGCGCAGCCTGCAGTCGCTGCGCCAGGCGCTGGAGCAGGAGGCGCTGCTCGCGTACGCGGCCATCGCGGCCGGGGCCAACGCGCCGAAGCTGATCGCCACCTCCGAGCTCGGCCCGGACGCCGTCATGCTCGTGTACGAGCACCTGGACGGGCGGCCCCTGGACTCCCTCACCGACGCGGAGATCACCGACCGCCTCGCCCACAACGCCTGGGAGCAGGTACGGGCCCTGCAGTCGCGGCGGATCGCCCACCGCCGGCTCACGGGCGACGCACTGCTGGTGGATCGTTCCGGCAACGTGGTCCTCACCGACCTGCGCGGCGGCGAGATCGCGGCCGGCGAACTGGTCCTGCGGATGGACATCGCCCAGCTGCTGACCACGCTCGGCCTGCGGGTCGGCGCGGAGCGGGCGGTGGCCTCGGCGGTGTCGGTGCTCGGCCCGGACGCGGTCGCGGACTGTCTGCCGCTGCTCCAGCCGATCGCGCTGAGCCGGTCCACCCGGGCGACCCTGCGCAAGCTGGCCCGGGAGCGCGCCGACCGGCAGCGGGAGGCCGTCCTGGAGTCCTCGCGGGCCGCGAAGGCCGCGCGGGAGGAGGCGGCCGGGACGAAGGACGGAGCGGTCTCGGCCGCGGACCGCGCCGCGGACCGCAAGGCGGAGAAGAGGGCGCTGGACGACGCCCTGGAAGGGGCCCGCGAGGAGGACCTGCTGAGCCAGATCCGCCGGCAGGTGCTGCTGATCCGGCCGCAGGCCCCGGTGGAGCCGGCCCGGCTGGAGCGGATCAGGCCGCGCACGCTGGTGTCGTTCATCGCGGGCGCGTTCGGCGCGTACTTCCTGCTCACGCAGCTGGCCCACGTGGACTTCGCGACGATCGTCGGCCAGGCGGAGTGGGGCTGGGTGGGGGCCGCGCTGGCCTTCTCGGCGCTCTCGTACGTCGCCGCGGCGATGAGCCTGCTGGGCTTCGTGCCGGAGCGGGTGCCGTTCCTGCGGACGGTGGTCGCGCAGGTGGCCGGGTCCTTCGTGAAGCTGGTCGCCCCGGCGGCGGTGGGCGGTGTCGCGCTGAATGCGCGGTTCCTGCAGCGGGCGGGGGTCCGGCCCGGCCTGGCCGTGGCGAGCGTGGGCGCCTCGCAGCTGTTCGGGCTGGCGTGCCACATCCTGCTGCTGCTGTCCTTCGGCTATCTGACGGGCACCGAGAAGACCCCGGAGATGACCCCGTCCCGGACGGTCATCGCGGGCCTGCTGACGGTGGCCGTGCTGGTCCTCGTCGTCACCGCCGTGCCGCTGCTGCGGAAGTTCGTCGTGACCCGGGTGCGGGCGCTGTTCGCCGGTGTGGTGCCGCGCATGCTGGACGTGCTCCAGCGGCCCCAGAAGCTGCTGACCGGCATCGGCGGCATGGTGCTGCTGACCGGCTGCTTCGTGATGTGCCTGGACGCGTCGGTCCGCGCCTTCGGGGGCGGCGAGGCGCTCAGCTACGCGAGCATCGCCGTGGTCTTCCTCGCGGGCAACGCGCTCGGCTCGGCGGCGCCGACGCCGGGCGGCATCGGCGCGGTGGAGACCACGCTGACGCTGGGCCTGATCGCCGCCGGCCTGGACAAGGAGGTCGCCATCTCGGCGGTCCTCCTGTTCCGGCTGATGACGTTCTGGCTGCCCGTCCTCCCCGGCTGGGTGTCCTTCAACTACCTGACCCGCAAGGAAGCGATCTGAGCGCTCCGCGTGCCGCGACGGCCCGGCGACGGTCCGGCGGTCGTCTGCGGCCCGGTTGCGGCTGATCGCGCAGTTCCCCGCGACCCTGCGGGGCGCCGCTGGGGCGCCGCCCGAACGGGTCCGTGCGCGGGCGGGGTGCGGGGCGCGGACGCAGGATGGGGGTATGTCGACGAACGTGCTGCGCCTTGCCGGTGTCGTTGCCCTCGCCGGGGCACTGGTGGCGGTCAGTGCGTGTTCCGGCGGGGAGGAGCGGACGACGCCCCGGGCCGGGGGGACCGAGGGGGCCGCGCCGCTCAAGTGGGGCGAGTGCTCCGCGCCCGATGCCGTGCAGGGCGGCGGGCCGGCACCGCCGAAGGGCTGGGAGTGCGCCACGCTGCACGTGCCGCTCGACTACGCGAAGCCGGAGGGCGAGACCATTCCGATCGCGCTGATCCGGGCCCGGGCCCGGGACAAGGAGAAGCGGATCGGGTCGCTTGTGTTCAACTTCGGCGGGCCCGGCGGGTCCGGGATCAGTACGCTGCCCGGCGCCGCCAAGGACTACGGGGCCCTGCGCGAGCGGTACGACCTGGTGAGCTTCGACCCGCGCGGGGTCGGGCGGAGCGTGCCCGTGCTGTGCGAGACCGACCAGCAGCTCGACCGGTACTACGCGCAGGACTCCACCCCCGAGACGCCGCAGGAGGAGAAGTCCTTCACGGATGCGGCCCGGCGCTACCAGGCGGCCTGCAAGGCGCGCTCCGGGAAGGTGCTGCCGTACGTCGGCACCGAGAACGCGGCCCGCGACCTCGACCGGATCCGCCAGGCCCTCGGCGACGAGAAGCTGCACTACTTCGGGATTTCCTACGGCACCGAGCTCGGCGGGGTCTACGCCCACCTGTTCCCGAAGAACGTCGGGCGGGCCGTCTTCGACGCCGTCGTGAACCCGGCCAACGGCTCCGAGGAGGGCGCGCTCGACCAGGCCAAGGGCTTCCAGCTGGCCCTCCGCAACTTCGCGCAGGACTGCGTGGACCGCGGCGACGCGTGCCGGCTCCAGGGCAGCAACGTCAAGGAGATCGAGGACACCATCGTCCGGCTGCAGAAGAGCCTGGCCGACAAGCCGATCCCCGGTATCGGCGACCGGATGCTCACGGACTCCGCCGCGACGAACGGGATCGCCCAGGCCCTGTACTCCCAGGAGCTGTGGCCGCTGCTGGAGCAGGGGATCGACGAGGCCGAGGGCGGGCAGGGGCAGCTGCTGATGTTCCTCTCCGACTCGCTCAACGGGCGGGACCGCAACGGCCGTTACAGCAACATCGGCGCCGCCAACACGGCGATCAACTGCGCCGACTTCAAGGACCGGTTCGACCTCGCCCAGGCCAAGGCCAGGCTGCCGGAGTTCCGGGCGGCGTCCCCCGTCTTCGGGGACTTCCTCGGCTGGGCCCTGATGAGCTGCACCGGCTGGCCGGTGGCGGGCGCATGGGAGAACCCGGACGTGTCGGCGCCTGGCGCCGCCCCGATCCTGGTGATCGGCAACACCGGCGACCCGGCGACCCCGTACGAGGGGGCCCGCGAGATGGTCGAGCGGCTCGGCCCGGGAGTCGGCGTGGAGCTCACCTACAAGGGGCAGGGGCACGGGGCGTACAACAGCGGCGACCCGTGCGTGCAGCAGGCGGTGAACTCCTACCTGCTGGACGGGAAGGTGCCGCCCGCCGGCACGGTGTGCACGGCCGCCCCCACCAAGGCCCCCACCACGCCCACGGCCCCCACCGCCCCGACGGGCCCCCTCTCCGCGGCCGCCGGCGCGGACGGAGCACGGACGACGGGCGCCAGGTGACGGACGACAGGCCTGACGAACGACAGGCGTGACAGACGACAGGCGTGACGGACGACAGGCGTGACGGACGACAGGCGAAGGGCCCCGCCGCGTTCGCGCGGCAGGGCCCTTCCGTGGTGCGGATGGTCCGGACGGACCGGCTGCTAGTAGACCGGCTTCTGCGGCTCGACCTGGTGGACCCAGCCGATGACGCCGCCGCCGACGTGGACCGCGTCGGCGAAGCCCGCGGACTTCAGGACCGCGAGGACTTCCGCACTGCGGACACCCGTCTTGCAGTGCAAGACGATGCGCTTGTCCTGCGGCAGGTCCTGGAGCGCGGAGCCCATCAGGAACTCACCCTTGGGGATCAGCTTCGCGCCGGGGATCGAGACGATCTCGTACTCGTTCTTCTCGCGGACATCGATGATCTCGATGTTCTCGCCCTCGTCGATCCAGTCCTTCAGCTGCTTCGGGGTGATCGTCGAACCGGCCGCGGCCTCCTGGGCCTCCTCCGACACGACGCCGCAGAAGGCCTCGTAGTCGATGAGCTCCTTGACGGTGGCGTTCGGGCCGCAGACGGCGCAGTCGGGGTCCTTGCGGACCTTGACCTGGCGGTACTGCATCTCCAGGGCGTCGTAGATCATCAGGCGGCCGACCAGCGGCTCGCCGACGCCCGCGAGGAGCTTGATGGCCTCGGTGACCTGGATGGAGCCGATGGACGCGCACAGCACACCCAGGACGCCGCCCTCGGCGCAGCTCGGGACCATGCCCGGCGGCGGGGGCTCCGGGTAGAGGCAGCGGTAGCAGGGGCCGTGCTCGGACCAGAAGACGGAGGCCTGGCCGTCGAAGCGGTAGATGGAGCCCCACACGTACGGCTTGTTCAGCAGCACGCAGGCGTCGTTGACGAGGTAGCGGGTGGCGAAGTTGTCCGTGCCGTCGACGATCAGGTCGTACTGGCCGAAGATGTCCATCACGTTGTCGGCTTCGAGCCGCTCCTCGTGGAGGACCACGTTCACGTACGGGTTGATGCCCAGCACGGTGTCGCGCGCGGACTCGGCCTTGGAGCGGCCGATGTCCGACTGGCTGTGGATGATCTGGCGCTGCAGGTTCGACTCGTCGACCTCGTCGAACTCGACGATGCCCAGGGTGCCGACACCGGCCGCGGCGAGGTACATCAGGGCGGGCGAGCCCAGGCCGCCCGCTCCGACGGCGAGCACCCTGGCGTTCTTCAGGCGCTTCTGGCCGTCCATCCCGACGTCCGGGATGATCAGGTGGCGGGAGTACCGACGGACCTCGTCAACGGTGAGCTCAGCAGCTGGCTCGACCAGGGGTGGCAGCGACACGGGGACTCCGTAGATGGGGAAGTCGAACGGTGGTTCTTCCCGTAACACTGCCACGCCCTTCTTCATTCCGAGACACCCGGTCCGATCCTTGAGACAATTTCGTCCCAGTACGCGGGCATCGACGCCCAGGGGTCCCCGTCGCGGCTGCCGCGCCGGTCGGTGAACCAGATCGTGCCGGCTCCCTGCCAGCGGGCGATCCGCAGCGCCTCCTCCAGGTGGGAGCGCGGCACCCCGTGGACGAGGTGGCAGAACAGCTCCGGCGGGTGGTCGGCGGTCCACTCGGCGACCTGCGACCAGCGGTAGTCGGTCCACGCCCCGGAGAAGGTGACGAGCTGGTCGGCGGCCTCCGCGTAACCCTCGTACGGGTGGGTGCCGTGCCCCAGGACGACCCGCAGGCCCCGGCCGAGCCCGCGCAGGGCGTCGGTGACGCGGCGCACCGCGGCCAGTTCGGCCGGGCCGGCCGGGGTCCGGTCCAGGTAGAAGCCGTCCACCCGGTACCAGTCGACGAAGCGGTGGGCGTCGGAGACGAGTTCGCCGAACGACCGCGCCCCGTCCCGCATCGCGAGATGCCCGAGGACGGTGCCGCCGGCCTCCCGGAGCCGGCCGACGGCCTCCGTGCAGTGCGGGTCGGGCCGGGTGCCGGGCCCGTCCGTGACGTTGAGCACGGCCCAGTGCAGCGGGGTGCCGGGGCGGGTCAGCTCGGCCCATTCGACGGGGGCGAGCAGCGGATGCGCGTAGCCGGGGATGCCGAGGCCGAGGCGGCCGGCCCCGGTGGCGGCGGGTGTCGCGGCCTGCGTGGTCAGATGCGGCACGCCGCCTCCATCCAGATGTCCGCGAGGGACTCCTCCAGGTTGATCCGGGGCCGCCAGCCGAGGCGGTCCCGGGCGGTGCGCACATCGGCCTGCTGCCAGGCGCCGCAGCCGTCGGGGTAGGGGTACGCGGCCGGGGGCGGGGCGGCAGCGGCCAGCTGCTCGGGGGTGGCCTCGGAGCGGGGGGCGCCGATGGCGGCGAGGCCTCCGGACCGGGCGCCCGGGTGCCCGTGGGAGCCGTGGGAGCCGTGGTGCCCGTGGGTCCCGGGGTGCGTCTGCTGGGGTCCGGCGTGCGGTCCGCCGTGGGGTACGTCGAGCTCGTGCAGGGCTCCTCCGAATCCGGCGACGCGGGCGAGGACGGCGGCCGCGTCGCGCAGCCGGACCGCGCGGCCGGTGCCGATGTTGACGACGCCCTGGGCGGCGGAGAGCGAGGCGGCGTGCACGGCCCGGGCCACGTCCCGTACGTCCACGAAGTCGCGCTGCACGCCGAGCCCGCTGAGCTTGAGCTCGCCGTCGCCGGACTGCATGGCGCGCCGCATGGCCTCGGCGAGCCTGCCGAGCGGGGAGCCGGCCGGGGTGCCGGGCCCGACGGGCGAGAAGACCCGCAGGACGACGGCGTCGAGCCCGGAGCCGAGGACCAGCTCGGTCGCGGCGAGTTTGCTGACGCCGTACGGCCCGCCGGGTCTGGGCACGGCGTCCTCGGCGGTGGACGATCCGGGCTGGCTGGGCCCGTACTCGGAGGAGCAGCCGAGCTGGACGAGGCGGGCGCCGCAACCGCTGCGGCGCAGGGACTCGCAGATGGTGGCGACGGCGACGGTGTTGTGCCGGGTCAGCTCGCGGGCCCCGCCGCGCGTGGCGCCGGCGCAGTTGATGACGACGCCGGGGTGGACGGCGTCGAGGAACCGGGTGAGGGCGCCGGGGCTGCCGGTGGCGAGGTCGAAGCGGACGTCGGCGTCGTCGCCGCGGCCGAGGGCGGTGAGCTGGACGGCGGGGTCGGCGAGCAGCCGGTCGGCGACGTAGCGGCCGAGGTAACCGTTGGCTCCGATCAGCAGCACCCTCATCGCGCGGTCCCTCGGTCGGTGGGCTGGCCGGTCATGCGGTGTCTCCTTGGTCGGTGGGGTGGGGGAAGGGGGGTGGCTTCGGTGCTCCGGTGCCGGCCGCGGGGAGCGGCGGACCGGGCGTCGGGCGTGGGGGCGTGGGGCATCGAGGAGCAGGGGGCGGAGGGGCGGAGGGGCGTACGCCGCTCAGGGCCGGGCGTGCGCGGAGGCGCGGGCCAGCACGGGGACGGCGCATGCGAGGAGTCCTGCCGCGGCGGCGGGCACCGCGGCCGTGACCGGGACCAGGGCGAGGACGAGGGCGGCGGCGACGGGCCCGCGGGAGGCGCCGTGGCCGACCAGCAGCCGGGTGAGGAAGAGGAGCAGGGCGAGCGGGAGGGCGAGCGGGACGGCGGCTCCGGCGAGGACGGCCGCCCCGGCGGCGGCCGCGGTGAAGCCGGCGACGGTGCCGAGGAGCAGCGGCCGGGCCCCGTCGGCGAAGTCCTCCAGGGCGCGGCTGGCGGCGAGGCGGTGCCGGGCCCGGGCGGCGTACCCGGCGGCGGCGAGGTGGCCGGGGGCCGCGGCGAGGGCGAGGGCGATCCCGAGGGGGGTGCCGTGGCGGTGGACGGCCCAGCCGGCGGCGGCCGCGGCGAGCAGCAGGACGGCCCGGCCGGACCGGGGGCCGCGGCCTGCGGCGGCCCGCCCGGAGGGTCCGGGCAGGACGAGGGCGGCGGCCGCGGCGAGGGCGGTGACGGCTGCCGCGTACGGCACCGCGGCGGCCGCCGCCGCGCAGGCGAGGGCCCCGGGGAGCAGGGCGATCCCGAAGCGGCGTAAGGCGCGGGCGTCGGCGGGGCCGTCGGCGGGGGGTGCGGGCGGTTCGTCCTCGCGCGGGGTGCGGGCGTAGAGCTCCTCGGCGAGGGAGAACACGTCGCGGTGCCGGAACCGGGCGGCGGTGCGGTCGGTGATGCCCTGCGCCTCCAGCCCGGCGGCGATCTCCAGCGGGTCGACGGCCCGCTCGCACAGGGCCCGGTGGCGGTGGAGCAGGACTTTGACGGGGTCGCCGGCGGCCCGGCGGCGGGGGGCCGCGGCGGCCGGTGCGGCCGGTGCGGCTTCGTCGATGGTCATACCGCGGCCTCCGGGTTCGGGGCCCACGCGGGGCTGGTCCAGTGGCCCGGGATCCGGGCCTCGGGGGGTTGTTCGAAGGGGACGGCGGGGTCGGCGCGGCCGGGTCCGCGGGCGAGCAGCCACAGGTAGGCGTCGCGGAAGGCGGCCACGTTCTGCTCGACGGTGAAGAGTTCGAGGGCCCGGGCGCGGGCGGCGGCGCCGAGCCGCCGGGCCCGTTCGGGGTCGTGCAGCAGGGACAGGCAGGCGTCGGCGAGGGCCCGCGGGTTGCGGGGCGGGACGACGAGGCCGGTGCCGCCGATGACCTCGCAGACGGCTCCGACGTCCGTGGACACGGTGGCCCGGCCGCAGAGCATCGCCTCGGCCAGGGTGATCGGGAAGCCCTCGATCACCGAGGAGAGCACGGCGACCCGCCCGCATCCCCAGGCGTCGGCCGGGGTGGGGGCGTCGGGGCCGCCGATCTCCTCGAAGGTGACCGGGTTCTCCCCCGCGGTGACGGCGTCGGCGGCCTCGTCGGGGAAGAGCTGTGCGGCGAGGGAGCGGCAGTCGGCGAGGTAGCCGGGGACGACGGCGGTGGTGAAGATCCGCAGCCGGGTGTCCGGGGCGGCCTTGCGGACCTCGGCGAAGGCGTGCAGCAGGGCGATCAGGTCCTTGGCGGGCTCGACCCGGCCGACCCAGACGAGCGTGTCCGGGTCCCCGCGGTCCGGTTCCTCCCCGACCGCGGCGAATCGGTCCGCCTCCATCCCCGGGTACACCGTCCGCATCCGGTCCCGGGCGGCCCCGCAGCGCTCCTGCCAGCGCCGGGCGTGCGCGTTGCCGGCGACGAGGAGGTCGGCCCGGGCGTAGATCTCGCAGGCGAGGCGTCCGTGGAAGGCCGCGAGCAGGGCCCGGACGGCGAGCCGGGGGCCGTCGGCGGCGCCCCCCGGCCGCCCGGGGGCGGCGTCCGCGCCGGTCCGCTCGGGCGCACCGGCCCGCTCCAGGTAGTGCGCCCGCAGCCGGACCCCGTACTCGGTGACCAGCAGCGGCACCCCGAAGAAGCGTTTGGCCAGCAGTCCCGGGAGGGCCGCCACACCGCCCGCGGCGGCGTGGCAGACGTCCACCTCGCGCAGGTCCTCGTACCAGTCGAGGGACAGCGGCCGCAGCAGCTGCTCCAGGGCGTCGGTGAACTCCAGCAGGTCCGCGACCTGTGCGCACCGTACGGAGCGGCGCGCGCCGGGGGCCCGACAGGCGGCCTCCACGGCGCGCACCGCCGTCTCGGAGCGCAGGGCGGTGTCCAGGCCGCCCTGCTCGCGGGCGAGTTCGGCGAGTCCGTACAGGCCGGCCGCGAAGGGCTCGGCCTCGTCGGCGCAGATCCCCCGGACCAGGTCCTCGAAGCAGTCGGCGAACCGCCTGCGGTCACGCCGGGAGTAGGTGCGGCCGTCGTCCGCGGGGGCCCACAGCCGGGCGGTCCAGACGCGGGTGACGTGCTCGGGGAGCACGACCCGGCCGCGTTCCTCCTGTTCGGCGCTGCGGCTCAGCGCGTAGAGCTCGAACTCGTGCTGCGGCAGTCCGCGCACGAGGCGGTCGCACCACAGCCTCGCCTCTCCCGTCGCATACGGATAACCACCTTCCGTGAGCAGTCCGATCCGCACGAGTGGCACCCCCGATCTCCGGTTTCCGGCGGCCTCCGTGGGTCCGGTGGCCCGCCGCGGAGAACTCAAGCGGATATGCCGGTGGGGGGGGGGGGGGGGGGGGGGGGGGGGGGGCGGCGGGGGGGGGGCGGGGGGGGGGGCCGGGGGCGGCGTACGCCTCAGGTCTTGACGGCTCCCTCGCCCACCCCCTTGAAGAAGTAACGCTGGAGGGCGAAGAAGAGGAGCATCAT